>NZ_JBLXFZ010000001.1:0-990995 GCF_048261515.1 Celeribacter sp.
TGCCCTCCTGTTTTGGCAACAGGGCTGGCACAGAAGGAAGTGGATTGACCGGCGTATACCCGTGGGCAACGCACCAGGTCATCACCCGATCACAGCGTTGTTTGACGCGGCTTGCGGTTTCGGGTTTGGCAAGCCAAATGGGTTTGAGGCAGCGCGCGAAATCCGCTGTCGTCAGTTGATCAACTCGCATGTCTCCGATCATGGGAAAGACATAGGTTGTAAGTGTCGTGATCCATTGCTTGCGGTGCTTTTCATTGCGAAAAGCCGGACCGATATCCTCGAATACGCTCCGAGCCGCTTCCGCGAATGTGGGGGTGCCTCGACGTGCCGCAACGCGTTGTTTCTCCGCGTCGCGTTGATCTATCGGATCTACGCCTGATGCAATCAGCTCCCGCGCCTCAAGTGCCAGCTTGCGCGCTTTTGCCAAACCTTGCTCGGGGTAGCTACCCAGCCCCATATCGCGCCGCTTTCCCGTGCACGGGGAAACATAGCGCAATGTGTACTTGCCTGTCCCCGCTCGCGAGGAAGGTTTGAGGGTCAACCCTGCAACACCACCAACCGCGACAGCTTTGTCGTGCGGCTTCAGATTGCGGGCTTGTGTGTCTGTAAGCATGGGGATGTTCCTTCGCTTCGTTCTGAATGAGTAAACGAGTTTCAGCCCCACATCCAGCCCCACATAAAACGTGAGATTAGATGATATGATATTAGTTTGTGTTATGCATTTTTTCGACCTATAATATTGTAATTGCGTGATAAATAAAACTGCTTGAAGTTTCCTGATAGAAATTAATGGCGGACTGAGCCTCCGCCATTTCACAATTATGACTGATTTGAATGGGTCGCCTTGGGCTGTCTTTTTCAACAGGTGTTTAAGTGGATTTGCCCTTGTGCTGAATTCCTTTCGAACTGCCTCGTAGTTTTCACTGTGTGATATGTTTGAGCGGCTCTATCCGGCGAGCTCACAAAGAAGCTTGTTGAGAGTCATGGCACTGGGCGGCTTGGTGATAGCGGCGTGCCGTTTCAGATCTGACGTTGGATAGATTGATCCTGGAGGAGGCTGTGTTGGGAAACTTCTAAGCCCTTCGCGTCTTCGAAAATGCATCGATCATGTGCGGCAAGAGCTTGGCGTTTCATCCCGACGTGCTACGGCCTTAAGAAGCAGCTATGGGCAGTGAACGATGGAAGGCATGGTGTTCAATCCGCTGATGCTCCACGACGCCGAGACGGTTTCTCTTTGAGCCCCTTTGACCGGAATCCAGCACACGGATAGAAGGGATTAATGAAATGCATTGGACTGGCCGCAGGATATGCTCGTCGAGAGGAGTGTGAATGGACGAAAATCCAACCACGGGACAGTGCCTTTGTGGCACTGTGAAATTTCGCATATCGGGAAAGTTCGAGAGCTTCTTCCTGTGCCACTGTTCCCGCTGCCGAAAGGATAGAGGTTCCGCCCATTCGGCAAACCTGTTTTCGTCTTCTGCCAAAATCACGTGGGTGTCAGGCAAGGAAAACGTCAAGACATTCAAGCTCCCTGACTCACGCCACATGAAGAGCTTTTGCGCCACCTGCGGGTCCGCGCTGCCAATTTTCCAGCCAGAGATCAGTCTGCTTGTGGTGCCAGCAGGATCGCTTGATAGTCCGATAGACATTCGACCCAACGCGCATATCTGCTGTTCCAGTCGCGCGAACTGGGACAACGACTTGGCCTCCATTGAAAAGATCGACGGGCTTCCTGGCTGAACTGGCGAGCCCCCGGACATCTTGGCAAGCAGCCAGCCAACAAGGGCGCGACCATCGGCGTCGTTTGGTTTTTCTGCCGGACTGAGGTGCTGCTGTGTGATGTTACCCTAAGGGTAGATAGGGGAGTAATCGGCAAGGGTCGCTCCTCGACAGTTTTGTCAAGGAGCGTCCTTGCCGAACCTTGCACCAAAAGGTTGGAGCCGCAAAATTCGAATGCGGTTCCATGCATGCCTGAGAGGTCAGATCAGAGGCGTTTTTCGCCTGCCTCGATACGGAATGGGAAGAGGTTTTCGCGCGGTGCAAGCGGGCAGATCGCGTGGTCGGTGAAGGCGCAGGGCGGGTTGGTCGCGCGGTTGAAGTCGATCACCACGCTGTCCTCTGTCACCTCCTCGCCGAAAACAAACCGCATATCGGCATAGGTGTCGTCCAGCGAGGTCAGGTCGCGGAACACAAACTGGGGCCTGTCCGCCGTGCCATATGTGGCCAGCATCGCCATTTCATGCCCGCGCAACTCGAATTTGGCGATATGGGTGACGGTCACTTTGGTCGGCACGCTGATCACCGTGTCGAGGGCGATGGTCATCGGCTCGGGCAGGGCCTCCCAACGGGCAGTGATGCGCAGCGAGGGGTCCAACGGGAAGAACGAGATCGGCTTGAATGCAGCCTCAATGTCATACTCGGTGTCGCGGACCCGCAGCGCGCGGCGGTCGTTTGGGGCGGTGATCTCCATCAGGAAGCGCCCTGCACGCCACGACATCTTGCCCGATGCCTTGTCGAGGTCTACCGCCTCGCCGTCGACGGGCGTAAAAGTGCCCGCATCATCGCCGTTGAAACTCAGTGTCCCCACGCGCTCCGGGCCGACGGGAAGCATGACGTCGCAATCCGCGCCGCTGCCGATGGTGTAGGTGCCATTTGTGACCCACCACCGCCCAAGCAGGTTGAGCCAGCCATCGTCGGCTTTCAGTTTGCTCAGGCGTGTTTCAAACCACTGTGCGTGGGCGTCTTGGAACTCTTTGGAAGCTGTCATGTCTCGTCCTGTTTGTGTCATGTCGCGGCGGGCATCCGGGGGATGCTGGCCAATAGGCTGCGCGTATAGGGGTTTTGCGGGTCTTTAAGGATTTTTGCGGTCTCGCCTGCTTCAACGATGTGGCCACGGTCCAGCACAACGATTTGATCGCACAAAGCGGCCACCACGCCCATGTCGTGGGAGACAAAGATCATTGTCATGCGCTCGGAGATTTCCTCGAACAAATCAACGACCCGCACCCGTGTGGACAGGTCAAGTGCGCTGACCGCTTCATCGGCCAGAACAAGTTCGGGGCGTGCGACGATAGCGCGGGCAATGGCAATGCGCTGGCGCTGACCGCCCGAGAACTGGTGCGGATAGCGTTCCAGCGTGTCGGGGGAGAGGCCAACTGCGGCAATCGCCTCCCGCGCCATTTCAAGGTGATCTCCGGCCACTTTGAGAGAGCGCAACGGCTCGGTCACGATACGACGGATGCGGTGTGCGGGATTGAGCGAGGAGTAGGGGTCTTGAAACACCGCCTGCACGCGCTTGCGATAGTCGCGCATGTAGCGGGAATCTTTGGCCTCAAGCGGCTTTCCGTCGAAAAGGATGCGCCCCGTTTGCGGGCTTTCCAAGCCAAGCAGAAGGCGCAGCAGGGTCGATTTCCCTGATCCGCTCTCGCCCACGAGCCCCACGTTGGAGCCGCGCGGGACGGTGAAGGAGATATCCTCTAGCACCCGCTGACCCGCACCATAGGAAAAGCCGACATTTTCAACCGTCATCAGGGTCATTTTTGTCCCTCCAAGGCGTCATCAAACCGCCGTGCGGCGGTAACGAGGTTGCGCGTGTAGTCGTCTTGGGGCCGTGTCAGAACTTGTTGCGTGTCGCCTGTCTCGATGGCGCGGCCATTGCGCATGACCATCACGCGTTCGGCCATCTGTCCGACAACTGCCAGATCGTGGCTGATGAACAAGAGCGCGATATCCAACTCCTCGACCAATGTGTTGATCAGGCGGATGATTTCGACCTGTGTTGTGACATCAAGTGCCGTGGTCGGCTCGTCGGCAATCAACAGGCGCGGCTGACAGGCCAGAGCCATGGCAATTGCCACGCGCTGACGCTGACCGCCAGAGACCTCATGCGGGTAGGAGCCATACAGACGGTTGGGGTCGGGTAGACGCACTTGGTCGAGCAGGGCATGCACTTCGCGCTTCACGGTGGTACGGTCGCTGTCGCGCCCTTCGCGTTGTAGGCGGCGGCGCACTGGTCCTGCGATCTGTCGGCCAAGGGGCATGAGCGGGTCCAGAGCGGTCAGAGGTTCCTGAAACACGCTGGCCACGACAGAGCCGCGCAGACCGCCCAAGCGCCGCTCGGGCGCGCCGACGATCTCTTCGCCTTCGAGGGTGATGCTGCCCGTCGGACGGATCGCGGGAGGCAGAAGGCCCAGAATGGCAAGCGAGGTGAGGGATTTTCCCGACCCGCTTTCCCCGATGAGGCCGAAGCGTTCACCGCGGGCGATGGAGAAGGAGAGATCCTCGACCAACACCTTGTCGGAGGTGGCGAGGGTGAGGTTGCTCACGGTCAGCAGGTTGCTCATCACACGCCTCTCTTGCTCGGATCAAATCGGTCACGCAGACCATCGGCCAGCAGGTTGATCCCGATGACAAGAACGAAAAGCGCCAGTCCGGGGAAGATGGCACCCCAAGGCGCGGTATAGACCGTGCCCTGTGCCTCTTGCAGCATTCGGCCCCACGAAGCATTGGGCGGCGGCGCACCAAGACCTAGGTAGGACAGGGAGGCTTCCGCCATCACGGCCAGACCGAATTGCAGCGCCAGATTGACCGCGAGGAAGGGCACGATGTTGGGCAGGATGTGCCAGAACACAATCGCAAGCCACGAGGTGCCCGAGACACGCGCGGCGGTGATATAGTCCTGACCCAAAACCTGTTTGGTAAGGATGCGGGTGATACGTCCCACGATGGGAGACAGGCCGATGCCCAGTGCAAGGATCGCGGTGCCGAGCGAGGATTCCTCACGCGCGGCCACGACCAGCATCGCCACCAGAAGGGTGGGGAAGGCAATCAGGATGTCGAAAAAGGCGGCAAGGGCATCGTCGAGGAACCGTGTGGCAAAAGCGGCCAGAATGCCTGTCGTGACGCCAATTGCGGCCCCGATGGCCACGGCGCCCAACCCCACGATCAGGGCAATACGGGCGCCGATCATCAACTGGGTAAAGACATCACGGCCCAGCCTGTCTGTCCCTGCCCAATGGGTGGCGTTCGGCGCTTCAAGCCGTCCGCCGACCATGTCCGACAGGGCATAGGGCGTCCAGAAGAAGGACAGGATACCAGCCAGACTGATCGCGCCGACCATCACCAGACTGAGCCAGAAGGTGACGTTCTTGCGTTTGGGGGTGTGGTGGGTGTCGCTACTCATCGGCGGCCTCCCTGACGTAGGCGCGGGTCTAGCACGCGCTGCAAAAGATCGGCCAGAAAGCCCGTCATGAGCACGAGAAGCGTGGAGACAATCAAGACACCTTGAATGCTCGGATAGTCACGTTGTTGGATGCCTAGAAGTAGCATCGACCCCATGCCGGGCAGCGAAAAGACCTGTTCGACCACGACAGCTCCCAGAAAAGCGGTGGACAGTTCGATGCCGAGCACCGAGATCACAGGCACGGCGGCGTTGCGGATGCCGTGGCGCATCAGGGCTTCGGTGCGGCTTTCGCCCAATGCGCGGGCCGTGCGCAGGAAATCGGAGCCGAGAACATCGAGCGTGGAGGCACGCACGTAGCGCATGAGAGAGGCGGACATGACGATGGCAATGGTCAGGACAGGTAGGATCATCGCCTTGATTGCAGGGATGGGGTCGGCATAGCCGCGCAGCGGAAAGCCTCCCGAGGGAAGGAGGCGCAGGTTGAGCGAGAATTCATAGACCAGCAGGATGCCCAGCCAGAACACGGGCACCGCAATCCCGATTTGCGATACTACCGAGAGCAACAGGCCGAACCAGCGGTCGGCTTTGACTGCGGCGAGGATGCCCAAGGGGATGGCAATGATCAGTGCTAGTAGGAAGGCGGCAAAGGTCAGCGGCAGGGTGACGCTCAAGCGGCGCGAAATCTCGTCCAGAACGGAGGCGCGGGACACAAAGGAATTGCCGAGGTCGAAATGTGCGAGGTCGCGTAGATAGGTCAGGAACTGCATCCCAAGCGGTTGGTCCGAGCCGAGCTGCGCCCGCGCGGCGGCAATCTGTTCCGGTGTGGCGCCCACGCCGACCAAGGCATTCGCGGGATCGCCTGGCAGGAGGCGCAAGAGTACGAAAAGCACAATCGCGGCAACGAAAAGAGACAGCAGCAGGATAAACAGCCGCCTTATGATATATCCCAGCATAGTCTGTTCAGGTTCCCAAAGGTGATGGGGCCACGCAATGACGCGCGGCCCACATGACAACCGACCTTAGTCGGCTTTCTTGATGTCGGAGACGAAGAACTGTGCGTTCAGCCCGTTCAGGGGATAGCCCGTCACGTTCGACTTGGACACGACGATCTGCGGGTAGAGGTAGAGCCACATGCTCGCTGCATCCTCGGCGATGATCTTGTTCGCTTCGGTCAGCATCGCGGTTTGCTCCTCAACCGAACTTGCACGTTCGGAGCCTGCGATCAGTTCTACAACCTCGGGGTTGTTGTAGCCCCAGTAGAAGTTGGGGTTGCCGTAGAAAACGATGTCGCGGTGGTTCACGTGTTCCTGCAAGGTCGCGTCGAAATCCTGCGACTTGTAGATTTTCGTATACCACTCGTTGGCCGTGATGATGTTGATTTTCACATCAACGCCGACTTTGGCCAGCTCGTTTTGCACGAATTGCGCCACCACGGGGTGGGGGTCGTAATCGGGCGTGTCGAGGGTGAAGGAGAACCCGTCGGGATAACCCGCATTTGCCAGCATCTCTTTCGCACTTTCAGGATCGTAGGCGTTCACGTCCGTCAGATCGACATACCACGGGTCGGTGGGCGGAACGAAGGAACCGATCAGGGTGCCATAGTCGCCCCAGATTGCTTTGAGCAGCTTCTCGTTGTCCACCGCACGCGCCAGAGCGGCACGCACTTCGACGTTGTTGAAGGGCTCGATGCGGTCGTTATAGGCCAGAAGCTCCTTGGTCGTGGAAGCGCCTTCGGCCACTGTGAAGTCAGGGTTGTCGGTGAACAGCGACAGCGCGTCGGGGCTTTGCACCGAGGTGATGATGTCGACAGCGCCAGTCAGAAGCGCGTTGTTCTGTGCGGTTGCGTCGGTGAAATACTGGAACATCACCCCGCCATTGCTGGGCGCCTCGTCCCAATAGTCCTCAAAGGGCACCATCGCGAGCGCGGAGCCGCGACGCCATTCCTGCAAGGTGTAGGGGCCGGTGCCATCTTCGCTCGCCGTGATGTCGCCGGCTTCGTCGTTGACGATCCAGACATAGGAGAGGTTGTAGGGCAGGGAAATCGACGGCGTTGAGAGCGTGATCACAACCGTTTTGTCGTCGGGGGTCTCGATGCTTTCGATGTTGGCGAGCGTCCGCTTGCGCGAGCTGGCGGAATCTTCTGCCGTGACCCGTTCGATCGAGGTTTTGACATCAGCAGCTGTGAGCGGATCGCCCGAGTGGAAGGTCACACCATCCTTGAGCGTGAAGGTATAGGTCAGCTGGTCGTCGCTGATCTCGTAGCTTTCAACGAGTTTCGGTTCAACGTTACCCGCGTCGGTCAGCACGAACAGTCCTTCATAGACGTTGCCGTTGAAGGCTTCGTTGATGCCTTGACCTGCGCCTGCGGTATTGTCGAGGTTCTGTGGCTCGTAGAGCGAACCGATGTTGATGACCGCGGTCGGGTTGTAGTCCTGAGCCAGAGCGGTGGAGGCCGAGAAGGTGAGCGCCGAGGTAATGGTGAGCGCGGCAATTGCGGCACGCGAGCGCGAAGCGCGGCGGGGAGGTTGACTGTTTGTCGTGAGCATGTGGTTCCCTATTCGTCTATGTTGTTGATCCGGCCAAAAGAGAAGTGGCAGCCTTGGCGCGAACGAGTCTATGAAATCACAGCGTTGGTGCGAAAACAATGTGAGTAACCATTGAAGAACAAAGAGATTTTGGGTCAATCACTCGCTGATTGGTTGCTTTTACGTGATTTTCTTGCGCCTGAGATTTCAGTTTCAATCACAATGGCATTGCCGCTGCAAGGCCGCGCCGATGCAATCGGGAATGTGACGCGGAAAACGTCGCAAAACAGGAATGTTCATTCGTTCTTTCCTCCATTGTCGGGGCGGATTTTCCGCCGCTGCGCCGCTTGTCTTGGCGGTGTGCCACGGGGGCATGTCACACGGCTTTATGAGAGAAACGCGCGGTGGCGGGGTCCATGTTGTAGTGGCACGCGGTGGTTTGCGGGTTGCGGGCCAACGCATCGACCGCGTGAATGATCTTTTCGATTTTCTCGTCATCCATCAAAACGGAGAAGCCGAGGCGCGTCCAGCCAGGTTTTTCGATCTCGTGCCCGTTGCGGATCGCCGTGCGCATCCGCTCGGACTCCGATTGCGAGATTTCGAGCAGACGGTGGCCATAGGGGCCTGCGCAGGCACATCCGCCGCGCGCCTGAATGCCGTAGTAGTCCGACAGCATCCGCGTGAACAATTGCTGGTGGACGGGGCGCCCCTGCGGATCGGTCACGAGGAAGGAGAAGATCGGCAGGACATGCGTGGCTTTGGGGTTGCCCAAAATGCGCAGTCCTGGTGTTTTCTGCCATGTATCAAGGGCCAGACGGCGCATGGATTGAAGGCGGCTGTCCATCTGCTCCTGTCCGATGGCTTCTTTCACCAACAGGCAAAGCGCCGCGCGGATGTCACCAACGACATTGGGCGTTCCAGCTTCCTCACGCGCCTCGACGTTGGTCGAATAATCATGCCCCCAAGGCGAGACAAAGCTCACGGTGCCACCACCTGGAGCGGTCGGGCGCGTCATCGCCACAGCTTCGCGGCGAACGAGCAAAAGCCCCGAGGCACCAGGTCCACCAATAAACTTGTGAGGGGAGATAACAATGGCGTCAATTTCGACATCGGGCGCGGGGATCATATTGATCGGCAGGTAGGGACCGCCGCCTGCATAGTCCCAGACACTGCGCGCGCCGTAGGTATTGAGCAGTTTCGTCACCGCCACCACATCGCTCACAATGCCTGTCACATTCGATGCGGCCGAGAAGGCACCGACGACCAAGCGTCCTTTGGCGGCCTTAAGCATCTGTTCCAGTTCCGACAGATCAGGACCACCTGTCTCGGCCTCGGGCACTTCGACCACCTCGGCACCGGATTCGCGCCACGGCAGGATGTTGGAATGGTGTTCGTAGGGGCCAATGAGCACCAACGGGTTTTCACCCGCCTGTGCGGCATCGCACACACCCAGAAGTCGCGTCAGGCGGTTCAGCCCCGCCGTTGCGCCAGACCCCGTGAAAATCGCCGCATGTCGCTCATCACCGCCACAGATACGTAGAATCTCGCGACGAGCGGCGTTGCGCATACGGGTTATGGTTTGGCCGCAAAAAGAGGCTTCGGTGTGGCTGTTGGCGTAATAGGGCAAAACCTCGCAGGCGATAAAATCCTCGACCTGACGCAGGGCGCGCCCAGAGGCCACGTAATCCGCGTAGATCATTTTGTTCGGCCCGTTCGGACCAGGAACGTCAGCACTTTCCCCGATCAGCCCCGCCCGCAGGTGGTCAATGGGGTCGTCCTGACCCAACATTGCGCGAAAACGGTCGAAGGCGGAAAGCTCGGACAGGTGCTGGTTCATCGTGATCTCCAGTGGAATATGGAGACAGGTTAACCCAGTCCGCTTGCGATTTTCTCCCAAGTTTAACCGATACTGCGGAGAAACTTGGGTCATATGATATGCGAATGCGTTTAGATCGGGGTCTTACGGATTTGCGCTTTCCTGCGATGTCGTCGGCTCCATTCGCGTAAATCCCCTCGATCAGTAAATTTTCAACGGACGCTGCTCGGCGATGGCTTCCATCGAGAAATAGGAGGTCACCGAATCCAGTTCGACTGAGGCAATGAGGCGCTGATACACGGCATCATAGGTGGTCATATTCTCGGTGATGACCTTGATCATGTAATCGTAGTCGCCGCCGATACGGAAGAAATCGACAACATCGGGAATGTTCAGCACGGCCGTTCGGAAGGCCTTGAGCCAATCCGCCGAATGGTGACGTGTCTTGACCATCATGAAGACGACAAGGCCGAGATCGAGCTTTTCGCGGTCGAGAAGAACGGTCGAACCTTTGATGACGCCGCTCTCGTTGAGTTTTTGCAACCGCCGCCAACAGGCATTCTGGGACAGGTTGACCTTCTCCGCGAGTTGGCGTTGCGAAAGCGAGCTGTCTTCCTGAAGAGCGGCGATAATCTTCTTGTCTCTTAGATCCATCTTTTCACCTTTGGGCATTCATTTGACCCAAATACGCGCAAAAAACGCGGATTGTGAAATATAAAATCTGGAAAACCGGCGTTGAATGTCATCCCGCAGAAATCGGTTTGCGGTTTCACCAGATCAAGAAGCGCCACAATCGCGACTTAAATATGATGTGGTGTTAAGTGTGTTTTTTTGGCTTTCCTTTTGGAAAGCGTTAAAAATCAGTGATTTATTTATTTGTGTAGGTGGGCTGCGCCTCCGCCACAAAGTCCCAGAAAAGTAATGTTGTTACTCATTTCAGGCGAACGCCAGCTCTACACCCAGCCCCACATTGCTTCTCTTCTTTCGGGTGGATGCCGCGCTTCAAATCAGGTGACTTTTTTCGGGATCGCTCCGTATTACTTGGGGCAAGGTCAATTCGGTTCTGTGGGGCGCTTTTGGGGGAGAGGCAGTCCAGCCTCCATATGGCCATGGTTTTCGTTGGCCATGTTGTAAGGAGGCTGAACTTGGTTGATTGCGGCGGGATCAGATCACGCGGTCATTTCCTCCGTCGACGGGTATCTGAGCGCCCGTGGTGGCGCGGAAAAGCGTGTCGCACAGGGCAACCACGGCATTGGCGACATCCGCCGAGGTGATCTCACAGCCCAAAAGGTTGCGGGTCTTGTATTCCTCGACGGACAGCCCGTAGCGCTTCGCGGAACGTTCCAGCGCCTCCTGCGTCCAAATGCCGGTGTCGAATACGGCGTCGGGATGCAGAGCGTTAACGCGGATACCCTCGGGCGCGAGTTCCAGAGCAGCCACGCGCATCAACTGCGTCAGCCCCGCTTTGGCAACGGAATAGGCCGCAGCGCCCGGACCTGGCGCCGTGACATTGCGCGAGGCCATGAAGACAACTGCCGGATCAATGCCCTGTTTCAGATAGGGGGTTGCCAGCTTCAGGGTCTTTCTATGGGCGCTCAGGTTCACCTCAAGGCTTTGATCCCACGTGGCATCGTCCAGCTCTTCGATGAACTGACCGCTTTTGAAAATACCCGCGTTCAGGACAAGATGATCGATCCCGCCGTAGTCCAGAACCACCTCTTCGAGGGCTTGCGCTACGGCCGCCTCATCGGTCAGGTCGAGAACTTTACCCTCAAATCCTGTTCGGTTCATCGTTTCGGCAACCTTTGGATCTAGATCGAGACCGACGACAACTGCACCAGCATCGGCCAATGCCGCAGCCGTTGCCGCGCCGATCCCCGAGGCCGCGCCCGACACGACTGCCACTTTACCCGCCAGTCGGGCATCGGCCTTCTGGCGGCGCAGTTTGGCTTGCTCCAGTTCCCAATATTCGAGATCGCGCAGGTCTTGTTCGCTCAGGCCTTGCCACCCACCGAGCTTTTGCGCGTGAAGCATTGCACGCAGGGTCGTTGCGCCGACATCGGCGGACACTGAGGCGCGTTTAAGATTCACGCCGAAACTGCGTGCGTTCCCATCGGCAAAAATGGCCCAATGCGGATGTGACGGTAGCATCGTCAGCGTGTCGTCGTTGGCACGTTTGAAATAGGCGAGATATTCCTCGGCAAAGGCATCCAGTCCCGCCCCGTCATTGTCGAGCATCGCGGGGAAGGGTTTGTTGTGGATCACATGCTCGGGAGTCAAGGTGCCGTTACGCAGAAGCCGGCCGATTTCTTGGACAAGCTCGGATGGGATCGCAGCAGAGGGACGGGAGATGACCGCTTTGCCCGCAAGCTTGGAGACTTCTTTACGGGTTTTGGCGATTAGCAGCGGGTCTTGCTTCGGCGGGGTGGACAGTTCGAGATCGTCGTTGGTTTCGATCAACCACTGTTCCGCCTCATCCACAATATCAACCATGCGCTCATAGGCGCTTTTGGCGTCATCGTCATAGGTGAAGATACCGTGATTTTCGAGGATGATCGCCTCATAGGCGCCGAAGTCATACTCTTCCAACGCGGCCTTGAACTGCTTTGCAAGGTCAAACCCGGGTTTCACATAGGGCAGCACCAGAACACGGTCCCCATAGATGTCGCGAAACTTTTCCGCTCCGTTTGGGCTGTTGGAGATCGTCAGGATGGCGTCGGCATGGGAGTGGTCGACATATTTGAACGGCACGAGAGCATGCACAATCGCTTCAATCGAAGCGGCGGCGGCGGAGGTGTCGAGACGCGCGCGCAGACACTCGTTTACCATGTCAGGGTCGCTCAAGCTGTCGAGGCCTGCGAGTTTCAGCAATGGCTTTAGCTCCAACGCGGTGAAGCCTTCGGTGCCCATTTTCGCCAGATCAAACCCGCTTGCCTTCACCCAGATGATGTCGTGGACATCTCCGAACTGGTCCGTATGCGTCGATTTCACGGACGTATTGCCCCCGCCGTGCAGCACCATCTTCGGCTCAATGCCGATCAGTTTCGAGGTGTAGGCACGCAGTTCGAGGTCCGTGCCGCATTTCGCGGCTTCGGCGTCATTCCAAAGCGTTTTCACGTTATTCTCCGCGTTTTTGATTGATGAGGTCGACGAGAGTGGTGACGGCGAGGTCGATAAATTCAGCGTCCTCCGCGCCTGCCTCTACGAGGGTGACGGAATTGGTGCATTGTTCCTGAAGGTCTTGCGCCAACACTTTGTCGGCGGCGACATCTTCCAAAGGTCCATCTGGAATCGAGTAGCTCGACAGGCCGCGCGTCGGCACAAGGATATGCGTTGGACCCGTCGCCGCATTGGTGCGTTCAGCCATAATGGTGGCCAGTTGTTTCATTTCTTCGACACTGGTGCGGGGGACCAAAATGACCGGATTGTGGTAGGTATAGGCGCGATCTGCATAGGCCTCAGGCACGGTGTTGGGTGTATCGAGCAGAATGCCGAGGTGATCGGTGCCACCTGGCACGACGACCTGCGGCAGTCCGAGCTCGGCGGCAACCGTCAGGCGGGTTTCGTCTGCGGCGCGAATGCCGCCACCGATGGCATCGACGATATCGCCCAAAGCAAAATCGAAAACAGCCTGAATAAGGCCTTCGCGCATGAGTTGTTCCATTGCCCGACCGCCAGAGCCGACGGCATGAAATACAATGGTTTCAAATCCCTGTTCGGAGAGTTTCTCCATGGCGCGCATGGTGCCTTGGGTAAGAACGCCAAGGTTGGTGATGCCCACAACGGGTTTGTCGGGATCGAAAGCAATCGGTTGATAGGCATTTGCCATACCCACGACCGCGCCTGCTGCATTCGACACAATGGCGCGAAATAGGGGGTTGAGGCCAAGGATGTCGGCCACGGAGAACATCATGGTGATGTCTTTGATGCCGACATACCCAGAGGTGTCGCCAGAGGCCATTGTCGAAAGCATTACCTTCGGGAAGCCGTAGGGCAGGGCTTGCATCACTTGGGTGCAGTTGTTGGTGCCTTGTGTCCCGCCAAGGCCGACAATGCCGTGAATGCGACCCGATGTGAGTAGGTCGAGGATCTTGCGCGTGGCGCCGTCGACCATCACTTTGGAGGCGGTTTCGCGGCTTGGGTTGGTGCGGAGATCGGACAGAGAAGTGCCGCCGAGCTCTGCGATTTCACTAGCGGGAATGTCCGCCGACAGGTCGGAGTCCCCGACGACTCCGATATCGACCAAAAGGGGTGTTGCGCCGAGTCGGGTGATTTCCTGCGCAAGAAATGCGCATTCGTCAGATTTCGTGTCCAGAGTTGCGAGGATGGCAATTGTCTTGGTCATTATTTGCTCCCTTTCGAAAAACCGAGAGAGCGGAATTCGGTAGCCGCGTTGGTTACGGCGCGTTCGATCGGCAGGCGCTCGGTCGAAGATCCGGTCCAGAAGCCGTGCCCGCTGGTGTTTGCCAGCATGAACTGTGCGTCCTCGGGGGTTTCCATTGCCGCGCCGTGACCGACGAGAAGGCTTTCAGGCGATACCGCGCGAACAGCTTCATAGACGTCTTCGGTTTCGGCGGCGGTTTGTTCGATGGTCGTGCCGTTGTCGTATCCCGTCAGGCCGCCCTTCGTCGTGCCTGCGTGGTAGCAGAAAATGTCCGGCTTGGCCTGTTCGGCCAGTGCGATGCTGTCTTCTTTGGTGAAGGCCAGACCAACAGTGACCATGCCCATTTCGCGCGCCAGAACGAGCATATCGATCTCGTTTTGCAGTGTGATGCCCGCGCTGGTGAGCACTTTGAAAATTTCGCTGTCTTTGTCGACGTAGCTGATGGAGGGGCCGATGTTGGAGACTGCGTTGACGCCCATGCGCATACAGTCCTCCAGAACCATGCGCATGTCTTTCAAGGGGTCGTTGGCGTTCAGGCAAGCACAGACGAAGGCTTTGCCCGACAGGGCTGGCATGACGTCTTCGCGGGTGTAATCCAGCGTCTGTTTGTTGGAATCCAGAATCGGCCACATCATCGACATCGTGCCCATCCCGTTGGAGCGAAGCCGAGCGCCGGAGAAAGTGTTGATGCAATCAACCCCTTCGCGTTCCAAAATTTTGGCGACAAGTCCGCTGCCCGCGCTGGCGATCATGATCGGTTCATTCGCATCCACTTTGCGGCGTAGCGACGCGCGAATTTCCTCAGATGATATCCGTTTGGTAATCATGTCTCACTCCGAAATTTTTGTGCTTGTTGGACTTAAGAATTGATCGAGAGCCGCCTCCAATTCCGATTGGAACGCCGCGGGGGCGGTGTATTTGGATGGCAGTTCGCACAGTGTCGCATCGGGGATTTTCGCCGCCCATGCCTGTGCAATCTCGATGGGGTGGAGGGGGTCATCGGGAGTGCCGACGACCATTGTTTTTGTGGTGAGCGCTTCTAGCTCCGCAAGCGACGCGAGGGGGCTGTCTTCGACGATCTGCGTTAAGACCTCCGCGTAGTCGCTGGCATGCGGGCGGGTGATCGCGCCCAGAATGGATTTGGCGGCGGCGGGGTTTGAATGCGCCAGATCGGCATAGAATGGATCGGCGTTGAGACGTTCAATCGCCTCGTCCTGCGTCCCTTGGGAGAGCCACACCCCAATGTCGCGAATGATCTTCAGGTTGGCAGGGTTAGGTTTGTCCATCCAGGCAGGTCGCATCAGGATGAGACCATTCACCATCTCGGGCCGTTGTCGTGCCATTTTGACGGCAATTCCCGAGCCCATGGAAATTCCTGCGAGGGTGACGCTCCCAACCTGAAGTTGGTCGAGAGCGTCGAGGGCGAGGGCGGCAAACCGGTCGAAACTTGCCCGCCCGTTTTCGCGGGGTCGTTCACCATGACCAGGCATATTCATCGCGATCGGTGCATCAGGAAAATGCGTGTCGAACATGCCGTTGAACTGGTCGGTTGTCGCCCCAAGGCCGTGGAGAACCATCAATTGTGGCACAGTGTTCATTTTCAAGTCCTTTTAAAATGGCTGTGGAACATCTGATGGTTCACCTTGTGAAACCGACCTGTGATCAGTTGTTGGGCGACCAAGTCACCATCGAGGTGATCTCGTTTTGCTGCATCAGGTCGTTGTCCAACTCACCCGCTTCGCGCTTGGCGATATAGGCGTCGATTTCCCACGGTACGGCCGAGTCGATGTTTTCGGCGGTCAACATCGGCTGGATGTTGTAGACGTGGCGCGGGAATTCTTCGCCCGCGAGGTGATGCTCGACCATCTGGAAGACCAGATCGGCTTCAAGGGTCGGCGGGTTCGCGACGGTGCCCAGCATGATGCCTTCTTTCATCCAGTCCCAACCGATTTCCTTGCCGTTGCTGGAATACAGGTGCATGTCGCCAAGGCGGCCTGCTTCGTCGAGGGCCTGAATGGCGCCAGCCATCATTTCCTCGTTCATGGCGTAGATCACAGAGAAGTCCTTGTCGGACGCGAGATAGTCTTGCGTAACCTCAAGCCCGCCGTTGCGGCTCCAGTTGCCAGAGCTTTCGAGGACGACTTCATTTCCGCCACCAGATTCCGCGATACCTTCTTCGAAGCCTTTGCGGATCATTTCAGCGATCCCTTGGCCGTAAACGCCTTCGATCAAGGCAACGTTCTCACCTGGATGCGCTTCGCCGATGGCTTTACCGATCGTGCTACCCATGCCGATCCAGTCGCCGCTGACCATGCCTGTCGGGATGTCATATCCTGCGGGCGAGGGGAGAGCGGCAACGAAGAAGATCGGGATACCTGCTTCGGTTGCACGTTCAGCAGCCTGCGTGCCGCTTTCTGCGTTGCCCGAGAGCAGGACGATCACGTCAACACCGCGAGCGATGAAGTCTTCGACGTTGGCCAGCTCTTTGGAAGGGCTGTACTCGGAGTTCGCCACGGTGACGCTGTGACCTGCGGCCTCGGCGAGTTTGGTGAACATATCCGCTTCCGTGCGGTAATAGATGTCAGGCCCTGCGAGCACAAAACCGATCTCCTCGGCCATGACGGCGCTTCCCGATACCGCGGTCAAAAGACCCAGTGCGGCCGCGCTCATTTTCAGCGCCTTGGTTTTTGCTTTGATAGACATTTTAGTTCCTCCTCGTTGGTTGGTAGTATTAGGATTTTTCTTTGGTGCGGCTGCCCGCAACCACAGCACCGATGACGACAAAGCCGAGCATGATGTATTGCCAGAATGTCGAGACACCGATGATATTCATGGAGTTCGAGATGATGCCCAGGAACAGGACGCCGAGAAAACTTCCGAAGACTGTTCCGCGTCCGCCAGCCAATGCTGCGCCACCGACAACAGTTGCCGCGATTGTTTCCAATTCCAGTCCAGCGGCCATGTTCGGGCTGCCCACGCCGATACGCGACATCAGGA
This sequence comes from Celeribacter sp., assembly GCF_048261515.1. Lineage (GTDB taxonomy): Bacteria > Pseudomonadota > Alphaproteobacteria > Rhodobacterales > Rhodobacteraceae > Celeribacter. Next base: position 16,905 of record NZ_JBLXFZ010000001.1, read on the forward strand.
TCATGGCGGCAAGTCCGACCAGCAATCCGTGCAGGGCGTAGACCTGTATCTTGAACTTCAGGACGTTGACGCCTGCCAGATGTGCGGCCTCGTTGTTTTCGCCAACGGCATAGAGCTGACGGCCAAAGACGGTGTGGCGCAGGACGAACCAAGCCAGAACACAGACCCCGAGGAAGATGAAAACGGGGATCGGAATTTCCAGCCAGCGACCGCGTCCGAGTGTTTGGAACTTGCGGTCTAGCGGGATTTCCGCGCCATTTGTCATCAACAGGGCAATGCCACGATAGATGGCCATGAGCCCGAGCGTCACAATGAAAGGTTCAAGTTTGAGCCGCGAGATCACGTAACCGGCGAATACCTGAAGTGTGACGCAAAGGCCCAGCCCCGCAACTATGATCACTACGACAGGCAGGTCCAGGTTCAGCAGTGTCGCCATCACACAGGCGGCGAGCGAGACAAGATAGCCCACGGACAGGTCGATCTGACCTGCGATGATCATCAACGTCATGCCGATGGTCACAATGCCAGCGACCGAGACCTGCAACATGACATTGCGGATGTTGTAGAGGGACAGGAACCTCGGTTCGATGAGGGCGATGACGACGATATAGGCGATCAACGCGATCAACAGCGGGATGCTACGGCTTTCGAAGATCTTGCCCCCGAGGCGTTGCAAAGCGGATTGCGAGTTGTGCGCCGATGTGTCGGCGGGCGTGTTGCTAAGGCTAGGCAATGTTCGGTCTCCTAGAGTGCGGCTGTGATGATGTTGTGTTCGGTGATGTCTGCGCCTGACAGTTCCGTCGTGATCCGGCCGTTTTTCATAACGGCCACGCGATCACACAATCCGACGACTTCGGAGAGTTCGGACGATGCAATCAGCACGGCGCAGCCCGCTTCGATCAGGGTTTGGATTTCGCGGTAGACTTCCTGCTTGGCGCCGATGTCGATGCCGCGCGTCGGTTCATCGAACAAGTAGATCTGTGGCTGTGTGGCCATCCATTTTGCCAGAATGATTTTCTGCTGGTTGCCGCCGGACAGGTTCTTCACGGATTGCTCGACCGTGCCGACCTTGATCCGGAGTTTCGACACCATGTCGTTGGCCATGGAGCGGGCGCGTGGCCAGTTGACCAGCTTCCCCCGACGTTTGGTTTCATAGGGGATATGGATATTCGCAAGGCAGGATTGGTCCAGAAACAGCCCGTCAATCTTGCGATCCTCGGTGATCAGGCAAATGCCCGCATCAATTGCGTCCTTGGGGCTTTTGAACCGTTTGGTCGTCCCGTGCACGGCGACACTGCCGCGCTCAAGAGGTTTGCGACCGAAGATCGCGCCCAGAAGCTCGGTGCGACCTGCGCCTACGAGGCCAGCAAGCCCGAGAACCTCGCCGCGCCGCAATGTCAAACTGACGTCGTTTACACCCGGAGCGACAATGTTCGTGGCCTCCAACGCAACCTCGTCGGTGGCGCTGCACACATGGTGGCAGACCTCTTCGACGGTGCGCCCGATCATGTCCTTGATCAGGGCCTGTTCCTCCACCGCATCAATCGGCTTGTCGGAAATGGTTTTCCCGTCGCGCAGAACAACCACGCGGTTGGCGATGCGGCGCACCTCCTCAAGATGGTGGGAAATAAAGATGATCCCCACGCCGCGATCCCTGAGCCGCTCCACAACCTTGAACAAAAGCTCGACTTCATGTTTGCCGAAGCTGGCAGAAGGTTCGTCCATAATGAGGATTTTGGAATCAGAATTAACGGCGCGAGCGGTCTCTACGATTTTCTGTTGGGCGCCGCCGAGTTCGCTGACATAGGCGTCAATCGGCACATCAGCACCCAGCATGTCCATGATTTCACGGGCGCGCTGCTTCATCAGCGGGCGATCAATCATTCCTTTCGCTGTGCGCAATTCCCGTCCGACAAACAGGTTTTCGTAGACCTTCAGATGCTGGAACAGCATGTTCTCTTGGTAGATCGTCGAGATGCCGTGTTCGAGCGCAAGGCGTGGCGTGAGGGCAGGGAAGCTCTCCCCGTTCAACACGATTTCCCCGCTATCTGGCGCATGGGCACCTGATAGAGTTTTGACAAGGGTGGACTTCCCCGCGCCGTTTTCGCCGCAAAGGGCGAGTACTTCGCCTGCGTCGAGATGGAAGTTGATGCCATCAAGCGCCTTGTTGGGTCCGAAGTGTTTGACAATGTTGCGTAAAATCAGAAGTGGCGCATCAGTCATGTGATGCACCTGTCAGGGTTCTGCTCACAGCTTTTGGCCGTGCGAAACGTGAAAAACTCCCTGTCCTCATAAGATCCTCCCAAATCTCAACAAGAATCATCTTGTGCGAATCAGAATGCGCGAAATGCGACAACTCGTCTTGTGAGATATTGTTTTGGAAGATAGTGTAAGTTTTCCACGGGAGGATTTAGCGATGGATGATGGAGAGAATCCGGCCATTTTTCAGGCGGATGGGAGTGAGTATACCGCTGATGCATGTGTGGATTACAGGAACGCCATTGAGCGGGGCGATCTGCGTGGTGGCGCTTGGGTGCGCGGGCAGTATCCAGGTAAACATCTGAAAAACAACGTTTTAGACGGCGTTCGTGCGATTGGGTATTGGGACTGTGATCGGGATCAGGACTGGTATGTGAAGCCGCATTTCAACGAAGGTATTGAAATTTCAATGGTGTTGAATGGCACCGTTGGGTTCGAAACCGGAGGGCGGTACGAGACGCTGACACGGGGGCGGCTGGCACTCACAAGCCCTTGGCAAAAGCACTCAATTGGGGGGCCATACGTATCTGCAAGTCGTAAGGTTTTCATCATCCTTGATGTCGGCGTGCGCCGCCCGAACAGCGCATGGGTTTGGCCAGACTGGATTTTGGCATCGGACACTGAAAAGCAAACCTTGGCACAGCAGATTTTGCACAACCAATCACCAGTGCGCCTCGGCACGCCCGAGATGATCTTCGCGATGGAAAAAATCTACGACCTGTTGATTTTGGATGAGATGGAGAAAAATGCATCCGCCATGGGGATTTACGTCAATCTCGTGTTTAAGGGGTTGTCGGAAATACTCGATTATCAACCGGAATCCGAGTTTGTCCCTGATGAGAAGCACATGACCATCGAGGTGTTTGCCAAAGGTCTGAGGCAGCATTTGTCGCACGACTGGCGACTTGAGGACATGGCCAAGCAATGTGCCATGTCGCGCTCCCAATTCTGCGCGATTTTCAAAGAGGTGACGAACAAAACGCCGATTGAGTATCTCAACGAATTGCGACTGGAGAGCGCTGCGCAACAACTTCGAGATGCAACGACAAAGCCGATTACGGACATCGGGTTTGAGGCGGGCTTCGGGTCGAGCCAGTATTTCAGCCGCAAGTTTTCCGAGTATTACGGCATGTCTCCACGGACCTATCGACATCAAGTTGCTGCTACTTAAGCAGAGCCATAGGCAAAGGCCGCGGGCTCTGCGTCAAGCGTGGAACCCGCGCAGCCTTTGGGAATGGTCGCGGAAGCGTGTGTACCCTGCATCGTAGAGTTGGGCGGTGTCTTTTTGAGCAGTTGGACTTCTGCGCCCAGATACGAGTGGCTGCGCCACCGTGCCAGAAGGTTGGGGATAGGGACGGAGGAACGCGGGGGGTGCGGGGAATATCTATTCGCCTTCATAGAAAATTAGGCAATCGTCGTTCGAAAACTCAAAGGCCGTCGCTCACCCATTGTCCAGTGTCACCTTGGCCGCATCTGAGAGAAGTTGACCCAGTTCATCGCTGAGGAGCGGCGACAATCCGGTCTGGATCGCCTGAAGTGTGGCGCGATTGTCTGGCCGGGTTGCGATCTGGCGCACGGCGAAATCCCAGCGTTCCGCTGTCCATGCCTCAAAGTCGTTCTTAACGCGCTCCAACTCTTCTTTCTTTTCCGAGATGTCGAGCACCAAGGGGGTGTCTTGCGCTGTGACGGGCATAGGTGACTTGAGCCATTTTTCAAAGCTCTTGAGCCGAGCGCGCAAAGTGGAAAGGTCGGCTTCAAGTCGTTCAATCTGGTCTTCATGGCCCAGCGGGTTGCAGTGAAGCGGTGTCAGGACGAAGGTCGACACAAAGGCGTCGCATAGTTCAGGGCGATTATCGCGCACAGCCCGCGCAACTGGCCCCATGATTGCCGAGCCTAACTCACGGAGCCATTTGTAGTCCCTGCGCAGGTCTATTACGCCTTCGGCGACCTGCTGACAAAAGTTATGGGCAACGTCCCCGCGTTCCACCATATGGAAGATCGTGATCCTGCTGATATGTTCGGCGGGATCCGCACCATGCGACAGCAGGGAGAGCGCGAAAGGGAATGAGTGCGCGGGAAAGGCCATCACCACTTCGGGAATGATGCGCCCGATATCCGCGCGTAACCCTTTGGCAACATCACCATAGGAGACATGATAGAAATACAGCGACATGAGCGCGTCCACAGCCACAGCACGATCTTGTCGGTGCTTTGCCGCTGCAGTCATCTGAGCAATCAAAGACAAAATCGTCTCATTATGCCGTGCAAGGCTTTCTTCTATCGCGGACTTTGAGCCAATGGCGAGCAGATAGCCTGCGTCCGAAGCGGTGTAGAGAAAAATTTCGGCGCTATGTCGTGAGAATGCATACGGATATTGGGAAGAGGGCTCTACGCCCAATAGGGTCTCGCCTGCGTTGACAATGAGGTCATAGAAGGTATCGAAATGGCCGAAATCCTTTGCGAATATCTCTGACCACTCCTTTCTGATCGCATGTTGAGCTACTCCCCATTTGTTGGACAGGATCTGGCGTAAATTAAGCTACTCTTTGCTCCTGCTGATCGGGTTGTGTTCTGTCATTTCTCAGCCAATAGACCACGGCTGGCGGCCTGCCGCCAAGGGCTGAGTGTGGGCGTTGGTTGTTGTAAAAGGTCATCCATTTCCGGATGCCTGTCTTCGCTTCTGATCCGGTCTCCCAAGCATGCAGGTAAACACACTCGTATTTCGCTGCACGGTCCTGCGGTTCAGGGTTCGCCAGAGCCTCTCAATGAAGATATTGTCTAGGTAGCGGCCCTTCCCATCCATTGAGATACGCACGCCGGATCGGCGGAGCCGGTGGGTCCAGGCGAAGGACGTGAACTGAGATCCTTGATCCATTGCCCGGCAGTGCATTCGCAAAGCGAATGTCACGAGAGGGGGTATTCATGATCTCGGGCGGGCCGAACTTGTGGATGACCTCGTTTAGTGCCTCAACGCAGAAGTCCGCTTCAACGTATTCGAGATGCGCCAAGCCAGCACCTTACGGGTGTGCCAATCCATAATGGCAACCGGATACAGGAACCCTCGGCGCATGGGCAGATCGGTAATATCCGAGCTCCAAACTTGGTTCGGACGCTCCACCCGCAGACCTCTCAGCAGGTAGGGATGCGTCTTGTGCCCTTTCGCAGGCCTGCTTGGGCTTTTGGTAGATCGGCATCAGCACCATCAGGCGCATCAGCCGGCGTATCCGTTTTCGTTCACCGAATGGCCGTTCTGCGTGCTTACGCGGCCCCACTGGGGCCACGATCCTTTGAACTGCGCAAGTGCCATGTCATCCACTGGCCGGCAGGGCATTGCGAAGCAATGTTCCGATAGGCTGGCGGACACCGAAGAACGGCGTCTCCAGAAACTGCTCATCGATCCGCCGCATCAGGCTGAGGTTCTGCTCGGTCTCCCCTTAGGCTTGTAATAGAATGACGAGCGCGAGATCGACAGCAGCCTGCATTGCTGCCCGATGGACAAAATGGAATTATTCGGCTCAATCATGTCGCGCCTCTCTTGCCGGTCCATGGTTTGAGATTTCGTGACAAAGCTAGGGGGACCGTGGCCCCAGTGGGGCCGCGCAAGCCCCGTACCGTTGGCCACGGCGTACGCCCGCTCTCTCGAACGCATGGCGTTCGCGGGCTTACCCCACAATCTTGGCGTGGAGTTCCTTCACCTGCTCCTCATTGATCTCGGGCTTCTTTCTGCCACCGCGTTAAACACGCCGGAGGCGCCCTCAAGGAGCGCACTTTTCCATTGATGGATCATCGTCGGATGCACCCCGAACCGGCTTGCCAGCTCGGCAGCGGTCTCCTCACCCTTCAAGGCTTCCAGCGCGACCTTCGCCTTAAATTCAGGCGCATGTTGTTTGCGTTTCGACATCTCTGATCTCCTTCTCGTCGAAGATCAGCAGACTGCAAATCGTAGCTTACGTCACTGTCCGAATTTCGGGGGGTAGCTCAAGCAAAGGCACCTCCCTTGTGCACTTCATTCGAGCAATTCCAGCCCGTTCCCCAAAATGTCACAATGCCTTCACCTTGGCCCGCAGCTTGATCTTGAGGCCCTTGAAGTGGTCACGCAGCCCCATTTTAGGCTCCAGCTCTGTGCCCTTGATCAGATCCCGAAGTTCCCTGTTCGACATACTTGCGTTAGCAGCCGCAAAGATTGTTTTGGCCGCTGCCTCTCGGTTTTCACGGTACAGGTCCAGATCAAAACTGTTCTTGAAGCTTTCGAGCCGCCCTAGCGCATCGAGCGCGACAAGTGTGCGGCGGCATTTGGGGCAGTTCGAGCAATTCGTGACATCGGAGCGAAATTCGGCGGCCGCGATGCAGACATCAAGGGTGTCAAACGCGGGTTCATATGTGGACACCAGTCGCGTCTTCTCCTGACGGGACAGTGAGGCACCCGCAGAAACAAAACGAAACGCGCCAGTGGTCAGCAACGGCAAGAGGATGGGATCAATCTTGCTGATATCCGTGCCCGAGAACATGTTGTCCGTATATGCGAAGCTCGATGAAATCCCGTAAATGTCCACATGCGATTGCAGCGCCAGAGCCGCGCTCGCGTTTCTCATCGTATGGGTGCGCTGAAAGCTGGATTGAAACAACCCGCGGAAGAAATCGTCAAGATTGGTGTCGACGGCAAACCAATCCCGCCCAGTCTTTTCAGCCAATTGCTTCAGGCGCTGTTTGCTGCGCTCCTTGATAGGTTCACAGGCCGCCGCATCCTTGCCGAAGGCCCCGACATCAAAAATCGTAAGCGCACCGATCTCATTTGCGCCCGCGCCCTCTTCATTCAAAATGAGCGTGGCGAATGAATCGATCCCGCCCGAAAACCCGGTCGCCATCCGACCCTCGTTTGCGAAAGACGGATCGCTGGAAGAGGCCTCGATTTTGATCGGCTTCACCCGCGGGCGCCAAACCTTAAAAAGCGCCTGAAGGTCGTTGTTTGCATTGTACAAGAGTTCACGACTGATCGGCGCATCAATCTTTATCGAGCGGCCCTGCATCATTGCAGGCAGGAACAGGCCGACAAGGGCCCAATCCGCACTTTGCGGCGGAAGCAACTCCGACGGCGATCCCGCGATGCTATAAACCAGTTCGCGCACGCTTGTGCCGTCGCGCACATCGCATGACAGTCGCAATCCCTCCGCCGTTTTCTCGTGGCGGAACCCTGTTAGGTGAAACTCAGTCATGTGATCGCCCCTCATGCGCCCCTACTCAGGCATTCTATCTGCAAAGTGCGTCCCGCATAGCCTCGAAATACTCCGCCTTGTCGAAACGGTACTGCGCGGCGTCAAATTCATGCTCTGGTGCGGTCTCGAAGGTCTCGCGCGTAAACGGCCAAGCGGACTTGGCAGCATCCAGCGTTGAGAAATAATCCAGAAACTTGAACTCCGCTCCCTTCATCGCCGAACTTGGGGCAACCCAGAGACTTGGCACCCGCAGCGCGTCGGCGACGATCAGACCATGAAGAGACTGGCTAAACACCCGCTTGCACTGCGCGATCTCCGATATCACACGCATGGGTGGCCAGGCAGGATCAATGATCTTGACGCCAGTTAGCGCCAGTTTCTTGGCTGCGCGTGTCTGGGAAAGATGGGGGACGAAGCCAACCGTATCGTTCGAGCGCTCGGCTGCCGAATGGAAGCGGTCGATGAGCACCATCGGGTCTCCCAAGAGAACAGGATGCTCGGTCTTGAGGAACGAGCGGGTCAGCTCGCCGCGCACAGCGATGACATTCCCGGGCCTGCAGGCATCGGATGATGGCGGCTGGATATAGCCCGAACCGAGCACTGTAGAATGCGGCGTTGCGCGATCCAGAATGCTCCCCATACCGAGAAAATGCGGGCGATCACGGTGTTTTTCAAAGCGCACCTGTCGGTCCGCAAGCATGCCGAAAAACGCAGGATTGATGTCGTCCCCGAAGTTCGGCCGCCCGATATGCCAAAAGAACGGCAGGGCCGACGATGGCTTGGCGCGAGCACGATAGTAGCGTGAGAGCTTAGTGAGTTTTCTCATATGTCTTTCGATGCCTCCGCGCGGCAATTTTGAGCTGCAACCGATAGATCGGTCGAAGTATCTCGTGCCTGAGCTTTTTGTGGATGGTCATCGGCGTGCCAATAAGGCTTCCCCCCAAATTTTCCGACACTTCCTCAACTCCACTCGGCCACAGGGTCCGGACACGAACCCCGTGGTCCCATTCGAGTTGAAGATATGTATCCACGGGGCGATCGAACTGTGTCGTACGCTCCAACAAGCGCTTGGCGGCCTCCGCTGTCACAATCTGCGCCACCATGCCGAGACCGATGCGGTCAGGCTGAAACAAGGCAATCGCGCCAAAGGCGATTGTCCTGCGTGCGGTTTCACGCGGGCGAATTGGGAAACGAATGAGATCGCCTTGCTCGATGTTGCGGCTGACGACATCCAAGGCGCGGTCGAAATCAGTGCGATCTATCTCGACATCATCCTCGACGATCAGGGCAGATTCGAGCCCCTCATCCACGATGTATTGCCAGCATTTTCGATGGCTCATGAAGGTCGCAATCTCGGCATCGCGCAATGCAAACGGATAGCGCGGCTTGAGCAGATTGCGCACATAGCACTTTCGCATCGCGGCATTCTGTTTTGATCCGTCAATGGCTGGGATCACATGGGCATCGACAGGCAAGCGATCGATCAATCTGTCAACCTGCGGCCGCCGCTCAACCGCGCGCTCTAGATGGACGATGAACGCCCGATCTATTGAGGACTTTTTGCCGCCACTCATTCACTTGGCACCCTTATACATCACTATGGTAGAAACGCCGCAACTGGTTGGACACGTCCAGACTCATTTGCCCGTTTTCCCGCGACGGATAGCACCGAGCACACTTGGGTAAAAGCCGTTTCTTGCGAGCCGGACATTGGCGACGAGAAACCGCCGATGCACAACCATAGGTTTATCTCGGAAACGACAGAGTGTTGACATTTGTTGGCCTAAAGTAAGTGTGAGAGCTCCACTTTCATATTCGGCGCGGCCAGGCAACGCAAAACACAACCATAAGGAGAACGCATTCTCAGCCGATGAAGCACGAGGTCAGGACACTTGTTGATCCAGCCACTGGCGTGGCGGGGCGCCCATTTTTCGGCGGAAGGCCGATGAAAAGTTGCTTACGCTTGTATAGCCGAAACGCGCCGCGACGACCTTGATCGCTTCACCGTCACACAGGGCGGCGCAGATCGCATCGAAACGGATATCGACCGTTGCTTGATGAACGCTGCGCCCGAAGGTTGCACGGAACGCGCGATCAAGCCTGTTGGGGGGAATGTTGAGGAGGCGCGCGAGGCCGCTTAGCGTCGGCGCGCAATGCGGCGTGGCGGCAATCAGGTTATAGGCGTCATGCGCCATATCATAATCCGCGCGTGTGACCGAGATATCTTCGAGATGCGCGAGATTTTCGAGCTGAAAGCCGATGATATGAAAGGCGGACGCTTCGATCAAATGTGGCCGCATGGGCGTGTCGCTTGCAAGCGCCTGCTTCAAGGTCTGCTTGAGATGTGCGGGGATTGGTTGCGGACGGTAGAAAGTATCTCGGCCCACATCGTCGAGCAGCCTGCGCACGGGATCTGGCACCTTGTTGCCGAACCACCCTTCCACACAGGCGACATCCGCCAAGACACCGAACATACGGATACTCTCCGAGGTCGCACGATAGCGCGCAGATGACACGCGTGGACGCACAAGGCCCGTCGTGTCGCTGGTGTAGCGCGCTCCACAGGCAAGCTCCGCCTCGAATGCCCCGTCAAGCACCACTTGTGTGAAGATGTAGCTCGGATTCCGCGAGCTGCTCACTTCAACCACACCCGAGCCCTGCGTGTCGAAACGGGTCTGGCTCCAGCTAAAGCCCAGACTACCGCCTGCCATTGTCGAGGTATTTTCTACATGAGCGCCTTGTGTCGTGGTCACTGCGCGACCAACGCCCTTGAGGCGCAAATCAAGCGTGTCACGTTGTGTTCTTTCAATCTGACCCATGAATAAATTTGCAATCTCTGAAGCGATAATTCCAAAGCCTAGAGCTTTCACGCGAGTGGTCAAGCATTAGAGAAACGGCAGTCAGCCTTAGCTGCAACTCCCGAACTTGGCATGTCTCAACAAAAATTGCCGCAACTCAACATTCGCGCCCCCTTGAGCGATGCCGTCAATTTCGCGACTTTTTCGGGCGTATCCCTGCCCGCACGGGGACACCAATTTCAGGGGAAGAGACAGGGACACATGCAAGCGAAAAACATGCCGAGCCGACACTTTCGATCCACCTCTGACGCCAAGCGCGGCAGGCTCAAAAGGTATCTACGACTGAGCGCGGCCGTGTGTGTCCCCACAATTGCGGCGTGTTTGCCTGTGATCCCCGCGCATGCGGAGACACTGGAATGGATCGGCGCCCCTGGTGAGGACTTCACCGCATCTGGGAACTGGTCGCCTTCTGGCGTTCCTGATTCTGGTGATCATCTCCACTTCGGCACGTCTGGATCTTCGCCCACAGCCACGCTCAATAGTTCGAACATCGATCTCGGCAATGGCACTATGTTGCTTGAAAGCGGCGAGGTGACGGTCGAGGACGTCGGCTCTTTGGCCACTGGTGACATGAATATCGGTCAAAACGCGGCGAGCGACGGCATGCTGACGGTAACTGGATGGAATGCGATGGTTAACCTGCGCGGCTCCACCAATGTCGGAGGATCGGGGACTGGTGCATTAAACCTTTCTGGCACATACAGTTATGGCAATCTGGTAAGGGTCGGCCAAAACAGTGGCGGCGTCGGGTCCGTCAGTATGAGCAACTTTTCATATTTCAACCTTTCCAACGACTTGCATGTGGGGCTCGCAGGCACAGGCAATCTTGAGGTTGCATCCGGCAGCTACCTTTCGAGCCTCAACGGAACATTGGGATATTCCTCTGGCGGCGTCGGCACAGCGACTGTCTCGGGGGCATATAGCCGGTGGGACATATCGGATCGTGCACTGATAGGACTAGAGGGCACTGGTCGACTTAATGTCAGTGATGGAGGCGTGGTCGCGACGGGCTCTGATTTGATCATGGGGCAGCAAAACAGTGGCGTCGGAGAATTAACTCTTACCGATGGCGGACAAGTCTATGTAGGCCGCAACAGCACTATCGGCCTGAATGGGACAGGCAGTGTGACGGTTGCTGATGGAAGCCGTTTTACTTCGAATGCAACTTGGGTGGGATATTTAGGTGGCAGCCAGGGAACGTTAACGGTCCGCGACGGAGGAGCCTATGACTCAACGGATGATCTATACATGGGGCGTGATGGTCAGGGCACGCTGGACGTCTCGAATGGTGGGTCTGTAACGAACCGTCTGAGCGGGTTGGGATGGTATGCAGGTTCTCAGGGCTCCGCGACTGTCAGTGACGCAGGGTCTCTTTGGGAGATGTCATCAGAACTCATCGTGGGCGGCGGGGGCTACGCGACGCTAACCGTCGAAAACGGGGGTGAGGTGCGCGCTGCGGGGGATACGACCCTCGCGAGGTCGAGCGGCAGTGAGGGATCGGCCACAGTGACGGGAAGCGGATCGTTGCTGTCGGTCGGTGCTCCTCTGATTGTGGGCAGAGAGGGGAACGGAACGCTGACCATCTCCGATGGCGGACGGGTCGAAAATACCACCAGCTATGTCGCCTATACCTACGGCTCAACATCGAGCGCGACAGTTGAAGACGGAGGGACATGGGCACAAAGCGACGACGCCTATATCGGTTTTGGCGGCGATGGTGCGTTGACGGTGCAAAGTGGCGGTTCGGTGTCGAGCAGAGACTTCACCGTTGGCTATCACGGCGCAGCAAGCGGACGCGCGGCGTTCTCTGGCGTGGGGACAGAGCTAACCGCGTCTGGTCGCGCCTATGTTGGCCTTTGGGGACAAGGGGAGCTCATTGCGCAAGACGGTGCGGCCCTCTCCTCATTGAGTGCGTCAGTTGCGGTCCAGCCAGGCTCTGTCGGCTCGGTAGTTGTATCGGGGGCAGGCACCAGATGGGATACTACCGAGTTTTTCGTGGTCGGGCGCGACGGAACGGGCACGGCGCTGATCGAAGAAGGCGCTCAGGTCACGACAGGGCAAGGGTTGATCGCTTCGAACCCAACGGGCACGGGGCATGTGCTCGTCACAGACGCAGGAACGTTATGGAGCACCTCGGGAGATCTTCGTTTGGGACCGCAGGGTAACGGCACGTTGACCGTCGCAAATGCGGGCCTTGTTGACGTTGGAGGCGATCTCTTGATCGGCGAGTTTGCGGATTCAATCGCAACGCTCAACATCGGTGGAGTGGGTGGTGGTAGCGCTCAGGCTGCGGGCACACTCGACGTTGGCCGCGCGGTTTTCGGAAACGGCGCAGGGACGATCAACTTCAACCACACGGACACGAATTATCAGTTCAGCGCGGATGTTCTAGGCAACGGTCAGATTAACCTTCTGTCCGGCACGACCGATTTGCGCGGAGATATGTCTGGCTTCGACGGTTTGACAACAGTAACCGCGAACGCGCATCTGAACCTGTCGCAGGATCTGTCCTTGGACGATCTGCTTCTCAACGGCGGCTCGGCGGGATTTTCATCCACCGCCCAGACACTGACACTTCGCGGTTCTTTCTCCAACGCGGGCGAAATGGACATGCGCAATGCGACTGCGGGCGATCAGGTGAATGTCGCTGAAAACTATACCGGGGGCGGTGTGATCGGTGTCGACGTGGATTTCGCCACGGACACCGCTGACGTGCTCACGGTGGCTGGAGACATCAGCGGAGCCCCCACCCAGTTGCTTATTGCTGATGTCTCCAGCGCAAATGCAACAGGCAACGATGTGGTTATCGCCACGGCACTCGGTCAGACGCAGGCGGGTGATTTCACTCTCGGCCAGCCGATTACCTCAGGCGCCTTCATCTACGATCTGGCGTTTTCAGGGGGCAATCACGTGCTTGCGGCGGGCTACCAATCTGGCGTGAGCGCCATCGAAAGCCTCGGCGCCGCCCTCTTCTATCACGACAGCCTCCCGCGCCTGAGCGAGCGTTCGGCGGCAGTGAACAATCCCCACGCCGTTTCTCTGGGTGACGGGGTGTCGCTGTGGACCAGCATCACCAGCGCAAAGCGACAGTTCGCGACAGAAAGCACGACAACGGGCTATGAGGCGGAAATGGAAGCCTCTGGTTTCCGCGCGGGCCTGAGCATCGACGGCGGCGATATTGGTGCAGGTCGATTGAGCTTCGGCCCCTATGTCGGGACAGGCACATCAGCCACGACCGTAACGACAACCGCAGGCGCGGAAAACGTCGCACTGGACAGCACAAGCCTCGGCCTGACCGCCACATGGAACCACCCCAGCGGTTTTTACATCGACGGCGCAATGAGCGCCTCAAGGTTCGACGGTGACGTAACTGCGGCGGGCGGAAATGCACAAATCGAAGGCCGCGCGAGGTCTACGGGTCTCGAAATGGGCAAAACCTTCTCCCTGTCGAACGGGCAATGGACAGTGACCCCCATGGCCAGAGTTGAATATGCTGAGGTTGCATATGACGCCTTTACCACCTCCAACGGCTTGGCTGTCGCGGACATGAAGGCGCATAGCCTTACCGCCTCAATCGGTGGGCGCATGGAAGTCGCAATGGCCCCGCCGTCTGGTCTCGACGGCACGCTGAAACTCTACGGATCGGCCTTCGCGACCCGACAGTTTGCAGGAAACCTCGGCTCAAACGTTTCAGGCACGTCGTTTGAGACAGACCTTGCGCCATGGACAGGTGAAGTCACCTTTGGAGTCACCCATGACGCGGGCGCATTGGGCGGCGTGTTTGTCGAGACAACGTTCAGCGGAAATCTCGACGATCCCTCCCAAAACGCCATGACCCTGCGGGCAGGCGCGCGGTTTGAGTTCTAACCAGATCGTGGCCGCGCGGCACGGAATGCAAGTCCAGAACAATGCGCCCGCGGCCACAACGGTCCACGGCCCGCCTCACCCGATCCCAGATCGCGTGCTTCGGCGGGTTTACGCGCCCTAGGGCCAGAAAACCCATCAACCCACACCGCGAAAACCAGCGCACAAATTTGTCACATCATCAACTCGGACCCGAACCGCACTTTCCAAACAATGGCCCGAGTTGCATATTTGGCCTGTAGTCGGGACAGAATGAGCTTGGAAGTGTGGGGCATCGCATGATCAGGACACTCTTTGTAATCGTGTTCGCAGTGGTTTTACCCTTTGCGTCACTGGCGCAGGACCGCGATTTCGACTATCTGTTCGACGACTTCCGCGCCACCAATTACACCAAGAGCGAGCTGCGTTTCCTGCAACTGGGCCTCACGCTCGAAGGCTTCTACAACGGCCTGCTCGACGGGGCATGGGGCAGGATTTCGAACAGTGCGATCGAGCGCTATTCCCTACAGGAATTCGACGAACCACCCAAACAGTATCACGCCGCCCTTCTGGCCTACACGACGCTCGACTTTCTCACGGCAGATGACTGGAGCTACGAATACTTCGACAGCCTCGGCCTTTCGTTCCTCGTTCCCGACAGCCTTGTGCAAGGCGAGACCAGCGCCAATTTCGTCAACTTCGAGCACCTTAACAGCTCCCTCAAACTCTCCGTAACCTTTGACGACTCTACGGGCACCTCGGGTATCCACGACTATGCCATCGGTTTTGCCGCGCGGGGCACCGAGCCCTACACCGTGAGGAAACAAGGCTTCGCCGTCACCTCCTCCACCAACAGCGTAGGCGATACGCTCTACGTCAGATCGAATTACTGGAAGGGCCAATGGGCCACCGTCCTGCTCTCGACCAATGCGCGCGACAAAGGCATCCTCGCGGCGATCTCTGCGAGCATCACCAGCGATCCGAATGCCACGCTCTACATTCCCGAGAACGGCTTCCTGCTCTCGGTAGCCGAAAGCACCGCCGATCTCGTCGCCCGCATCGAGGAGGAGAATGCAAGCAACCCCCTGCCCGACAGCTTTGCCGCCGCGCCAAAGCCGCGTGATGAGGGAAGTGCGCGCGCAACAGGATCGGGCTTTTACGTCTCCAACATGGGCCACGTCCTGACCAACGCGCATGTCGTGAAAGAGTGCAACAGCCTTTCCGTTGACGGCGCGCCCGCGGAATTGGTTCAAACCTCCTCCAGCTTTGATCTCGCCCTTCTTAAACGCGCGGGCATGGGCGGGAAAACGGTCGCCGAGTTCTCCCCTGCCCCCGCACGGCTCAACGAGGACATCACAGTGGTCGGCTACCCGTTGGCCTCAATTCTTGGCGGCTTAAACGTCACACGCGGGGCGATATCGAGCCTGAAAGGGTTGGACGGCGATGAGGTCACTCTACAAATTTCCGCACCCGTTCAACCTGGAAACTCGGGCGGCCCCGCGCTGTCCGAACAGGGCTATGTGAAAGGTGTGGTCGTTTCGAAACTGGACGCCTTCTATGTGGCGGATGCGATCGGGGATATTCCGCAGAACGTCAACTTTGCAATCCGAGGAGAAGCCGCGAAACTCTTCCTCGGTGTTAACGGGGTGACGCCACGCATAGGCATCCCTCGCGACCCGCTTGATCCCGTCGATCTTGCCGAGCAGGCGCAGAGCTTCACAGCCTTCATCGAATGTCACTGACGCGGCGAGAACGCCAATACAGTGATTTGAATCTCTTAACGAATGATCTGTAGCCCGCGGAATTCATCCCCGATGCGCAGGGCAATACCAGCGTCAGACTCCACACCAACGCGATCACGGCGCAGGTCGGAAAGGACGATTATCATGAGGCCTCTTTCAAATTTTGCGAGGTTTCCAGAACGCCAATCGATCAAGTTTTTCTTTTCTCTTCAATGCATTCTTATCGAATGGAAGCAGCAACCCCGGACACCGAAAGCATCCCCCGGGCTTCCCGCACGCAACCGCCCAGCACTGCACGGGCTGCGTATAGCCAAGGGCAATTCTTTCGAGATGCAAGTTTGTTGACCCCTTAATCAAAATGACCTCATCTGGTCGGGCGGTGGCCTTAATGTGTTCGAATGCTTCGTGGGCATTTTCAAAGCCGATAATACGGCCGCTCTCGACATCTTCCCGTGTCGGCTTGGCGCTTGATATGGACTTGCCGACGAATATCACCTGATCAGAGATCTCTCGCGCGGTTCGCCATGCATTGCGATATTTTTGAGAAGACGCGCCCGAATAGTCCGAAATGATCCCGAGAATGACGCGTTTATGCGGCGCCTTGGCCTTTGCAAGCATATCGAACGCGAGATCGAGCGTGCCGTATGGCGCCTTGGTGCTGTCGAGGATGAAGGTCGGGCCGTCTGGGGCCTGCACTATACTGCAACGCCCATTCACAGGTGAGAAGGTCGCGACCTGCGCGGCAACCAGCTCGGCAGGAACACCCAGTTCCAGCGCCGTCACAACGGCCGCGGTCACGGGCATCCAGAAATGCTCCCCGGGGAAAAGTGTCTTTAACTCTAACCGCTGCCCTTTCCCGACAAGCGTAAAGGAAAGCATGTCGGGAAAGCCCGCTTGGATGTCTTCCGCCCTGTAGTCAGCGGTGGCCGCGTCTTTACCGAAGGTCACTTTGCGGGCGCGGGTCCGCTGCGCCATATCCATAACCATCTCATCATCCGCGTTCAGAACCGCGAAGCCGTCTTCCTGAAGGTGGTCGAGCAATGCGCCCTTCTCTTTGGCCACCCCCTCGCGGCCACGGAAGGCCGAATAATGCTCGGTACCGATCATCGTGACGATGGCCACATCGGGACACAGCATGCTTGCCATTGGCTCCATCTTGCTCTTGGCGCTTACCCCTAGCTCTGTCACAACAAAATGCTCAACCAGAGACATGCGTTTAAGGGTCCGGATCAACTGGCTTACTGTGTTGCTGCCGACTTGGGATTGGGTCGGCGCATAGGCCTGAAGGATATGAGACAAAAGTCCGGCGGTCGTCGACTTGCCTGAACTGCCTGTGACCGCGACAAACCGAGCGGAACTTTTCAACCGTCTCCGCGCCGCACTGCGCATCCGAATACGCTTCTGCGGTCCAGTACGAAATTTGAACAATAATTTGCGCACAGGCCCACGTTGACGTTCTTTATTACTCATGTCTCGTCCTTAATATCGTGGAGAAACTACACAGCAGGTGGGGTCGAAGCAGTAGGACTACTTCTTGCCTAAATCCACCAATTTGAAAAGCGATAATCGGTGTTTGGCGAAATGTCTCCGAGGTGACTGTCTGCGCCATCTGCAATCTGCCCGAATGCATACCTGAGGCGCGAGATATCTCGGGCGACCGCGACACCATGTTCTTCCAACAAACCTCGGATCTGATTGACCTGTCGTTGGCGGACAAGAAACTCGCGAGCCTTGCGGCTCATCAGCCGCGCCTGCGTGTCCACGCTTTTGACGGAAAAATCTCATATATGGGCGCGCTACGGCTTCGGAGATCGCCTCGATCTGCCTCGTCCGTCTTTCCGCGTTTGACGCCCTTCACATAGCTGGGCTGTATCGGCCGGATGTCATGGCCGTGCCTGTTCAATTCGCGCGCCCAGTAATGTGCGCTGGCGCGGAATACCATCCCGCTGAAGCTCGCCGAAGGGCGATAAATACGAAGGGCGACGGCGCACTAAAGTGGACGAAGTGCCTTGTGACGGCTTCTGAAACAAACCCCTTTATCGGCCGCTAAATTTAATCCAGCCCTAAGTTAATTTGCAAAACGCAGGACATCCCAGACGCCGAGGAGGACGACGCGTTGCGCAGGATGGGTTAGGCCTGTCGGTCGGCGTTCAGCTATGTTGATCTGTAGGAGGGTATCCCAGTCCGGCATACGCTGAGGAAGATCAGGCAGGTGGTGAATGACGCGTTGGCCAGTTTGGATGCAGAGTTTGAAACGCGGCACACTGATTCCAATCGCCCTTCAATTGCGCCTGAGCGATTGATTTGTGCCCAGCTGCTGCAGATCCTGTTCTCGGTTCGCTCTGATCGGCAAATGGCGGACAGGAAGGGATTCGAACCCTCGAGACGGTCTCCCGCCTACGCACTTTCCAGGCGCGCGCCTTCGACCACTCGGCCACCTGTCCGAGAGCGTCTATATTTGAGAACGCTATCGGGGTGCAACCCCCCAGTTCACGCAAATTAAAGTTTTTTAGAAATCGAAGGCTGAGGAGTGATTTTGATCCATTCGATCAGTCGAGGTGGAGCGCCACACGTCTGTTCTGGCGGCCTTTTTTCTCGATCTTGCCGATGCGCACGCGACCGATCTCGGAGGTGCGGGCGACGTGGGTGCCGCCGCAGGGTTGCAGGTCCACGGTGTTCTCCCCTGCCCCGATCCGCACGAGCCGCACGCGTCCCTGCCCCGTGGGCGGCATCACCGACATGGTTTTGACAATCGACGGATCGGCGAGGAGTTCCGCGTCGGTGATCCATTCGTCGGTCACGGTGAGGTCGTGTTCGATCAGGGCGTTGAGTTCGTCCTCAAGCGCCTGTTTGTCCTCTGGCGGGGTTTCCATCTCGAAATCGAGCCGCCCCTTCTCCGCGCCGATTGATCCGCCCGTCACAGGGAGAGGGATCACAACGGTCAGCAGATGCAGCGCGGTGTGGACGCGCATGTGGCGGTGGCGCACGGACCAATCAAGCGTCTGCGTCACGCGCACACCGACAGGGGGCAGCGCCTCAGGATCGGAGGGCACCAGAATGATGGCATCCCCCTCGCCCTTGAGCGTCGTGCCGATATTGATCGCGCCCCCGTCCCATGTGAGCCGCCCGCTGTCGCCCGGTTGCCCGCCACCCGTGGGATAGAACACCGACACGTCGCAGATGATCCCGCCCTCAGGCGTCACCTCGACCACCTTGGCGTCACACTCCTGACGGTAGGCTTCTGCACGGAAGAGCGGCTCGGTCATGGGCGGTCCTTTCTGGTCTTTTGCGGGTCTGGCTTTGTCATGTGAAAAGAGGCGGCAGGTCGCCCTGCCGCCCCGTCATGGGATAGTCGATCATGCCGCGCGGCCCTTGTCCAGAGCCTCGCGCGGTCGGGATGTCAGTCCTCAAAAACCGAAGGGATCGCCGCAGGAGCGCGGTCGAGCCACACAGGCACGGGCAGCCCCTTTTCATGCAGGAATTCGGGGTTGAAAAGCTTCGACTGATAGCGCGTGCCGTAATCGCAAAGAACCGTCACGATGGTCTTCCCCGGCCCCATTTCGCGCGCCATCTTCATCGCACCCGCCACGTTAATCCCTGACGAGCCGCCAAGGCAGAGCCCCTCGTCGGCCAGCAGGTCAAAGACCACGGGCAGCGCCTCTTCGTCAGTGACCTGATAGGACATGTCGGGGGTGAAGCCCTCAAGGTTGGCGGTGATGCGCCCTTGCCCGATACCCTCGGTGATGGAGGAGCCTTCGGACTTCAACTCGCCCGTCGTGTAATAGCTGTGCAGCGCCGCGCCCATGGGGTCGGCCAGACCGATCTTCACACCCTTGGGTTGGAGCGCCATGCCCACACCCGCGAGCGTACCGCCAGAGCCGACTGCGCAGATGAACCCGTCCACCTTGCCATCGGTCTGTTCCCAGATTTCGGGACCAGTCGTCTCAATATGCGCCTGACGGTTGGCCACGTTGTCGAACTGGTTGGCCCAGATGACACCCTCATTGGTGGTGCGTGCCAGCTCCTTGGCCAGTCGCTCGGAATAGCGCACGTAGTTGTTAGGGTTGCGATAGGGCGCAGCAGGCACTTGAACCAGTTCCGCCCCTGCAAGACGCAGCATGTCCTTCTTTTCCTGACTTTGCGTCTCGGGGATCACGATGACGGTTTTGAAACCGAGTGAGGCGCCCACAAGAGCCAGACCGATGCCCGTATTGCCCGCCGTGCCCTCGACAATCGTGCCACCGGGTTTCAGGTCGCCCCGCGCCACCGCGTCCTGAATGATGTAGAGCGCCGCGCGATCCTTGACCGACTGACCGGGGTTGAGAAACTCGGCCTTGCCATAGATCTCACAGCCCGTGGCCTCCGACGGACCTTTAAGGCGGATCAGGGGCGTGTTGCCGATCGTGTCGATGAGATCTTTATTAACGCGCATCGGGGCGGTCCTTTTCATATCGTGGTTCTGAAATAACTAGGACGTGCGTTTCGGGAACTCAAGCCACATGCGCGCACTCAAGGACAAGGTTCCACTTCTGAGCAGGTTGCGCGGACAACCGTCCCGCATTTGCGCCGATTGCGCGTCGCTTGGCCTATCGCGCATTTTCCGCACGCGGGCGCAATTCGATCCATATTCCTTCGGCGGCGCGCACGGTCAGATGGGCCACAGGCACGGGACGGCGTCCTTCGACGGTGCGGATATGAAAGGCCCGCGCAATGAGCGCCAGAATGAGCGGCCCCTCCACCATCGCAAACCCCGCCCCAGTGCAGACACGTGGACCAGAGGAAAACGGGATGAAACAATCGCGCAGCCCCTGCTTGCCGTTCTCGGTGGCAAAGCGGTCGGGGTCGAAAGCATCGGGCGCGTCCCAGAACCGCTCGTGCCGCCCCAGATGCCACGGCGACAGCACGATCTGGCTGCCCTTGGGCACCTCGCGTTCACGGAAGGTCTCGGGACATTTGGCCTCGCGCACCATCATCGGCACGGGCGGATAGAGACGCAGGGTCTCGCGGAACACATCGCGGGTGAAGCGTAGCTTCGACATATCTGAGAATTCGGGCGCGGCTCCGAGCGCATCCCCTTCCGCGGCCACGCGTTCCTGCACATCGGGATTATCGGCCAGAAGCCACAGCGCCCACGCCAGCGCGGATGCCGATGTCTCATGCCCCGCGAGGAAGAAGATCGCCACCTGATCCACCATCTCGGCGGCGTTAAACGCCTCCCCCGTCTCGGGATCTGGGGTTGTCATGATCTTCGTCGCCAGATCGTCGGGCGCAGTGCCCGCCTCAATCTGGGCCATCCGCGCGTCGGTCAACTGTTCGATCAGGCCACGAATGATCTTCGCCGTGCGCTTGGTTTCGCGCTTGTGGAACCTTGGCAGCCATTTGGGCAGCGGCACGAAGGCGGCGATATTGAGGATCGGCTGCGCCTTCTGGTGGGTCTGAAATTCGGCAAAGACCGCGCGGGCTGTCTCATGGGTGATGGGGATGGAAAACAGCGTGCGGAAGATCACATCCGCCGCCGCGTGAGAGGTCTGCGGCTCCACATCAAACGGCCCCTCTAGCGAGCCAAGACGCTCAACGACCGCCTCGCCCGCCGCCAGCATGGCGGGAAACGTGTCCTTGATCCGCCCGCCCGCGAAGGCAGGGTCAATGATCCGTCGCTGCCGCTGCCACACCTCGCCATTGGTCAGGAACACGCTGTCGCCCAAGAGCGGGCGCAAGCCTTCGGCAATCCGCGACGATTTCGGGAAATCCATTGGCCGCTTGTTGAGCACCTCCTTGACCAGATCGGGCTGGTTGACGAGGAAGGAGCGGAAGAAGGGCGTGCGGAACTCGGCCATCCACGCGCGGTAGAGCTTGGCAGGTTGGGCCGAAAGAATGTCACGACGAAACAGGCGCAGATAGTTGATCAGGCTCGTCTTTTCAGGCCGCGACGCGGGCTTGGGCGGCAATCGGTCACTCATGGCGCAACCTCCCTGTAGCGGCCCACAGGCGCGGTGATGCGGCTTGGTGAGGGGGCGACATCCGCGAACCGCGCTGCCAGAGTTTTCGGCCCCGCCGTCACCTTAAAATAGTCGTAGGCGGCGGGATTGTCGAAGGCACAGAGATACTGGAAATGCAGACGGAAAAAGCGCCAGCGCAACCGTTTCCACGTCTCGGGCTTGAGCGTCTGGGTGAAGGCCGCCGAAAGAATGAGCGGCCCCGTCTGGCCCTCGGGCGCAACCCCGGTCACCCCCGCAGGATCACAAAGCGCAAAGGCGCAACCATCCCCTGGCGCGGTCACGTCGACCCAGAAGAGACGGTCGGTCGCCGAGAGATAGGCCAGATCGCGGCGCAGCACCTTCGCTTCAGGCAGGAAGGAGACCATCGGCACCACCTGCCCAAGCGTGAGGAAGGAAAGCGCGGGTCCGCCTTCAGGCACCTCGCCCGCGCGGATCAGGTCGGCCATAACGGAGATGCCGAGATGCGCCCCCGACGAATGCCCAATCACCAGAACTTCGTCCCAATCCTCGGTCACCGCCTGCGCAATATCGGCGCGAAACTCGGCCATGCGCGCGGTCAGCGCGGGCGGGTCGGCCCCGCGCCAGCGCGCTGAAAACCCGTAGTCGTGCATGAGGTAATAGGCGAAGAACTTGCCGTCCATCTTCTTGAACCAGAGCAGAAGCCCATAAGCCGCGAGCGCCCCTGCACCGCCCGCAACCGCCGCCCAAAGTGGCCCCTGCCCGCGCCCGAGCGCGAAGATCAGCGCGAAAACAACAACCGCCAGAATGGCCTGTCCCGTAAGCATGGCGACAGGATAGAGCGCGGCGATCACCGGCCCCTTGCGCAGCCGCATCTGGCGAAACAGCGCGCCCGTGGAGAGATAGGTCCAAGCCGTGCGCGCGAGGATCGCATATGTGCGCAGGATGCCCGCTTCCATGCTGTCCTTGACGATATCGGACCAAACCAGAACGTCGATCTCGGCACGGGTCTTGCCTCCCTCGATCCCGCCGTCGACGGACCAGCCGAAACGCGGGCCGGATTTGGGAGCAATGGTGATGGAATAGTCTGAAATCGCGGCCTGTTTGGCGCTTTCCTTGCGGTAAAGCTCGCGGTAGCGGCGCGGCGGGATGGGATCATAACCGGGGATGTAGAACACCCGCCGCCGTGTCACCCCGTTTTCGCCCTTTGTGCCCATAAGCCGCTGACCTGCCTTCATCTTTCGCAGGCCACTCTAGCGCAGGAGAAGGGCGAAATTAAGTCCCTACTTCCGCGGGAATTAGCCCACCGTGGCCAGCACGGGGAAGGTTTCCAGAAGCCAGTAGGAAAAGCGCGAGAAAGCCCCTGTGAGCAGCATGACACCCACGACCACAAGCATCACGCCCATGACCTTTTCGATCATCCCCATGTGCCGCTTGAGACGGTTCATCACGCCCATTGCGCGGGTGATGAAGATGGCCGAGAGCAGGAAGGGCAGCCCCAGACCGAGCGCATAGACCGCCAGAAGTGACGTGCCGCGCGCGACCGAGCCTTCCTGTGCGGCGATTGAGAGGATCGCGCCCAATTGTGGCCCGATGCAGGGCGTCCAGCCGAAGGCAAAGGCAAGGCCCAGAACATAGGCCCCAAAGGCCGATCCGCCACGATCCCCCGCATCCAGACGCGCCTCGCGGTCAAGGAGGGGGATACGGTAGACCGAGAGGAAGTGCAGGCCGAGGATGATAATCACCGCGCCTGAAATCCGCCCGAAAAGCACCTGATTTTGCAGGAAAAACGCCCCGAACGCCGAGGCCGTGAAGCCGAGGAAGAGGAACACCGTGGACAGGCCAAGGACGAACATCAGCGCGGGAATGACCGCTTTGCGCGCGCCGCTTCCGTCCTGCATCTCGCCCATGGAGATACCCGACATATAGGCCAGATAGGGTGGCACAATCGGCAGCACACAAGGGCTGATGAAGGAGGCAATCCCCGCCGTCAAAGCGATGAGCATCGCAGGCAGGAGGGTGGCGTCTATGAGGTCGATTCCAAACATACTCCCCTCCTGCCACGAATGCGCGGGTCGGGGAAGGGAATGCTTCGTCGCAGCACCTCACATTTGCGTAGCCTGACTGTAACGAAACCGTCACCGCAGCGGCGAAAAGAAAACGGCGCGCCCTAAAAAGGACGCGCCGTTTTGAATGTTCTTGCGGGGGATGTGATCCCTCGCGGGCTTAGCCGATCGACCACCAGCCTTTGCGGCGGGGCTTTTTCTCGGCTTTCGGCTCAGGTGCCGGCTCTGGCGCAGCCTCAGGTTCTGGCGCAGCCGTCACCGTCTCGGCCACTGGCTCGGGAGCAGGCTCCGGCTTGGCTTCAGCAACCACGTCCTCGGGCTTCGCCTCAGGTGCAGCCTCTTCCTTCGCGGCCTCAGCCGCTTTCGCAGCCTTTTCTGCCTCGATCTCCGCCTTGGTGCGACGCTTGCGCTTCGGCTTGGGCGCGGGTTCCTCAGCGGTCTCGCCCGCCTCAGCCGCTTTCGCAGCCTTCTCGGCTTCGATCTCGGCCTTGGTGCGGCGTTTGCGCTTCGGCTTGGGTGCGGATTCCTCGGCGGCGGGAGCCACCTCGGTCGTCACATCCGCGCTCTCGGCAGCCTTCTCGGCGGCTTCAGCATCACGCTGCGCTTTGGTCTTGCGTGTGCGGGTCCGTTTGGGCTTGGGCGCCTCTTCGACGGCCTCACCCTCGGGCGCTGCATCAGCGGTAGCAGTCTCACCCTCGGCAGCGTTAGGCGCTTTGGCCTCCGCGTCTGCATCCGCTTTCTTGCGGCGGGTGCGGGTGCGCTTGGGCTTGGCGGGAGCTTCTTCGGCAGGTGTCTCGGCAGCGGCATCGTCGGATTTCTCCTGCGCCCCTTCCGCAGCTTCGCCTGCGTCGGCATTGGACTCGGCGCCATTCTCGGCCCCGTTCTCACCATTGCCGTTTTCGCCGTTACCGTTCTCGCCGTTTTCATCCGACGATTTCCGCCGACGACGACGCCGACGACGGCGCTTCTTGGGCTTTTGCTCCTCGTCACCCTCGGCCTCAGGCGCAGCCACCTCAGGAGCTTTGGTGGCCTCTTCGGCCTCCTCCGCTTCGATCTCCTCATCGAGATCGTCCATCATCGCCGACGATGCGGAAATAACGGGCGTAGCGTCAGGCTTGATCACGCGGGTGGCGGTCTTGAACTTCTCGATGGTGAAGTCGGGCGAGATCATGAAGGGATCGGCCTCGACCCGCACAGCCATGCCGTAACGGGATTCGATCAGCGCAATCGCCTCACGCTTGTGGTTCATCAGGTAGTTGACGATGGCCACAGGTGCTTTCAGCAGAACCTCGCGGGAGCGGCGGCGCGTGCCCTCTTCCTCCAACTGGCGCAGGATGGTGAGCGCCATGTTGTCGTCGGAGCGGATCAGGCCCGTGCCGTGACAATGCGGACAAGGCTGTGTTGTAGCCTCCAGCATACCGGGGCGCAGACGCTGACGGCTCATCTCCAACAGGCCAAAGCCCGAAATGCGGCCCACTTGGATGCGGGCGCGGTCGGTTTTGAGCTTGTCTTTGAGGCGCTTCTCAACGGCAGTGTTGTTGCGGCGCTCTTCCATGTCGATGAAGTCGATCACGATCAGACCCGCAAGGTCACGCAGACGCGCCTGACGCGCCACTTCTTCGGCGGCCTCAAGGTTGGTCTTGAGCGCGGTTTCCTCGATGGAACCCTCTTTCGTCGCGCGGCCCGAGTTGACGTCCACGGCGACCAGCGCCTCGGTGACATCAATCACGATATAGCCGCCCGACTTGAGCTGCACCGTCGGGTTGAACATGGAGGCCAGATAGCTCTCCACCTGATAGCGCGCGAACAACGGCAGGGTATCTTTGTAGTTGGTGACGTTCTTCGCATGGGACGGCATGATCATCTTCATGAAGTCCTTGGCGATGCGATAACCGCCCTCGCCTTCCACGATCACCTCGTCGATCTCTTTCGAGTAGAGGTCACGGATCGACCGTTTGATCAGGTCGCCTTCCTCGTAGATTTTCGCAGGTGCGGTGGATTTGAGCGTCAGCTCGCGGATCTGCTCCCAAAGACGCTTGAGATAATCGTAGTCGCGTTTGATCTCGGTGCGGGTGCGTTGCGCCCCCGCCGTACGCACGATCAGACCCGCGCCCTGCGGCACGTTCATCTCGCCCGCGATTTCCTTGAGCTTCTTGCGGTCGGCTGCGTTGGTGATCTTGCGGCTGATACCACCGCCACGCGCGGTGTTAGGCATGAGCACACAGTAGCGACCCGCCAGTGACAGGTAGGTGGTCAGCGCCGCGCCCTTGTTGCCGCGCTCTTCCTTCACGACCTGCACGAGCAGAACCTGACGGACCTTGATCACTTCCTGAATCTTGTAGCGCTTGGGACGCGGTTTGCGACGCGGACGCACCTCATCAGTGGTGTCATCATCGGCGACGTTCTCGATGGAGTTGTCACGCTCGGACGCGTCATCGTCGTCGCTGTCGTCGTCACCGCTGTCGTCATCGGAGCCATTGTCCGTGTCGTCGTCACCCGAAGTCTCGTCAGAAGCGCTGTCGGAGGCATCGTCCTTTGCAGCCTCTTCGGACGCGGTGTCACCCTCGGACACCTCATCGGTGGCCGTTTCGGCATCGTCGTCCTGCGGTTCTTCTACAGGGGTCTCGGCCACGGTGAAGGCGGGCGAGATACCCTCTTCGGCGTCAGGCGCATCGGCGCTGTCGGTCTGGTCGTCGCCCTCGGGTTCGACCACATCCATGCCCGCGGGGCCTGCGCTCTCGACATCCTTGGTCTCGACCGCATCATCGGACTTGACCTCTTCAGCCTTGGAGCGCGACCGCGAACGGCGGCGACGGGAGCGTTTGGGCTTGTTCTCGCGCTCTTCCTCTTCCTCCGCCTGTTGCTTGGCGTATTCCAGCTCTTCGGCCAGAAGCGCCTCACGGTCAGCTACGGGGATTTGGTAATAGTCGGGATGGATCTCGGAGAATGCGAGGAAACCGTGGCGATTTCCGCCATAGTCCACGAAAGCCGCCTGAAGCGACGGTTCGACCCGTGTTACTTTTGCGAGATAGATGTTGCCAGCAAGCTGGCGTTTGTTTTCGGATTCAAAATCGAATTCCTCAACCTTGTTTCCGTCGACCACCACAACGCGGGTCTCTTCCGCGTGGGTGGCATCAATAAGCATTTTCTTAGCCATGTAAGTCTTTCGGCACCCCGAACGGGCCCTGACCTCGCAAAGGAGGAAGGGCGGGAACGGCGGTGATTTTCAGGGGCGAGCACCCGCGCGGGCATGGGTGACGTGGCGCGTGCGCCCGTCTTCTGCCCATGGTTTACCTCTGCGCGTTGCATCGCGTTTCTTCTCCGGCAATCGGGGACCAGCGTGGTCCGACCGTTGCCCAGTTCATTCCCGAACCTCGCGTCAGACGCAGGTCGGGCATTCGTGAAGCCGCAAGGTTTTGTCATGCCTTATGGCGCTATCGGTCTGCGACGCGAGTGGCGGGCGCACGCGGTTATGCCGCGCCCATGGCCGTATTCGCGTGCAGCGAATCTGTGGTTAGCGGTTTCCAACACGGGCGTGCCGTGTCGGACCTGCATCCCCTATCAGTAGTGGCGGCGGCGGGTTAATACAACATCCAATTCCCCGCATAACGGATTTATCCACAGCCGCACGCGTCCCCCTCTCCCACATCAATGTCCCCCAGCACTCCCGCACAGTGCCCGCACGCCTTTGAAAAACCGTCACGAAACTGACGCGGAACCGTCTCCGAAGTGACGCGGAACTGTAACCGATGCTGGTGATTGTGCGGCGCATCGACATGCACTCATGACAAAACGGAGAGACCCCGATGCGCATTTCCCGCACGCCCCTGTCCCTGACCATTGCCGCCACGGTTCTGGCCCCCGCCCTCGTCGCGCCCGCATTTGCCGAGCGTATCGAGCTTGGGCCCCGCCCCGCTTGGCTCATCAGCCAGATGGACGACAGCCCCCTTAAAGACCGCCTCGCCGCCTGTGGCGATGTTGAACCCGTGCGCACCGACTTTTCCATCGCCCACCGTGGTGCGCCTCTGATGTTCCCCGAGCATACCGAAGAAGCCTACCGCGCAGGTCTTCAGATGGGCGCGGGCATCATGGAATGTGACGTGGCCTTCACCAAAGACCTCGAACTGGTCTGCCGCCACGCACAAAACGATCTGCACACCACCACCAACATTCTCGCCACCGATCTGGCCGAGCAATGTACCACCCCCTTCGCTCCCGCATCTGGTGACATGAGCGCGCAGGCCGAGTGCCGCACCTCCGACGTCACTCTGGCCGAATTCAAGTCGCTCAAGGGCAAGATGGACGCCGCAGACGCATCGGGCACCACCGTGGCCGAATATATGGATGGCACTGCAAGCTGGCGCACCGATCTCTACACCGCGTCAGGCACGGTGATGTCGCACAAAGAGTCCATCGCGCTGTTCAAGGAACACGGCGTCAAGTTCACGCCCGAACTGAAGAACCCCGCCGTCGAGATGCCCTTTAACGGCTTCACCATGAACGACTACGCACAGAAGATGCTCGACGAATATAAGGAAGCAGGCGTGGATGCCGCCGACCTTTTCCCGCAGAGCTTCAACCTCGACGTGGTTGCCTACTGGCTGGAAAACGAACCCGACTACGCGGTGAACTCCGTCTTCCTCACTGAGCCCGCCGACGGGTTTGATCCGCAAAACGCCGAGACATGGGCCGAGGATTTCGACGCGCTCGCAGCGATGAACCTCAAGTATCTCGCCCCCTCGATCAACATGCTGGTCGTGGCCGAAGACGGTAAATATGTCGCCTCCGAATATGCCAAAGCGGCGAAAGCGGCGGGTCTGGAACTGATCACATGGACGCTTGAGCGCTCTGGCCCGCTGGCCACTGGTGGCGGTTGGTATTTCCAGTCGGCCACGGCAGCCACCGACAACGACGGTGACTATTTCGAAGTGCTTGATGCTCTGGCACAGGACGCGGGTGTTGTGGGTGTCTTCTCCGACTGGCCCGCAACCGTGACCTACTACGCCTCCTGCATGAACATGGGCGGCTAAACGCCCTCGCCGACAGGCGGATCAAAGACGCAAAACGGGGCCTCGCGGGGCCCCGTTTTTCATTTTGGGAGAGCATTCGGGAAAATGCCCTGCGGCGGTCAGCCCACGTAGTCGGCGCGCTGCAACCCGTATTTCGCCATCTTCTCGTTGAGCGTACGGCGCGGCAGGCAAAGCTCCTCCATCACCGCCACGATCGACCCCTTGTGACGGCGCATGGTGTTGTCGATCAACATCCGCTCGAAAGCCTCGACGTATTCCTTGAGCGGCTTGCCCTCGGTGGTCATGGTCTGATCCTCTGGCGCATCGCCCTCGGTGAGCAGCAGCGAGGCAATCGTTCCCGACCCGCGACGGTTTTGCAGCACCGCGCGTTCGGCCACATTGACCAACTGGCGAATGTTGCCTGGCCAAGGGGCCTGCAAGAGCTGGGCGGCTTCCTGCGCGGTGATCTCGGGCGCGTCGCAGCCGTATTCCTCGGCGAATTGCTGGCTGAGCTGGGTAAAGAGCAGCAGAATATCCTCACCACGGGACCGCAGTGGCGGGGTGGTGATCTTCATCGCAGCGAGGCGGAAGTAGAGATCGGGTCGCAGCGCGCTCTCACAGGTCCGCCCCTGCTCTTGCAGGTTGCAGATCGCGATGACGCGGGTTTCGGGCGGGGTGCCCTGATCGTTGATCCACGCCAGAAGCCGCGCCTGCAAACCTTCGGGCAGCGCCTCGATATCTTCCAGCACCAGCGTGCCGCCGCGCGCTTCTTCCAACAGCGGTTGCGCGCCGCCATCGGGATCGGGACCAAAGAGCCGCTTGGCCAGTTCCGACTCCTCGCGCCCCGCACAGGCATAGGTGACGAATTTCTTGGACGCGCGCGCACCAACCGCGTGGAGCGCATGGGCCACGAGCGTCTTGCCCGTCCCTGTCTCCCCGTCGATCAGCACATGGCCGTCGGCCTGACCCAGATCGAGGATGTCCTCGCGCAGACGTTCCATCACGGGCGAGGCGCCTATAAGCTTTTTCATGATCCCCGCGCCACCAGCAAGCTCGCGGCGCAGTGCGCGGTTGTCGAGGGTGAGGCGGCGGGCGTTGGTGGCCTTCTTGGCCAGTTCCGTCATGCGGTCTGGGTTGAAGGGCTTTTCGAGAAAATCAAAGGCACCGATGCGCATTGCTTCCACCGCCATCGGCACATCCCCGTGGCCTGTGATCATGATCACGGGAAGGGCACTGTCGATGCTCATCAGCTTCTTGAGAAACTGCATTCCGTCCATGCCGGGCATCTTGATGTCAGTGATCACCGCACCAGGGTAATCGGGACCAAGCCCCTTTACCGCATCCTCTGCGCTGGCGAAGGTCTCGGTATCAAATCCCGAGAGCGCCAGCCACTGGCTGATGGATTGGCGCATATCCTGTTCGTCGTCGACGATGGCAATTTTCATGGCGCTAGGCATTTTAAGTTCTTTCTTTGCGATGTCGTCTGTCGTGTTGTGTCTGTCGTGTGTGTTCGGGTCTCGCGGCGGCCTCGCAACGGTTCGTGCTACCGCCGCCTGCGACCTCATTCGGCGGCGTGAGGGTCGCGCCGCCCGTCGCGGGGATCGTCACGCGCGCCCCCACCCTCATCGGTCTCCTCCGCCTCTTCATTGTAGAGCGGAAGGGCCATTTCGAAAACCGCACCACCCGTGGGACGGTTCTGCGCAGTCAGGCGGCCACCCAACTCGGTGACGATCCCCGAGGAGATCGCCAGCCCCAGACCAACCCCGTCGCCCGGGGCTTTGGTGGTGTAGAAGGGCTCGAAAAGGGTCTCCAGATCCACGATCCCCGACCCGTTGTCGCGCACCGTGACCGTGGCCTGTTCGCCGCCCGCCACCGTCACATCAATCTGGGGGTCGGTCGCGGTTTTACAAGCGTCAAAGGCATTGCGCAGCAGGTTGACGAGCACCTGTTCCAGCCGCACTCGGTCGCCCGACACCACCACCGCTTCGGGCGGCAGGGTGCGGGTGATTTGCACCGCGCGCTGGCGCAGTTGCGGCTCCATCATCGACAAGGCCCCGTTGACGCATTCGCGCAGGTCAATCGGTTCCAACCTGTCCGACCCCTTGCGAGCATAGGACTTGAGCTGCTTGGTGATCGCGCTCATCCGGTCAATCAGATCATCGACGCGACCAAAGGAGGCCAGCGCCTCGTCAGGGCGCTTGCGCTGGATCAGCAGCTTTGCGCCCGCCAGATAGGTTTTCATCGCGGCGAGCGGCTGGTTCAACTCGTGGCTGACAGCCGCCGACATTTCACCCAGAACGGCCAATTTGCTTGACTGTGCAAGGGTTTGCTCGGCGACTTGCAGGTTTTCTTCGGCGCGTTTGCGCTCCGCAATTTCGCGCTGCAACTGGGTGTTGAGCTGGCGCAATTCCGCGCTTTCACGCTGGAACAAGCCCGCCCGCGACACCGCGCGCCGCGAGGTCAGATAGAACAGCAGGGAGAGCATGATTGCGAACCCCATGATCTCCAAGGCAAGGAAACCGTTCACCCGTTCACGGATTGAGGTATAGGCGGTAAACGAGGCCATGCGCCAACCACGGAACGGCATCCTGCTTTCGAGGCGCATCACAGCCTCCCCGCGCAGGTAGGTTTCAGGCTCATGCGTGGTCCAGTCGGTGGTCGCGCGGATCGCCCGTTCAATGGCCGTGGGCGCATCACGCACCTGTAGGGCTTCAGCCTCCGTGCGCGAACGCCAGCGCGGTTCGGTTGACAGGATGATCGTGCCCTCGGAATTGACCACGATCACCGCATCCGAAATCCCCGCCCATTGGGTCTCAAACTTCGCCAGATCAACCGCGACGACAATCACCCCTGCCAGTGCGCCTGCCACATCAATGCGCCGCGCATAGGTGAAGGCATAGGCCCCGCTCTCTAGCTGCGTCGATTTGAAGGTCGTGTCGTTGGAACGGATCGCATCGACAAAATAGGGAGCCTGACGGTCGTTGCGGCCAAGCACGGATCGGTCAGTGGCTCCCACCACCCTGCCCGTTTTGTCGAGCAACAGGAGCGAGGCCGCGCCGATTTCTTCCACATAGGCGATGAGGTGTGCGGAGGTATTGGTGTAATCGGAGGTCGAAAGCGCCGAGGCCAGCACGGGATCTCGCGACAACAGCAGCGGTACGATGGAGGCCCGCTGCAACTCCGACAGAAGGTTGCCCGCGTAAAGCGCCTGACGCACCTCCGCGCGGTTGCGCGTGAGGATCGTGTAGCGTTCGGTGAGGAAAAGATTGGTGGTCCAGACAACCGCCACTGCCGCCACGATGAAGACAACAATCGCCAACCGCCCGAGCCACGTCAGCTTCGGGTTGTCAGGCGCAGCCGCCTGTCGCGCGGAAGTCTGCCGCGCGGCATTTTGGGAGGCGGCGCTTTGGGGCGCGGGAGTGGCAGTTTCCGAGCGGTTACTCATGAAGCGAGACTATGCGGGCGCTGGCACGGGCTGCAAGTGCCCGCGTCGCCCGCCCGCCCCCGCGCGGCGGTTTTCCGCTTGGCTCACGGGGGTTTGGCCGATCAGACAGCCAAATGCGACCCTGCGCCTCAGGCCGTGACCAGAGCCGAGAGCAGCGAGGTGAAGAACGGCTTGCCATCTTCGTTGCCATGCGCGGGTTCTGCGGCGCGTTCGGGGTGCGGCATCATGCCGAGAACGCGGCGGTTTTCGCTCAGGATACCCGCGATATCGCGGTCCGACCCGTTGGGGTTGCCGACATAACGGAACGCCACGCGATCCTCAGCTTCCAACTGGTCGAGCGTCGCGGCGTCGGCCGTGTAGTTGCCTTCGTGGTGCGCGATCGGAATGCCGATCTCCTGCCCCTTGGTATAAGCGTTGGTATAGGCACTGTCGGTGGTCTCCACTGTCAGTCGCTGCGTCTTGCACACGTATTTGACGGAAGCATTACGCAGCAGCGCCCCTGGCAGGAGCTTCGCCTCGGTGAGAACCTGAAACCCGTTGCAGATGCCAAAGGCATAGCCGCCGCGATCCACATGGGCCTTGAGGGCTGCGATCACGGGCGAGTTGGCCGCAATCGCGCCACAGCGCAGGTAATCGCCATAGGAAAACCCGCCAGGCACGCCTACGATATCCACCCCCTCGGGCAAGGTCGCATCCTTGTGCCAAACCATCGAGACATCGGCGCCCGCCTGTTTGAGCGCGACATACATATCGCGGTCACAGTTGGAACCGGGGAATTGCAGAACAGCAGCTTTCATGGGGCGTCTCCACGGGGGGGGGTGTCAGGGCTTTGCGTGAGGCAATAAAGCAGCCCCGCCCCGCGATCAAGAGCACATCGCGCGGCACATGACGCACCCGCCACACGAAAAAGCCGCCCGCCGTTTTGCAACGGGGACGGCATTCACCTGTTTGTTATGGCGCAAAGCCTTAAAGCAGGTCGATCTCGTAGCTTTCGATCACGGTGTTGGCGAGCAGTTTCTCGCACATATCCTTGATTGTCTCTTCCGAGGTGCCATCGGCCAGATCAAGTTCGATCACCTTGCCTTGGCGCACATCGTTGACGCCGTCGAAGTTGAGGGCACCGAGCGCGTGCTGGATCGCAGCCCCCTGCGGGTCCAGAACACCTGTTTTGAGCATGACGGTCACGCGGGCTTTCATAGGTCTTGTCCCTCTTTGGTCTCTAAAGCACTTGGCTCAGTTGATGATTTTGGTCACGTCGCCCGTGGGGCCGTTGGTCGGGATCACCCCGAGGCGGCGCGCCACTTCCGTATAGGCGTCGGTAAGATTTCCCAGATCACGGCGGAAAACATCCTTGTCGAGCTTCTGGCCCGTCTCGATGTCCCACAGACGGCAGCTGTCGGGGCTGATCTCGTCGGCCACGATCAGGCGCATGTAATCGCCATCCCAGACACGACCGATCTCGATCTTGAAGTCGATGAGCTTGATACCCACGCCATACATCACGCCGCTGAGATAGTCGTTGACCCGCAGGCCAAGCGCGATGATGTCGTCGAGATCCTGCTGCGAGGCCCACCCGAAGGCGATGATGTATTCTTCGGGCACCAGCGGATCGCCCAGCGCGTCGTCCTTGTAGGAAAACTCGATAATTGGACGCGGCAGGCGCGTGCCCTCTTCGATCCCCAGACGTTTGGCCATCGACCCCGCGGCGAAATTGCGCACGATCACTTCGAGCGGCACGATCTCGCATTGGCGGCACAGTTGCTCGCGCATGTTGAGGCGTTTGATGAAATGGTTGGGGATACCCAGATTGGTCAGCCCCGACATGAAGAACTCGGACAGGCGGTTGTTGAGCACGCCCTTGCCCTCGATCGTCGCCCGCTTCTCCGCGTTGAAAGCGGTGGCATCGTCCTTGAAATACTGGACAATCGTCCCTGGCTCGGGCCCTTCGTAAAGGGTTTTTGCTTTGCCTTCGTAAATCTTTTTGCGGCGCGCCATGCGGGAGCCTCCGTATCTGGTTGGGTCGCGGGAATCAAACCGCCGCGCGCCGGTCTTGCCGCTCTTTAGGCCAGCTACGCCACGGGAGCAAGCGCGCGGGTGCCTCCCGCCCCACCGATATCGCACCCCTAATTGCCCCGATTGCCGCGTCTATGCCCCCGCGCTTCCCTGTATCATACGGGCGTATCGCGTGTTTTGCGTCTTGAACCGCCGCACAGGGACAGGCATATGTGAAGCAACATCACCTTTCGGAGGAGTCATATCCCATGACCACATTTGACGACCGCGAAAACGCATTCGAAGCCAAATTCGCCCATGACGCGGACATGCAGTTCAAAGCGGAAATGCGTGCCAACAAGATGCTCGGACTTTGGGCTGCTGCCCTTCTGGGCCGTGACGATGCCGATGCCTATGCCAAGGAAGTCATCCGCGCGGATATGAAAGAACCCGGTTCCGAGGACGTGATCGCCAAGGTCGCCGAAGATCTCGGCAGCAAGGCCTCCGTCGACGAGGTGCGCGCCAAATACGCCGCCTGCCTTGGCGAAGCGAAAGCCTCCCTGCTCGACTAAGCCCTCTCGCAATCCCGTCGCGCGCCAGCCGCGCAGATTGCACACAACCATGTGAAACGCCCGCCCGATCTGTCGCGCGGGCGTTTTTCGTGTCGCGCGCCGCAACACTGCGCGGATCGCCCTCCGTATATCCTCCGATTATGCAGCAAAACCCTTCGAACAGTCGCAGGAATACGGCCACCTCCGACAGTGGGATTTCACGCGAAATGCATCGAAACTCATAAAGGTTATGACGCGAATGGGTTTGCCAAATTCGCGCGCGCGTGGCAGGAGAGACGCAACCTGCGGCACGCTCCCCCTGCGCGCTGCCCTTGCGATGTGCGATCCCCGTGCATCCGACAGCACGACGACCGGAGACCTCGATGACCGACGCCCTGACAAAACTGCTCCAGACCCGCGACTGGCTCATGGCCGATGGCGCGACGGGCACGACGCTGTTCAATATGGGACTGCAATCGGGCGACGCGCCCGAGTTGTGGAACGTCGACAAACCCGACAACATCACCGAGCTTTACAAGGGTGCTGTTGATGCGGGCTCTGACATCTTCCTCACCAACTCCTTCGGCGGCACCGCCGCGCGACTGAAACTGCACAATGCACAAGACCGCGTGTTCGAGCTGAACAAGGCCGCCGCCGAGATCGGCCGCGAGGTTGCTGACAAGGCTGGCCGCCCCGTCATCGTCGCAGGCTCCATGGGCCCCACGGGCGAGATCATGGAACCCATGGGTGCGCTCACTTACGAGCATGCCGTCGAGATGTTCCACGAACAGGCCGAGGGCCTGAAAGCGGGCGGCGCCGATGTGGCTTGGGTCGAAACCATTTCCGCCCCCGAAGAGTATAAAGCCGCTGGCGAAGGCGCGGCGAAGGCTGGGCTGGCTTGGGTCGGCACCATGAGCTTCGACACCGCTGGGCGCACCATGATGGGCGTCACCTCCGCCGAGCTTGCCAATATGGTCGAGAAACTGCCCACCCCGCCCGTCGCCTATGGCGCGAACTGCGGCACGGGATCGTCCGACCTGCTGCGCACAATTCTGGGCTTTGCCGCCCAAGGGCACGAGCGCCCAATTATCGCCAAGGGCAACGCGGGCATCCCCCGCTATGTCGACGGCCACATCCACTATGACGGCACCCCCGCGCTGATGGGCGACTACGCCTGTATGGCACGTGACGCGGGCGCGACCATCATCGGCGGTTGCTGCGGCACCACGCCCGAACACCTGCGCGCCATGCGCGAGGCGCTGGAGACCCGCCCGCGCGGCGAGCGCCCCACGTTGGAAGAGATCGTCGAGAAACTGGGCGCCTTCTCCTCCACCTCCGATGGCACCGATGACAAAGGGCCCGCCAAACGCGCCCGCACAGGCCGCCGCGGCCGTCGCAGCTAACCCTCGCGCCCGCCTGCCTGACCACTTTATGACGCGCCACCGCTGGCGCACCCAAACTGCACAAACGCCGCAAAGGATAGACCTATGTCTGACGATGATGACCTGATCCTGTCCGAACTGGACGATGGCGAGCTTGTCGAACAGATGATGGACGACCTCTACGACGGTCTGAAAGACGAGATCTCCGAAGGTGTCCGAATCCTGCTGGACCGCAAATGGACGCCCTATGACATCCTGACCAAATCGCTGGTCGCAGGGATGCAGATCGTGGGCGACGACTTCCGCGATGGTATCCTCTTCGTCCCCGAAGTTCTCAAGGCCGCGCAGGCGATGAAGGGTGGCATGGCCATTCTCAAGCCGCTTCTGGTCGAAACGGGCGCACCCAAGATGGGCAAAATGGTCATCGGCACGGTCAAGGGCGACATCCACGACATCGGCAAGAACCTTGTTGCCATGATGATGGAAGGTGCGGGCTTCGAGATCATTGATCTGGGCATTAACACCGAGGCCGAGGAATATATCGGCGCGGCGGAGAAGGAAGGCGCCGACATCATCGGCATGTCCGCTCTGCTGACCACGACCATGCCCTACATGAAAACCGTGATCGAGAACCTCAAAGATCAAGGGCTGCGCGACAAGTATATCGTGCTGTGCGGCGGCGCGCCTCTCAACGAGGAATTCGGCCGCGCGATCGGGGCGGACGCCTATTGCGATGACGCCGCGATTGCCGTGGAAACCGCGAAGAACCTGATCGCGGCCCGCCACAACCAGCGCTAAGCGCCGTGTCCGCGCAGGCCACATCAAACGCCAAGCCCGCCGCCGCTCCGAGCGGTGAGGCCCTGAGCGATGAGATCCTGCGCGACGAGGGGCTGTCCCAACTGGGCTCGGGTCGGACTTTGGTGATCGCCTGTGGCGCGCTGGCCCGCGAAATCGTCACGCTGATCAAGGGTAATGCGCTCGACCACCTGACGCTGACCTGCCTGCCCGCGATCCTGCACAACACGCCCGCCAAAATTCCCGCCGCCGTTGAGGCGGTGATCGTGGAGAACCGCGAGAAATACGACCGCATCCTCGTGGCCTACGGCGATTGCGGAACGGGCGGGCTATTGCAGGCGGTGTGCGACCGCCATGGCGCGGAAATGATCGACGCGCCCCATTGCTATTCGTTTTTCGATGGTGCCGAAGCTTTCGCCGAACGCGGCGAAGTGACCAGCTTTTTCCTTACCGACTTTCTGGCGCGCCAGTTCGATGCCTTCGTCTGGCGTCCGCTCGGCCTTGATCGCCACCCCGACCTGCTGGAGATGTATTTCGGCAATTACGAAAAACTCGTCTACCTTGCGCAGACCGACGATCCAGCCCTCACCCAAACCGCAAAGACCTGCGCGGACCGTCTCGGCCTTGCTTTCGAGCGGCGGTTTACGGGTTATGGCGAGCTGGCGCCCTTCGTGACCGAGCCACGCGACGGGTGATAGTGCGGGGCGTTACAGCGCCCGTTCCGCCGTTTCCTTGATCCGCTGAACCATGGCGCGCAAGCCGTTGGAGCGTTGCGACGACAGATGTTCGTTGAGGCCAAGCCGCCCCAGTTCCGCCACCGCATCAACCTCCACCACCTCTTTCGGCGTCAGCCCTGCATAGAGCGTGTGCAGCACGGCAATCAGCCCCTGCACGATCATCGCGTCAGAAGCGCCCTCGAAGTCGAACTTGCCCCCCTCCAGCGTCGGAACCAGCCAGACCTGCGAGGCACAGCCCTCTACCTTGGTCGCGGGCACCTGAAGGCTTTCATCAAGCGCGGGAAACGCCTTGCCCATGTCGATGACATGGCGATAGCGGTCCTCCCAATCGTCCAAAAATTCAAAGGTTTCGACGAGGTCTTCGAAGGCTTCGGTGGCCATCACTGTGCTCCATGAATTCTGCCCGACCGACATAAGCCCTCGCGGCGCGGAGGTCCAGACACCGCTCCCGTGCCGCTTCACCCTTTTCAACCGCGCATTGATCCGCTACCCATTTGGGCAAAGCAATCCGACGGGGGAAGATGATGCGGCGGGAATTGATAGCGGGCGGCTTGGCCCTTGTGATGCTTTCGGGATGTGCAACCGTGCGCGAGTCCCGATTCAACCCCATGAACTGGTTCGGTCGTTCCGAACCTGTGCAGCAGACCACCGTCGACGGACAACCCGTCACCGTTCTCCAGACCCTCGCCCCGCGCAAGGGTTACCCCGCCTTCACCGACACCCGCCCGCTCGCACCCGCGCTGGCCGATGTGTCGATCCAGCGGTCTGCTTCGGGCGGTATCGTCACCGCCACTGCCGCAGTGCCCGCGCTTGGCTACTACGACGCCGAACTCGTGCCCGTGCCCTCCGAGCGCAGCGACACGCTGGTCTTCGACTTCCGCCTGCGTCCGCCCTCGACGGCACAGGGCACAGGCAACGAGGCGCAGCGCCGCATCACTGCCGCCCGCGCGCTCTCCTTCCCCGAGTTGGAAGGCGTGCGCCGCATCGTGGTCAACGCGGCAAACGGCGCGCGGCAGGTGCGCCGATGAGCGAGGCCGCGTCCACCGTGGCCCCGCGCAAGATCATCATCGACACCGATCCTGGACAGGATGACGCGATGGCGATCCTGCTCGCCCTTGCCTCCCCGGAAATCGAAGTGCTCGGCATCACCGCCGTGGCGGGCAATGTGCCGCTTTGGCGCACCGCCGAGAACGCGCTGAAAGTCTGCGAAGTGGCGGGCAAGCGCGATGTGAAGGTCTTCGCAGGCTGCGAAAAGCCTATGGCGCACAGCCTTATCACCGCCGAACATGTCCACGGCAAGACGGGCCTCGACGGGATCGAACTGCCCCAACCCACGATGGCCTTGCAGGAGCAAAGCGGCGTCGATTTCATCATCGAAACCCTGCGCAACGAGCCTGCGGGCGCGGTGACGCTCTGCACACTTGGCCCGCTCACCAATATCGCAACCGCCTTCGAGAAAGCGCCCGATATCGTGGAGCGCGTTGGTCAGGTGGTCATGATGGGCGGGGCCTATTTCGAGGTGGGCAACATTACCCCCGCCGCCGAGTTCAATATCTACGTCGACCCCGAAGCCGCCGATATCGTGTTCAAATCGGGCGCCGATCTGGTCGTCATGCCGCTGGACGTGACCCATAAGGCGCTGGTGACGAAACCGCGCCTTGAGGCCTTTGGCGCTTTCGGCACCCATGTCGGCGAGGCCTGTAAGGGCTGGCTCGATTTCTTTGAACGCTTCGATGTCGAAAAATACGGTTCCGAGGGCGGGCCGCTGCATGATCCGACCGTGATCGCCTACCTGATCGCGCCAGAGCTATTCAAAGGCCGCCACATCAACGTCGAGATCGAAACGCAATCCGATCTGACGCGCGGCATGACCGTGGCCGACTGGTGGGGTGTGACCGACCGTCCCGCCAATGCGCATTTTTTGGGCGATATCGACGCGGACGGGTTCTTTACCCTCCTGACCGAGCGGATCGCGCGACTTTGATCGAATGCGGGGATCGTCTTCGCGCACAAACGCATTAGGTGTCTCCCATGATCCGATTTGACAACAGCTACGCCCGCCTCCCCGACCGCATGTTCGCCCGCATCGCGCCAGAAGAGGTGCCCGCCCCCGAAATGGTGCTGCACAACGACACGCTAGCCGAGGCGCTTGGCGTGACCGATTGGGGCGCGGATGTCTTTGCGGGCAACACCATTCCCGATGGCGCCGACCCGATAGCGCAGGCCTACGCAGGCCACCAGTTCGGCGGATGGGTGCCGCAGCTTGGCGACGGGCGCGCGGTGCTTCTGGGCGAAATCGTCGGCCCCGAAGGGCGCGTCGACATCCAGCTCAAGGGCGCAGGCCGCACCCCGTTTTCGCGCCGTGGCGACGGACGCGCGTGGATCGGGCCAGCTTTGCGCGAATACCTCGTCAGCGAATTCATGTATGCAGCGGGCGTGCCGACGACTCGGGCGCTGGCCGTGGTGCGCACAGGCGAACGTGTGCAGCGCGAGCGCGGCTATCCTGGTGCGATCCTGACCCGTGTGGCCGCTTCGCACATCCGTGTCGGCACCTTCCAGTATTTCACCGCCCGCGACGATACCGAGGCACTGGAGGCGCTGGAGGCCCAAGTGCGCGACCGCCACTACCCCGACGCCAAAACCGCCCGCGACCTCTATGCCGCCATCGTCGGCGCACAAGCGGAACTGGTCGCCAAATGGATGGGGCTTGGCTTCGTCCACGGGGTGATGAACACCGACAACATGGCCGTGAGCGGCGAGACCATCGACTATGGCCCCTGCGCCTTTCTCGACCGCTACGATCCAAAGGCCTGTTTCTCCTCCATCGACCAATACGGGCGCTACGCCTATGACCAACAGGCCAATATGGCGGGATGGAATCTGGCGCAGCTCGGCTCCTGTTTCGTCCCGCTCGTGGCGCGTGATCTGGCCGCAGATGGCATGGCGGCGGCCGAGACAACCGAGGCCGCCGTGGCCGCGCTGACCGAAGTGCTCACCGATTTCCCCACACGCTATCAGGACGCATGGCGCAACACCTTCGCGGCCAAGATCGGAATTGCAGCGCCGCGTGAAGGGGATGAGGAACTGGTGCAAGATCTCCTGACGCTGATGGCGGCGGGCGAGGTGGATTTCACCAATTTCTTCCGTGGGTTGAGCGATGGAACCGCGCGGGATATGCTGCCCGACCCGACCGCATTCGACGCATGGGAAGGCCGCTGGCAGGCCCGTCTGGCTGAGGAGGCGGACGACCACGACCCGCAGGCCCTCATGGCCGCAACCAACCCTGTGATCATCCCGCGCAACCACCAGATCGAGCGCGTGATCGCGGCGGCAGTAGAGGGCGACGATGCCCCTGCCCGTGCGCTGGAAACGGCCCTGCGCACCCCCTTTGACACGGCCCATGCAGGCGGCAATCTCGCCACGCCACCGCAAAGCCACGAACGCGTCACCCAGACCTTCTGCGGCACCTGAGACGCGCATAAAATCGGTGGCGGGCGGGCGCAGCTGTGCTATCGCTTGGGGCAATCACCCGCCCCGCATGTGAAAGGCCACCCATGTCGCTGTTGCAAATCACCTCGCTCCTGATTGTCCTCGCTGGTGCCTTCGGCGCGATCAACTACCTTTTCCTGCGCCTGCCCTCGGCCATCGGCATTCTTGTCGTCTCGCTCGTCGCCTCTCTCGTGGTGATCGGAATGGATGCGATCTGGCCTGCGATGGAGGTTGAGGAGACGATCCGCGCACAGGTCACGGCGATTGATTTTTCCGAGGCCCTGCTGGAAGGGATGCTCGGCCTGCTCCTTTTTGCGGGGGCGCTGCATGTCAAACTCTCCGACCTGCGCAACGAATGGCGCGCGGTGTTCCTCATGGCGACGCTGGGTGTGGGCCTCTCTACGGTGGTGGTGGGCGTGGGCTTTACGTGGATCACGGGAATGCCACTGCTTATCGCGCTGACCTTCGGCGCGCTGATCTCCCCCACCGATCCTGTCGCGGTGCTTGGCGTGCTGCGTCAGGCCAACCTGCAAAAGTCGCTGGAGACCAAGATCGCGGGCGAAAGCCTGTTCAACGATGGTGTGGGATACGTTGTCTTTCTGGTGCTGTCGGGGCTGGCGTTTACGGGCATGGACGCGGGCCACGGCGCGGATCACGGCGAGGGCGATGCGCTCACCAATGCCGCGCAACTCTTCTTTCAAGAAGCCGTGGGCGGCGCGATGCTGGGCCTTGTGCTTGGCTGGCTGACCTTCCGCGTCATGCGGCTGATCGACGATTATGCGCTTGAAGTGCTGATCACACTGGGGCTGGCCTTTGGAGGATACGAACTGGCCGTGGCGCTGCATTTCTCCGCGCCGATCAT
Organism: Celeribacter sp.; assembly: GCF_048261515.1. Taxonomy (GTDB): domain Bacteria; phylum Pseudomonadota; class Alphaproteobacteria; order Rhodobacterales; family Rhodobacteraceae; genus Celeribacter. Next base: position 59,105 of record NZ_JBLXFZ010000001.1, read on the forward strand.
GGCGGTCTGTGCGGGGCTGTTGATCGGGGACGTGGGCGCCAAACACGGCATGTCCGAGCAGACCCGCGACTACGTGGATGCCTTTTGGAAAATGGTCGACGAGATTCTCAACGCGGTGCTGTTCCTGATGATCGGTTTCGAAGTCTTTGCCGTGGCCTTCGACACGCGCTCCATCGGTGTGGGCGCTATGGCCATCGCACTGGCGCTCGTGGCGCGCTTTGTCGCCGTGGCCGTGCCTATCACCCTGCTCAAACCCTTCCGCAGTTTCTCACGCGGTGTGGTGCCGATCATGACATGGGGCGGGCTCAAAGGCGGGATTTCCGTGGCCCTTGCGCTCTCGCTGCCCGACAGCGAATGGAAGGCCCTGATCCTCACGGCGACATATATCGTCGTAATTTTCTCGATCATCGTTCAGGGCCTTACCGTCGCACCTCTGGCCAAACGCCTTGGCCGCGAGCCTGAACTCGGCATGGAATAGCCCCCGCCTGCGCCTCTCGCGGCGGCTCCTGCCCAGCCAGTTGCGAAAACTTTCGCAGAAGGCTGGACCTTCCCCGCGCGACTTTCTACCTTGTGGCCCGAGTATTGAGGGGGAGCGCCCATGTCCGACACCATCCTATCGCGCTGCGAGGCCAGCGGCCTGCGCATGACCGAACAGCGGCGCGTGATCGCCACCGTGCTGGACGAGGCGAACGACCACCCCGATGTGGAAGAGCTTTACGCCCGCGCCTCCGCGCGCGATGCGGGCATCTCGCTGGCCACCGTTTATCGCACCGTGAAACTGCTCGAAGAGGAAGGCATCCTTGAGCGCCACGATTTCGGCGGCGGACGGGCGCATTACGAGGCGGCGGGGCGGGCGCATCACGACCACCTCATCGACATGGACACCGGCCGCGTGATCGAGTTCTGCGACCCCGATATCGAGGCACTTCAGGAGAAGATCGCGGCCAAGCTCGGCTACACGCTCAAAGGCCACAAGCTTGAGCTCTACGGCGTGAAGAAATCCTCGTGAGCGCCCCTGCCGTGACTTCTGCCCCGATTCCCACCGACAACCTGCGCGCCATCGGCCTGATCATCGCCTCCATGGCGCTGTTCACCGTCGAGGACGTGTTCATCAAGTCGCTTTCCTTCCACCTGCCCGCAGGTCAGATCATGCTGATGTTCGCCTCGGGCGGCGTGGTGCTGTTCTCCGCACTGGCGACCTTCCAACGCCGCAGGGTCTTCGCCCGTGCCAACTGGCGCCTCCTGCCGCTTGTGCGCGCGGGCATGGAAGGGGTTGCGGCGGCAGCCTTCTTCACCGCCATCGCCCAAGCCGACCTGTCGCTTGTCACCGCGATCTTCATGGCCATGCCCATTGCCGCCACCATCGGCGCAGCTTTGTTTCTCAAGGAAAAGGTCGGCATCGTCCGCTGGAGCGCCGTTATCGTGGGCTTCCTTGGTGTGCTGCTGATCGTGCGACCAGGGATGGGCGCGGTGGACCCTGGTGCGCTTTGGGTGCTTGTCGCCACGATTGCCGTGGCCGCCCGCGACCTGATCACCCGCGTGATGGACGCCAACCTGCCGCCCGCCGTGGTCTCCGCGCAGGCCTATCTCACCGTCATCCCCGCAGGCATCGCCATCCTCGCACTGACCGACCAGTCCGCCCGCGCCCCCACAGGGCCCGAGGCGCTCATGGCACTCACGGGGCTGTCCTTCGGCGTGCTGGGCTATCTGGCCATCGTCGCAGCCATGAGGTGGGGGGAACCCTCCGCCGTCACGCCGCTGCGCTACACGCGCCTGATCTTCGCCATCATCGCGGGCGTGGTGATCCTCGGGGAACGCCCCGACGCCCCGACACTGGCGGGCGCGGCGCTTATCACGGGCGCGGGACTTGTGATTGCCATGCGCGAACGCCGTCTGGCGCGGCGTCTGGCCCAACAGGCCACCGCCCGCCCCTAGCCCGCACACCATGCTCCGACACCAGCAGATCGCGCCCCGAAAATGCGGGTTGGCGTTGACCCTAGCGTAAAGGCTGCTATCAAACACCCGACTGGCCCGCAGACCACAACTCCACGAGAGGGACTTACCCATGAGCACCATCATCGACATCATCGGCCGCGAGATTCTCGACAGCCGCGGCAACCCCACCGTCGAAGTCGACGTTATCCTCGAAGACGGCACCATGGGCCGCGCGGCCGTGCCTTCGGGCGCTTCCACGGGCGTTCACGAAGCCCACGAGCGCCGCGACGGTGACAAAGCCCGCTACCTCGGCAAAGGCGTGCTGGAAGCCGTCGCCGCCGTGAACGGCGAAATCTGCGAAGCCCTCGTCGGCATGGACGTAACCGAGCAGGAAGCCATCGACGCGATGATGATCGAGCTCGACGGCACCGACAACAAAGGCCGCCTCGGCGCCAACGCCATCCTCGGTGTTTCGCTGGCCGCAGCCAAAGCAGGTGCCGACTACTCCGCCCTGCCGCTTTACCGCTACGTCGGCGGCTCCTCCGCCCGCGTCCTGCCCGTGCCGATGATGAACATCATCAACGGCGGCGAACATGCCGACAACCCGATCGACATTCAGGAATTCATGATCATGCCCGTCTCCGCCACCTCGGTGAAAGAGGCGATCCGCATGGGTGCTGAAGTCTTCCACGCGCTGAAGAAAGAACTCTCCGCCGCAGGTCACAACACGGGCGTCGGTGACGAGGGCGGCTTTGCCCCCAACCTTGAGAGCACCCGCGTGGCCCTCGACTTCATTCTCGCCTCCATCGAGAAAGCGGGCTACAAACCTGGCGAAGACATCTACCTCGCCCTCGATTGCGCCTCGTCCGAGTACTACAAAGACGGCAAATACGAGATGAAGGGCGAAGGCAAAACGCTGACCTCGCAAGAGAACGCCCAATACCTCGCCGACCTGTGCAACGACTACCCGATCATCTCCATCGAAGACGGGATGCACGAGGATGACTGGGACGGCTGGAAAGCCCTGACCGACCTTATCGGCGACAAGGTGCAACTGGTGGGCGACGACCTGTTTGTGACCAACCCCGCCCGCCTCTCCATGGGCATCGAGAAGGGCGTGGCCAACTCCATGCTCGTCAAGGTCAACCAGATCGGCTCGCTCTCCGAGACCCTCAAAGCCGTCGATATGGCCCACCGTGCAGGCTACACCAACGTCATGTCGCACCGCTCGGGCGAAACTGAGGACGCCACGATTGCCGACCTCGCCGTTGCCACCAACTGCGGCCAGATCAAAACAGGCTCGCTCTCGCGCTCCGACCGTCTGGCCAAATACAACCAGCTGATCCGCATCGAGGAACAACTGGGTGAAACCGCAGAATATGCAGGCAAGTCGATCCTCAAGTCCTAAGACCAAAGCGCGCGCCACAAGCGCCGCGCCGAACAGTTGACGAAACAAGAAAAGCCCCGCCAAATGGTGGGGCTTCTACGCTTTCTTCAGCCTACGCACGCACACATCTCACGCGATTTTCCTTGCTTTTCGGCGCAAAAACATATATGAAAATCACAGCAACAGACAGCGAGGCTTCTTTATGACGCTGTTGCACGTGCACCTTTTATGGTCGGAACACCACGGTAAGGCACACTCGCATATCTTCCAAAAGGCTCCTCGCGGAGCCTTTTGTGCTTTTAAGGAACAGTTTTGTTCTTATAGTAGCATTCCTTCAATCGTTGTTTCATTTTGTATCGCCGCTTTATTCGAGAAAAATCGATGTATTTTTTAAAGGCGCTCTTCACAACCATTTCGACATCAACGCCATCTTTTCGGCTCGGGAAGAAGTAATAGAAAATCGCATAATGCTCGCCACTCACGAGCGGCGCCTCAACTATCGCCAGATTGCTCTTGCGATTTCTGTCCCTGGACTCCCAAGTCGGCGCATTGTTCACCAAAAGATCCTCGCATGTCTGGGCAAGCGTTAACGATGCCCTGTAGCGGGTCAGACAAAACGACCTCTTTTGGTCGTTTTCGTCCCTGAAATCGAACTCTTCGACTCGAAACGACAGGGAACTTGAGAACACATGACTTTTGAAGGATATGCGGACAACTATGTCCCCTCCCTCGCGCCCTTCTCCAGCTATAACAATGTTGCGGGGAACCAAATGCTCAAAAGAGCAATTGACGCCTGAGCAATGGACAGGAGGGAAAGACTTGGAAATACTGCTCAAAACCTTGCCCGTGCCAAATTGCGTCCGATCGCTTACAGGTCGCTTTTGAAGTTCACACCATTTGGCTAAGAACGGGTTAAAATCGCGAGTGTGCGTTACATCCATCGCCCAATCGCGGATCGCCTCCCGCAGTCAACCAGCCACAAAAAAACCGAGGCTCCCGCCTCGGTTTTTCCGTCTCTTCTCACGATGAAACCGCCGCGCTTAGCCGCGCAGTTTCTTCACGACCATGCCAGCCACGACCTGCACCACGAGGCCCGCGACACCACCGCCGACGAGGTTGCTGGCCAAAGACGCGATATCCACGCCGCCTGCCGCCGCCGCAGCGCCACCGCCGCCCAGAAGGCCGCCGAGCAACTGACCGCCTGCCAGACCGCCGATACCACCCGCGACCAGATCACCGATCTTGCCCATGCTTGCCGACGGCACTGCTTTGCTGCCGCCAGCGCCGCCGAGCGCGCCACCTACCAGTTGTGCAATAAGAGCTTCCATTGTGTTTCCTCCCCCATCAATGTGCATTTTGCACTTTTACGCTCACCCAAAAGCGGAAAAAAAGCAACTGAAATGCAAGATTGCCATGCGGGGGCGGGTTTGGAACTCACCGCCCTATTGTCGTTAAAGACTTCAAACAACGCGCCACACTCTTGGTAAAGAGGTCCACCCCCGTGCCGCAAAGGGTTTAAGCCTCGCGCGTGGCTGGCCGCGACATCCGCCCGCCGCCAATCGCCGCCGAGACCCCCGTTGTGCTTGGCGCAGAGGTTGGCAGTCCCGCCTGAACCCGTGCCGCGAGATAGGCAAAGGCCTGCGCCTCCAGCATGTCGCCATCGAGCCCCACCTCATCGACCGACACCACGGGACAGTCCAGCCCCGCTGCCAGCATCGCCATCAGCGTCGCATTATGCCGCCCCCCGCCACAGGCATAGACCGCTTGCGGCGGCGTCGGGCAATGCTCCATCCCCTGCACCACGCTGGCGGCGGCAAAAGCGGTCAGGGTCGCGGCGGCATCGGCATCGCCTAGCGCGCCAACCCCATCGAGAACCCCGTGAAATTCGTTTCGGTCCAATGACTTGGGCGGCATCTTGTAGAAATATGCATGATCAAGCGCGGCGGTGACGATCTCCATATCGGGCACCCCCGTTGCCGCCAGCGCACCACCCCTGTCGCAGACCTCACCCCGCCGCGCGGCCATCAGGTCGTTGATCGGCGCATTTGCTGGCCCCGTGTCGAAAGCCACCAAGGCCCCCGCCGCCGCAGGGTCCGCAATGCGCGGATCGACCCACGTGAGGTTGCCCACGCCGCCAAGGTTGAGAAAGGCCACGGGACCATCCGCACCGAGATAGCGGGCCAGTGCATGATGGTAAAATGGGGCCAGCGGCGCGCCCTGCCCGCCCATCTCCACATCTGCCGAACGGAAGTCCCACACCACGGGAACCCCCAGTACTTCAGCCAAAACCGCCCCGTCGCCCGCCTGATAGGTGCGCCCGTTTGCGGGGTCGTGATTGAAGGTCTGGCCATGAAACCCGATCAACGCGTAGGGCGTCTCCAGACGTGACAAGGCTTCGGCATGGGCGGTCTCGATCAGCTCCACCGTGCCCGATGGCGCATCCCACGTCCCCAGAGCCTCGCGTAAAAGCCGTTGTTCGTCAGCGTCATAGGCGCGAAAATGGCTGTCACCAAAGGCGGAAATCTCAACCCCGTCAGTCTTGAGACAGGCCACATCGACCCCATCCATCGACGTCCCCGACATGCAGCCCGCAACCCAGATCGGCTCTCCCGCCCGCTCTCGCCCCATCACACTCTTTCCCTTTGGCTTTCGCCCAGATATATCAGGCCAGACGGACGCTTTGAAAGGACAAAGAGAGCGATGACCTACCACCCCAAATCGGACTTCATGTCTGTGATGATCGAACGCGGCTTCCTTGCGGATTGCACCGATTATCAAGGCCTGGACGAGGCACTCGTGCAAGGGGTGGTTCCGACCTATATCGGCTATGACGCCACGGCAAAATCGCTCCATGTCGGACACCTGCTCAACATCATGATGCTGCGCTGGCTGCAAAAGACGGGCCACAAACCGATCACCCTCATGGGCGGCGGCACGACCAAGGTGGGCGACCCCTCCTTCCGCGCCGACGAGCGCCCCCTGCTCACGCCCGACCAGATCGACGACAACATCAGCGGCATGAAGCAGGTCTTTGCCAAATACCTCGACTACGGCGACGGGCCGACCGATGCGCTCATGCTCAACAACGCCGAGTGGCTCGACAATCTCAACTATCTCGAATTCCTGCGCGACATTGGCCGCCACTTCTCGGTCAACCGCATGCTGTCGTTTGAAAGCGTGAAATCACGGCTGGATCGCGAGCAGTCGCTGTCCTTCCTCGAATTCAACTACATGATCCTGCAAGCCTATGATTTCCTTGAGCTGAACCGCCGCTACGGCTGCCTTCTGCAAATGGGCGGCTCGGATCAATGGGGCAATATCGTCAACGGGATCGACCTCACCCGCCGCGTGCTGGATCACGAAATCTACGGGCTGACCTCGCCGCTTCTGACCACCTCGGATGGCAAGAAGATGGGCAAGAGCCAAGGCGGCGCGATGTGGCTCAATGCCGACATGCTCTCGCCCTACGAGTTCTGGCAGTTCTGGCGCAACACTACGGATGCCGACACGGGCCGCTTCCTCAAGCTCTACACCGAACTGCCCGTGGACGAATGCGAGCGCCTTGGTGCGCTCGAAGGCTCCGAGATCAACGAGGCCAAGATCATTCTGGCCAACGAGGTCACGGCGCTGCTCCACGGCGAGGACGCCGCCATGGCCGCCGAAGCAACGGCACGCGAAGTGTTTGAAAAGGGCGGCGCGGGCGATGATCTGCCGACGCTCGCACTGACACGCGCGGAGATCGGTGACGGCATCTCCATCGTGCAGCTTTTCGTGCGCTCTGGTCTGTCGGGATCGGGCAAGGAAGCCAAGCGCCTCTTTGCCGACAACGGGGCCAAGGTGAACGACGCCGAGCATAAGGACGCGGGCCTTCTCGTCACGCCCGACATGCTCGCCACGCCGATGAAACTCTCCGCAGGCAAAAAGCGCCACGCGCTGGTCACGCTGACCGACTAAGCCCCGCGCTGACTGCCTCTTCATTGCAGTCCAAATACTCAAAAGAAACGGCGCCGCCCTTCTGAGGCAGCGCCGTTTTTTCATTCCAGTCCCACGAGATAGCGGCGGATGATCCGCCCCAGCTTCTCCGCACCCACAGGCGCCGAGGCCTTGGTATGCTCGTGGCTGATATTCTCGTTGCCAAGCCCCGCGGCCATATTCGTGACCACGGAAACCGCCCCCACCGTCAGGCCCAGAAACCGCGCGAGGATCACTTCGGGCACGGTGGACATGCCGACCGCATCTGCGCCCAGCATTTTCAGCATCCGTATCTCGGCGGGCGTCTCGAAATTCGGCCCCGAATACCACGCATAGACCCCTTCGAGCAGCGGCTCACCCTCCGCCTCGGCCGCCGCCAGAAGGGCCGCGCGCAGGGTTGGATCATAGGCTTCGGTGAGGTTCACAAACCGCGCATCCGTCGACTCCCCGATCAGCGGTGAGCGGCCCGAATAGTTGATGTGGTCGTTGATCAGCATCAGGTTCCCCGGAGGAATATCGGCACGGAAGGAGCCGCAAGCGTTGGTGATCAGCAGCGTGTCACAGCCCAACTCGCGCAGCACCTCAAGCGGCAGGCGCATCGCATCCGCCCGCCCGTTTTCATAGTAATGCTCGCGTCCGCCAAGCACCGCCACCTCGACGCCTTCCAACGTGCCAAGGGTCAGCGCCGCCGTATGCCCCGACACGCCCGCATGGGGGAAACCTGCCAGTTCCGCGTAAGGGATCGAGACCCCTTCAACGGCGTCCGCAAGGCTGCCCAGCCCCGAACCGAGGATCATGCCCACGCGCGGGCGGGCATCGGGGGCGGCGTTGCGGATGGTGGTGAGGGCTTTGGCGATCTCGCTCATGGGAGTGTCCTGTCTGTGTTTTGGCCTATGGAGACGAAAAACGGCGCGAGAGACAAGCCCCCGCGCCGCGTCATGTCATAAAAGCGATGCGCTTAGTCGGTCACGGTGACTTTCGTCATCACGTCAGGCTCGCCGATCACGGCACCATTCGGCCCGTCGCCGCGCTTGATCGCGTTGACCACATCCATGCCCTCGGTCACGCGCCCGACAACGGTGTATTGCCCGTTGAGGTGCGGTGCGGGAGCGAACATGATGAAGAACTGCGAGTTGGCGGAATTGGGGTTCTGGCTGCGTGCCATGCCCACGACACCCGCGTCGAAAGAGGCATCAGAGAACTCGGCGGCAAGGTCGTCATATTGCGACCCGCCACGGCCCGCCTTCTGCATGGAGAAGCCCTCGGCCCCCATCTTGCCAAACTCCACGTCGCCCGTCTGCGCCATGAAGCCCTCGATCACGCGGTGGAATACCACGCCATCATAGGCACCCTCAGAAGCGAGCTTGGTGATCTGCTCAACGTGGTTGGGTGCGAGATCCTCGGCCAGATCAATGTGGATCGTGCCATTGGCCTCACCCGAAACCTCGATATCGAGGCCCGTAGCAAAGGCGGGACCAGCGGCCAGCGCGGCGATCAGTGCAACCGTTTTACGCAACATCGGCGGCCACCTTCACGGAGATCATAGCATCGGGATAGGGCGCGGGCTCGCCACGGGTGATCTTGTCCACCGCATCCATGCCCGAAATCACGCGGCCATAAACCGTGTATTGACGGTTGAGGAAGTGGTTGTCGGTGAAGTTGATGAAGAACTGCGAGTTGGCGGAATTGGGGTCCTGCGCACGCGCCGCACCGATGGTGCCGCGATCATGCGGGATGCCCGAGAACTCGGCGGGAAGGTTGGGAAGCTCGGACGCGCCCGTGCCTGCACGGCGCAGTTCAAAGTCTTTATTCTGGTTGCCGAATTTCACATCGCCCGTCTGCGCCATGAAGCCGTCGATCACGCGGTGGAACACCACGCCGTCATAGGCGCCCGAGCGTGCGAGTTCCTTCATCCGCGCGCAATGCTGCGGCGCGATGTCGGGCATAAGCTCAATGACGACCTGACCATGTTCAAGTTCGATCAGGATGGTGTTTTCGGGGTCTTTATAATCGGCCATATGTGCCTCCAGATGTCTCGTTTCGCCGCGCACTCTAGTGCGGCTTCGTGCCAAGGGAAAGGCCTCGCGGTTGACCTCCGTCGCCCGCTGGCGCAAACAAGTGCCAACCGACTGCCAGATCAGACGCAAAGGACGCTTCCCATGGCTTGGAAAACCCTCGACGAGATGGACTTGAACGGCAAAGTGGTGCTCACACGTGTGGACATCAACGTGCCGATGGAGGGGGGCCGCGTAACCGATGCGACCCGTATCGAGCGGATCAAACCGACCGTGGACGATATCATCGCCGCTGGCGGCACGCCCGTTCTTCTGGCCCACTTCGGACGCCCCAAGGGCCAGCCCGTCCCTGAAATGTCGCTGCGCCATGTGCTGCCCGCGCTCAAGGAAGTGCTGGGCCGCGACGTGACCTTCATCGAAAAACCCTCGCGCGACGAGATCGACGCATTGGATCAAGGCACCGTGGTTCTGGTGGAGAACACCCGCTTCACGCCCATGGAAACCGACAACGATCCCAAAATGGCGCAATTCCTCGCCTCGCTCGGCGATGTCTTTTGCAACGACGCCTTCTCGGCGGCGCACCGCGCACATGCCTCGACTGAGGGCGTCGCGCATCTCCTGCCCGCCTGCGCAGGTCGCCTGATGGAAGCCGAGCTGACCGCGCTTGAAAAAGCCCTCGCCACCCCCAGCCGCCCCGTTGTGGCCGTGGTCGGTGGCGCAAAGGTTTCCACGAAACTCGACCTTCTGGGCAATCTCGTGCGCAAGGTGGATTACCTCGTAATCGGCGGCGGTATGGCCAACACCTTCCTCGCCGCTGAAGGGCTCGACGTGGGCAAATCGCTGTGCGAGCACGATCTGGCCGAAACCGCACGCGACATTCTCAAGAAGGCCGACGAAGCGGGATGCGAGATCGTTCTGCCCGTGGATGCGGTTGTCGCACGCGAGTTCCAAGCGGGCGCTGATAACGAAGTGGTCGGCGTCGATGCCGTGCCCTCGGACGCGATGATCCTCGACGCAGGCCCCAAATCGGTTGCACGTGTGGCCGAGGTCTTCGCCACCGCCAAGACGCTGATCTGGAACGGGCCGCTTGGTGCCTTCGAGATCGAACCTTTTGACGCCGCAACCAACGCTGCCTCCAAACAGGCCGCCGAGATGACCAAAGCGGGCGATCTGATTTCCGTAGCGGGCGGCGGTGACACCGTGGCCGCGCTCAACAAATCGGGCGCAGCCGACGACTTCACCTATATCTCCACCGCAGGTGGCGCTTTCCTCGAATGGATGGAGGGCAAGACCCTTCCTGGTGTGGCGGCTCTGGGCTAACCCCCCCTTCCACATCGCCAAGATCTCTACGCCCGCCCGCGCCTCTCGCGTCGGCGGGCGTTTTCGTGGCAGCGAAGCGTGCAGCCGGATCGCACCCGCCCTGCCAAATCGCGCCACACCTTGCCTCAGATCAAGTCATTTTCCTCCGAACGGCGCTACTGTCGGACCTGCATGGGGACCGTGAGCGCTACCATTTCAAACGTGAGCGCTACCATAATTGAGTTGCGGCACGCAGCACGTTACCCCCTTCCACGACTCCGCCCCGACGGGCGCGCGCGACAAGGAGAGGACCCTTAATGTCTATGCAGGAAATGACCGCCAAGATCAGTGACGGCCAAGGTTTTATCGCAGCACTCGACCAATCGGGCGGCTCGACCCCGAAGGCGCTGAAACTCTACGGCGTAGAGGAGAGCGACTATAACGGCGAGGCCGAGATGTTCGATCGTATCCACGAGATGCGCTCGCGGATCATGCAATCCCCCGCCTTCACGGGCGACAAGGTTCTGGGCGCCATCCTCTTCGAGATGACCATGGATCGCGAAGTGGGTGGCAAGCCGACATCCCACTACCTGTGGGAAGAGAATGGCGTCGTGCCCTTCCTCAAGATCGACAAGGGGCTGGAGGCCGAGGCCGATGGCGTGCAACTGATGAAACCCATGCCGGGTCTCGACGCCCTGCTGGCACGCGCGGCCAAGCTCGGCATCTTCGGCACCAAGGAACGCTCGGTCATCCATGCGGCCAATGCCAAAGGGATCAAGGCCATCGTGGATCAGCAGTTCGCCGTGGGCGATCAGGTGATCGCGGCGGGTCTGATGCCGATTCTGGAACCCGAAGTGACCATCTCCATCGCCGACAAGGCCGAGGCCGAAGCGATTCTGCGCGACGAGATTCTGGCGCACCTCGACGCCATGCCAGAGGACAAGCAGGTGATGCTGAAACTCTCCCTGCCCTCCGTGGACAACTTCTACAAACCGCTGGTCGATCATCCGCGTGTGCTCAAGGTCGTGGCGCTCTCGGGCGGCTACAGCCGTGACGAGGCCAACGACATCCTCTCGCGCCAGACGGGCATGATCGCCTCCTTCTCCCGCGCCCTGTCCGAAGGGCTGAACGCGAAGCAGACGGATGCGGAATTCAACGCCACTCTAGGTGCGGCGGTGGACAGCATCCATGCGGCCTCCGTGGCGGGCTGACGCTCACCGCACCGTCTCGGTTTTTTAACGGATTGAATCTCGTGAGAAAGGGCGCCATACGCGCCCTTTCGCTTTTTCTCGCTCATGCGTGCGAAAGGGGATTCACAAGGCGAATCAGATGTGACATGATTCGCAGGCGGAGTAGCCCGATAGAGGCGACCCGCGAGGCAGAGACAACACCTCCCCGACCGCGAAAACGTGGCGGGTGGTTTCATACAGGACACCTATCATGGCGGCAGGCCGTAAGCGCCCCTCCATTGCTATTCTTGTTTACACCGCCGTGGCCGCCACGGTCGGCGGTTACTTCATTTTTGCGTCCGTTCAGGGCGAATTCGGCCTGTTTCGCCGTATCCAGATCGAAGCCGAACTGACCGAGTTGCAGCAGGTCTCCGCGCAGCTCGAACAGGAAGTCTCCGAAATGCGCAACAAGACCATGCGCCTCTCCGACGGCTACCTCGACCTCGACCTGCTCGACGAACAGGCTCGCGACGTGCTGGGATATCTGCGCGCTGATGAAATCGTGATCCGCTAGGAAGGCGCCGCGCGCGCCGATCCATCAAAACCTTGCCACACCGCCCTGCCCGCTTATAGCGTGGTGACGGGCGGCTCGTGCCTTCCAGATATTCCCTACGCGCATAGCAGCATCGCAGAACGCAACGGAATTTCTCCGTGCAATCGAACGACAAAGTGTTTAGACTATAGTTTAACATTAAACTATCAGCCGCGACTTTGGAGGAGGAGGCCGTATGGCAGCCAAGAAAACCACCGCATCCGCGGCGAGCAAAGCGAATGTGTCGAAAGACGAGCTGCTCGCCTATTACAAGGACATGCTCCTGATCCGCCGTTTTGAAGAGAAGGCGGGCCAGCTTTACGGCATGGGTCTGATCGGCGGCTTCTGCCACCTTTACATCGGTCAGGAAGCCGTTGTGGTCGGTCTCGAAGCCGTTGCCAAGGAAGGTGACAAACGCATCACCTCCTACCGCGACCACGGGCACATGCTCGCCTGCGGCATGGACCCCAAGGGCGTGATGGCCGAGCTGACGGGCCGCGAAGGCGGCTACTCCAAAGGTAAGGGCGGCTCGATGCACATGTTCTCGAAAGAGAAGCATTTCTACGGCGGCCACGGCATTGTCGGCGCACAGGTGCCGCTCGGTGCGGGTCTGGCCTTTGCCGACAAGTATAACGGCAACGATAACGTGACCTTCACCTACTTCGGTGACGGTGCGGCCAACCAAGGTCAGGTCTACGAGACCTACAACATGGCACAGCTCTGGGAGCTTCCCGTTGTCTTCGTGATCGAGAACAACCAATACGCTATGGGCACCTCGACCCAACGCTCCACCAAATCCCCCTCCTACTTCGCACGCGGCGCGGCCTATGGCATCGCAGGCGAAGAAGTCGACGGGATGAACGTTCTGGCGGTGAAGGAAGCGGGCGAGAAAGCCGTTGCGCACTGCCGCGCGGGCAAAGGCCCCTACATTCTCGAAATCAAAACCTACCGCTACCGTGGCCACTCCATGTCGGACCCTGCGAAATACCGCACCCGCGAAGAGGTCCAGAAGATGCGCGAAGAGCGCGACCCCATCGAGGGCGTCCGCTCCATGCTCCTCACAGGCAAACATGCCTCCGAGGAAGATCTCAAAGCCATCGACAAAGAGATCAAGGAGGTCGTCAACGCCTCCGCCGAATTCGCCAAGGAAAGCCCTGAGCCCGCACTCGACGAGCTCTGGACCGACATTTACGCCTGATCCATCGGAGGAGATTTAGACATGGCAACCGAAATTCTCATGCCCGCCCTCTCTCCCACGATGGAGGAAGGCACGCTCGCGAAGTGGCTCGTCCAAGAGGGCGACACTGTCTCCGCTGGCGACATCATTGCGGAAATTGAAACCGACAAGGCGACGATGGAATTCGAAGCAGTCGACGAAGGCGTTGTGGGCAAGTTGCTCGTGGCCGAAGGTACCGAAGAGGTGAAGGTCAACACGCCGATCGCCATCTTCGTCGAGGAAGGCGAGAGCACCGACAATCTCGAAGCTTCCGCCGCACCTGCCGCCGCAGCCGATCCCGCGCCTGCTGCCGACACGCCCGCGCCTGCGCCTTCTGCGCCCGCCGCTCCCGTGCCCGTGGCCAATGTCGCCCCCGACTACCCCGAGGGCACCGAGATGAAGCAACAGACCGTGCGCGAAGCGATCCGCGACGCCATGGCCGAAGAAATGCGCCGCGACGAGGCCGTTCTGCTCATGGGCGAGGAAGTCGCCGAGTATCAGGGCGCCTACAAAGTGTCGCAGGGACTTCTCGACGAGTTCGGCGCGAAACGTATCATCGACACGCCGATCACCGAGCACGGCTTTGCCGGTATCGCAACGGGTGCCGCCTTTGCAGGTCTGCGCCCCATCGTCGAGTTCATGACCTTCAACTTCGCCATGCAGGCGATGGACCAGATCATCAACTCCGCCGCCAAGACCCTCTATATGTCGGGCGGCCAGATGGGCGCACCGATGGTCTTCCGTGGCCCCAACGGTGCCGCCGCCCGCGTGGGCGCGCAGCACTCTCAGGACTACGCCGCATGGTATGCACAGGTGCCTGGTCTCAAGGTCGTCATGCCCTACTCCGCCGCTGACGCGAAGGGCCTGATGAAGTCCGCGATCCGCGACAACAACCCCGTGATCTTCCTCGAAAACGAAATCCTCTACGGCAAGTCCTTCGACGTGCCCGTTCTTGATGATTTCACCATTCCTTTCGGGAAGGCCCGCATCTGGCGCGAAGGTTCGGACGTGACCATCGTTTCCTTCGGCATCGGCATGACCTACGCCTTGGAAGCCGCCGACAAGCTGGCCGAAGAGGGCATCTCCGCGGAAGTCATCGACCTACGCACCCTGCGCCCCATCGACTACGACACGGTGCTGGCGTCGGTGATGAAAACCAACCGCTGCGTGACGGTCGAAGAGGGTTGGCCCGTGGCCTCCATCGGCAACCATCTCTCGGCCACGATCATGCAACGCGCCTTCGACTATCTCGACGCGCCGGTGATCAACTGCACGGGCAAGGATGTGCCCATGCCCTACGCAGCCAACCTCGAAAAGCACGCGCTGATCACCACCGACGAAGTGGTCGCCGCCTGTAAAGAAGTCACCTACCGCTAAGGAGAAAATCATGGCTATTCAACTACTTATGCCCGCTCTTTCTCCGACAATGGAGGAAGGCACGCTGGCCAAATGGCTGGTCAAGGAAGGCGACACCGTGGCCTCTGGCGACATCATCGCCGAGATCGAGACCGACAAGGCAACGATGGAATTCGAAGCCGTGGACGAAGGTGTGATCGGCAAGATCCTCGTGGCTGACGGCACCGAAGGTGTGAAGGTCAACGACCCGATCGCCGTGCTGCTCGAAGAGGGCGAAGACGCCTCCGCCATTGACGACGCGGCGGGCGCATCTGCCCCCGCTGCCGAGGCCGAGGCTCCCAAAGAGGCACAAACCAAACCCGAGGCGGCTCCCGCTGCATCGGGCGCCGTGGCCCCTGCCCCTGCCGCACCTGTGAAGGATGGCGAGCGCATCTTCGCCTCCCCGCTGGCCCGTCGCATCGCCGCGCAAAACGGCGTTGATCTCACCACGATCAAGGGCTCCGGTCCCAAGGGTCGTATCGTCAAAGCCGACGTGGAAAACGCCAAGGCCGCGCCGAAGTCCGACGCAGCCCCCGCAGCAGCAGCCCCTGCCGCAGCCGCCGCCCCCTCTGGCCCCTCCGCCGATGCGGTGGCCAAGATGTACGAAGGCCGCGACTACACCGAGGTCAAACTCGACGGAATGCGCAAGACCATTGCCGCACGTCTTTCCGAGGCCAAGCAGACCATCCCGCACTTCTACCTGCGCCGCGATGTGAACCTCGACGCGCTTTTGAAGTTCCGCAGCCAGCTCAACAAGCAGCTGGAAGCCAAGGGTGTGAAACTCTCGGTCAACGACTTCATCATCAAGGCCGTGGCCAACGCGCTGCAAGAAGTTCCCGAGGCCAATGCGGTCTGGGCGGGCGACCGTGTGCTGCAACTCAAACCTTCCGATGTCGCGGTTGCCGTGGCCATCGAAGGCGGTCTCTTCACCCCCGTGTTGCAAGACGCGGATATGAAGTCGCTCTCGGCTCTCTCCAAGGAGATGAAAGATCTCGCCTCCCGTGCCCGCGAGCGCAAACTCGCACCGCATGAGTATCAGGGCGGCACCTTCGCAATCTCCAACCTCGGCATGTTCGGCATCGACAATTTCGACGCCATCGTGAACCCGCCGCACGCAGGTATCCTCGCCGTTGGCGCAGGCAAACCGACGCCTGTTGTGGGTGAGGACGGCGAGTTGAAAGTGGCCACAGTGATGTCGATGACCATGTCCGTGGATCACCGCGTGATCGACGGAGCCGTGGGTGCAAACCTGCTCAAGGCCATCGTGGAGAACCTCGAAAATCCGGTTGCAATGCTGGCCTAAGCGCCGCGAAAAACTTGCACTCATCGAATGAAAACGCCCCGCAAGTCCAACTTGCGGGGCGTCTTTTTGTCCAAATTCTACAAATCGCAGGATCGCGCGGGGTTATTCATCCTTACCGCTGCGTGCACCAATCAACTGGTTCATCGACACGGACGGCTGCGAACATCCCGCCTCGCCCACGACCTTCGCGGGCACACCCGCAACGGTGGTTGCGGGCGGCACATCCGACAGCACGACCGAGCCCGCCGCCACGCGCGAGCAGCAACCGATGGTGATATTGCCGAGCACCTTGGCCCCTGCCCCGATTAACACGCCATTGCCGATCTTCGGATGACGGTCCTCCTCTTCCTTCCCCGTGCCGCCGAGCGTCACATCGTGGAGGATCGAGCAATTGTCGCCAATCACCGCCGTCTCGCCAAAGACGAGGCTGTGGGCATGGTCGAGGAAAATCCCTTTCCCGATGCGACAGGCAGGGTGGATGTCGATGGAGAACAGCTCCGAGACACGCATCTGAATGTAATAGGACAGGTGCTTGCGCCCCTGCTTGTAAAGCCAGTGCGAAACGCGGTGCGCCTGAATGGCGTGGAAGCCTTTGAAGTAGAGCAGCGGCTGGATGTATTCGTGGCACGCGGGGTCGCGCTCGAACACGGCGGCAAGGTCGGCACGCGCGGCATCGACCAGTTCGGGCGACTCCCGATAGGCCCTGTCCGCGATCTCACGGATGAGCTGTTCGGTCATCTCGGGCGAGGCCAGTTTCTGCGCAATGCGATAGGCCAAAGCCCCCGCCAGCGAGTCGTGATGAAGGATACAGCCATGCACCATCCCACCCAGAAGCGGCTCGTCGGCAACGGCGGCGTGAGCCTCCGTCACGATACGGGACCAGACAGGATCAACCTGCGAAATGCGTGGATTGGTTTTGGCCATTGTGTGTCCTTTGGCGAAATTCCCTTTGCGCAGGGTTCTACTATAGATAGGCTGGTTTCCCAAAACGCAAGTCTGTGACATCAGATATTCGGAGCGGGAATGATGCGCAATGAGGACACACGGGCGCTGTTGATGGCGCGGCTGGAAGCGCTCGATCGGGCCGACACGCGCGGCAAGTCGGGGACGCAGACGGTCACGCTTGATCAGCAATCTGTGGGACGCTTGAGCCGCATGGACGCCCTGCAATCGCAGGCCATGGCGCAAGCACAGGAACGCGGCCGCGCGATAGAGCGGCAGCGGCTACTGGCGGCGCTGGAGCGGCTGGAGGCGGGCGAATACGGCTATTGCGTGGACTGCGGCGAGGAGATCGCAGCGGCCCGTCTGGAGAGCGACCCCGCCGCGCCCAAGTGCATCGGCTGCGCCCGCGGGTGAGCGGGCACAGCTATGGGGTCGCCTGCGGCTTTGATACCTAGTTTTGACGCCTATTCGGTAGGTAATGCGAATTGCATGGCGTGGATCACAAGGCGGATTTCCCCGCCCGTGAAACTGCCCCCCTCCGCCGTGAGGATCAGGTCTTCGGCCCCGTAATAGGTCACAGGCGTCCCCGTGATCCCGCGCAGCCACGCCCCCTGCATCAAGGACAGCCCCGACCCATATCGGTTGGCCGATCCCCCCACGCCCAGCGAGAAGCCCGTGGCCGTGCCCGTTATATCGGCGGTGACGCGGCCCGTGACGGCAAAGACCAATGATTGAGCGGGCAAGGCCAGTGCGACGGTGGAGGACGCCCCCGCCGTCACCGCGTGGTCGATCTCGATGGCCTGCGCCACCATGCCCGCGCCATGGGGCGAAAGCGTGAGCATCCCGCCTATCCACTGGCCACCGTCAAAGACCGCCCAAGCGCCCTGATCCTCCACATAGGCACGCATCCCTTGCGTCGCGGGAACAAAGGCCCAGCCCGCGTTGACAAAGATGGCGATCTGCCCCTCGTGCCCCGCCCAATCATTCACCGCGCCCGCAGGCACGCCATAGGCATCGCCCTCGGCGGGGGTGAGCGGCGGGGTGGTGGTCGTCACCGATTTGAGCGCCAGTTGCACCAAAGCGTCCAGACGCGCGAGCGCCTCGTTGACGGTGACGTGTTTCTGGGCCTGTGCAGGCGCGAGAAGCGGCAGGGAAAAACGGGTTGTATCAGGCATTGATCTCAATCCTTGTGAACAGGCCCGGTCCGAAGCTGTCGGACAATTGGGCGACTTCGATGGTGAACGGCGCGGTTGCGCCATCCGATGTCATTTGCGCGGCGGTGTAGCTCCATTCGGGCGCGATGGTGGTGGTTTCGCGCAGGATCACCCCGCCCTTGCGCACGCGCAGGAGATAGGCTTCCTGCGCCTCTGCGAGCGGCACTTCGAGCGACTGCCAACTGTCGCCCCCCTCCCGCGTGCGGCGCACCCATGTCACCGCGAGATCACCGCCCGATTGCGACGTGGCACGCAGGTGTGCGGGTGAAAGCGGGCGCAGCCCGATCCCCTCAAACGCCTCCACGCGGTGCTTGTAGGACGGATCGTCATAGGGGCGTTGCGCGGGGCCGATGCGGTAGTGACGCGCCAGCCCGCGGGCCGAGGCCGCGATGTCGATCTGGCGCAGCGCATCGTCGAGCAGCACCACGGTAGAGCCCGAGGGCCACGCGGGCGCCATATCGCCGTTCGGCCCCAGCCCGTCCGTCCCCGCCTGCCCGCGCAGCCGCTGGGTGATCTCGTAGGTGTCTGCGCCCACCAGCGTGGCATTGGCGAACTGGAACACCTCCCAGTTGCCGCTCGTCCCGTCGCCGATGGCCAAGGCATTGGCCCCGTTCAGCACCGCCTCCTCACTCGCACTCTCCAGCGACCCACGCGCCAGCCGCACCCGCAGCGGTGCACCGCGATCCCAAAGCGCTGATGTGGCCGCGTTCAACGGCGTCTCGGTCACGCCCATCGTCGCCCAATAGGGCAAGAGCGTGTTGAGCGCATAGCCTGCATCTTCCGCCGAGGAATAGACCGCCGCCGATCCAGACCACGGGGTTGCCACCGCCCCCACAAAGGGCGCGTGCGGCCCCTGATCCTCGCGCAAAAGCGGCAGGTCGAGAAAGACGGGCAGAACGGGCACAGCGGCGGCAAAGGGCCGTTGCGAGATGATCTCCTCTGTCGCATCCGATGGCTCCAGCGCGGAGGCATCCACGCGCACCGCTTCCACCTGTCGCGCAGCGCCCAGAAGCGAATGGTCAATGCGGTAGAGCGCCTTTCCCCCCTCTTCGGGCAGTTCGACCAGATCCCCCGCACCCAGCGCGCCGAGCGAGGGCGGCAGGGCAAAACGCGCGGTGTCACGGGCGGCACGCGATTGCGCCAGCCAGCGTTCCACCACCTGCCTGCCTTCGGCGCGGGTGAGCGCAAGACCCAACTCGGTCACGGCCACCGCGCGGGTTTCCTCGTCGGGATAGACCGCCTCTTCGGTGCGCACGGCGAATGAGCCATCCGCCTCGACAAAGCTCAGCCCCACCCGCCCCGCGATCTCTGCATCGGGCGCGCGGGTGCGCTCAATCACGCCTTCCATCTCGTCAAGCTGCGCCAGTTGCGGCTCTTCGAGCGCCTTGGACACCTTGCCATCACGGCTGCGGAAAATGAGCTTCCCGTCGCGCTCGATGGCGTCAAACCCGTAGGCCAGCATCAGGGGTTGGAGCGCTGCCCGCGCCGTGCCGACCTCGGCCAGTGAATAACCGCGCAAGACGCCCCAGAGCTGCGACGTGTCCACCTCCGTGACACCAGAGCGGCGGCAGATCTCGCGCACCACATCGGCCAGCGACCGGTTGCCCGCCCGCCCGTTGAGCCAGTGGCCCTTGACGTAATTGCCCCCGTCCGACCACACCGAGGTGGCATTGGGAAAGGCTGGATAAGGCCGCGCATCCCACGCCCAGACATGGGCGCGGTCCATATCAATCATCGGCCCGCCATAGACATCCGAGACGGGGTTATTCGCGGGATCGGTCCAATAGGCCGATTGCGCCCGCAGATATTGCAGCATGATGAAATCATCACGCCGCCCGTTGGAGAACTTCGGCATGTCGCTTTCGGATGACTTGGGATCAAGGAATTTGTTGGGTTCATTGGTCCCCTTGTCGATAGCCGCGCAGCCAAGCTCGGTGAACCACACGGGCTTCATGCGCGGCTCCCACGCGGTCGGCGTCTCGATCCGCACGCCGTTTATGCGCTCGTGGTGGTCGTTCTCCCACCAGTTGCGAATGTCCTTGTAGCGCCATATCCAGTCCTCACCGTGCAGCCCGTCACGGATCGGCGTGCGGATTTGCGCCGCCTCGTGTTCGGGATGGGCGTAATACCAGTCGTATCCCTCGCCGCCTTCGATATTGGCCTTGAGGTAGTCGAGGTTGTAGATCGACCCCCACGCGGCATCGGCATGGTCCTCGCCATCGCGCCAGTCGGAAATCGGCATGTAATTGTCGATCCCGATGAAATCGATGTTGGGATCGGCCCAGAGCGGATCGAGGTGGTAGTAGAGATTGCCTTGGAACTGGTAGCCGAAATATTCCGACCAGTCGGCGGCATAGCCGATTTTCACGTCTGGTCCGAGGATGGCGCGCACATCGGCGGCAAGCTGGATCAACTGGTCCACGGCGGGAAAGCCGCTTGCCCCTTGGATCGTGGTGAGCGAGCGCATTTCCGAGCCGATGCAGAAACTATGCACACCACCCGCCAAGGCGCACAGATGCGCGTTGTGCAGGATCATGCGGCGGTAAGAGTTCTCTGACGGCCCGACATAATCCACCCTGTCGCCATTGGGGACGAAGTCGGAGATCTGCGCCGAGCCGAAGAAAGCCGCTACCTCCGCATCGGCGGCGGCGGTGCCGTTGGGGCTGCCCGCCTGATCTGGCGCAACCGAGAGCGTGATCCGCCCGCGCCACGGCAGGTGCGGTTGCCCCACCCCGCCCGTCCAAGGATCGGGCAGCGTGTTGTCGCCCATCTGGTCCATCAGGATGAACGGATAGAACATCACCTCGCGGCCCGCGTCATTGAGCGCCGTGATCGCCTCGATCACCGATTGGTCGGTGGGGGTGCCGCCGTAGATCACACGGTCACCTTCGTCGCGTGGCAGGACAGCCGCCGTGGCGCGGGTCAGGCCAGAGACAGTCCACGGCATCGCCGCGCCGTCCTTCTCGGATTGCTCCACCTTGGGCTGGATCTCGCAGGTGCCGCAACGCAGATCGCCTCCAAACCACGAGACCACCAGCGAAGTCGCCTTTGCGGCGGGCAATTCGCCCAAGAGGTCATCAAGCGCCGTGGCGAAGTTGGTCTCGCCCGAGGCGGAATGCACGTTGGTCGCCTCCGCCTCACCCAGCGGCCCCTCGAAATAGACGGGCGTGGTGGCCAGCGCATATTCCCCCGTGCCAGGGATCATCGACACCCCGCGCACGATGTGGTTGAGGTCGGTCTGTTCGGCCCCTTGAGCCGCCTGCGCTTCGACCACGCCTTGCGGCCCCTGCGGGAGCGCGGCGGGGGTTTTGCCCTGCGGCTGGTCGGGGCGCACCACCTCGAAGGTGAACTGCGGCACGCGGTTGCCATAGGGCGCAAGGTTGAGATCCTCGATCACCACATAGGCAATCCCGCGATAGGCGGGCGCATTGCCAACCCCTTCCACCGCCTCGATTTTCGGATCGGGAAGCTGGTCCTCGCCGCCCGTGTAGACGCGCATGTTGATGTCGGCGGGGCTGATCTCCTGACCATCGGCCCAGAGGCGTCCGACCCGCGTGATCTCCCC
This sequence comes from Celeribacter sp., assembly GCF_048261515.1. GTDB lineage: Bacteria > Pseudomonadota > Alphaproteobacteria > Rhodobacterales > Rhodobacteraceae > Celeribacter. The sequence goes on from NZ_JBLXFZ010000001.1 coordinate 81,109, forward strand.
CTCGCACAGCGCAATGGCCAGCGAGACCGAGTAGCTGTATTGCGTCACGCTCGGCGTGGCTGCAGCCCCTTTGCCGCCCCCGCCCGTGGTGGTGCGCGTCTCGTTGAAACGGGTGGCCCAGATGACCTGCCCGCCCACGCGCATCCGTCCGTAGACCTGCGCAATCGCCGCGCCCTCAGACGCCCCCGTCAGGCGGAAGCGATCCACGCGCCCTGTCTCCACGGCCTGCGATCCCGCGCCCATAAGGCGCTGGTCAATCGTCTGGCCGATGGTCGCGCCGATCGCGCGTCCGATGACCACCGAGGACAGGCCCAGAACCCCGCCGCCGATTGAAGCTCCTGCGGCGGCCCCTGCTGCTGAAAGAAGAATAGTCGCCATCAGTGACCTCCCGTGAACGGATAAGCAAAACAGGCGACGATGCGCCTTTGCCACGGGGCGCCAAGCGGGCTTTCGACCACCCCGTGCGCCGCGTAGGCATGAATGAATGTGGGCGCGTCACCGCACGCGCCGATGATGCCCAGATGTTTGGCGACCGAGCCTTCACGCATACGGAACAGCACCACGTCACCCGCCGCAATCTCCGCCCGCGCCTTGGGTCGCATCAGGCGGCTGGCAGCCGTCCACAGGCGCTCCTCGCGCTGCGGCTCTGACCAGTCGGGCGTATAGGCGGGCACGGGAAAAGGCACCGTTCCACACAGCTCGCGCCAGACCCCGCGCACCAGTCCCAGACAGTCGCAGCCCGCACCGCGCACCGCCGCCTGATGGCGGAAGGGCGTGCCGATCCAGCCGCGTGCGCAGGCGACAATTTCCGCACCTGTTACGCGCGTTTTAGCGGTCACATCCATCACAGACTCCCGCCGTCATTGGCATCGCTGGACGCGGGATAGGCGGCGAGCCAATCCTCACCCGGAACATGAGGAAAGCCGCGAAAGTTGTTGAAATTGTTGAACTTCAATCGACATGTCTCGCTGCGCTTGTCGCAGCCCGCCTCGATACGCACCCGATCCCCCGTGGCCACCTCCGCGCGCAGCGGCGTCCACAATTCGACGGTGCGTGCCACGCCCGTCAGGCGGTCGTTCTTGACCAGTCCGACCAGACCCGCCGCCGCCCCCGTCTCCACGACGAAGCGCCCGCGCTCGAACCAGCGGTCGTCAAATCCCGTGAGACCAGTGAAGCGGAAAACCCGCGCCTCCTCGACCTCCTCAACCGCCACCCTGACGGACAGGCCCGGAGCATCGAGATCGACCGTGCACCGCCCGTCGCCCAGAACCGCCGAACAGGCCGAATGATAGACCCGCCCCTGCGGCTGGTTGAGCATCTCGGTCAGCCCGCGCAACTCCGCGCGAAAGCCCCCCGCCCCGCGGGTGATCTCGCCGAATGTGCCGTTGAATTGCAGCACACGCTGGTCGGGATCGCGCCAGTTCACCAGCCACGCCCTGACCCGCGCCCCGTCGAAACGGCCCGCCTCGATATCCGCCTCGCGCACCGCCGCCGAGGACAGCGCGCCGAGGCTTTCGGTATTGTCCACCGACAGGCCCGTGGTCTGCTCCAGCGCCAGCGCCGTGAGGCCCGTATCGGCCTTGAAGGTGATCCCCTCGAACGTCAGATCAAGGTCGTGATCGGTGAACCCGTAGGTCGTCCCGTCAGCCCGCGTGACCGCCCATGCGTGGCAAAGCGTTGTGTTGCCGCTTTCAAGATGGTCGCGCAGGTCGGCGGGGAAAAACTCGCTTGGCGTCGACATCAGACCCGCACCTCCACGACTGGCACATTGGGGGCTTCCCCCGCCTGAAACGAGGCCACGGAAGTGGCAATGCGGTCGGTGTCAAAGCGCACGGGCACGTCGAACTCGAAACCCGCCGTAACCTGCACACCCTCTTCGGGCGGGGTCTCGAATGTCACCAGCCCCGTGTCGGTCGCGATGGACCAGTGGATACCCTCCTGCAACTCCTGCCCCTGCACGCCGACACGCACCGTACCGAAAACGGGTTTGTAGATCGGGCGCAGATAGGCGGCCTCGCCCGAGGCGTAGCGCTTGTGCAGACGGAAAACGGTGGTGTCCCCGTCGCCCGAGCCAATCACCTGATCGTCGAATGAAATCTCCTTCGACGCGGGGCAGGATTTGTAATCCGACCAATCCTTCCAACGGAAGCCGTAGACCTGCCCCTGACGCGCCTCGAAGAAGGCAATCAGCGCCTCCAGATCGTCGAGCGAACGCATCCCCAGCCCCGCGTCATAGCGGCGGCGCGAATGCGCCCAAGGCGTGTTGCGCTCCTCGAAACCGTTGGCGAGCGTGACCACTTCGGCGCGGCGCTCTGGCCCGCCTACAGAGCCGAAACTCAGGTTTGCGGGAAATCTCACATCATGAAAACCCATCGGTCATCCTCCTGAAAAGTAACGTTTCTTCGCGCGGGGACGCTTAGCGGTTGCGTGATCCGCGCCCCATGATGCGGCTCATCTGCGCGGCGATCTGGGAGTGCGAGCGGCGGAAACTCTCCACGTCGGGGGTGGAGATGTTCATGGTGATATTGACGGGTTGGGTGCCGCCCGTTGCCCGCACGCCGAGCTTGCCACCTGCGGTGCGGGTGAGCGGCATGATCGCCTCTGGCCCCGCCTCGCCCATCAGCCCCGTGCCGCCGCGCATCGGAAAGGCCGTGGCCTGCGAAACGATGCCACCACTGGCGAAGGGCTGCACACGGCCCGAGGCGAAGGCCCCGCCGTTGCCAAAGGGCAAAAGCCCCTGAATAACCGCCTCCAGCCCCGTGCCGAGAATGCTCCCTGCGTGACTGGTGACGGGTTTGAGCGCGGCATTATAGGCGGCGTCCAGCATGGAGCGCCCCACGCCCTTGAGCGCATCGGCCAGCGTGTCACCGTCGAACACAAGCCCGTCGATGGCGCGTTTGAGACCGCGCGACATGGCGCTTTCCAGCGAACCGACCTCGCGCTGCGTGTCGGCAATGGTTGCCTGAAAACGGGTGAGTTGCTGGTTGAACGCCGCCGCCATCGCCTCCGCGCCGCCGATGCTCTCCTCCATCCGCGCCACGCGGTCCTCGAAACGATCGAGCCCGTTGATGTCATCCATCGCTCTTGTCCTCTCTCACAGGGGCGGCATCCGGATAGGCGCGCGCCAGTTCGTCCAAACGGGAGCGGCCCATCGGTGCCGTGCCCGACCCCGCTCCCAGCATCAGCAGAAATTCGGCGGGCGTGAGCGCCCAGAACTCCTGAGGTTTCAGCCCCAGCCCACGCATCCCCGCCCGCATCAATGCAGGCCAGTCAAAGCCGCTGTTCCTGTCATCCATCAGTCCCGCCATGACGCGCCCTCCCCGCTCATCCAGGCACCGTGAAAGCCCGCGCCAGAAGCTCCGCGCCAACACGCGCCGCTTCCAAGGGGCCGCCCTTGATCTCGGCAGTCAGAATGTCGTCATAGCCACCGCGCCAGCCGCCACCGCGCAGACCCGCCACGACCACGCGCAGCACATCCGCCGAGGAGAACCGCCCCGCCTCATAACGCTCCACGAGCGCCACCAGCGTGTCGGCCTCCAGCCCCGCCTCCAGTTCGGCCAATGCGCCCAACGTGAGCTTGAGCACATGGCGCGAACCGTCGAGCGTCAGGGCGACTTCGCCTTGATACGGGTTGGCCATGGCGATCAGTCCGCAGTGAAGGTCAGTTGACCCGCCGAAGCCATCGCCAGCTCATAGGTCGCCTCGCCGTTATGGCTGCCCGCGTATTCGATGGCGGAGATGTGGAACGGCCCCTCGACGATGCCGAAGTCGGGGATGATGACCTGAAAATTCGGCACCTCGCCGTCAAAGAAAATCTGGCGGGCGCGTTCGTCGGTATTGGCGTCCTTGAAAACACCAGAGCCGGAGATTTCCGCGCTTTTCACGCCCGCGCCGCCCAGCAACTCGCGCCAGCCGCCGCCCGATTCCAAAGAGGTTACATCGACGCTCTCGGCATTGAAGGAGATCCGCGTGGCGCGCAGCCCCGCGATGGTTTCAAACTGACCTGCGCCAGTCATATCCAGCTTGATCAGTAGGTCTTTTCCGTTTTGGGCCACCATGTTGTCGTGCTCCGTTTGCTAGTGTGATCAGTTATCTTCGACGCGTGCACGGAACCGCAGATCGATCCTGCGCACGTCGCTGTTTTGAACGCGCCGCGCCTTGGCGGAGAGGAAGTAAAGCCCCACAAGCGTGCCGCGCGTGAGGGTCAGATCGGCATCCACCAACAGGTCCGAAATCCGCGCTGCCACATCCTTGGCCGTGAGGAACCCAGCCGCGTCGGCAACCACGCTCACGGTGAAGTCGTGGCGTGCGCCGTGGCCTGTCTTGTCGGAGGCGTCGGTGACATCCTCGGGGCCGAGGCTGACGTAGAGTGCGGGCACGGTGCCTGTGGGCGGCGCGTCGAAAATCGCGGTGCCCACGAGGCTTGCGAGGATCGTATCGGCGCTCAACGCCTGATAGAGTGCCGTTTGCAGGGCGGGAGAAACGCCATAGCTCATGATGACACCTCTTCTTGTGCGTGACAGATCAGGTAGTGGCCCTGCGCATCCGCCTCGGCGACCGAGAGAATGCGATAGGTGCGACTGCCTTCGGTGAATCGCTGGTCGGGTTTGGGGCGGCGTGGCGATCCCACGGGGGCGCCACGCACATGGATGCGCATTGGCACGCGGGAGACGGTGACGAAATCGCGCGACCCCTCAAAGCCCGACAGCGCCTCGACGCTGGCCCAAAGCGTGCCCAGAGGCACCCATGTCTCGACATAGCCGCCCGCGCCATCAGACGTGCGCTGCGCCTCTTCGAGCACCAGTTTGCGGTTGAGACGGGTAATCGCGCTCATCGGCCCCGCCCTCCGAAAAGCCGCATGTCGCGGTAACGGTCGGTCAGCGCGGCGACACCGAAGGGCATCACGTCACGGTCGGTCGCTGTCTCGTGGCGGTATTCGTAGTAATGCGCGGCGAGCAGGAAAACAGCCTGCGCCAGATCGGCGGGCACATCGTCCCATGTCGCGCCGAACCCTGCGGCAAACGCGATCCGCGCCTTGCCACCCACAGGGATCGAGGGCAGCACAAAGCCAGACGCACACAGGCGCGGGCGGTGCATGTCCTGTTCGAGCATGTAACGGGCGGGATCGATCAGGGTCTCGCCGCCCGCACTATCGACAATCACAAATGCGGTGATCGCGCTCACGGGGGCCACGGGCAGCACCTGCGCCCCCAGATCGCGCCACGCGCCCAGCGAATAGGCATAGTCGCGCTGCAATAGCGCCTTGGCGGTGCGCCCCTCAATGGCCGCCATAGCGGCGCGCAGGTAGGTCTCGATGACCCCGTCCTGCACCGCGTCATCGGCAAAGCCCGTGCCGAGGCGCAAATGATCCTTGAACGTATCCAAGGGCAGCGCGGCGACGGGAACTTGGCTTTGCTCCATCAACATCATTGCTTCTCTCCGGATATGGTCCCCTCAGACCGTGGTGCGGGTGGGGATGCGCGGCGGCCGACCCCGTGTCGCTCGGACGGAGGGGGAGCAGCTAGACAACACGGGACGGCATGATCGCCGCGCATCCTGTGCCCCCGCCCGACCGCCAAGGGTCAGACGGGAGCGGTCATGGCCGGATCAGGCGATGCCGAACTTGAGCAGCTTGATCGCCGCGAAGTCGGACACGTCACCGCCCACGCGCTTGGTGGCGTAGAAGAGAACGTGCGGCTTGGCCGAGAAGGGATCGCGCAGGATACGCACATCGGGACGCTCCGCGACGGTGTAGCCCGCGTTGAAGTCGCCAAAGGCAATGGCGGCGGCGTCCGAGGCGATGTCGGGCATGTCCTCGGCGATCAGCACGGGATAGCCCATCAAACGCGCAGGCTCGCCCGCGGCAAGACCGTCCGACCACAGGAAGCGGCCATCGGCATCCTTGAGCTTGCGGACCTGACCTGCGGTCTTGGAATTCATCACGAAGGTGCCGTTGGCGCGGTATTGCGCACCGAGCGCATAGACCAGCTCGACAATGGCGTCAGCGGGGTTGAGCGCGTCGAAACCGCCGTCCGTGCCCGTGGCGACATAGCCCAGGCTGCCCCATGTCCACGCATCGTTATCAACCTGCGCATGGGCGAGAATGCCCGTGGGTTTGTCGACGCCATCCCCGTTGATGAAGGCGGAGGCTTCGGCGCCCGCAAACTTGTCGGCGATACGCGCGGCGAGCCAGCCCTCGATGTCAAAGGCCGCGTCATCAAGCAGGCGCTGCGAGGCTTTGGGCAGGGCCGAAAGCTCGTAGAGCGGGATGGAGATCCGGTCGATGGTGGGCGTGGCGGTCTCGGCAACGGAGCCCGTCTCGGAGACCCAGCCAGAGCCAAGATCAGTCGTGTCGATCAGCACGTCATAGGAGGTCGCCTCCACGTTGACGACATTGGCAATCGAGCGGATCGAAGCGGTGGATTTCAGCACCGTCTGAATCGTCTCGGAGGTCTGGGGATCGACGAGGTAGCCGCCATCGCCATTAACGGCGGTGGACATGGATTTCCCCTCCAGCGCCAGCCCGCGCAGGGCATCGTCATCGCCGTTGCGCACATAGGTCTCAAGGGCGGTTTTGTGGGAGAGGTCCACATCCGAAGATGCGGCGAGGGCCGGACGGCCAATGGTTTGCGATTTACGATCAAGCATGGTCAGTCGCTCTTCCTGTTCTTGAAGCTTTGTTTTAATTTCGGACTGAAAGTCCTTGAGATCACTCATGAAACCAGCCAGCGCGGTCTTCACCTCTTTGGCCGGCCCGGCCGTGGCATCCGGCATACCGGTCCCGACCCGAGCTTTCGTCTCGGTTTTGCTCATCCAAACAATCCTTCGTTTTGCTGGTGTGTTGCGGGTGAGTGCGCCGGCCTTAGTCACCCTTGGCCAGCAGCTTGCGGGCGCCCGTCAGGGCGTCTGCGAGATCGCGCATGATAGCCTCGGCCTCGACGGGGTCGGCCCCCTTGGCCTCGGCGGTAATGCGCGCTTGGGGAAGCATCGGGAAGGTCACGAGCGACACTTCCCAAAGCTCCAGTTCGGACAGGACGCGCGCGCCCGTGTCATTCTTGTGCGCCTTCACCGTGCGGTATCCGATCGACAGACCGTCGATGGCCCCCGCCTCGATGAGAGAGACCGCCTCGCGGCCCTTGGCGATGTCGGTGAGCAGCCGCCCCTTGACGAAGAGACCGCGCCCGTCTTCGCGCACCTCGTCCCAGATCCCGATGGGTTGGGTCGGGTCGTGCTGCCACAGCATCTTCACCGTGCGCCCCTTGGCCGCGAGCGCATCCAGCGAGCGGGCATAGGCCCCCTTGGCCACCACGTCGCCGCCCGTATCCCGGACGCCGAAGAGCGAGGCGTAGCCTTCGATCCTCACGCCGTCCTCGACCACCAGCTCCCCGCCAAGGCGGCAGAATTTGTGCTCAAGACCCGTGTTCGCATCCATCTGCATCTTATGCGTTCCCTTCGTTTTCGTCGGTGTCCTGCGCCAGCGGCGGCAATCCGAGCATCGCGCGTTTCTCCCCGTCGGTGAGGAAGGCGGCCTCGGCCACGCGCTTCCATTGCTGGTCGCGTTCGGCGGCCAGTGCGGGGACTTGATCAAGGTCGGGTTTGAGCGTGATCTCCTCGCCCGCCATCTCCGAGAGCCAATGCCCCACGGCCCCCGTCACCTTCGCCACCAAGGGCAGAACGGTCAGACGGTAGAAGGCGCGGTTGGCCTCCAGATAGTTGGCGTAGGTCGCATCTCCAGGAATGCCGACGAGCATCGGCGGCACGCCGAAGGCCAGCGCGATCTCGCGGGCGGCGGCTTCCTTGGTCTTCTGGAACTCCATGTCGGAGGGCGAGAACCCCATCGGCTTCCAGTCCAGCCCCCCTTCGAGGAGCATCGGACGGCCCGCGTTGCGTGCGCCTTGGTGGTGGCTTTCCATCTCGCCCAAGAGGCGATCGTATTGATCCGCGCTCATCGTGCCCGTGCCATCCGCGCCGCGATAGACAATCGCGCCCGAGGGACGCGCCGCATTGTCGAGCAGCCCCTTCGACCAGCGCGAGGCAGAGTTATGCACGTCAATCGCGGTTGCCGCCGCTTGCAGGGGTGAAAGACCATAATGATCGTCGGCGGGGTGGAAATTCTTGATGTGGCAGATCGGCGTGAAACCCTCCTCGATCACGAAGCGGTGCTTGCGCCCGCCGACCGCATATTCGTAGGCCACGGGCCAGCCATCCGCGCCAGGCACGAGGCTCATACGATCCGAGCGCAGCACGTGCAATTCCTGCGGTGCCTCGCCTCCCGCGCCTACGGCCTCAAGATAGCCGTTGCCCGACAGAAGGATCTGCGCATAGAGCGCCTCGAACAACTCGACCCGCCCCTGCGCGGGGTTGGGACGGTTCAGCACGCTCAGAAGCGGGTGCATCTCGAAACGCTCGGTGGCATTCTGCATCACCAGCGGCAGGGCGCTGGCGGCCTCCGCAATGAGCTTGACCGAGCGGTAGCCGACGGGGTTGCCCGTAAAGCCCACGCGGGTGAGCGTCACCGTATCGCGCGAGGACCATGCCACATGCCCTGCACCCGACATCGCCGCGACGACAGGCCCCGTGGCGGAGGCCTTCACCTCTTCGGGCGCGGTTGCGCTGCGCTTGAGAAAATGGAACATCTGTCTGTCATCTCCTGTATTGACCGCCCTTGGTGGGCAAGGCCCGTGGCGTCGTTGGGGAGAGTTCTAAGCGGCAGGGTGAAAGAAGTTCTAAGGAGGGCGTGCGCTGCGCCGTGTCGGGCGCAACACCGCCCTATTTTTCACGCCTAAACAATATCTTACAAATTCCCGCCGCGAGACGAGGTGTTGCGCACCCCCTGCCCGACCACCTGCCCCGCGCCCGAAACAAAACGGGCCGCCACGATTTCCCGTGGCGACCCGTTAACCCTGCTTCCGATCCCGTTGCTTTACCCCAATGTGCGAATGCGCGGCTCCATCGCGTTGCTGGCGGGCAGGATCATCACCTCATGCACCGCCCAGACCAGCGCGTCGAGACGGTCGGGCGAGCCGCCGCCCTGATAGCCGTGGGCGCACATCTGCACCATCTGGTCCTCAAGATCGCCAAGGCCGCGCGTATGCGCCACGCGCCCCTGTTCATAGAGCGCGGCCACGGGTTCGGCACGGGCCGATTTGCCGCGTGTGGCCCGCACGGATTTATAGGGGGCCAGCGGATCGATCTGGCGCAAGAGCGTCTCGACCAGATCGCCGCCCTGATTGACCTCAGCGACGATCTTCTCCGCCTGCCAGCGCCTCGCGGCCTCCAGCGCAGCGCGCGCCCAAACCATCGGAGCCGCCCCGCTCACCGTGGCGTCCTCCAGTACATAGGCCCTCCACTCCTGCGGCGGGCCTTGCGTCACCGCGCCCACCACGACGATCCCGCATTCGTCGGAGGCCGAATGCCCCGTCACGGGCGGATCGACGGCGACGACGATACGGTCAAGATCGGGCACTTCGCTGACCCGCCCCGCCTCAAGCTGCGCCATGGACCACAGCGCGCCCTCCTCCTCGTCGAGAAGCGCACCGTCCAACTCCTGCCGCCCCAACCGCGTGCCCGCATAACGCGCCCTGACCTCTTGCAGGAAGGACGGCGCGAGGTTGGCGGCATTGGCCTCGGTCGGCGCATGGGTCATCACCGTGCTTGGCGCGTCGATGATCTCTTTGAGAATGCCGACATTGCGCGGGGTCGTCGTCACAACCGCGCGGGGATCGTCGCCCAGACGCAGCCCGAATTGCAGCATGTCCCACGCCCCGCGCGGGTCTTTCCACTTGGCCAACTCGTCCACCCAAGCCGCATCGAACTGCGGCCCGCGCAGCGCCTCTGCGTCCGAGCCTGAAAACACCATCGCCTCCGCCCCGTTGGGCCAGACCAGCGCGCGCCGCGTGGCCACCCATTTGGGGCGACGGTCAGGCGGGGAGCAGGCCAGAATGCCGCTGTCGCCAAAGACCATGACTTCGCGCGCCTGATCGTAGGTCTCGCCGATGAGGGCCACGCGCTTGGCCCGTCCCGCCTCAAAGGGTTTCGATCCCTCAAGCATCGTTCGCACCCATTCGGCACCCGCCCGCGTCTTGCCCGCGCCGCGCCCGCCCATGATCACCCATGTGCGCCAATCGCCGCTGGGCGGCAACTGGTGGTCCAGCGCCCAAGCGTCAAAGAGGAAAGGGAGCGCCATCAGCGCCCCCTCGTCCAACTCGTCAAGAAACGCGCGCTGTTCGCTTTCCCCTTGCTCGGCGAGCCAGGAGATCAACGATCCGAGCGCGGGAGGCGTCGAGGTCGAGGTCTCCGGGCAGGAGTTCCCCGCGTTTGCGTCGTTCTGTTTCAATGCGGTCCCTTTCGATCATAGCCTGAGCGTGAGCGCGTTTGAGATCGGCGATCAGGGGTTTGATCTCCCTCGCCGCCCCTTTGTCGCCCGAACGCAGGTTCTCGATGGTCTCCTTGAGATCCTCGATCGCCCAGTTGAGTTGATCGACGATAGCCTCGTCAAAAGTCTCGTCGATGTTGGTCTCATCCCCCACAGATGAAGTCACTTTCATGATTTCTGCCTCTCATGCATTGGTTGGTCTCCGCACGAGAAACGTCGGATCGGTCCGCTTTGGCCGCTGTTTGGTCTGGCCGCCACGGGTGTGTCCGAAGGCGATCACACCCCCTCAGGTGTCGTCGCATCGGGCCACCCGACCCACGCTTTCCAGCATGGGTTCCACTGTGGCGCATATTGGTAAGAGGAAGGTTTGTGCGGCGTGCGCAGGGGGTAAGGGCTTGTTAACCCCTCAGGGTCGGGCAAGGATCGGGCCGCCTTCGGCGAGGATATTTGAACCAAGAAAAAGCGCCGCGCGGAGAGTGTCCACGCGGCGCTTTATTCATAATTTTATCAGAGGTTTATTCGCTTGCGCGTTCCGCCTCGATCTCGCGCCAGCGGGCGACGTTGGCGTTGTGTTCGGCCAAGGTCTCGGCAAAGGCGTGACCGCCCGTCCCGTCCGCCACGAAGAAGATATAGGGCGTATCATCGGGATCAACGGCAGCACGTAGCGACTCCAGACCAGGGTTGGCAATCGGTCCCGGCGGAAGCCCCGTGATCTGGTAGGTGTTATAGGGGCTGTCAGATTGCAACTCGGATTGGCGCAATCCGCGTCCCAGATAGCCCACACCATTGGTCACGCCATAGATCACCGTCGGGTCGGTTTGCAGACGCATTCCCTGATTGAGACGGTTCACAAAGACAGAGGCCACCTGACGGCGCTCCTCGGCGATGCCCGTTTCCTTCTCGATGATGGACGCAAGCGTCAGCATCTCCTCGGGCGTCTCGATGGGCAGGTCGTCGTCGCGCTCGGCCCAGACCTCGGCGATCCGCGCCTCTTGCGCGGCAACCATGCGGGCGATCAATTCGTCCACATCCGTCCCCTCGCGCACCTCGTAGCTGTCGGGGGCGAGCATCCCTTCGGGCGGCATTTCGTCGGCTTCCACCGATCCTGTCAGCACGTCCACCGACTTGAGGCTTTCCACCACGCGCCAGACGGTTGTGCCTTCGGCGATCAGTACGCGGTAGCGGGTGTCGCTTTGTTCGCGCACCTGCGTGAAGCGGTCGGGTGTTTCCACCTCCTCTTCGCCGCCAACAAGGAATTCGGCAGTTTCAACATAGCTCTGCGTCGCGGGATCAAGTTCGCGCACCTGCACTTGAGTGCGGTTCACGCCGATGCGGTAGACCACTTCCGTGCCACAGGTCGAGGCGCCACCACGGGTGATGATGTCCACGATCTCTTCCATCGACGAGCCTTCGGGAACGAGGAAGGCCCCCGCTTTCAACTGCTGCGTCTTGTCGGTGTAATCAGAGCCGATACGGAAAATCCGCGCATCCGTCACCGCGCCCTGTTCAGCGAGCTGCTGGGAGATGCGATACATGGTGGAGCCGGAAGGCACCCGCACGCAGATCGCCTCTGCGAGCGGTCCTTCGCCCGTGTATTGCTTCTGCCCCCATGCGACGACACCCGCCGCCGCAATCAGGATGACGATAAACAGCGTCAGGAAATTCGACGCAATGGCGCGCCACATCAGTCAGTAACCCGCTTCATCACGAGGGAGGCGTTGGTGCCGCCGAAGCCGAAGGAGTTGGACAGCGCCACGTTGATCTCGCGTTCGCGCTTGGTATTGGGCGCGAGGTCGAGTTTCGGCTCAACGGCAGGGTTGTCGAGGTTGATGGTCGGCGGAGCCACTTGGTCACGGATCGCCAACAGGCAGAAGATCGCCTCAACCGCACCCGCCGCACCGAGCAGGTGCCCGATGGAGGATTTGGTGGACGACATGGTGGCTTTCGACGCTGCATCGCCCATCAGACGCTCAACCGCGCCAAGCTCGATGGTGTCGGCCATGGTCGATGTGCCGTGCGCGTTGATGTAGTCGATATCGGCAGGGGTCAGACCCGCACGCTTGATCGCCGCATCCATCGCGCGATAGCCGCCATCGCCATCGGAGGCAGGTGCGGTGATGTGATAGGCGTCGCCAGAGAGGCCATAGCCCACGATCTCGGCATAGATTTTCGCGCCACGCGCTTTGGCGTGTTCGTATTCTTCCAGAATAACAATGCCCGCGCCCTCGCCCATCACGAAACCGTCGCGGTCCTCGTCATAGGGGCGGCTGGCCGCTTTAGGATCGTCAGAACGTTTGGTGGAAAGCGCCTTACAGGCGTTGAAGCCCGCAATACCCAGCTCGCAAATCGCCGCTTCCGCGCCGCCCGCGACCATCACATCCGCATCACCCAGCATGATCAGACGCGAAGCATCGCCAATGGCGTGCGCGCCTGTGGAACAGGCGGTCACAACCGAATGGTTCGGCCCTTTGAAGCCGTATTGGATGGAGACCTGACCCGAAATCAGGTTGATCAGGGAGCCGGGAATGAAGAAGGGCGACACGCGACGCGGGCCCTTTTCCTTGAGCAGAATGGCCGTATCCGCAATCGAGGACAGACCGCCGATACCCGACCCGATCAGAACACCCGTGCGCAGACGGTCTTCCTCGTCCTCGGGTTTCCAGTCGGCATCACTCAGCGCCTGTTCAGCCGCCGCAATCCCGTAAAGGATGAAGTCATCGACCTTCTTCTGCTCTTTCTTGGGCATCCAGTCATCAGGGTTGAATGTCCCGTCAGACCCGTCGCCACGCGGCACTTCGCAGGCATAATCGGTGGCCAGATGGCTCGCATCGAACCGCTGGATCGTGCCCGCGGCCGATTCTCCAGCGAGCAAACGGCTCCAGGTTTCATCCACACCGCATGCCAGCGGCGATACCATTCCCAGTCCTGTGACGACTACTCGGCGCATGTTCTGCCCCCTCTAAGATTTGGTTAAACGCTTATTACACGGGCTTCGCCAGCGATGAAAGGGGCGAGCGTAAACCGAGAAGATCATCTCCCAGATTTCGCCGACCTAATGGGCGGCGAGAGGCCGAGCACGTGTGACATCACGTCCATGCCGGAAGGTGGGCAATCGACCTTCCCGTCACAATTGTCAGGACACTGGACGCATACGTCAGCGCGAACAATCTACGCTCAGCGTCAGGCGGCCAGAGCTACCGCCTCGAAACGGCGCAGCACAGGTCGGGCAAACGGCACAACTGCCTCAACAGGCGCACCGTCCGACAGCGCAAGTTCAGGGAAAAGCGCCAGAATTTCATCACGCGCCTCGCGTTCCATGGCGTTCACCATACGCTTGGCGGGATGGAAGCTCTCACTCTGGACGCCATTAGAGTTCACAACTTGATGGCGATCAAAGAGGATATGGCAATAGGTCACATCCGTGCAGTCCTCAGCCACACACACCCCGTCAATGAGCCCCACCAGATGTTTGGCCGCGACCAACACTTCGGACGTTCCGAACATCAACTCCACCCGCGGATCACGGATCAAAAGGCGGTGATTGGGTGACAGCCACAAATCTTGCATGGGGCGCCCATCACCAAAGGCCCCCTTGGGCACCACCACGGGCTTCCACTGCGGGCGGGCCTGCAACTCCTGTGCTTCTACCTGCCGCTGCCCTGCCCAACGGAGCGGTTGGGGGCCGTCATCCAACGTCATCACGAGATCCCCCTCGCCAAGCGTTTCGACGGGGACAGACCCTGCGGGCGTTTCGATCAATGTGCCCGCCGCAAAACAGGCCAACATGATATCATCAAGGATCAGCGCGGATTCCATCCCGCCATAGCCATGACCGCCCCGAAACTGCAAGATCGCACCATCATAGGGAGAGGTGAAGGTGATAACGACCGTATTGGTTTGGTCATTAGAAACACTCTCATAGCCCAGAGTTATGCGGTTGCCGGGCGTGCCATCGGCATTCAGTTCTATGAGATCAATATTGAGACCGAAGCCGCCGTCTTTCGTTCCCATCTCTGCCATAGTGAAGGTCAGCGTATACTCCTGACCTTCCGTCAGATGAACCTCTTGCCGCAGCGTATCGTTGTTAGTGACATCATTATCTCCCGAGCCGAAGACAACCCAACCGTTCGTCTCGTCATAGGAGGGCGCGGTCTCACCGCCACCTTGGACGCTCCAGCCTGATAGGCCGTCGGAAAAATCACCGTTTTGAAGAATAGCCACCGTTTGCTTCCCGTCGAAACTGGCACACAGGAAACGGACCAGACAAAACCAAATATGGCCAGTCAGGCAACGCTTTCTGCGAGCTTATGAAAGTTCAGAATTTAAATGGGCCGATAACGCACAACTTCAAGAAGAGCGACCGCCCACAGCCAGAGACGTTACGTCAAAGTGCGCTAGCTCAGTTCTAGCCGTTACATTCCCGCCACACAGGCACACGCAAAATATGCAACGTAACGCACACTGAACACTCACAGCGCTCCAGAAAATGAAATCGGCGCCACCCCGAAGGGCAGCGCCGATTTAAATCATTCCATGATCCGTCCGTTCAGGACGCTCAGGATAGGTCGCTTAGGACGCTTCGGTGATGAACTTCACCGCATCGCCGAACGTCTGGATGGTCTCGGCTGCGTCATCAGGAATCTCGATGCCGAACTCTTCTTCGAAGGCCATAACCAGCTCAACAGTGTCGAGGCTGTCTGCGCCGAGATCGTCGATGAAGGAGGCGGACTCGGTCACTTTGTCCTCTTCAACGTCGAGGTGCTCGACAACGATCTTTTTCACGCGATCTGCGATGTCGCTCATATTCTTTCCTCACAGTTTGGGGCCCGATGCCCACTTTTTTCGGTCTTGGCCCTCGGGCCGCTTTATCATGTCGGAACAAGTGGAGCCAAATCAACCCCTCGCGCCCGTCATGAACCATGGCGACCCTCACTGGCCGCCACGGCAATCTGCGCCCCCTTTAGCACAATCATAGCGCGGGGCAAATCATTTGTGGCCTTATCCACAGCGCCTTTCACATCCCCCCGAAGCGGGGGCTGCGTGCGCCTAGAGCATGGCCATACCGCCGTTGACATGCAAGGTCGCACCCGTGGTGTAACCTGCCTCGGCAGATGCGAGATAAAGCACCGCTGCGGCGATCTCTTCGGGCGAGCCCATGCGGGCGGCGGGAATCTGCACGTTGATCTTTTCTTTTTGATCGTCGGTAAGCTTGTCGGTCATCGCGGTGGCGATGAAACCGGGGGCCACACAGTTGACCGTGATGCCGCGCGAAGCAACCTCATAGGCCAGCGATTTCGACATACCGACCACGCCCGCTTTCGAGGCGGCGTAGTTGGCCTGACCGGGATTGCCCGTCGCGCCCACGATGGAGGAGATGTTGACGATGCGGCCCCAGCGGGACTTCATCATGCCACGCATCACGCCCTTGCACAGGCGCATGGTGGAGGTGAGGTTGACGTTGAGAACGCTTTCCCACTCGTCGTCCGACATGCGCATGAACAGTTGGTCGCGGGTGATCCCTGCGTTGTTGACCAGAATATCGACCGACCCCATGGCCTCGACCGCCTGTTTGGGCAGCGCCTCTACGGCGTCCTTGTCGCTGAGGTTGCAAGGCAGAACATGCGCCCGCTCGCCCAGTTCCGCAGCCAGCGCCTCAAGCGGCTCGACCCGCGTGCCCGAAAGCCCCACCGTCGCACCTGCGCCATGCAGCGCCTTGGCAATCGCGCCGCCGATGCCGCCCGACGCGCCCGTTACAAGCGCATTTTTACCTGTCAAATCAAACATATCTCGTTCCTTCTCCAGACGCCGTGCGCCCTTCATCTGTTCTTACAATATCCTGCTGGGGTGCGGGGATGCAAAATCCCCGCGTGTCCCGCGCCTCAGCCCTTCAGCTTGGCAATATCATCAGGCGTGCCCACGGCGGAACAGGCGATCTCGCGGTTGATGCGGCGCACCATGCCCGACAGCGCCTTGCCCGCGCCGATCTCCCAGATTTCCGTGACACCGTTCTCGCCCATGTATCCCACGCTCTCGCGCCAGCGCACCGAGCCTGTCACCTGCTCGACCAGAAGCGCACGGATGGTGGCAGGGTCGGTCACGGGGGCGGCTTTGACATTGGCGACCAACGGCACAACGGGGGCTTTGATGTCCACATCGTCCAGCGCATCGGCCATGACCTTGGCGGCAGGTTCCATCAGCGCGCAGTGGAAGGGTGCGGACACGGGCAGAAGCACCGCGCGTTTCGCGCCCTTCTCCTTGGCGATCTCGACGGCACGCTCCACGGCGACCTTGTGGCCCGAGACCACAACCTGCCCCGGATCATTGTCATTGGCGGCTTGGCAGACCTCGCCTTGAGCGGCCTCTTTGGCCACTTCCGTCACGGTCTCGAAATCCAGCCCCAAAAGCGCGGCCATCGCGCCGACACCCACGGGCACGGCTTTTTGCATCGCCTCGCCGCGAATGCGCAGAAGGCGGGCCGTATCGCCAATGGTCAGCGATCCCGCCGCTGCCAGCGCCGAATATTCACCAAGCGAATGCCCCGCCACATAGGCCGCATCGGTCACGGCAAAGCCTTCTGCCTCCAGCGCACGAAGTGCCGCCAAAGACGTGGCCATCAGCGCGGGCTGCGCGTTCTGCGTGAGGGTCAATGCCTCGATCTCGCCGTCCCAGATCAGCCCCGACAGGCTTTCCCCGAGCGCCTCGTCCACCTCGTCAAAGACCGCCTTGGCGGCAGGATATGCCTCCGCCAGCGCCTTGCCCATGCCGATGGTCTGGGCACCCTGCCCTGGAAATACAAACGCGCGCGCCATGCTCGCTCCCTCGTTTTGTCTCGTATTGGATCAAATTGTCAGAGATCAGGTCTACAGGGGTGCTGACCTTGGGGCAAGAGCGTGAAGGCGGTGACAGAGGCACCAAGCACGCAAAATCCGCCCGCCCGAACGGCGAACAACGGACGAAGGCAACAAAGGCAGCCCCGCCCGCACGTGTGATTGCAGCTATTGAAAACGCGCGGCTTTTTGCATTCGGGTGAGTCTCCGCGCCCCATAACAGAGCGCGGCATGGTGAAACCCCTACAGGACAACCCTGTGACGAATGGCTCCGCGCGCGACTTCCGCGCCCTCGTCCACATCCGCGCTCGCCTGCGCCGCGTCGTGCCTGATGTCCCAGTGCAGACGCTGTCGGAGCAATTGCATCTCTTCATTACCGCCCCGAACCAGCGCGACAGTTTGTTTCCCACCGTCATAGCGCAATCCCAGACGCGCTATGCCAGCAGGCAGAATGGAGCGTTTCACGTAGAGGGACGAAACCTCATCGAATCCCACGACCGAGGCCAGTTGGAAATGGTCCTTGCGGTTGCGCCAGACCACACGCACCTCCTCGCGGTCGAGATCGACTTGCACCTCACGGGCCAAACCGCGTGCGCTCAGATGGAAAAGCGCAATCGCCGTGAGACCGAGAGCAACGCCCATAAGTGCTTTGATTCCAACGAGATCGACAGCAAGACTGGATCCGGGAAGGAACCACATGCCCGCCATGCCAGCAACAGAGGCAACAGCGCCAGCAAGGGCAAGACGCTCAAGCAAAGGGGCCACACGCGCTACGATATTGCGCGCGACAAGGCGGTATCCCCACGCCGTGCGTTCATGCTCGATCGCGCTGTAACGCGCGTTGAGGTCGCGCAGGCCGTGGTGTGACGCGCTCAAAGGATTGGTCGACAAATCTGCCATCGTCTCTCTCGCCTTCTTCTTCCGTTGGGGATTTGTCCCACCGAAAAACGGCATGATTATGGTTAATTGCGGCAATCTCGCGCCGAAATGCCGCCACTTCCCCAACGTCAACCACCTGCCGCCACCCCTGCCCGCGAAAACGGCGCGAAACCTCAACTTTTTCTGACAAAAACGCGCATTTTGGACGCCTTTTCGCTTGCGTGGGCGCCCGCGCCCCTTATAAGGGCCAAATCTCCGCGCATGTATATGAACCGCGTAGTCTCTCGTGGTCGGGAGCGGAGTGTCAGACCCGACCTATGAAATGCGCTTGAAAAAACTGGAGTAGCTATGCCGCTATACGAGCATACCTTCATCGCGCGTCAGGATCTTTCCAACGCGCAGGCCGAGGGCCTCATCGAACACTTTGGCACCGTTCTGGCCGACAACGGCGGGAAACTCGTCGACAGCGAGTACTGGGGCGTCAAAACGATGGCCTACAAGATCAACAAGAACCGCAAGGGCCACTATGCCTTCCTGCGCTCGGATGCTCCCGCAGCAGCCGTGCAGGAAATGGAACGCCTGATGCGTCTGCATGACGACGTGATGCGCGTCCTGACCATTAAGGTCGACGAGCACAAGGAAGGCCCCTCCGTCCAGATGCAGAAACGCGACGAGCGCGAAGAGCGCCGCCCGCGCCGCAACTGATCTTTTAGGAAAGGACCGAACACATGGCCGCTAAACCGTTTTTCCGCCGTCGCAAAGTCTGCCCGTTCTCTGGCGACAATGCTCCCGCGATCGACTACAAGGACACACGTCTTCTGCAGCGCTACATTTCCGAGCGTGGCAAGATCGTGCCCTCCCGTATCACCGCAGTATCCGCTAAGAAACAGCGTGAATTGGCTCGTGCCATCAAACGCGCCCGTTTCCTCGCCCTGCTGCCCTACGCCGTGAAGTAAGGAGACAGACCCATGGACGTTATCCTGCTCGAACGCGTGGCCAAACTTGGCCAGATGGGCGAAGTCGTTTCTGTTAAAGAAGGCTACGCTCGCAACTATCTCCTGCCGCAGCAGAAAGCTCTGCGTGCTTCCGAGGCCAACATCAAAGCCTTTGAAGCCCAGAAAGCACAGCTTGAAGCGCGCAACCTTGAGACCAAGAAAGAAGCCGATGCGCTGGCCGCAAAGCTCGATGGCGAGAAATTCGTCGTCATCCGCGCTGCCTCCGATTCGGGTTCGCTCTACGGCTCCGTCACCCCGCGTGACATCGAGGCCGTTGTTTCCGAGGGTGGTTACACCATCTCGCGCAAACAGGTTGTGATCGGTGATCCGATCAAAGAACTTGGCCTGCGTGACGTGAGTGTGCATCTGCACCCCGAAGTGGAAGCCACCATCACCCTGAACATCGCGCGCTCCACCGAGGAAGCCGAGCTTCAGGCGGAAGGCAAATCCATTCAGGAACTCGCAGCCGAAGAAGAAGCTCAAGCCGAGTTTGAAATCTCCGAACTGTTCGACGACATCGGCTCCGCTGCCGAAGACGACGAAGAGCTGGCCGAAGCCGTTGAGGCGACGACCGAAGAGGCTTCCGACGACGAAGAGTAATCTTCACTCAGATGATTTTGGAAAGGCCCTGCCATTTGGCGGGGCCTTTTCTTTTGCGTAGGACATTTGAGTATTTGAGCTGCAATGAAGAGGCGAATGGCCAGTGCCACGGAACGCGAGGGTCCTGATGCACGGGAATTTCGCGGCTCCTCGCGCGATTTTCCGCCGCTTGCCCCCTGCCCCCTTGGCAAGCGCGGCCTAGCGTGTTGACCTGCGGGGCATCTGTTGGAGACTGCCTCATGATTTCGCGCCGCTTTGTCATCCTCGCCCCGCTCGCGCTTGCCGCCTGTGGTGCAGCCCCCGAGACGTCACGCCGTGGCTACAACCCGCCGCTCTTCCCCAACGAGACCCCCGAATTGCGCGCGCTCATCAACAAATGGGCGGACCACTACGAAATCCCGCGCGAGTTGGTGCATCGTCAGGCCGTGCGCGAAAGCACGCACCGCCCCTGGGCGCGCAACGGGCCTTACTGGGGCTTGCTGCAAATCCTGCCGCAGACCGCACGCACCATGGGCCACCGCGGCCCTGCGAGCGAATTGCTCGACCCTGATGTAAACCTGAAATACGCGGGCAAATACCTGCGCGGGGCCTATATCGTGGC
This sequence comes from Celeribacter sp., assembly GCF_048261515.1. GTDB lineage: Bacteria > Pseudomonadota > Alphaproteobacteria > Rhodobacterales > Rhodobacteraceae > Celeribacter. The sequence continues at coordinate 101,386 of NZ_JBLXFZ010000001.1, forward strand.
CGATGGCGATATCGACGGGGCGATGAAATGGTATGCGAAGGGCTATTACTACGAGGCCAAACGCAAAGGCCTGCTCTACGAGACGGGCCTGCGCAGCTGACCCGCGCGGTCTATCCGTCGCAGTGGAAGGGCAGGAACGATCCCGTCGCCCCTTCTCCCACCATCATCAAGGATAAGGCATCGGCAACGGCGCGCTCTGCATCGCTCACAGGGCACACCGTCCCGCGTGTTGTGCAGCCCGTCGCCATGAAGGCGCTGTTGCCCTTCTTGAACGGCTCCGAGAGCCCCTCAAGCGTCCCGCCATCGGTCATCATGTCCCATGCATTGATATAGAGCGCGCATTTCTGTGCCGTCCATTCAGGAGAAATGGCATGGGCGGGGGATGCAAGCAGGAGCATCCCGAAAACAAGGCGGAGCATCTGTGCGTTGATTCCTTAAATCAGAAGGCCGCCCCTGAAACGGAGCGGCCACTGTCCCTCGCTCTTTGGCGAGATGCCTTTCGGGAAGGCCGAACTCGGTCGGCCTGCCCTGTCGGCAATTATTCGTCGTCGAGCGCTTCGACGGCTTTTTCGAGATCCTCTTTGGAGACCTCTTTTTCCGTCACATCGGCGTTCTCGGCAATCCAGTCAACGACCTTGTCTTCAAAGATCGGAGCCTGAAGCTGCTGGCGCATCTGGGCGTTTTTCTGAACGAATTCGAAGAATTCACGCTCTTGGCCCGGATACTGGCGCGCTTGGTTCATCACCGCTTGGGTGAACTCGGCGTCGGAAACCTGAATTTCCTGCTTCTGACCGATGTCGGCGAGCAGCAGGCCAAGGCGCACGCGGCGCTCGGCGAGTGTGGTGTGCTCGTCGGTCACGTCGATCTCGCCGTGATCGTGGCCCTGATCCTCGGGGTTTTCCTCGTGGTAGAGCTGATGCGCGATCTGCTTGGCTTCCGCCTCGACAAGCGAAGGCGGCAGGTCGAAGGAAACCTTGCCATCGAGTTGGTCGAGCAGCGAACGCTTCATCACAGCGCGCGAAGCACCCGCGTATTCGTTTTCGAGACGCTCGGCGATCTGTGCCTTGAGACCAGCGAGATCTTCCGCGCCGAATTTCTTGGCCAGCTCGTCGTCAATCTCGGCCGCTTTGGGCTCTTTGACGGCTTTGATGGTGCATTCGAAAACGGCAGCTTTACCCGCGAGGTTGGCGGCGCCATATTCCTCGGGGAAGGTCACTTCGACGTTTTTCTCTTCGCCCGCTTTCACGCCGACGAGTTGCTCCTCGAAGCCGGGGATGAAGGAACCGGAGCCGATGACCAGCGGGTAATCTTCCGCAGCACCACCCTCGAAGGGTTCGCCATCAACCTTGCCGAGGAAGTCGATCACAACCTGATCGCCATCTTTGGCTTTGGAGCCTTTCTTGCGGTCTTCGAAGTTCTGCGCGGTTTCGGCGAGGTTCTTGAGCGCGTCGTCAACTTCCGTGTCGCCAGCCTTCACAACGAGCTTTTCGAGCTTGATGCCAGAAAGGTCAGCCTCGGGGATCTCGGGCAGCGCTTCATAGGTCATGTCGACCACAACGTCGTCGCCCTCTTTCCAGTTCTCGCCGTCCTGCATGACCACATTGGGTTGCAGCGCGGGCTTGTCGCCCGACGACTCGAAATGGTCGTTCATAGCGGCGTCGACAGTTTCCTGCATCGCTTCGCCGAGAACGCGGGGGCCGAACTGCTTCTTGAGCAGAGCCATCGGGACTTTACCCTTGCGGAAGCCCTTCATCTCGACTTCGGGCTGGGCCTCTTTGAGCTTGGCGTTGACTTTCTCGTCCAGCTCGGCGGCGGGGATGGTGATCTGATAGCCGCGCTTCAGACCTTCGTTGAGGGTCTCAGTGACCTGCATCTTGGCGTCCTTTTTACGTCTCGTCTGCGTATGCAAAGGGCCACGCTCAACGCGCGCCCCATATAAATCAGCCGCCGTTCTAAGGAGCGAGGCCTTTGCTTGCAAGGCGATTCCGTGCGCCAGCCGCCGAATGACAGGCCACAAAGGCGGTTTTCAGCTCCAAATCCCCCGTATTCTTCCTCACAGGCGGTGCAGATGAGCCATCCCACTCCAGCCACATGAAAACGGGTTTGTTTTCTCGTGATCAGGGCCTGTGCGCTATGCACGCGTGGTACGCGCTTCACTTTCCCGTGCACCGCGATTGACTGTCACGCGCGCTTTTCCGATATGGCGCGGGGCGATAATGCACGCGCCGCCTGTTTACGGCACGCGCATCGTTTTGCGAGATCACCAAAACAGGACATCCAGACATGAACGTCGAGCAGCCGAGACTGGGCAAACGCGGAACTCTGTTCCTCCTTATCATTCTTGGCGCTTTTCCTCCCCTGACCATGGATCTTTACCTGCCCGCCCTGCCGAAAATGGCGGACACCTTTTCGACCAGTCACGCCATGATCAACATGACCCTTGGCGCCTATATGGTGACCTTCGCGCTCGGGATGCTGTTCTGGGGACCGCTGAGCGAAAAGACGGGGCGCAAGCCCATTCTGTTTGCCGCCCTCTCGATCTACATCGCATCCAGCCTCTTGTGCGCCCTGTCCAATACGGTCGAAGCCCTCATCACCTTCCGTGTTTTCCAAGGGCTCGCAGGTGGCGGGATCACTGTCGTCGGCACGTCTATCGTCAAGGATTTGTTTGACGGGCGGGAGCGCGAAAAGGTTATGGCCACCGTGATGTCTCTGGTCGTCATCGCGCCAATGGTCGCGCCTGTTCTCGGAGCCTTCCTGCTCAAGGTCGCGTCATGGCACGCACTGTTTGTCGTGCTTGCCCTGTTTGCCTGTTTTGCAGCCGCGCTCGTTTCGCTCTACCACGAAACCGTCGTCGAGAAGTCAACGACGCCGCTTCTGAAGTCGTGGAACCGTCTGGGCGTGGTGCTCAAGAACCCCAATTTCGCCTATCTTCTCCTGCTATTCTCGATGGTGCCGATGTGCCTGATGTCCTTCCTCGCCATCGCCTCCTACGTCTACATCGACGACTTCGGCATGACCGAACAGGCCTTCAGCTTCATCTTTGCCTTCAACGCGGCCTGCGCCTCCTTCGGCCCGATGATCTACCTGCGGGTTTCCCGCTTCATCCCTGTTCAAACCGTCATTCTGGGATGTTTCTCCATGATCATCATCGGCGGCATCGTGATGCTGTCCGTTGGGAGCCACTCGCTTTGGATCTTCGCTGCGACAGCCGCTGCGGTGACGCTATCGGTCATCATTGTCCGAGTGCCAGGGGCAAACCTGCTCTTGGACCAACAGGACAAGGACACCGGATCAGCGGCCGCATTGATCCAGTTCAGCGGCACCATGATGGGCGCCGCCGCCGTGCAGATCGTTTCCGCCAATTCGCACGACCTAATTCGGAACTATGGCATTTTGCTAGTCATCATCGGCACGACCTGCGCGACCTTGTGGTGGATCGCGAAAAGCCGCCCCTTTGTCACAGAGAACCTGCCCGCGCGGGAATGATCCACGAGGGGCGTTGGTGAGCCATACCTAAATGTTCCGGTTTGGCTGTCAGTGCATGTGCGGCTTGGGCTCCATCGGAGCGATGCCCTTCGGGGCCGATAGACAGAGTCTGGCCGCAGAATACGTCAGCGTGCCGCAATTTAGCGACACGCTACACTAGCTTGTCTCGTTTGATGCCTGTGAACTTCTCAACAAAAGCGGCAGGCCACTTCGGCGCGAGAAGTTCAAGCCTCGGTCGGCTCAGAGAGTGAACCCACCATCCGCGGTAACAATTGCGCCCGTCATAAACCCTGTGCGAGGACTTGCCACGAACAGAACCAATTCTGCAATTTCTTCTGGCGTCCCCATGCGTCCAATGGGTTGCCGCTCGTTGAACAGCTCAATGGCGCGTTCCTCGCCGCCCAGTTGGGCGCTGTTCTCCGAAAGTCGTCGGCGTAGTGACTTGGTATCAATCGTACCAGGGCACACAGCATTGCAGCGGATATTGTCGCGCACATAGTCGAACGCCACCGATTTTGTCATGCCGATAACGGCCGCTTTACTCGTTGCATAGGCCAAACGGTTGGAAGCCGTCGCAAGCGACGAAATAACCGATGCAATATTCACGATTGAAAGACTACGACCATCCGAAAGCGCCGCGGCTACCGCTGCACGCGTCACAAGGAAAGAACCAGTTACATTTACCTCCAGGGTCCGCTGGAATTCTTCGGTCGAACATTCGGTAAGTGATCCATGCGCGACAATGCCTGCGCAATTCACAACCATGTCCACGGGGCCATATTTCTCAAAATGAGCAGCGATTGCTGCCTCGTCGGTAATATCGATCTCGTGACAGCTATTTCCGCCTTCATTCAGGGACGGATCTTCCACGCTCGAAAAATCACGATCGAGGCCACGAACATGGATCCCTGCTTCACGAAATGCGGTGGCACATGCTTCACCGATACCATTTGCAGCGCCAGTTATGAGTGCTGTCTTGCCCTCAATTTTATCCATAGGATTGTTCTCTTTCTTTGAGTGAGGCTCGGAGCGTTATTCGTTTGTCAGGCCAAGCCAGACCGAAACACGCTGCGAGAAACTTTCAGGCTGTGTGCGGGGGTAGAAATGCCCCCCATCGGGAAAAATCGTCATCTCCGCGTGCGATAGCTCCGCGTGGAGATCGCGCTGGCGGTCGGCTGGGATCACACGATCATCCTCGACGCCAAGGATGAGCGTGTCACAGTTAATTCTATTCAGTTGCGCAGTGCCCTCAAACGCCATCAGTGCCTCAATGCGGTCGAGAGTTGTGGCAATTCGCGTCTCGTCCATAGACTGTGGCGCAAGGCTATCGGGCTCGATCGCGTCAGGGGTATTTGTCAAAAGAGCGTTGCAGCCTGCCGACAATTCGGGAGCGGCACGCAAAAGAGCCGAGCGAAACGCAAAGAGCTCATGCATGTAAGTGTTTGGGCGCAACCAAGTGCCACTCAGGACCAGCTTCGAAACCCTGTCAGGCCAACGCGCCGCAAAGGTTTGTGCGATCGCTCCCCCTGTCGAATGACCAATCAGCGCAATCGGGCGTTCTCCAAACGTCCTGCGCGCAACCTTCTCGGCGTCTTCAGCGAGCTGATCAATGGAAAGCGCGTTCTCAGGCGCGGGGCGAAGACCGCACCCGGGCTGGTCATAACAAACAATCCTACACGATGCCTCAAGGCGTGCACGCACGGGTTCCCAGAAGGCTGCGGTTCCGCCAAGGCCAGAAACGAGAAGAACCGGCATGGCGTCATGGGCGCCTTCGACATGCATCCATTCTGGTGTATTGGCGGGCGTAGAAACTGTCATTGGTAACGTCTTGTATTGGGATGTCGTGAAGATTGGGGCGAGACGTGATACGCCTCGCCCCTAGGTCATTTACTCAGCACTGCCAGACAACAGCTGGACGAATTCCTCGCCACCCGGGATATCCGACATCAGGTCGGGCCAAGCTTCGCGCGCTTTCTCCATGAACGGAGCAAGGTCGGGCTCATGAATATTGATGCCTCTTTCGGCCATGGTCTCAAGAGCTTCATCTGTCGCTACGTTGTGAGCTTCGATTCCTGCGGCCAGCGCCTCTTTCGCCGCCTCACGAACGATCGCCATCTGCTCATCGCTCAGCTTTCCGCTCAATGCAGCGGAACCCAGCATCAAAGATGGAAGTTGGTGAACTCGCGTGAGGGTGTAATCGCTGATCACGTCAGCAAAGCCGTCGCCTACAGTTTGGTCGGGTGCGAGTTCTGCTGCGTCGACGATGCCGTTTTGCAGCGCGAGGAACAGTTCCCCATAAGCCAGCGGGGTCGCCTGCACGCCGAGTGCCTCATAGCTCTTTACATAGCCAGGAGACTGGATCACGCGTGCCTTGATACCTTCCATGTCATCAACCGTTTCAACCGGTGTGGTGGAAGGCAGGGAGCGTTCGTAGATAGCGCCCCAGCCGAGACCGATCATGCCGTAGTTGTCGAAAGCACTCAGCAGATCCTGACCAGGTTCAGACGCGAGACGCTCATAGGCTTCTGCTTTGTCTGCAAATAGATAGGGCAACGAGAATACTTTCATCTCGGGCATCGTGTTTTCAAGAGATGCTGTCGAAATGAACGCGAGATCTACGGTGCCGGTCCGCAGCCCTTGGGTCAGCTTCAGTTCGCCGCCAAGTGCGCCTTGGTTGAAGACGTTAATGATGACTTCGCCATCAGTGCGCTCCTTGACCAACTCTGCCAGCCGCTCAGAAGCAATCTGATAGCTTGAGCTGTCGCCCAGTACGTGAGCGATGTTAAGCTCAGTTTCCGCTGCAAGCGGTGCAGCCGCGACAAGTATGGCGCCGGTGATAAGATTGCGGATTTGGATCATGGTATTTCCTTTTATCTCCCTGATTTACATAAACAGCGGCAAGTAAGTGATCGCCGTTAGGTTTATCAGCAAAACCGCAAGGAAAATTGCGAGCGGCTTTACTAATTCTTCGATACGAATTCCCGCGACGGAGCATGTGATGAACAAGTTCACGCCAACTGGTGGTGTGACCATGCCGATTGCGAGATTTGTGATCATGACTATCCCGAAATGCACGGGGCTGATGCCAAGAGCGGCTGCAACGGGTGCAAGCACGGGGGCAAGAATGATGATCGCGGCGAAGGTTTCCATAAACATGCCAACGACCAGCAGCATGATGTTAACCAACAGCAGGAACACCAGCGGATCGCTCGAAATTGACAGCATCAACGCTGCAACCTTCTGAGGTGCCTGATAAAGGGCGAGCGTATAAGCGAGCACCGCTGCGAAGCCGACAATCGCGAGGATTACAGCCGAGGACAATGCCGCACGCGAGAAGATGCCAGGCAGGTCGCTCCAAGCAATCGTGCGGTAGACGAATTTACCAACCACGAAGGCGAATACGACGGCCACCACCGCGGCCTCTGTCGCTGTAAACACTCCCAAATAAATCCCGCCAAGGATGATGATTGGCATGCATAGAGAAAGGAGTGCACGTTTGAATGTCATCCAAACATCACCACGCCAACGCTGCATCTCGAAGGGCTGGGGAGTTCCATAACCGCGCAACCAAGCAATGATCGTGATCGTCAGTATGAGCGACGCGCCGATCATGATACCCGGGATGATGCCAGCAATGAACAGATCGGTGATGGAGACGCCTGTGACGACCCCGTAGATGATCATCGGCACGGAGGGCGGCAAAATAACGCCCAGTTCTGCCGAAGAGGCTACGATGGCCGCACCAAACGGGCGCGGGTATTTCGACTTTTCCATCTTGGGAATGAGGATCGAGCCGATTGCTGCAGCTGTCGCAGATGACGATCCCGACACTGTCGAGAAGAACATCGTAGACAGCACCGCCGCCGCACCGAGCCCGCCACGAAACCAGCTCACGAGTGCATGAGCGAAATCGACAAGTCGGTCCGCGATGCTGGCGCGATCCATCAAGGCACCAGCCAGAATGAAGAACGGCAACGCCATTAGAGCAAAGCTGTCGAGTGCCTCGAACGTCGTTTGCGGAATGACGATAAGAGACATGTTGCGGTCCATCAGTGCAGGCACCGGAGCAAGACCGAGCGCCAGAGCAATCGGCACGCTCGCAGCAAAAAGCAAGATAAGGGAAATTAGTGCGAAACCCATAAAATCAATCCTCCAGTACGTCAGATGTAATCGGTGAACTGATTTCTGCTCCCCGAAGCCAGGCATCGGCCACTCGGGCGAGAATATTAATGCAGCCGATCAATGCACCTACGGGCATCGCCCAGTAGACCCAGGTTTTGGAAATCGAAAGCGCAGGCGAGCGCTCGATACGGCCGAATTCGACAAATTCAAGCCCGAGAGAAAAAATGAGTGCGAGGAATCCGAATGATGCGGCAAATGCGAGATATCTGAGGAAATTCCTCATCCGCGCGCTGACTTTGTTGACGACGGCGGTCAATGAAATCAGCATGTCGTAACGAAACCCTACGCCCAAACCGACAAAAACGAGCCAGATCATCGCATAGCGTGACAGTTCCTCGGTCCACGGCGCCGAAATGGTGATGCCGAAGCTGGTGAATACGAACCTGACCAGAACTTGCGCGAAGGTGGCCATGGTCATGCCGACCAGAAGAGCGCCGAGTGCGAATTTGGCCACTATATTGATAACATCCGAAATCCGGACGAATGCCGTTGCTATGCTGCGTATCATAGATCGATCTCCTCGCGCCAAGCGCGCAGGCCAAGCAGTGCGCGATCGCGCGCAGCTCGGCTTTCAGTTGCCTGTTCGAGAGGGCTGCGATCGATGCAGTAGCGTTGCAATGCCTCAAGCACGTCAGGTTTGAGGATGTCCTCCAAGCACGTATCCTTGGGGCAAAATTCCTCGAACATGGTGGCGTAACGGGTGAAGTAGTCGGCAATTCCGCCCGGAGCATTCAAATGGACGCCTTCGAGTGGGCCGAGGATCGACCAGCGCATACCGAAAGCGTCGCGGATCAACGTATCTGCGCCCTCTGGCGAGACCACGCCATCCCGGATCAACGTGATCATCTCCAACAACAACGCCCCTTGGAGGCGGTTCATCGCGAAACCGGAAATTTCTCGATTGATCCGAACCGGACTTTGGCCAATTCCACGCAGCAAAGTTTCAGTCCTCGAAATGGTTTCAGGGACGGTGAAAGGAGCAGGAACAATCTCGACCGCAGGGAGTGCGTGTGGTGGAGATGCTGGATGAGCCACAACAAAGCGCGACCGACCTTCGAGATCAAAGGCCAAGTCCGACATGCATAGAGCAGATGTCGAGCTCGCGATGACCGTCTCCTCGGGAAGGATCTGGTCTAACTCGGCAAATAGAGCGCGTTTTTTCGCAGGGTCTTCAGCAATGGATTCCTGAACATACCCACATTCAGAGAGCCCCGCCAAATCACGTGCCACGGAAAAACGCCCACTTGCGCCGCCAACAAGGCTATTCAGACGGTTTTCCAGTGTTTCGTCGTCGATAGCGTGATCAAAAACGACAACTTTATGGTTGCTGGCCAAAAAGGCCCTCGCCCAGGATTCACCTATTATCCCGCATCCGACGATGCCGATTATGCACGTCCCCTCTGTCATTGAATCGGCGAGAAAGAGACAGGCCGCAGAAGGCGTGTGGATTGCTGATCAAGGAGCGGCAACACCATATCGAGATAGGCCGCCCAGCGTGCATCGGCCATCATTGCGTCGCGGCGTTTCAGGCGTTCGTCGAGACTGTCATACGCCCAAAGGGCCACGACACGGTTCAGCTCGCCGACATCACTGATAAAATAGCCTAAGAAGTCGCCAAGCATCTCGCGCTGAATTGGCAGACCATGTTCCTCGTAGAGCTTCACAAATTTGCCCGCGCAGCCCGGTTTTGTCCGGTAATCTCGTTCCTCGATAATGCGCATCGATTAATTCTCCTCAGATGTTTGTGTCGGAACCGCAAAGACAGTTTCTGCCTCAATTTGTTCGACGTTTTCCGGACGCGGAAATGGTGCGGGCGGCTCTTCTCCCGCGGCACGAGGTCGACCGATACGCTCGAAAAATGTCTCAAGACCGGCAGGCATAAGGAGCCAAAGGAATGTCAGCGGAGCGTCACTGTCGTTCACAAAGGAGTGGCGGCGGTTGCGACCGACATACACAACGGTCCCTGGCTCGGCCCGCTCCACGACCTTGGCATCATCCAACTCGATCCGCCCGGTTCCTTCGAGAAAGTAGATGACCTCATCATGGCGGTCATGTGCGTGGGTGCGTACAAAACAGCCACCAGGCGCCACCGTTTGTGTTCCAAGCGAGAACGGATGCTCGGCACCAACTTCGTCGCTGTTAAGAAGACAACGTACGAACCCATTAGCCGGCACAGGCTGCCAATAGCTCGCACCCTCCTCCAAACGACGGATCATCGCACCGCCGGTTGTGGTCTGTTGCGTCACGGATTCATTCGTCATCGTTTTTTCCTTCTTTGGCGTCGTGTGGTGATCGATGGGCGCCAGCTGATCGCGACAACCCCATGAGCAATCCGTCAGCGATAGCGCGCCGCAGGCCGCCTCGGCGGTGCGTGACATGAGCCAGCATCTCGCTCGCCGCGAGGTCTTCGTCCCGCTTTTTCATCGCGTCCAAAATGACCTTGTGCTCATCAAATGTTCGGCGGCGGTCGTCACCGTGCAAACCGGCCCAACGAACAAAGTGAATGCGCGAATTAATCTGGCGCATGAATGTGAGGATGGCGGAATTTCCAGAAAGCGCCGCCAAACTTTCGTGAAACACTGCATCCTGTTCGACAAGGTAATCAGGATTGGCATTTCCATAGTCGTGCAACACAGCGTCCCATTGGTCGGCTAGGGCTTGGATCTGGGCATCTGTCGCAAGCTGCACAGCAAGCCGCACGGCCCCGACCTCCAAAATCCCCCGAGCCTCGAAAAGGTCCTCGATTTCGTCCACATTCACCTGCCGAATGAAAAAGCCTCGGTTCGGCTCAAACTCGACAAGTTGCTCCACATACAATCGGTTGATCGCTTCACGCAGCGGCGTGCGGCCTACGTTGAGAGACTTGGATAGATACTGCTCATTGAGCCGCTCCCCAGGGCGCAACTCAAACTCGATAATCATCGATCGAAGACGTTCCTGCACGAGCGCAACAGTGTTGCCTTTGCGCTTTCGCTTGGGGCGATCTGAGGGGGCGTTCCTTGGCATGTTACTCCAATCGTGCTAAACTAAATTTAGTATAGTCGTAACTATTGTCGACACAAGAACGATGAAGCGAGCACTCATAATCAAACGACAAGTATCTGTTTTATAATGATTTATTTTGATTTCACCGCCAACAACACGACAAACCAACATCGGAGACAGCTCTGTGCGGGCACCTCCCTATCCCCCGCCCTACCAGCCTCTCCCTTATGATTCGCCCGCGCCCAGAAAGGAAAAAAATCACATGGAAATCGCACTGATTGGCAATGGCGCCATAGCGCAATACGCAATGCATGAACTGGCTCAGAGAGGGCATCGAATTGGCGCGCTCATTCTCCGCCCTGCGCGGCTGAAAGAGACTGATGCGCCCGACGGCGCCAAGCTCATCTCATCGGCATCCGAACTACCGAAAGGGATAGACCATGTGCTCGACTGCGCGGGCCATTCTGGCCTTGCCGCCCACGGCGCCGACATCTTGCGCTCGGGGACGGGTTTGACCACATTGTCGGTCGGCGCTCTTGCTGACCCCTCTCTATATGATGCTCTTTCCAAAGCGGCACAGGAGGGCTCTTCGAAACTTCAACTTGTGAGCGGCGCCATAGGTGCGTTGGATTGCCTCCGCGCAGCACGGATCGGCCAATTGCGCCGCGTTCGCTATGTCGGACGCAAGCCGCCCAAAGGATGGATGGGCTCGCCCGCCGAGGAAAAACTCAATCTTACAAAGCTTGAGAAACCACAGGTCCATTTTGCTGGAACCGCACGACAAGCAGCTACGCTATACCCTAAGAATGCGAATGTGGCCGCGGCTGTAGCACTATCGGGAGTAGGTTTCGACGATACTGAAGTTGAGCTGATCGCCGACCCCGATGTGACCTCGAACATCCACGAAATACATGCCGAAGGTGATTTCGGTGATCTTCAATTCACAGTTCGCGGCGAAGCACTCAAAAGCAATCCCAAGAGTTCAGCTTTGGCTGCAATGAGCGCTGTGGCGGCGATCGAACAACTCGACAGTGCATTCGTATTTTAATGTAGCCAACGCTCTCCAAGATCCAAACAGAACGGCCACCGGCACAACGCCAGTGGCCGTTTTGTGATTCAGAAATGTGGAGAGCGAGAGTTCCAGGCGCTGCCCTCGGTCGTTTTGACACCGAGCGCACTCCTGCCTGACCAAAACCAAAAGCAATAAAGTCATTTTACCGACAGCTTGGCAGGCAAGTTGGCGGGCGGTGAGCGCGACCGAACGCAACATTCTGTTTTTATTGGAAGTATGGTGCGGGTGGAGGGACTTGAACCCCCACGCCTTGCGGCGCCAGAACCTAAATCTGGTGCGTCTACCAATTTCGCCACACCCGCGTGGGCGTCCATTTAGCCTATGCGTTGCAATCGCGCCAGTCCAAATTTTGAAAAACACGCAGGATAAATATTACCTTCTCGTTAACGAATTTTTGACATATTCATGGTAGAAAACGAGGCAGTGTTAGAAGGAGCTTGCGCAATGACCCAAAGAGGCGCGCGCAGCAACAAGTCGGAGCGAAAGGCTCCGTGCGGGCAAGGCCCCGCCAAGTTGCGCATAGAAGACATTCTTCCCGACCATTCCGCTGGCATCGCCGCTGGCACGTTAATCGTGACCGCCGATGGCGTCCTTCCCGTTGAATATCTCGAACCCGGGGATCGCGTGGTTACGCGCTCGGGGATGCGGGCTCTGCTCGACGTTGACACCCCCGCGCCACACCGTTTTGCGCTCAAGTTCAAGCGCGCCGAGGTGATCTATGCCGATGGTGTCATGGTGAATGCACAGACAGGTCAGGCGCTCGTTATATAGAGGTGCCGGCTATTCGGGCCGCCGAAGCCGCCGCGTGAGGGCACCTGCCACGAACGTGCGCGGGTTTAACCGATGACGCGCAAAAGACCGACAAGACCCAAAGAAGCCGCCCATTCAATTGAGGCGGCTTTTACTTTTCGCTCAGGATTGCGATGCAGTAATCGCAAGAGAGACCCTGCGGGCGAATGACAAGGCCCGCGGCGCAGGATCAAACCCCAAGCGCGCGGAACAGGTTTGGCAATGTTTCGGGCAGGTCTTCGGCAATGAGACCCGGTCCGAAGCGGCGCGCGGCTTCCGTGTGCAAGTAGGTCGCCGTTCCCGCCGCGTGATAGGGTGCAAGCCCGCGCGCCATCAGCCCCGCGACCAATCCCGCCAGCACATCCCCTGCCCCTGCCGTCGCCAGCCAAGGCGCGCTGCGCTCATAGACGGTGGCATTGACCGAGGCACGGCCATCAGGAGCAGCCACCACCGTATCGGGGCCTTTCATCACCACGGTGCATCCCGCTCGTCTGCCGGCATCGCGGGCAGCGTCGACCTTACTATAGGCGGGGCCTGTGACAGGCGGGGCATCGAGTTGGGCGGCAATATCGGGGAAAAGACGTTTGAATTCACCCGCGTGGGGTGTGAGGACGCATCCCGCGTGGAGCATGGCGAAAAGGGCGGCGTCCTGTGCGAGCGCGGTGAGCGCATCGGCATCAAGGACGGTTGGACGCTGCGCGGCAAGCACGGCGGGAAGGATATCACGGGCGCGGTCAATCCCGAAAGCAGGACCGACGCAGAGCGCATTGATACGGGTGTCCTTGAGAACCTCGGCCAGCGCCTCGGGGGCGTCTGTCTCCGTCAGCATGATGGCGGTGAGCTGTGCCGCGTTCTCCGCCAGAGCATCGTGGGGCGTGGCGACGGTGACAAGCCCTGCTCCGACCCTGAGGGCTGCGCGGGCGGCAAGTCGGGCGGCCCCTGTGCGCCCTGACGGGCCAGACAGCACAAGCGCATGGCCATGGGTGAATTTGTGCCCCGCGCCCCCTTTCGCCAGATCGGCGGGATCAGGTTCAACGGCATGGACCACGCCCTCAGCGGTTGCAGGATAAGGTGCCAGACCGATCCCCGCCACCACGGCACGTCCGCAGAAAAACGGCCCCTGATCAAGCAGATGCCCCAGTTTCAGCGCATGAAAACTCACGGTCAGATCGGCCTTGATCGGCGTGCCTAATGGCTTGCCACTGTCCGCGCACAGGCCCGAAGGTACATCCACCGCCACCACGCGCGCAGGCAGCACAGGCAGATGCGTGAGCGCGTCGGGGATCGGGCGGGTCAGCCCCGTGCCGAAAATGGCGTCAACGAGAAGGTCGGGAGGGGTGTCGCGGGTATCTTTTGCAGGCGCTTGCGTCAGGGACCGCTCCGTGACCGCCCCCATGTCGCACCAGCGGTCGTAATTGGTCCGCGCATCTGGCGGGAGCTTCTCAGAGGCGCCATAGAGGATCACATCCACCGACCAGCCGCGCTCTTTCAACAGGCGGGCGATCACAAAGCCGTCGCCCCCATTGTTGCCAGGACCACAGAGAACCAGAGCCCTATGGGCGGTGCGCGCCAGTTCGGGCCACTGCGCGAACATGGCTTCGACAACCCCGCGCCCTGCCCGCTCCATCAGCGCGAGCCCCGTCACCGCGCCGCTCTCGATAGCCGCGCGTTCAAGGCTGCGCATCTGGGCGGCGGTGAGACATTCGGTCATGTGCATTCACTCCAGTCGTTCCAACGGTTTACCCTCGCGCGACGCGTCCTCGCCCCGCACAAATCGGCGCGGATGCGAATTGTGCCTATAAAGTTTTCATATTGCCCATTACGAATCCACTTTGCACAAATATTAAGCAATTGACGTGAATCCTGTGGGCACCGCTACGCCCGTCCAACCTAGTCGATTGTGACCCTCAATGAGAAGTGGTCTGACGGTCTGCAACTGAACTCAAGGGAGTCGAAGATCCATGAAAAAGATCGAAGCGATCATCAAACCCTTCAAACTCGACGAAGTGAAAGAAGCACTCCAAGACATCGGCGTGCAGGGTCTTTCGGTGGTCGAGGTGAAGGGGTTCGGGCGCCAGAAGGGCCACACAGAACTCTATCGCGGAGCCGAATACGTCGTGGACTTTCTGCCCAAGGTAAAGATCGAGGTCGTCCTGAGTGACGATCAGGTTGATGGAGCCATCGAGGCAATCATCAACGCCGCCAAAACCGACAAGATCGGCGATGGCAAGATTTTCGTATCGCCCGTTGAACAGGCCATGCGGATCAGAACGGGCGAGTCCGGCGAAGACGCGCTTTAAAGGGAGGGCGCAGGGTGGCTTCACGTCGCCTTTCGTCAATTTCAGACACGTAACTCTAGAAGACAAGGGACCAGGTCACCATGAGCATCAAAGACGTTCTCAAGACCATGAAAGACGAAGACGTTCAGTACGTCGACGTTCGCTTTACCGACCCGCGCGGTAAGCTTCAGCACGTAACATTGCGCCACACCGAAGTGGACGAAGACTTCTTCGAAGAAGGCTTCATGTTCGACGGCTCCTCCATCGCTGGTTGGAAATCCATCGACCAATCCGATATGAAGCTGATCCCCGATCCGGACTCGGCTTATCTCGACCCGTTCTATGCGGAAAAAACGCTCTGCGTGCATTGTACGGTTGTTGAGCCTGACACAGGCGAAAGCTACGACCGCGACCCCCGTGGTTGTGCGCAGCGCGCCGAAGCCTACCTCAAATCCTCGGGCATCGGTGATGCCTTCTACTGTGGTCCCGAAGCGGAATTCTTCCTCTTCGACGATGTTCGTTTCTCCGTTGAGATGAACAAAGTGTCCTACGAAGTCGACGCAATCGACGCATCGTGGAACACCGACACGGAATACGAGATGGGCAACACGGGCCACCGTCCGGGCATCAAAGGCGGCTACTTCCCCGTCAACCCGATCGACGACGGTCAGGACATCCGCGGTGAAATGCTCACCACCATGGCCAACATGGGCATGAAAGTGGACAAGCACCACCACGAGGTTGCTTCCTGTCAGCACGAACTCGGCCTGATCTTCGGCACACTCACCGAACAAGCTGACCACCTGCAAAAGTACAAGTACGTGATCCACAACGTCGCGCACGCCTACGGCAAATCCGCAACCTTCATGCCGAAACCCATTGCGGGCGACAACGGCACCGGCATGCACGTGAACATGTCGATTTGGAAAGATGGCAAGCCGCTCTTTGCTGGCGACAAATATGCCGATCTCTCCGACGAAGCCCTGTGGTTCATCGGCGGCATCCTGAAGCACGCGAAAGCGCTCAACGCCTTCACCAACCCGTCCACGAACTCCTACAAACGCCTGATCCCGGGCTTTGAGGCTCCTGTTCTGCGCGCCTACTCCGCGCGTAACCGTTCGGGTTGTGTGCGTATTCCTTGGGCCGAAAGCCCCAAGGCGAAACGTGTGGAAGCCCGCTTCCCCGATCCGAGCGCAAACCCCTACCTGTGCTTCGCGGCCCTGCTCATGGCTGGCCTCGACGGCATCAAGAACAAGATCGATCCTGGTCCCTCCTCCGACAAGGACCTCTACGATCTGCCGCCTGAAGAACTGGCCGAAATCCCGACCGTCTGCGCGAGCTTGCGTGAAGCTCTCGAAGAACTTGAAGCCGACATGGACTTCCTGCTTGCTGGCGACGTGTTCACCAAAGACCAGATCCAAGGCTACTGCGATCTCAAGTGGGAAGAGGTTTACGCCTACGAACACACTCCGCACCCGATGGAATACAAGCTCTACTACAGCTGCTAAGTCCAACGGTGCGAAAGTTTGGGAAAGGGCCGCGCGATTGCGTGGCCCTTTTTCGTGTCCCTCCCCCATGCGCAGCACTCTTGTGCGAGCGGCGTGACCTGTGGCCTAGTGGAGCGGAGTGTTCGGAAAGGAACCCCCATGTTCAAAGGGTCATGTCTTTGCGGTGCAGTGACGTTCGAGGCCGCCAAAACAGCCAAGGAAGCCGTGGCCTGCCACTGTTCGCAATGCCGCAAGGTGACGGGCAATTTCGATGTGTCGGTGGAGGTGGCCAAATCCTATCTGACCATTCACGACACCACCTCTTTGCGCTGGTATCACACCACCAAGGTGCGGCGCGGGTTCTGTGCGACCTGTGGCAGTCACCTCTTCTTCGATCCGCCGCATCTCGACTGGGTGGGAGTAGCCATGGGCGCGTTTGACGCGCCAACGGGCGTGCGTCTGGCCCAGCATATCTTCTGCGCCGACAAGGGCGACTGGTATGAGATCACCGACGGCCTGCCGCAAAACGCGCAGTAGCAACAACAACCCCACAAACGAAAAAGGGCGCCCCGCAAGGCGCCCTTTCTATTCGATTGTCGCGTGACGTGCTGCGTCTTAGCCGCGCGCTTTACCCACGAACTTCCAAGCGGCAGGCAGCAGCATGGCAGCCAGCGCCAGCTTCAGCACGTCACCGATGAGGAAGGGCGTCAGGCCCCATGCAAGGATCGGCTTGTCCACACCGTAAAGAACGGCGAGCCATGCCAAACCCGGCACGTAGATGATCGCGTTACCGAGCAGCATCGCACCCGCCATTTTCAGCGGCGAACGGTCCCAACCTGCGCGAGCAGCCATGCCGAGCGCGACAGTGGCAAGCACGTAGCCCACGAGGTAGCCGCCCGTGCCGCCCATCATGTAGGCAATGCCGCTGGCCTCTGCCGAAGAGCCTGCAAAAACGTCAAAGCCGAGCGCACCGAGCGCCATGTAGAGCGCGATGGTCACGAAACCGAGGCGCGGGCCGTAAGCGGCACCGAGCGACAGCACGGCGAATGTGCCCATGGTGATCGGCACGGGCCACATCGGCACGGAGATTTTGGCCGAGATCGCAAGAATCATGACGCCCGCGACGACAAGTGCCACTTGCTTGGCCCGCAATGCGGCCCCTTCGTTCGCGCCGAACGCTTCGCTCAATACTTTACCAGTCATAGCAATCGCCATCGGTTCGTCCCTTTCGGAGTTATTCATCCAGTTGCCCTGTTTTTGCACCAAGCGCCCCGCATGGCAAGAGCATAGCAACCCTGCCGGCCCTCTTTAGGGCAAATTCGCAAAGCCGCTGCAAAGTCAGTGCCGCAATTTGCAAACTGCAGCAGCACGTCGATCATACAGGCGTATAACGTGTGAGAGAGGTGTAATCCTTTCGCGGCCCCCGCACCCGCCACGTGGCGGTCCACTCGGGCCAACGCGAGAAATCATAGGTGACATCATAGCGATCAGGCGCGCAGTCATGGCCCGCCTCAGCACCCTCCCCGCGCGGATCGAAGGTGTGAAAGAACCGCCCGTCGGCAAAATCCACGGCGATCTCCGCGCCCTGCGCGCGCCAGAAATAACTCCGCTCCGCCTGCATCGGCGCAAGCCCTGCCATCTCCAGCACCCCAGTCTCTGTCAGGCGCAG
The DNA here is from genome assembly GCF_048261515.1 of Celeribacter sp. Lineage (GTDB taxonomy): Bacteria > Pseudomonadota > Alphaproteobacteria > Rhodobacterales > Rhodobacteraceae > Celeribacter. Next base: position 119,338 of record NZ_JBLXFZ010000001.1, read on the forward strand.
ACCGCCCGCCTCAGGCGCAAACACGCACCGCCCCGTCAAACGCCCGTCAGGCCCGCCTGAATGGTCGGTGATCTCGCGCTCCATCGCCCAAGTGCCCTCGAATGCCACTAGGTCGCGCATCCGCGCCCCCTTCATCTGTTTGCAAATATCCTGGGGGTGAATGGCCTGAAAGGCCAGAGGGGGCAAGGCCCCCGAGGAAATCGCGCCCGCCCCCACACTTGCCCTTTCGCCTCCCCGCGCGTAAAGACGCGGCCAGAACCACACTGCTCGCATCCATACGGAAAGGTCTGCCATGATCCCTCGTTATTCCCGCAAAGAGATGGTCGACATCTGGGAACCCGCCACCAAGTTCAAAATCTGGTATGAGATCGAGGCCCACGCCTGTGACGCGATGGCCGATCTGGGCGTGATCCCGCGCGAGAACGCCGAGGCCGTGTGGAAAGCCAAGGACGTCGAGTTTGACGTGGCCCGCATCGACGAGATCGAAGCCGTCACCAAGCACGATGTGATTGCCTTCCTCACCCACCTCGCCGAGCATGTCGGCTCCGAGGAAGCCCGTTTCGTCCACCAAGGCATGACCAGCTCCGACGTTCTTGACACCTGCCTCAACGTGCAGCTTGTCCGCGCCGCCGATATCCTTCTGGCCGACCTCGACAAGGTGCTCGCCGCGCTGAAGAAACGCGCTATGGAGCATAAGATGACCGTGCGCGTGGGACGTTCCCACGGCATTCACGCAGAACCCACCACCATGGGCCTGACCTTTGCCCGCTTCTATGCCGAGATGGACCGCAACAAGGCGCGTCTGCAAGCCGCCCGCGAAGAAATCGCCACAGGTGCCATCTCTGGCGCAGTCGGCACATTCGCCAATATCGACCCGCGCGTGGAAGAGCATGTCTGCGCCAAGCTGGGCCTGAGCCCCGAGCCGATCTCCACGCAGGTTATCCCGCGCGACCGCCACGCGATGTTCTTTGCTGTGCTCGGTGTGATCGCCTCCTCCATGGAAAACATCGCCATCGAAATCCGCCACATGCAGCGCACCGAAGTGCTCGAAGGCGCGGAATTTTTCTCCATGGGCCAAAAAGGCTCCTCCGCCATGCCGCACAAGAAGAACCCCGTGCTGACCGAAAACCTCACGGGTCTGGCGCGTCTGGTGCGTATGGCCGTGGTCCCCGCCATGGAGAATGTCGCGCTGTGGCACGAACGTGATATTTCGCACTCCTCCGTCGAACGCGCCATCGGACCGGACGCGACCGTGACGCTTGATTTCGCGCTCAACCGTCTGGCGGGTGTGGTCGAGAACATGCTGATCTTCCCCGACAACATGCTCGACAATATGAACAAATTCCCCGGCCTCGTCATGAGCCAGCGCGTGCTTCTGGCGCTGACACAAGCAGGCGTATCGCGCGAAGACGCCTATTCGATGGTGCAGCGCAACGCGCTTAAGGTCTGGGAAGATCGCGTCGATTTCCAAGAGCAGCTTCTGGCCGACGAAGATGTGGTCAAGGCGCTCGGCGAAGAAGCGATCAAAGAGAAGTTCGACATGGATTACCACACCAAACACGTCGACACGATTTTCGCCCGCGTGTTCGGGGAATAGGCCCCAAACCGCGCACCTTTAGGGGGCGCATTCGCGAAAATCGCCAAAATATGATAGACTTTCCCGTAGGCACAACCGCCACGGGAGAGTTTTTTATGAAACGCATCATCCTTGCCATTGCCCTTCTGACACCCTTGAGCGCATTCGCCATGGGCTGCGACCGCACGCATGAAGCAGCGTCCTGCGCCGAAGGTTTCGTGTGGGATACGGAGGCTGGTGCCTGCGTGAAGCAGGTCATCGGATAAAATCCGCGTATTACGCCAGAAAATCGGCGGATCGGTCACGAAGCATTAAGAGTCCCACGCTACACCTGAAGGCCGCAACGGCTTTTCAGGACGAGGGACTTTCGTGGACGGACTTCCGCAACCACCTGATATCGGGGAGCTGCCCGCACTTGATGACCTGCCCGCCCCCAACGACGGTGTGGCGGTCGACGGCGAGATCGGCACCGTCACCCGTATGCCCGCGCAATTGTCGAAAAAGGCGAAGGCCGCCGTCATCGTGCGCATTCTCGCCTCTGAGGAAATCAAACTGAACCTCGGCCATTTTTCCGAGCGCACACAGGTCGAACTGGCCCGCCAGATGACCGACCTGCGCCATATCGACCGCGAGACGATGATTGCCGTGGTCGAGGAATTTCTGGAGGAGCTAGACGCCATCGGGTTGAGTTTCCCTGGCGGGCTGGAAGGCGCGCTCAACCTGCTCGACGGCACGATCTCCCCCGACACGGCGTCGAAACTGCGCAAACAGGCGGGGTTCTCGCTCACGGGCGATCCATGGAAGCGGATTGCCGATGTCGAGGTGGAGCGACTTTTGCCCATTCTGGAAAGTGAAAGCGTCGAGGTCTGCGCGGTGCTTTTGTCCAAACTCAAGGTCGGCAAATCGGCCCAGCTCCTTTCCATGTTGCCCGGCGAGCGGGCGCGACGCGTGGCCTATGCCATTTCCAAAACCGCCGCTGTCTCCCCTGGCGTGGTGCAACGCATCGGCATTTCCGTGGCGGGACAACTCGACAGCCAGCCGCCCAAGGCCTTTGCCGTTGACCCCACCGAACGCGTGGGCGCCATCCTCAACTTCTCGCCCGCCGATACCCGCGAGGAGGTGCTCGAAGGGCTGGAACAGGATGACAGGGACTTTGCCGCCGAAGTGCGCAAGAACATCTTCACCTTCGCCACCATCGCCAAACGGCTTGCACCGCGCGACGCCGCCAAGGTTATTCGCGAAGTGGACCAGCCTGTTCTCGTCACGGCACTTGCGGGTGCGAAAGGGGATGCCGAGGCCTCCGTTTCCTTCCTACTGTCAAACATCTCCAAACGCATGTCGGAAGGTATCCGCGAGGAAATGAACACCCTAGGCAACGTGAAGCCCGAGGAGGCCGAAGAGGCGCAAAACACCGTGGTCTCGGTCATCCGCGATCTTGAGAGTGCAGGCGAAATTTTCCTGCTCGCAGGAGACGAAGAGGAGTAGCCCGTTGCGCACGGATCACGGGAAGCGGGCGCGACCTTGCCATGCGCCCTACCCGCCTGTGCGCCACACCCGCCGCAAGCACATTCCCGTCCGTCCGCGCCATCGTGCACACCCCGTTGCACCGCGGCGCACGAACGCGCGCCATGGACAGGGTTCGCAATCGCCCCTAACGTCGTGCCATGATTTGGTTTTCCCGCCTCTCCGATACCGCACGCGGTATCCTTTTCATGGTCGTGTCTGTCACGGCCTTTTCCTTTATGGATGCGATGGCAAAGCTGCTCGGTCAGCGTGTCGACATCAGCCAGATCCTTCTGGCGCGCTACGGCGGGCAAATCGTCGTGCTGATGATCGTCTTCGGCCCCCGCATGACGCGCCTTTTGCGTACCGACTACCCGCGCCTGCAACTGCTGCGCGCGGCCTTCCAGCTCATGGCCGCGGGCAGTTTCTTCTATGCGCTGAAATTCATCGGTCTGGCCGAAGCCACCGCCGTGGCCGATGTCGCGCCAGTTTTAATCACGCTGGGGGCGGCGTTGATCCTCGGCGAAAAAGTCGGACCCCGCCGCGCCTTCGGCATCGCCGCGGCCCTCGTCGGCGCGCTTATCATCATCCGTCCGGGCTCCGGCGTATTCTCCCCCGCCGCGCTCCTGCCCCTGATCGCGGCCTGCGCGCTGGCGGGCTATGCCATCATCACGCGCTTCATCGGCAATAGCGAACCGCCGCAGACGGGGTTGCTCTATTCGGGCCTGTTCGGCACGGCCGTCATGCTGCTCGTTGCGCCCTTCCGCTGGGTGCCTCTCGATGCGGTGAGCGTGGCGCTGATGGTGGCGGTCGCCGTGATCGGCTCGCTTGGCCAGTTCATGATGATCCGCGCCTATTCGAGTGCCGAAGCCTCAGTCGTCGCGCCCTTCTCCTACGCTGGCCTGCTCACGGCAACCTTCTGGGGCGTGGTCATTTTCGACGCCTTTCCCGATCTTTGGACCGTCGTTGGCGGCCTTGTGGTGGTCAGCGCGGGGCTTTATGTGTGGCACCGCGAAACCCGAAGGGGCGCACCCTCGCCACTTGCGCAAAGCGGGTCGCAGGCCACCCCCATCGACAAGGACCAAACGGGCACCCGATGAAGATCAAACGCGGAGATATCGAGGGAACGGCGCGCGATTACGCGCAATACCTCGGCTTGCGCGCGTTGATCGGCATTGCCAAATCCCTGCCATACAAGCAGCGACTTGGGTTCATAGGCTCTGTCACCTCCCGCGTGATCTCCCCGTTGGCCGGCTACGACAAACGGGTGCGCGAGAACCTCGCTCTGGTCATGCCCGAACTGACGGAGGCAGAGGTCAAGCACCTCATGCGCGCGGTCCCTGAAAATGCGGGCCGCACACTTGCCGAGGTCTTTTCAGGCTCCGAATTCAAGGCCCGCGCCAGTGAGGCTGAGATCACGGGAGGCGGGCTTTCGGCTCTTGAACAGGCAATGACGCAAAAGCGCGGGGTGATCTTCGTCTCGGGCCACTTTGGCAATTACGATGTGCCACGCGCCGTTCTCTCCGAGCGCGGCTTTCCCGTGGGGGCGATCTACAAACCCTTCACCAACCCGTTCTTCGACGCCTATTACCGCAAGATCATCGGGGCGATTTCACAACCGATCATTCCCAGAAAAGACAGCGCCAGCCTGAAAAACATGATCCGCTTTCTCAAAAAAGGCGGAATGATCGGGATGCTGGCGGATGTGCATTTCGGATCAGGCACGGCGCTGAATTTCTTTGGGAAGAAGGCGAAAACGGCGCTTTCGGCGGCAGAGATGGCGTTGAAATACGACCTGCTTTTGGTGCCGACCTACGGTATCCGCCTCGACCGGCGCGGCACATACGAACTGGTAATCGAACCGCCCATCCCGCACAGCGATCCCGAAGTGATGATGCAGGCAGTCAACGACAGCCTCGAACGGCAGGCGCGCGCGCATCCCGAACAGTATTTCTTCATCCATCGACGGTGGAAGGCGGAAACCGATCCCAAGCGGGCCTGAGCCTGCGGATCAATGGGCGCGGGTGGCCGCGAGAATATGGCCAGGTCCTGCCGCTTGTAGCAAAACCGCCGTATCTAGATCCCCCGCCGCCTCGACATCAACCTGTAGCGGCGCGCGCCCGTCCCATTCGGCGACGGGCTTCCAGTCGGTGACGATATTGGTGTAATCCACCACGCGACCCGCGTTCTCCCCGCGCCCGATCTGGACCCGCTCGTGGTCATCGAAGCGGACAATCTGGAGGATCATGTGTGGTGGCAGATCGCCTGTCGCACGGGCCTCAATTGTCACTGTCTCGCCATTACGGGTCGCACTGAGCGTCACGGGTTCCATAAGCATCGCGCTGCGGCGGCGCTCAATGGCGTCGGCGAGAAGCATCGGCTTGAAACCAACCACATGATCGCGGCCCTGCACGATCATTTGCGGCGTGTAGATGGTGCGTTTTCCTGCCGCGCGCGCATAGGCGCGCTGGCGGTCGGTAAAGGCGGGCTGGGCGAAATTGTCCTTCCAGCCGATGTAATCCCAGTAATCGACATGGAGCGAGAGCGGTAGAACGCCCTCGACCGTGGCCAACTCGCTCATCAACGCATCGGCAGGCGGACAGGAAGAGCAACCTTGCGAGGTGAAAAGCTCCACCACGACAAGACGGTCATCGGCGCGCGCGGGCGACGACACGGCCAGCGACAGCAAAGCGGCGGCAGCAAGGGCGGCGGTGCGGAGCGGTCGATTCATCGGGGTTTCCTGTTCTCTTCGGTCCCCACCTACCTAGCCGTGGGGCGGGTCACCTGCCAATCAAGGTTTTGAGAGAAGACGTTACAACCACTCAACCGCATATAGTCAAGTGGTCCCGCTCGATGAGGCACATCGCCCTGTGCAAAGTCTCCTTCGCAAAGAGCGAGACTTGAGGGGGTTCAGAGCATTTCGGGCAATACACCGACAGTGATCGCACCGATCGGGTCGCCCGTTTCGGGGTCCGAGATGGTCATGGACGCCTGCCCTTGGTAGACGCCCGTGGACTCGTCCACTTCCATCCCGCCGATGTGGATCGCGCCTGCGCCCTTGCCGAAGCTTTCCTGATGCTTGGCTTCGTCACCCTGCCAGTAGTCGGAGGTTGGAACGGTGGCGGCGACATTGAGGCCCTTTGCATCGGTGACAAAGACTTCGGTCACGACACCCTCGTATTGTGCGCTTTGCGTGCGCAGGAAGTCCGAGAACGGGTTGTTGAGGACATCGGCGATGATGGGATCACTCACCTGCGCCGCCCGCCATTTCTTGTCGAGCGCGAGGATCTCCGCCTCACTCAAGTCACCGGTGCGGGAATTTTGCGCGCGGATAGCGTCGATGGCGACATCATCGCTCACCCACGCTTGCACTGTCAGCGAAAGGAAAAGCTCCATCTGAGGCGCGAAGTGGTTGGCGTCATCAGCCGAAGCAGCCGTTACCGTGAACGGGAGAGCCGCTGCCGCGACGGCGAGTGTCATGAAACGTAAACTGGTCATTTGCGTGGCCTTTCAGAACTGCTAATCGCCCGCCCCGCAACGGCAAAAGGAAGGGGTTAGGGCACTCGCAATGGCCCTGCGCGACGGAATTTCACGACCATGGGACAAATCACTTAATTTGCGGTAAACTTGCCCAAGATGCGGGCGGCTGCCGCGTCACTTTTGGGCAATCGGCAGGTGATAGCCCTAACATTTCGCGAAAAATCTCGCTTGCGGCATACAAAAGTATACCGAAAGCATCTCTCCCTCTTGAATACGGGCACAAAACCCGTCAAAAGCGGGCCAGCGTAACCCCTCATCCTAAAAGGGAGGCTCATCCCCATGACTGTTGTTGTCGGTAAAGACACCGCAAAAACCCGCCGCACGCTCGACGTGAACGGCAAGAAAATCGCCTACTACTCGATTCCTGCCGCGCAGGAAGCCGGTTTCGGCGATTTCTCCAAACTCCCCGCATCGCTCAAAGTGGTGCTCGAAAACATCCTTCGTTTCGAAGATGACGGTTTCTCCGTCTCCACCGACGACATCAAGGCATTTGCCGAATGGGCCAAGAATGGCGGTAAAGGCAACCGCGAGCTGGCCTACCGCCCTGCCCGCGTGCTGATGCAGGACTTCACCGGCGTTCCCGCCGTGGTCGACCTCGCCGCAATGCGTGACGGCATCAAGTCGCTCGGTGGCGATGCCAAGAAGATCAACCCGCTGGTTCCCGTTGACCTCGTGATTGACCACTCGGTCATGATCGACGAGTTCGGCAACCCACGTGCGTTCCAGATGAACGTCGACCGTGAATACGAGCGCAACATGGAGCGCTACCAGTTCCTCAAATGGGGTCAGACCGCATTTGAAAACTTCCGCGTTGTGCCCCCGGGCACGGGCATCTGTCACCAGGTGAACGTCGAGTATCTCGCACAGACCGTCTGGACCGATACCGATCAGAACGGCGAAGAAGTCGCCTACCCCGACACGCTTGTCGGCACCGACAGCCACACCACCATGGTCAACGGCCTTGCTGTTCTCGGCTGGGGCGTGGGCGGCATCGAGGCGGAAGCGGCCATGCTCGGCCAGCCGATCTCCATGCTCATCCCTGAAGTTGTGGGCTTCAAGCTCACAGGTGAAATGGTCGAAGGCACCACGGGCACCGACCTTGTGCTGAAAGTCGTGGAAATGCTCCGCGAGCACGGCGTTGTCGGCAAATTCGTCGAATTCTACGGCGACGGCCTCGACCATCTGCCGCTGGCACAGCGTGCAACGATTGCCAACATGGCACCCGAATACGGCGCGACCTGTGGCTTCTTCCCCATCGACAACGAAACCCTGCGCTACCTCAAGCAGACGGGTCGCGACGAGGACCGTATCGCTCTGGTCGAAGCCTACGCCAAGGAAAACGGTTTCTGGCGTGGTGCAGATTACGCACCGATCTACTCCTCGACGCTGGAACTGGACATGAACACTATCGTTCCCGCGATCTCCGGTCCCAAACGTCCGCAGGACTACCTCGCACTCACCGAGGCGAAATCCGCATTTGCCAAGGAAATGGCCGAGACCTTCAAACGCGACATGGGGAAATCCGTGCCTGTGAAGGGCGAGGATTACGAGATGACTTCGGGCAAGGTCGTGATCGCCTCGATCACATCCTGCACCAACACCTCCAACCCCTACGTGATGATCGGGGCGGGTCTCGTAGCACGCAAAGCACGTGCACTCGGCCTCAACCGCAAGCCTTGGGTGAAAACCTCGCTTGCTCCTGGTTCTCAGGTCGTAACCGAGTATCTGGAGGCCGCAGGTCTGCAAGAGGATCTGGACGCCGTCGGCTTCAACCTCGTGGGCTACGGCTGCACCACCTGTATCGGCAACTCCGGTCCGATCCAGCCCGAACTGTCCGAAGCGATTGCCGAGGGTGATCTGGTGGCAACGGCTGTTCTGTCGGGCAACCGCAACTTCGAGGGCCGTATCTCCCCCGACGTGCGCGCCAACTACCTCGCCTCCCCGCCGCTGGTTGTGGCCTATGCGCTGGCGGGCGACATGAACATCGACCTGACAACCGAGCCGCTCGGTCAGGACAAGGATGGCAATGACGTCTACCTCAAGGACATCTGGCCCACCAATGCCGAAATCGCGGAACTGGTCGAAAAGACCGTGACGCGCGATGCCTTCCTCAAGAAATACGCCGATGTGTTCAAAGGCGACGAGAAATGGCAGGGCGTCTCCGTCTCTGGCGGCGAAACCTACGACTGGCCTGCGGAATCGACCTACATCCAGAACCCGCCCTACTTCCAAGGCATGGGGGCGGAAAAAGGCTCGATCCAGAACATCGAGGGCGCAAAACCGCTCCTCATCCTCGGCGATATGGTCACAACCGACCACATCTCCCCCGCAGGTTCCTTCGCTCAAACCACTCCCGCAGGTCAATATCTGACCGAGCGCGGCGTGGCGGTGCGCGAGTTCAACTCCTACGGCTCGCGTCGCGGCAACCACGAGATCATGATGCGCGGCACCTTCGCCAACATCCGCATCAAGAACGAGATGCTCGATGGCGTTGAAGGCGGCTACACCAAAGGCCCCGATGGCGAACAGACCTCCGTTTACGATGCGTCTATGGCCTATCAGGAAGCGGGCACACCGCTCGTCGTCTTTGGTGGCGAACAGTATGGCGCGGGCTCCTCGCGTGACTGGGCAGCCAAAGGCACCGCGCTTCTGGGCGTCAAGGCCGTGATCGCAGAGAGCTTCGAGCGTATCCACCGTTCCAACCTCGTTGGCATGGGTGTTGTTCCCTTCGAATTCACTGGCGGTGACAACCGCAAATCGCTCGGCCTTACGGGCGACGAGACAGTGACGATCATGGGTCTTGACAGCGTGAAGCCGCAGGACATGCTGGACGCGGAAATCACCATGGGCGACGGCTCCAAGAAGGTGATCAAACTGCGCTGCCGCATCGATACGGCGCCTGAGATCGAATACATCGAAAACGGCGGCGTTCTGCACTACGTGCTGCGCAACCTCGCCAAGTCGTAAGACGACATTCGGTTCAAGACACGGAAAGGCCCCGCTATCTGGCGGGGCCTTTTCTTTGAGTATTCTGCAGCGAAGAATGCGCGCGGCCCACGCCCTCCATCATGCGTATTACGTGAGCTTGGCCAATTCCGCCGCATCGAAGGCCGCTGCCTTCTGCACACAGTCGAGCGCGGCGCAGCGTTCCACCCATGCCGCGATTTCGGGCACATCGGGCACGCCGTCGCGGAACCAGAAATAGGTCGAGGAAATGAGCAGGTCGGCAGCCGTCATGTCGTCGCCCATGAGGAAGGGCCGCCCGTCCGAAAGCGCCTCTTGTAGCACCGCGACCGCCTCGGGAATGCCGCGCCATGTCGTGGTGAAGACGGGATGCTCGGCCTGCGCAAACCCAAGCACGTAGACGGGTTCAAAGACATTGCCATACCACGTCATCCACGACAGGTAGGTGCCGCGTCCACTCTCGCCAACTGCGCGGCCGTGGGTGCCGAAACGGTCGGTGAGATAGATCATGATCGCATTGCTTTCGCGGATCTGCTCGCCCTCTTCGGTGACAAGCAGCGGCACCTTGCCCTCGGGGTGCGGGTTGGCGGGATCTTTGCCGCCCGACCCATCCTGACGCGAAACGGTCACGGTGACGATCTCGACATGATCACGGATGTCCATCGCGTCGATCAGGCTAACGATGCGGGTCGAGCGGGAATTGGGGGCGTGGTAAAGGGTGAGCATCTGGGTATCTCCTAAGTTGACGTTACATGGACAAACTGACACGGTTCTACTGACAAAATATGTCAGCAGCCTTCGCCGATGATCTCCGCATGTCCAAATCCGACCGCCTCTTTCGCTTGCTCCATTTGATCCGCGGCCTCACGCCGCCCGTGACCGCTGCACGTCTGGCGGGGGCGATGGAGGTCTCCGAGCGCACGATCTACCGCGACATCGACGCGCTCAGGGCTGCAGGCGCACGGATCGAAGGGGAAGCGGGTGTGGGTTACACCATGACCGAAGACCCTGCCCTACCGCCACAGACATTCACGCAACTGGAAATCGAGGCACTGGTGATGGGTCTGTCGGAGGTGCAGTCGCGCGGGGATGCGGCACTCTCGGAGGCGGCGGCGGATGCGCTGATAAAGATCACCGCGACACTAAACGAACGCCAACAGCGGCAGGCAGCCCATGCTGTCAATCTCGTGCATCGCTTCTATGAACCAGAGGTGCCGCAGGTCGATATGACCGTGCTGCGTGAGGCGACATGGACGGAAACCGCGCTCGATATCTCCTATAGCGACGCCGAAGGCCGCAGGAGCGAAAGACGGATCTACCCGCTTGCGATCGTTTACCTCGACCATCGCGTGATGATCCTCGCGTGGTGCTGTCTGCGCCACGACTTTCGCAAGTTCATTGCGGATCGGATTGTCGAGGCGCGCCGCACGGATGAGAGCTTCCGTCCGCGCCGTGTGCCCCTCTTGCGTGACCACATCGCGCAATTGAAGGCACAGGGCAAATCGCGGTGAGTCAGCCCGTGAAGTGACGGTGCATTTTCTTGGTTAATCCCCACCTGCGTCACAATCGCGCCCAAATCCGATGGGACTTGTTAACCAATTGAATGCCCCCTTGCCGCGCAACACCCCGTTGCGCGGATCAAGGTCTGACTGGCCCGCCACGGGTCGCAAAACGGATAGTAGCGTTATGAAACGGTTGACCGGAACACTGGCATTGAGCGCCGCCGCCCTTCTGGGGTCGGCAACACATGCGGTCGCGGTAACGGTTTCCGTCGATGTCACGGGATCGGTGGCGGAAATGGAGCGCGAGGTCACGTATTACAGCAATGGCTGGCGTCGCACGCGCACCGATACCTATAGCCAGATGGCGGCCTACTACTTCTCGGCCTCTGCGGGCAGTTTGGAACTTTCCGTGCCGTCCTATAGTTCAGGTTGGCAGACGTTCGACCCCTATGTCTACCTCTTTGAGGATGACGGAGATTTCTCGGAAGACGGCCTGATCGCCTTCAACGACGACACGCCATATAGCTGGGCGCTCGACAGCTACCTGTCCACCACCGTGCCAGGTGGCAATTACATCGCGCTGGTAGGCCAATACACCAATCGCAGTCTGTTCAATGGCGGCTCGGTTCTCAACCCTCCCTCGGACGCCTCCTATATCGACTATGTTGCAGGCGCGGTCGGCGGCACGGCCTATCAGGACACCGAATCCTGGAACACCCTGCCGCAGAACGGCACCGTCGAGGCCAGCTACAATTTCGAGATGACCATCACGGGCGAGGATCTCGTGGTCGCGGGGGTCTCCCCTGTGCCCCTGCCCGCCTCGGCGCCTTTGCTTCTGGCCGCGCTGATGATCCCAGCGGGGCTGCGCAAATTGCGGCGCAAGCCCGAGGCGATGGCCTAACGCCCACACCCTCGACGAGCTTCAGACATGCCTTGCCAATTGGCGGGGCATTTTGCGTCTCATCCGACGCGTAGTCCTCTCCTAGCTGACGGGTTTCTCCACATCGAGAATTTCATAGACACGTTCGGGCGGACGACACAGGCGCGCGCCTTTCGGTGTCACCACCAGCGGGCGGTTGATCAGGATCGGGGCGGCGATCATGGCATCGAGGATTTCGTCATCGGTGCTCTCGCGTGTCAGCCCCTGTTCGGCGGCTTCCTTTTGCATCGAGCGCAGGACCGAACGTGGCGTTTCCCCCGCCTGCGCGATGATCTTCGCCAGTTCATCACGGCGCGGCGGGGTGTCGAGATAGGCGATCACCTCCACCTCCGCGCCACTCTTGCGCAGGATGTCGAGCGTCTGGCGCGATTTGGAACATCGGGGGTTGTGGTAGATTTTGATCATGGCGACGCCTCGCAACTCCTGTCTTTTGCGCGCCGTGTCTCACGCGCGTCTTGTCGATCGAACAGAAGCGACTTTAGCGCCATGCGCGCGGGTTTGGCCAGACGGGTCGGCGTGGCGGTTTGTCCTGAGCGAGGACGAAGACGGGTCGGGTGATTCTCTTTCGCGCAGACAAGGGGGGATCGCGTCAGCGCGGAGACGCGCCTTTTGGCGTTTTGCGAGGCATTTGGAGCGCGCTACTGCTGCACCTCCGTCGCCAGTCCCAGCCCCCAATGCAGCACTGTTATCGCACGAGAAACAACAGTCGATTACGCTCTGTTAACGCTTGAAGTTCCACCGAAAAATGCGTCATTCACGCACGAATGGTGAGAACACGTTAACCAATCCCCGCCAGACTAGAGGGTATGAAAAAACACGTCGCACAAATCCCGTTCGTCGCCCGAATCCCGCTGCCTGTTTCGGAGCTGCTCACAATCCTGCCGCTACTGGCGGCGGTCGTGCTGTCCTCTGGCGGGAACTGACGGCGACCGCCCCCCCGAACACCCGTCCCGAAAAATCCGTCCAGCGCGGAACCCTCTCCTGTACTCACGGCCCTGCGCCAAACCTCCTCCCTCATCGGCGGGCTGCGCGCGCCCGCCAACCCCTCTCTCGTTGCAACACACCGCGCGCGGGCATAGTCTGCGCGCAAACATGCCCTCGCGATTTCACGCGACATTATGAGAATGGGAGACAACTCATGTCCGACAAGAAACTCGGCTTCGACACTTTGCAGGTCCACGCTGGCACGGAGCCCGATCCCGCCACGGGCGCACGTCAGGTGCCGATCTACCAAACGACCTCTTATGTGTTCAAAGACGCCGACCACGCCGCACGCCTCTTCAACCTCGAAGAAGTCGGATACATCTATTCGCGCCTGACCAACCCGACCGTTTCGGCGCTGGCCAACCGCATCTGCGCTCTTGAGGGCGGCACAGGGGCGGTCTGCTGCTCCTCTGGCCACGCGGCACAGATCATGGCGCTCTTCCCGCTGATGCAACCTGGCTGCAACGTGATCGCCTCCACGCGTCTTTACGGCGGTACGCTCACCCAGTTCTCCCAGACTTTCAAACGCTTCGGCTGGTCCGCGAAGTTCGTCGATTTTGACGACCTCGACGCGGTGCGCGAGGCAATCGACGACGATACCCGCGCGATCTTCTGCGAGGCGATTGCCAACCCCGGCGGCGTGATCACCGACCTCGACGCCATTGGCAAAGTCGCCAAGAACGCGGGCCTGCCGCTCATCGTGGACAACACCGCCTCCACCCCCTACCTCGTGCGCCCCATCGAGCATGGCGCGACGCTGGTGGTGCATTCGACCACGAAATACCTCACAGGTAACGGCACGGTCACCGGCGGCTGTATTGTCGACAGCGGCACTTTTGACTGGGCCGCGTCCGACAAGTTCCCCTCGCTCTCGGCGCCCGAGCCCGCCTATCACGGCCTCACCTTCTCCGAGACCTTCGGGCCGATGGCTTTCACCTTCCACGCCATCGCCGTGGGTCTGCGCGATCTGGGCATGACCATGAACCCGCAGGCCGCGCATTACACGCTCATGGGGATCGAAACCCTGTCGCTGCGCATGGAGCGCCATGTGCGCAACGCTGCCGAAGTGGCCACATGGCTCGAAGGCGACGACCGTATCGAGGCCGTGACCTACGCGGGTCTGCCCTCCTCGCCCTATTACGAGCGGATGACACGCATCTGCCCGCGCGGTGCGGGTGCCCTGTTCACCGTGGCGCTCAAGGGCGGCTATGACGCCTGCGTCGAGACGGTCTCGAAACTGGAGCTGTTCAGCCATGTGGCCAACCTCGGCGACACACGCAGCCTCGTGATCCACCCCGCCTCCACGACGCACCGCCAGTTGAGCGAAGCCGAACTGATCAAGGCTGGGGCTGCACCCAATGTTCTGCGCCTGTCCGTCGGGATCGAGAATGTCGACGACCTGATCGCCGATCTTGATCAGGCACTCAGCTAAGCCACAGCGCAATACATCAAAGGAAAGGCCCGCCAATCTGGCGGGCCTTTTTCATGCCTTGTTCACGCGATCTGACGCCTACTCGATGGCCGCTTTCTCGATCTCGGGGCGGATATACTTGTCAAGGATCTCAACCGTGATCGGCCCCGCAAAGCGATAGCGGATGCGCCCTTCGGCATCGACCACATAGGTTTCGGGCACACCGTAAAGCCCCCATTCGAGCGCCGTGCGCCCTGGCTCGTCCTGACCAACTGCGGTGTAGGGATTGCCCAACTCGGCGAGGAAATCCCCCGCATTGTCGGCCTCGTCCTTGTAGTTGATGCCGTAGATCGTCACGCCTTCGTCTTTGAGCGTTTCCAGTTGCGGATGCTCGGCACGGCACGGTCCGCACCAGCTTGCCCAGTAGTTCACCAGCTTGACCCCGTCCTCGTGGAGCATCTCGTCGGTGAGCGGCGGCAAATCGCCCAGCGGCGTCACGGCGGCAATCGACGGCGCATCGCGGCCGATCTGGCTGGACGGGAGTTGCTCGGCATCTTCGCGCGCCATGCCAAATATGAACAGACCCGCAAGCCCCGCGAACAACAGCGGCGGCAGCACCATGAGCGGATTGATTTTAGCCATTGCGCCGCGCCTCCGCTTCGGCCAACCGTTGCTTTGCACGGGCCGATTGAGCAAGGGAGCGCCAAACCAGCGCGATCAACAGGGCGAATGACACCCCGTAGGCGGCCAGCACATCGGCGGCGTATTTTCCAAGATCAGGCATGGAACGATCCTTTGATTAACGTGGGTCTCATTGGCCCTGCATTCGCTCGCGCATTTCCAACGCCTGCAGGCGGCGGTTGCGGATTTCGGTGCGGGTGCGCAGGAGCACAAGTGCCACGAAGAGGAGGACAAACCCCGCTATCGCAACAAGCGCGGGATAGAAATAGATATCGGACACGTTCTCTTCCTTGTCCAACGAGAGCGACGCGCCCTGATGCAGCCCTTGGTTCCAGAACAGCACCGCGTAGCGCGACAGAAGCGCGAAGACCGAGCCTACGACGCACAGAACGGCGGTAAGGTCGGCGGCCGTGTCAGGGTTCTCCAGCGCCTCCCAAAGCGCCATATAGCCGATATAGAACAGCAGCAGGATCAGAAACGAGGTCAGACGCGGATCCCATTCCCAATAGGTGCCCCACATCGGCTTGCCCCAGATCGCCCCCGTCACGAGCGCGATAAGGGTCATCACCATGCCGATGGGTGCTGCGGCCTTGGCCGCAAGTGCCGAGACATGGTGGCGGCGGAACAGCCAGATCAGAGATGTCACAAGCATCATGACCCAAATGTTGATAGCCATCATGGCCGCAGGGACATGGAGGTAGAAAATCTTGACCGTCGACCCTTGCCGATAGTCGTCAGGCGTGAAGAAAAACCCCCACACCAGCCCAACCGAAAGCACCACGGCGGCCAGACCCGCAATCACGGGCAGTGCGCGGTCGGTCCAGTTCATGAACTTGCGCGGGTTCGCCCATTCCCAAATGGATGCCATCTGCGTCTCCCTCTCCGTTGCGCCTTTCTAATCCGAAGTGGCGCGGCGCTCAACTCACCTCAACGCGATCCGAATGGCGGCGGCTGCGGCAAAGGGCAGCAAGGCCACCGCACCTGCCGTAATCCCTGCCTGCATCATCAGGGGCGTGGAGACCAGAAACCCTTCTGCTCCGCGCCGCACCACCTCCGCGCCGAAGATCAGCGTGGGGATATAGAGCGGCAGCACCAGAAGGCTCATCAAAAGCCCCCCACGTTTTAGCCCTACCGTAAGCGCCGCGCCGAAGGCTCCGATAAAGGAGAGCGCAGGCGTGCCGATGAGGAGCGTTATGAAGAGCCACCAGTAGGCCCCGCTTTCAAGGTGCAGCAGGAAACCGAGCGCGGGCGCGGCCACGACCAGCGGCAATCCCGTGGTGATCCAATGCGCCAGCGCCTTGGCAAAGACCACCCCCTCGAGCGGCACGGGGGCCGTGGCCAGAAGGTCGAGCGAGCCATCCTCGAAGTCGAGCGCAAAGATACGGTCGAGCGAGAGCAGGCAGGCCAGAAGCGCACCGATCCACAGGATACCTGGTGCGATGATGGCGAGGTTTTCGCTATTGGGTCCAACGCCGAATGGCACAAGGGTCACGAGGATGAGGAAGAAACCAAGCCCCAGTCCGAAGCCGCCCCCTGCCCGCACGGCCAGAACAAGATCGCGCCACAAAAGCCGGATCATAGGAATGCCCCGTCGAAATCGTTGCCGTCAAAATCATTATGGGCCACATCACCGCGCGCCTTGTGTGGGGTCACGTCGAAGACTCGTTCTTCAAATCCGAGGTCGATATGGGTAGCGATCACCGCCGCGCCGCCCGCGTCCAGATGGGCGCGCACGCGGGCGGCGAAAAGCGCGACCGAGGCGGCATCTAGAGAAACGGTGGGTTCGTCGAGCACCCAGACGGGGCGCCCCATCACCATCAGCCGCGCAAGGCCGAGGCGGCGTTTTTGCCCTGCCGAGAGATTGCCCGCCAGACGCGCCTGCAACCCGTCCAGATCGAAGCCCGCAATCGCCGCATCCACATCGCCGCCGCCGTAGATCCCCGCCCAGAAGGCAAGGTTCTCGCGCACGGAAAGCGTGGCTTTCAGCCCATCGGCATGGGCGGCATAGGCCACTGTTTCGGGGTCGCAATGGACTGCACCTGCGAATGATGGCTGGAGCCCCGCCAGCGTGCGCAGGAGCGTGGTCTTGCCCGACCCGTTCGGCCCGCGCAGCACCAGTACCTCCCCCGCGCCAACGGAAAAGGACAGCCCTTCAAGAACGGGAATACCACCGCGCGCAACGGAGAGGTTTTCGACGAAAATCAAACTCATGGGGCCGACATTAGCGCCATTGCGCCCGCCGTCATACAGGCAAAAGCGCCACAGCGACGCGACGGCCCTCGGAGGCGAGAATATTGTAGCTGCGACAGGCCGTGGGTGTGGCCATCACCTCGATGCCGATCCCTGCGGCGGTGAGCGCGGCGCGGAAAGGTTTGGGCACATGGGTCATCTCCGTGCCCGTGCCGACCACGACGAAATCAATGTGGCCCGCCAGATCGGTGAGCGGCCCTGTGTCCTCGTAGCCGCCCCAAGACGTCACTTCCGCGCCGCACAGGATCATCGCGCCCTCGTTCACTTCTCCGCCAACGCGAAAGAAGTTCGGACCATATCCCTCGATCGGGATGGCATCCTCAAAGGGCATTTCGTTGATCTGCATCGCGCGGCCTCGTTTTTATACCTGAGAAGGGATCAAACGGCGCTGCCGTCAGCCTGAATGCCAGGTGCAGGGTCTTTCTTGTCCCAGTCGCGTTTCACACCGAGCCAGAGCAGGACGTTGGAGGCGACGAAGACGGAGGACCATGTACCGACCACAACGCCGAGCGTCATCGCAAAAACGAAGCCACGGATCACATCCCCGCCCAGCACCAGAAGCGCAATCAGCGCCACCAGCGTGGTGCCCGAGGTCATCAACGTACGGCTGAGCGTTTCGTTGATCGACAGGTTGAGGACCGAGGCCAGTTCCAGCTTCTTATACTTGCGCAGGTTCTCGCGAACACGGTCAAAGACCACCACGGTATCGTTGAGCGAGTAGCCCACGATGGTCAGGAGCGCGGCGATTATGGTCAGGTCGAACTGGATGTCGAAGAACGCAAAGACACCGATGGTAATCGCCACGTCATGCACAAGCGCGGCCACGGCACCGAGAGCAAACTGCCACTCGAAGCGTAGCCAGATGTAGAACAGCACCGCGCCAATAGCCGCAATCACGGCGTAGACGGCGGTGGAGATCAACTCACCCGACACCTTCGGCCCGACGCTTTCCACCGAGGGGAAGGTCACGGTGGGATCGACACTTTGCAGGGCTTCTTCGACCTGTGCGATCAGTTCCGGCGTAACCGATTCCGTTTCGTCCTGCGATTCGATGCGGACCATGGAAACATGCTGGTTCTCGTCGAAGTTCGGATCGAAGACCTCGGTGATCGACACATCGCCCAGATCGAGAGGCGCGATGGCATCGCGGTATGCGCCCACATCAACAGAGGATTCCGACTGTGTGCGGATCGTCGTGCCGCCTCGGAAGTCGATGCCGAAGTTCAGCCCATGCATGAAGAAGATCACGACAGCGACAACCATGAGGATCGCAGAGCCACCGAAGGTAAACTTGGTCGTTTTGAACACGTCGAAGGATGTCTGGTCGGGGATGAGTTGCAGCCCGCCCAGCTTCCAACCTTTGCGGTTCTTGCGCTCATACCACATCACAACCATCACACGCGTCACATAGATCGCGGTGAAGACGGAGGTCAGCAGGCCAAGCGCCAGCGTGACCGCGAAACCCTTAACCGGCCCCGACCCCATGATAAAGAGGATCGCGGCGGTGATGAAGGTCGTGATGTTGGCGTCGACAATGGCCGAGAGCGCCTTCTCATAACCCAGCTCGATCGCTCGGCCTGGCCCCTTGGCGGTTTTGAGTTCCTCGCGGATACGCTCGAAGACCAGCACGTTTGCGTCCACCGCCATACCGACGGTCAACACGATCCCCGCGATACCAGGCAACGTAAGTGTCGCCCCGATGACCGAGAGGAAGCCGAACAGCAGTCCGACGTTCAGGATCAGCGCGACATTGGCGAACATGCCGAACAGGCCATAGGACACGCCCATGAAGACCAGCACGGCGGCAAAGGCCACCATCGTGGCAAGCTTACCCGCCTCGATGCTGTCTGCGCCAAGCTCAGGCCCGATGGTGCGTTCTTCGAGGAAGTTGATCTTCGCAGGCAAGGCACCTGCGCGCAGCAGAACGGCAAGCTCCGTGCTTTCCTCAACTGTGAAGTTCCCCGTGATCTGGCCGGAACCGCCACGGATCGCCTCGTTGATGCGCGGGGCGGAAATCACTTCGTTATCAAGCACGATGGCAAAGGGTGCACCGACATTCGCAGCGGTGTAATCACCGAATTTACGCGCCCCCGAGGGGTTGAAACGGAAGGTCACAGCGGGGCGACCGTTTTGGTCAAACGCAGGTTGGCTGTCCGTCAACTCATCGCCAGAGACCACGGGGCTGTCCTCCAGCACGTAGTAAACACCTGGATTGTCGAGCGACGGTGCGAGGAAGTTGCGCGCACCAGGAGCCTGATCGGGGTCCGTGGTCTGACCTACAACAGGGTTGAAGGTCAGCTGCGCCGTTGTGCCGATCAGGGACTTCAGCTCGGAGGCCGACCCGATGCCGGGCACCTGAATGAGAATGCGGTTGTCGCCCTGACGCTGGATCGTCGGTTCACGCGTGCCAACCTCGTCGACACGGCGCCGAATGATCTCCAGCGATTGCGTCATGGTGCGGTCGTCTGTGGCGGCCTTTTCGGCCTCGCTAAGCTGAACCGTGATGATGTCGTCAACGGCGGAGGCTTCGATATCCATCTGCCCTGCCGAGGTGAGCGAGACCACGGGGCTCGCGAGGTCGCGCACGGCGGCCAGCGCCGAGGCCATGCCATCGGCTTCCGAAATCCGTACACGCAACTGCCCCTTCGGCGCATCCAGACGGCGGATCGTACCGATCTCGTCACGCAGGCCGCGCAGCGAGTCACGCACCTCGGGCCAGAGCGCATCCATACGCGCGTCATAGACCTCTTCGACCTCGACCTCACCAAGCAGATGCGCGCCCCCGCGCAGATCCAGCCCGAGGTTCACAAGCCCGTTAGGCAGGAAGGACGGCCACGCATCACGCAGCGCTGCGCGCTCCTCGGTCTCGCCCGCCGCCTCGATCTCGGCCACTGCATCGTTATGCCCCTCGACACGGGGGTAGAACGCATTGGGCAAAGCGGCATAAAGCCCGAGTGCCACGAGGCCCCAAATGATGATCTTCTTCCAAAGAGGGATATTGAGCATGTGTCTGGTGCCTGTCTTTGGCCGCGCTCGGGCCGTGGTTTGTCGTTGGTCTGATGCCCTTGAGAGGGGCGAAAGGCCCGTGCATCCGCGCGGGCCTTACTTGATCGAATGGCGGTTTACGCCGCGGCGGGTTCGGTCTTGGACACGACCGAAGCCAGTGTGGACTTCTGGACGCGGACCTTCACACCGTCGGCGATCTCGACATCGACGGTACCGTCTTCTTTGACCTTGGTCACTTTGCCGTGGATGCCACCCGCGGTCACAACCTCGTCACCGCGACGCACGGCGTTGATCATCGCCTGATGCTCTTTGACCTTCTTCTGTTGGGGACGGATCATCAGGAAATACATGATCGCGAAGATCAGGATCAGCGGCAGGAACTGCATGATCGGGTTAACGGAAGCGCCACCGGCGGCCTGTGCATAGGCAGGAGTTACGAACATCGTGTCTGGTCCTTTTTTATTGTCTCTCGGGCCGCCACGCTTCGGGGTCTCCCCCACGGGCGCCAAGTCGCCGCGCACCCTATCTGTGGCTAAGGGCATTGGCAAGAAACTCCCCCGCGATTTATGTGCGCGATGCGGCCTCTGCAAGCCCCTGCCCTTACAAGATCCCGCCAGCTCCTGCTTGCCCGTGACACGCACCCCACTTTGTGCTGGAATGAGCGCGTATTGTATGGCGAGAAGTCGGCGAGGTTTCGCCCGCAAACGCGGCCAAGCCGGCTGGCCCCATCGGGGTGCCCCAGAATAAGCCGCTGCGCACTGCGTATGGTTGATCCCCTCCCCGCCTTCCTGCATAAGCACCGCCAACGATCACGCTAGAAAGGACGCCACCGATGCATGACATCAAGGCCATTCGCGAAAATCCCGAAGCTTTCGACGCAGCTATGGCGCGGCGGGGGTTGTCTGGTGTGGCATCAGAGGTGCTGGCGATTGACGAGGCGCGGCGTGCGATGATCCTCGCGGCCGAGGAAGCCAAGGCCGAGCAGAACCGCGCATCCAAGGAAGTGGGTGCCGCGAAGGGGCGTGGCGACGAGGCGGAGTTCGAACGTCTGCGCGCTCTTGTGGCCGAGAAGAAGGCCGAGGTCGCCCGCCTCAATGACGAGGCCAAGGCTAAGGACGAGGAACTCACCGACTACCTCGCCCGCATCCCCAATGCGCCCGCCGCTGACGTGCCTGATGGCGCGGACGAGGACGACAACGTCGAGATCAAACGCTGGGGCGATGTGCCCACCTTCAACTTCGACGCCAAAGAGCATTTTGAGTTAGCCTCCGTGGCCGCGTCGATGGATTTCGAAACAGGTGCGAAAACCTCTGGCGCGCGTTTTGTGATGCTCAAGGGCGCAGTGTCCCGCATCCACCGTGCGCTGGCGCAATTCATGCTCGACGTGCACACAGATGAAAACGGCCTGACCGAGATCAACACTCCCGTGCTGGTGCGCGACGAGGCGATGTATGGCACGGACAAGCTGCCGAAATTCGGCGAGGACAGCTATCAGACCACCAACGGCTGGTGGCTCATTCCAACCTCGGAAGTGCCGCTGACCTATTCGGTCGCGGGTGAAGTGCTTGACGAAAGCGACCTGCCGATCCGCCTGACCTCGCACTCGCTGTGCTTCCGCTCGGAAGCGGGCAGCGCGGGACGTGACACCTCGGGCATGTTGCGCCAGCACCAGTTCGAAAAGGTGGAGATGGTCTCGATCACCCATCCCGACGCCTCCGACGACGAACAGAAACGAATGCTGGGCTGTGCCGAGAACATCCTTGAGCGCCTCGGCGTGCCCTACCGCACGGTAGAGCTTTGCACGGGTGACATGGGCTTTGGTGCGCGGCGGACTTTTGACATCGAAGCCTGGCTGCCTGGTCAGAACACCTACCGCGAGATTTCCTCGGTTTCGACCACGGGCGATTTTCAGGCGCGCCGCATGAACGCGCGTTTCAAACCCGCCGAAGGGGGCAAACCGCAATTCGTCCATACCCTCAACGGGTCGGGTCTGGCCGTGGGGCGCTGCCTCATCGCTGTGCTGGAGAACGGGCAACAGGCGGACGGATCGGTCAAACTGCCCGAGGTGCTCGCACCCTATCTGGGCGGCAAGCTGACGCTGACCGTGGACGGCACGCTGGCCTGACGCCTGCACAGGCGCAAGCAGACAGGATCAACGGCGCTCCACGCGGGGCGCCGTTTCCTTTTGCAGCGCGCGACCTATTTATGTTTCATAAGCGACAACAAACAATTCGGACGGGCACTTCACCAATGAAACACTTCACGGCGATCCTGACGTTCATTTCCACACTGGCCTTCGTGCTTGGCCCCTTCCTCGTTCCAGGTTTCGGGGGATTAGACCCCAACCTCTACCCCATCCCGCAGATCGACCCGCCAGTGCAACCCGCGGGCTATGCCTTCGCGATCTGGGGTGTGATCTATCTGTGGCTGCTGATCTCGGCGGGCTTCGGGCTGCTCAAGCGGCGGGACGCGGAGGAATGGGCGCCGATGCGCTGGCCGCTCATTGTCTCGCTCAGCATCGGCGCGACGTGGCTCTTCGTGGCGGAGCGTTCACCTGTCTGGGCCGTGATCCTGATCTTCGCCATGCTGGCAACATCGCTCATGGCGCTCAAACGCGCGCCCCTGCCAAACGCGCTTTTGGCGCGCGCGCCAATCGGGCTTTACGCGGGCTGGCTGACGGGAGCCTCTTTTGCGGGGCTGGGGCTTCTGGGTGCGGGCTATGGCATTGTCTTTGGCGAGACGGGCTGGGCCTATATCGGTCTGATCGGGGCATTTGGCGTGGCCATTGCGGGACACAGGATGCGCCCCGATGCACCCCTCTACCCTCTGGGCACGGCATGGGCCCTCGCCGCAATCGCAGTGCAGAATTGGGGCAGCAACTGGGGCATCGTCATTGGTGCGATTGCGGCAACGCTCGTTCTTTTCCGCCTCTCGGGACGAGCCTATCGCCGCGCGGTAGCGCAAGGGGCACGGCTCGCACAGAAAGGGCGCAACTCACCTGCCGCCGTTCCCGACCCCTTGGGCCGCTCGCGTCTCTAGCGCCTGAAACCGCGCGCCCCTATTCGGCGGCGCGCGTCTTTGCCAGCATCGGTTTGAGGTAGCGCCCTGTGTGCGATGCCTCAACCTCGGCCACCTCTTCGGGTGTGCCTGTGGCGACGATCTCGCCACCACCGTCACCGCCCTCGGGGCCGATGTCGATGATGTGGTCGGCGGTTTTGATCACGTCGAGATTGTGCTCGATCACGATCATCGAATTGCCTTGCTCGACCAACTCGTGCAGCACTTCGAGCAGCTTCTTCACATCCTCGAAATGCAGCCCCGTGGTCGGCTCGTCCAGAATATAAAGCGTGCGCCCCGTGGAGCGTTTGGCCAACTCCTTGGACAGCTTCACCCGCTGCGCCTCGCCGCCCGAAAGCGTCGTCGCCTGCTGCCCAACCTTGATATAGCCAAGCCCCACACGCATCAGCGCATCCATCTTTTCACGGATGCTCGGCACCGCCTTGAAAAACTCCTGCGCATCTTCGACCGTCATATCGAGAACGTCGGCGATGCTCTTCCCCTTGAACTGGATTTCCAATGTCTCGCGGTTGTAGCGCTTGCCCTGACAGGTCTCGCATTCGACGTAAACATCGGGGAGGAAGTGCATCTCGATCTTGATCACGCCATCGCCCTGACAGGCCTCGCAGCGCCCGCCTTTGACGTTGAACGAAAACCGCCCCGGCTTGTAACCGCGCGCTTTGGATTCCGGCAGTCCGGCAAACCATTCGCGGATCGGCGTAAAGGCCCCTGTGTAGGTCGCGGGGTTGGAACGCGGGGTGCGTCCGATGGGACGCTGGTCGATGTCGATCACCTTGTCGAGATGTTCCAAGCCTTTGATTGTCTCGCAGGGCGCGGGTGTCTGACGCGCGCCGTTGAGCCGCATCGAAGCGGTCTTGAACAAGGTCTCGATGGTCAGCGTGGACTTGCCGCCCCCAGACACGCCCGTGACGCAGACGAACTGTCCCAGAGGGAATTTCGCGGTGACATTCTTGAGGTTGTTTCCCGTGGCCTTGACCACCTGCACGGCCTTCTTGTTGCCCTTGCGGCGCTTGGCGGGCACGGGGATTTCGCGCGCCCCCGTAAGATATTGCCCCGTCAGCGAGGCGGGATCGGCGGCGATATCTTCAGGCGTCCCCTTGGAGACGATCTTCCCGCCATGAACTCCCGCTCCGGGACCAATATCAAAGACATAATCCGCCTCGCGGATCATATCCTCGTCATGCTCCACCACGATCACCGTATTGCCCTGATCACGCAGGGATTTCAGCGTGTCGATGAGGCGGTCGTTGTCGCGCTGGTGCAACCCGATGGAGGGCTCGTCGAGGACGTAGAGCACGCCCTGAAGCCCCGAACCGATCTGGCTGGCCAATCGGATACGCTGGCTTTCCCCGCCAGACAATGTGCCCGCGTTGCGGCTCAAGGTGAGATACTCAAGCCCGACATTGTTGAGAAAGCCCAAACGCTCGCGGATTTCCTTGACGATGGCCCGCGCGATCTCCTGCTTTTGAGTAGAGAGGTGGTCCATGATCCCGTCGACCCACGCGTGAGCCTCCTTGATCGACATCTCCACCACTTGGCCGATGTGCAGCCGCGCCTCGGCTGGCCCGTCGGCGGGACCGAGTTTGACCGCGCGCGCCTCCTCACGAAGTCGGTAGCCGCCGCAATCGCCGCAAGGTCGATTGTTCTGATAGCGTTCAAACTCCTCGCGCACCCAGTTGCTGTCGGTCTCGCGGTAACGCCGTTCCATATTGGGGATCACCCCCTCGAAAGACCGCGTGACCTCGTAGACACGGCCGCCCTCGTCGTAGCGGAAGGGGATCTCGTCATGACCTGATCCGTAGAGAAACACCTGTTTGACGTGGGCAGGCAGGTCTTTCCACGGGGTCTGGGAATCGAATTCGTAATGCTTGGCAATCGCCTCGATGGTCTGAAGGAAATAAGGCGTCTTACCCTTGCGCCACGGCGCGATGGCCCCGTCGGCCACCTTCAGCGCAGCATCGGGCACCACCAGACGTTCATCGAAAAACAGCTCCATCCCCAGCCCGTCACAAGAGGGACAAGCCCCGAATGGCGCGTTAAAGGAGAACAGACGCGGCTCGATTTCAGGGATGGTAAAGCCCGACACGGGACAGGCGAAATTCTCCGAGAAGGTGATGCGCTGTGGCTCGCTGTCGTCACGCGGGGCAGTCTCCAGAATGGCAATGCCACCCGCCAGATCAAGCGCCGTGCGCAGGCTGTCGGCCAGCCGCGTCTCCAAACCCTCGCGCACCACGATGCGGTCCACCACCACGTCGATGTCATGGCGGTATTTCTTGTCGAGTGCGGGCGCATCTTCGATCTCGAAAAACGCACCATCGACCTTGACCCGTTGGAAACCCTGCTTGCGCAACTCGAGGAATTCCTTGCGATATTCACCCTTTCGGTCGCGCACGATGGGCGCGAGGAGATAGCCGCGTGTGCCCTCCTCCAGACCCATGATGATATCGACCATATCCTGCACCTGCTGCGCCTCGATGGGCTCGCCTGTGGCGGGGGAATAGGGTGTGCCTGCCCGCGCGAACAGCAGACGCAAGTAGTCGTAAATCTCCGTGACCGTGCCCACCGTGGAGCGCGGATTTTTCGACGTGGTTTTCTGTTCAATCGAGATCGCGGGCGAAAGACCGGAAATGTGATCCACATCGGGCTTGCCCATCATGTCGAGGAACTGGCGTGCATAGGCCGAGAGGCTCTCGACGTAGCGGCGTTGGCCCTCGGCGTAGATCGTGTCGAACGCCAGCGAGGATTTCCCCGACCCCGACAACCCCGTGATCACCACCAACTCGTCGCGCGGGATATCCACATCGACGTTCTTGAGATTGTGCTCGCGCGCGCCGCGCACTTCGATTGTCTTGAGATCGGCCATCTGCCCCGCCCCTCATGTCTACGCCTTAACGGCCCGTTCATATCTAGTGGAGGGCGGGCGCGCTTCCAACCGAAAAGTTAGAACAAAACGTAAACACATACAGTTTGCCACTGCAAGCCGCCCAATTCCGCGCCAACGTCCGCGCTGCACCACAACCACCTGCGGCCTTTGGTGATTTGGTCACAGACGCGCAGGCGATTCTCGCGCTAGACAGAGGGCAACTTGCAAACCTCCCCTCGCCTTCCCGCGAGTTGCACCCAAAGGAAAAAACTATGTTCGGATTGTTTGGCGGCGGGCCCAAGATGCCCGTCAATGACGTGAAAACTGCAATAGAGAGCGGCGCAGCCGTTCTGGTTGATGTGCGTGACCCCTCCGAGGTGCGCGCCTCTGGTGTGGCCGAAGGCGCGATCAACGTGCCACTAACCACACTCCAGATGAAAGCAAACCCCTCCTCACCCGAATGCCTGCCTGCCTTCAAGGAGGGCAAAACGGTCGTGGTGTATTGCGCATCGGGCGCACGATCTGCGGGAGCGGCGCAGATGTTGCGGCAGATGGGCCATCAAAGCGTTGAAAACCTTGGTGGCTTGCGCGATTGGGCCATGGGCGGCGGCGCGGTCGTGCCCGCAGCATGAGGCGCACCGCCCCCCCCTAACCACCTGACCAAAAACGAAAAGGCGCCCTTCGGGGGCGCCTTTTGACTATTGGATCCTGCAGGACGTTATTCGACGTGTTCCGCCGTCGACGTGCCCTCGAACCGCGTGCTTTGGTGGCGCATCGCGTTGCTTGCACCGCTGTCGTCGGCACCCATGTAAAGCTCGCGACGCGACGAAAAACGCCCCGCGATGAAACGCATGAACTCGGTGACACGTGGCACGTGACGCAGGTCGGGATGGGTCAGCACCCAGATCGGCATATGGTCGGTGAGCGGCACGCTGGGCACCCGCACCAACCCCGGATCGGGATCGCCAAGGAAATGCGAACAACGCACCATGCCAACCCCTTTACGCGCCAGCGAGAGCGCCGAGACCATGTCATCGGTGTGGATCGTCGCACGGCAAGACGGCATTTCCGAAAACAGCGACGGCGGGCAAACCGACGGGCCGTATTCAAAGCGGATGTAGGGCGGGCGCGTCTCGTGATCCTTGCCCGCGAACACATCGGCATAGGTCTCGACATATTCGGGGGAGGCAAACCACCCTGCCCGCTGCGGCGTCATCATCCGGCCCCAGAGGCTTTCCTCGGGGCTGCGGGTGACGCGGATGGCCACATCGGCCTCGCGGCGGTGCAGGTTGAGCACCTCGGTCGCGCCAAGGATCGAAATCTCGATCCCCGGATGCAACTCGCGGAATGCCTTGAGATCGTCAGCAAAATGGTCGTCGGCGAGAAGCGGCGGGATGGTGATTTTCAGCTCACCCTCTTCGTTCTCGTCGCGTGAAGCCAAGGCCATATCGAGCGCCACCATACGCGCCTCGACCTCCTCGGCATGGGCAATCGCCACCTCACCCGCTTCCGTGGGCTGAAGGCCAGAGGCCAGACGGGTGAAGAACCGCACCCCCGCGACATCTTCGGCCTTAGCCAACTGCCGCGAGACCGTTGCATGGTTAACACCCAGCACCCGTGCGGCACCAGATAGGCCGCCCTCACGGGCGACGGCGAGTATATATCTCAGAGAATCCCAATCAGTCATGTCGACAAGCTAGCAGATGTTCGCAAACGCACAAGGGTGCGCTTCTACCTATGCGATTTTTGACATATGTTATGGCTGTTTCGTCATCCGTTGCCGCGCTCGACACCGCATCCGAATATGCCGCCGATACACAAAATCGGCCACGCGGAAGGCGCAGCCGATCATGTTCACGTCACCAATGCCTCACCTGCGCCTATCGGGCACAGGGTCGCAAAGGCGTATCAGATATGCAAGGCGCGACCGTAGGCGGCGAGCACGCTTTCGTGCATCATTTCCGACATGGTCGGGTGTGGGAACACCGTGTTCATCAGTTCTTCCTCGGTGGTCTCAAGCGTGCGCCCGATGACATAACCCTGAATCATCTCCGTGACTTCGGCGCCTACCATATGCGCGCCCAGAAGCTCGCCCGTCTTTGCGTCGAACACGGTTTTCACGAAACCTTCGGCCTCGCCCATGGCAACTGCCTTGCCGTTGCCGATGAAGGGGAATTTGCCCACTTTCAGCTCGTAACCCGCTTCCTTGGCCTTTTCTTCGGTCAGACCGACGGAGGCGACCTGCGGCTGGCAATAGGTGCAGCCCGCAATCGAGTTCGGCTTGATCGGATGGGGCTTCTCGCCTGCGATCAACTCGGCGACCATAACGCCCTCGTGGGACGCCTTGTGGGCCAGCCACGGAGCGCCCGCGATGTCACCGATGGCGAAAATACCGTCCACACCTGTACGGCAGTACTCGTCCGTCACGACGTGAGTGCGGTCGATTTTCACGCCCATTTCTTCAAGGCCGATGCCCTCGACATTGCCGACGATGCCGACCGCGGAAATCACCGTATCGAACTCTTCGGTCTCGGTTTTGCCGCCATGTTCAAGATGCGCGATGACCTTGCCCTTCTGGCGATCGAGTTTGACCACGGTGGTCTTCTCGCGGATTTTCATGCCCTGCTTCTCGAACTGCTTCTTGGCGAAGGCGGAAACCTCCTTGTCCTCGACAGGCAGCACGCGATCCATCACTTCGACGACCGTGGTGTCAGCCCCGAAGGTATTGTAGAAGCTGGCAAATTCGATACCGATTGCACCCGACCCGATGACCAGAAGTTTCTTCGGCATCCGCGGAGGTACCAGCGCATGACGGTAGGTCCAGACCAGATCACCATCCGCTTCCAAACCAGGCAATTCGCGGGCACGTGCGCCCGTGGCGACGATGATGTTCTTACCTGTCACGGTTTGCTCGCCCTTCTCGCCTTTCACGGACACCTTGCCCTTAGCGACGATTTTGGCTTCCCCCATGATCGAGGTGACTTTGTTCTTTTTGAACAGGGACTTGATCCCGCCGTTCATCTGCTTGGCGACGCCGCGCGAGCGTTTGACAACCGCATCGAGGTCGAAGCTGAACTTGTCCGCCGACAGACCGAAGGACTTGGCGTTTTCCATGTGGTGATAGACTTCCGCCGAGCGCAGCAGCGCCTTGGTCGGGATACAGCCCCAATTGAGGCAAATGCCGCCGAGATTCTCGCGCTCGATACAGGCGACCGAAAGGCCAAGTTGCGCTGCGCGAATAGCGGCCACGTAGCCACCAGGTCCGGCGCCAATCACGACGACGTCGAAAGTTTGATCTGCCATGGGGTCCTCCCGAATTCCGAATAGTTCGGTATTAAACTATCTGCCCAAACAGGGCAACGGCGCTGACGCGCAGCACGGGGAAAGGCCGCATCCCGCTCCATGCATAGCTGGCGCAAAAAGCGAATAGGTCAGGCGGCCCAGTGCCACCCGAAAGTGAACCGTGCTTTGAGGGAGTGTGACTGAGAATGCGGCGGGTTGCTACCCTGTTCGTGGGAACGCGCGAAGCACGCAGGCCAAAGCGCACGTTTGTGCACTGGCCTCCGCCCCTGTATCCGCACCCGAACGTGCATCAGAACGTGCATCAGAACGTGTGGCCCTGCGCCCAACGCAAAGTCGTGTCAGGCTGCAAGCGCCTCAAATTCCTTGAACAGCCCACCGTAGCCGCCGTCGTCCATAAACGCCTGCTCTGCCGCTGTCGTGGCGCGTCCAAGGGCCTCGTTGCGATAGGGGAAGCGCCCGAATTTGCGGATGATCTCACGGTGGACGCGGGCGTGCAGGAGGTTGTTGCCCTCTTTCAGCCGCTCGCAGATCAGCCGCACGCAACGGTCCTGATCCGTCTGGCACTCGCTGTGCATCAGCGGCAGGTAGAAGAACTGGCGCGCGGGCGAGTCGATGCGCATGTCCCATCCCTTCTCAATGGCAGCCTTGGCGGCGGCGAGTGCGGCGCGGTCGGAGGAAAATGCCTTCCCCGCACCACGGAACATATTGCGCGGCATCTGGTCGTTGAGAATGATGTAGGCTAGAGCCCCCGTGGGATAGGTCAGCCACAGCGAATAGGCCCCGCCCTGCGCGGCGTTCCATGTCTCCTCGAACTCTGCGCGAATGTCTGCATCGAGTTCGTCGGAGGCCACATACCAGTCTTTCGGGGACAGGGTATCGAGCCAATACGAGAGGACTTCATCGGGCGATTTCTGCGCCGATTGCGTCGTGGCGGGTGCGTTCGTGGGTGCCATGGTCCTCTCCATTGATGGCGCTGTTTACCCGACTGTTACATTGGCAAAATAACGAAGCAAGGCAGTTAGCGGGAACATGCCTCCACCGTCATTTTTGTTGCGTGATTGAAACAATTTAGGGGGATTTCGAGAGCGGAAACGGCGCGATTGGCCATTATCTGGCTCTTGCGGCCCGCGCACTGCCTCCTCGCGCCACCAATCACGTGCCTCAGGGTTGCGAAGCAGTCGCCTCTTCCGCGTCCGGTTCAGAGGTCTCTTCGGCCATTTCGATAGCCACTTCCTGCGCGACCTCACCAGCCACGGCCGTTGTCGTGGGCATCACGGCAACGTAGCTCGACGTATCCTCGCTCGGCATGGCAGGGCGACGGGTCATGCGCCATGCGGCATAGCCCGCGATCAACAGCATCAGCACGGCCTGAATAGCCCAGTAGCCACTCGGCCCCATCCAGCCCATCAACCAACCAGCGATCATAGGACCGCCCACGGCCCCCACCCCGTTGATGAAGATCAGCCCGCCCGAGGAGGACGCCATATCATCGGCCTCAAGGTGATCCCCCGTATGCGCGATCAGGAGCGAATAGAGCGGGTTGGCCATGCCGCCCCCCACGAATGACGCACCGACCGCCATGGCAAGCGTGCCGCCCAGCAACGCGCCGAGGATCGAAACCACCCCGCCAATGGCCGCCACGCAGCAAATCACGAGGCGGCGGTCCATGCGGTCCGACAGCCAGCCGATCGGGAATTGCAGCACCACAGCCCCCACGTAAATCGCGGCGACGAAGGTGGAAATCTGGCCCAGCGTAAAACCGACCTGATTGCCGTAGACCGCGGCCATGCCCATCTGCGCCGAGAAAACCCCGCCGATGAAGAACATGCCGACACAGCCCAGCGGCGAGACTTCAAAAAGGTGGCGGAAGGTCATCGGCTTCGAGGTTTCAAAGGCGGGCGTCGGCGTGATCGACAACAGGATCGGCGCGAAGGAGATCGACACCAGCACCGAAGGGATGATGAAAAGCACCCAGCCCGCAGGATCACCCTGTGACAGGATGCCCTGCGCGATGACCATGCCGATCATCTGCACCACCATATAGGCCGAGAGCGCCTTGCCGCGCGTCTCGTTGGTGGCGGCATTGTTGAGCCAGCTTTCGGCGGTCACGTAAACGCCCGAGAAGCAGAACCCCAACAACACGCGCAGCGCCGTCCATGTGATCGGATCGGTGATGACGGGGAAGATCAGCAGTGCCGCCGAAATAAAGGAACCGAGCGCGGCAAAGACCCGCACATGCCCCACGCGCCGGATCATCAAAGGCGCAGCGCGCGACCCGCCGAGGAAGCCCGCGAAATAGCCCGACATGACAACAGAGATCTCGAAAGTCGAGAACCCTTCCAAGGCCCCGCGCACACCCAGAAGTGGCCCCTGCAAACCGTTACCGATCATCAACAGGAGCATCCCCAGAAGAAGCGGTGACGCGGTGGTTAGGACATGTCTCATGAGCGGAGCCTAAGCAGATTCGGAGCGGAGGTTAAACCAAATAGCGGTTTGGTCTGGTGGCGCGGACGGGTGGTAGTGTCGCTTGGCGGCGCGTCCGTGTCACAGGCCCTTGGGTAAAAGCAGCGAGGCATCGCCATAGGAAAAGAAACGATATCTCTCCGCCAGCGCGTGATCGTAGACTTCGCGCATCCGCTCGCGCCCCATAAGCGCCGAGACCAGCATCAGCAGCGTCGACTTGGGCAGGTGGAAATTTGTCATCAGCCCGTCCGTGATGCGAAATTCATAGCCTGGTTTAATGAAGATATCCGTCTCTCCCAGAAAGGGCGCGATGCGGCCTGTCTCGGGGGCGGCGCTTTCAATGAGGCGTAGCGCGGTGGTGCCCACGGGGATCACGCGCCCCCCCTTGGCGCGGGTGGCGTTGATCTCCTCGGCGGCCCCTTCCGTCACCTCGCCCCATTCCGCGTGCATCTTGTGCTCGTCAACGTTTTCGACCTTCACAGGCAGGAATGTTCCCGCACCGACGTGCAGCGTAACATGGGTAAATTCCACGCCCATTTCCGCCAGATCGGCCAAAAGCGCCTCGTCGAAATGCAGCGAGGCGGTCGGAGCCGCAACCGCGCCTTTGCGCTTGGCCCAAACGGTCTGGTAATCCTCTTTGTCCTGCGCGTCGGCCTTGCGCTTGGCTTCGATATAAGGCGGCAGGGGCATGGAACCCGCCTCGGCCAATGCACGATCAAAATCCTCACCCGTCAGGTTGAAGGAGACATAGGCCGCACCGTCTTCTTTCGCCGTGAGCGTGGCGGACAGATCATCGGAGAAGCGGATCACCTCACCTTCGCGCACCTTTTTGAGCGGTTTGATCAGCGCACGCCACACACCCGCCTGCGCTTGCGGTTCCAGAAGCGTGACCTCGATCTTCGCCTCCTGCCATCCCTGCGCCGTATCGCGCCCCCGCTTGCCCGTCAGGCGTGCGGGCAGCACCTTGGTATCGTTGAGCACCAACCTGTCACCCGCCCGCAAAATATCGCGCAGGTCCGTGACCACCGCATCGCGGATCGCATCAGGCGTGGCCACCAGCAGCCGCGCAGAGGAGCGTGGTTTGGCGGGACGCGTGGCGATCAGATCCTCGGGCAGATCGAAATCGAAATCGGACAGTGTCAGGCTCATCGGAAATTACTCGCTTTGCGGGGCGGCATCGGGTTGCGATGTCGGTGAGGGGCGGCGGAAGATATTGCGCAGCGCGCCAGGTGTAAGGATGGACAGCGGGTTGACCGAGACCTTCGGATCCTTTGCGGACCCCGTGAGGGAGAAATTGAAGCCGAACAGCCCCTCCCCCTTTCGGGCAACGACCTGACCTAAGGCATTGAGGAAGTAGACGGGCGAAATGACACCCTGCATATCGAGCGTCTCGGAGGCAGTGTCATAGATGCCATCGAGTGAAATGCCAAGCGACGGCCCTTCGGCAGAGGCCTGCGTCAGAGTGATCCGTTCGGGCGCGAGGATGAAATCGGCACGCACGTCGGAAAAGCCGATGCCACTTCCGCTGACCATCTGGTCAAGCACCCCCACAACCGAGGCCAGCGAGAGCAGCTCGGCCAGTTGTGGAGCCGACTCAACGCGGGTGTCGCGCACACGCAACGCGCCGTCGAAACTGCGTTGGTCCGCCCGTGTGGTCAGCGATAGATCGAGCGATCCGCCCCGCCCCTTTTCCATCAGCCCCGCCGCCACCATCGCCGCACCCGCGTCATCGGCGGCCACAGTGATTGTCGGCCCGTAAGGGCCAGGCTTCACCGTGCCCGATATCGGCGCGCTGCCACCCAGACGCCCCGAGAAGGTGCCCGTCAGGCCACCCGCCGTTGACAGATCGACCCGCGCGCCCGTGAGGCGGTGTTGCTCGGAGATGATCAGCGTTTCAAAATTGCCCGACACAGGGCCACCACCACCCGCCGTGCTCGCACGACCCGCGCCACCACCCACGGCTGCGCCACCAAAGGGCGACGCGGTCAGATCAAAGCGTCCGCCCGCGATCTCGACGCCAAGCGGCTGGCCTGCGCCGCGCCCCACAAGCGAAACAGGCGCCTCAAGCCAGTTGCCAATGGTGAGCGCAGGAATGGTCAGACGCGCCAACGCACCGCCTTCGGTCAGTTGCGCCGAGGCATTGCGCGCCGACAGGCCCGCCGCCTCGAAGCTCAAACCGTCAATCTCGGGCTGCTCTCCCGCCGTGCCTGACACTGAGAAGAGCGCGGCCTCGCTGGCGGATTTACGCCAGCCAATCGCAGGGATCGAAAGCTCCAGCCCCACCAGATCGGATTGCAGATCAAAGCGCGGCGGTTGCCCCCGCACGATCTCGACGCCAATCGTCCCTGCCGCGGCCCCCTCCACGCTGCCCTCGGGAAGCAGAACCCCGAAAGCATCAAGGAAGGTGCGGTCGATCTGCACCGTGCCAGTCAGGTCCGACAGCCCCGCCGCTGCGGGTCCGAAAGCCTTCTTCCACGCCGCATTCAGCTGCGCCCCGTCGAGAGTCGCATTACCCGAAATCGCCATCCCTGCGCTGTCCACCGCCACATCAAGCGCCTGCGCGCTCAACGTTTTGCCCTTCACGATCTGGACGGACGAGACATCGCTCAACTCTCCGCCAATGTCGAAGGTGATCTCCTCAAGGGGAATTTTCTTCATCAAATCAAAGGACACCCGCCCGTCGAGCCGCACCTGACCCTCGGCCACGTCAGGGCCGAAAGCGGCCCCGCGCAGCACGTTGAAGGGCGCAGCCGACAGCATCGACAACGCCGCCTCGATCGTGGAGGAGCTGTGCAAGTCCAACTCCATCCGCGCGGGTTTCACGGTGATGTCGGGAATGGTCAACACCGTGCCAGCACTCTGGATCGGGCCACCTTGTTCGGGTGTTACCTCTCCGTGCAGGGAGGTCACAGTCAGGCGGTTGTGCAGGATCGTGCCCGTGCCAGCCGCGCCCGTAAGCGGCGGCTGGGTCTTCATGAATTTGATCGACGCGTCGGTGTAATCCCAGTCGAGATAGAAATCGGGACGTGTGCGGTCGGGGCGTCGTGTGACGGCAATGTCGAGGTCGTGATAGGTGGCGCTGTCCACATTGGTCATCAGCCAGTCACGCGTATTGCGCACCGCGCCTTGCGGCCAAAGCGCCATCAGCGCGCCATGGTCGATCTCGTCGAGATGCATCTGCACACCCGCGTGCCAGCCGTCCTCGCGCGCCTTGGCCCATCCATCCCCGCGCAGCCACAAGTCACCACGCCCGAGCGCCAGTTGGCCGATCTGCACCTCGAAAGGGTCCACCGCGAAGGACATGTCCACCACGCCCGCGTCAAAGATCAGCGGCTCGACGAACACGTCTTCGGGCTGGACCACCAAACGCTCCAGATCAAGCTGCCCCTCGAAGCGTTGCGGCCAGTTGCCGACGAAATCGCGCAGCAGCACGTGACCATGCCCAACCGCCTCGAAGGCTTCCGTGACCACCGAGGCTTCCACCAGTTCGACACGCTCGGTGGCTGGGGTGTAGTCGACGTAGACCTTGGCCCCGTCGAAGGCTAGACGGGTCGCGCCCGCGCCCGCGTCGAACACCCCTGCGCCGATCTCCAGACTGCCCGCAAACCCCGCAAGCGCGCCATCGGCGTTGATTCCCCCGCGCATCGACGCCGAGACGGGGGCATCAATCACCGAAAGGAAGGCCAGCGCGGGGCTTTGGGGGGCAAAGTCCGAGGTCTGCGCATCCTTAACGGTCAGCGCGATAGTGGCGGCTAGAGACCCTGTGAGAGAGCGGAAAGAGAATTGCATCTCGGAGAGGTTCTCGGTGCCATTGAAAACCGAGAAATCCATATTGATATCAATCGCTTCATCGCCATTCTCAAGCGTGGCAACGGCATCGGTCGCCTGCCAGATCCGCCCCGACCGCGCATCCTCAAGGGTCACGGTGACATCGCGCGCCTCAATGATCGTGACCTGCGAGAGCGGGTCGGTGGAAAAGGCCGTGTCGATGGCTTCAAGCACATCCGCCATAGATCCCGCCGCACCACCGATGCCTCCAAAATCGAGCGCGAAGGCCCCATCTGTATCGCGGCGCACGGTGATCTGCGCGCCAGAGAGATAAAGCGTGTCCGGATTGATCTCCCCGTCGAACAGGCGCTCTTTCGACAGCGAAGCGCGCACCGTGTCGAGGCGGGCGATTTCGGCGCCACTCGGGTCGATGATGCCCACATGACGCGCCGTGATACGCGGCACGAAACTGTCATCGACGCGCAACACCAATTGCCCCACCGAGACCTTCGCCCCGCCGAGACTTTCGTTAATGCGGGATTCGATCTCCACCGTTGCGCGTGACGGCAGCACGATTTCACGCCCCGTGAAGGACAGCGCGGCCAGTCCTGCCAGTACGGTCAGCAGGAACAACAGTGATATCAGCCCGATGGTAAAGCGCAGCGCGTGGTGTCCTGCGCTACGGCGCGGACGGCGGGCGCGTTCGGGCGGCACAACGGGGGGCGTATCCACTCCCGTCTCCTCCGTGCGATCTGCACCCTTGTCGCTCATCCGTGCCCTTGCCTCTCCTGCGCACAACCTTGATCGCTGCGCGCGCGGTTCCATCTTGTCCGATCACCGCATAAAACGAAACCTGATCCGCAACGCAACGGCGAAACACGCCACGCGCGCGCAAACTGTAAGGAGAGACCCCATGACACTCGACGTTGGCACCCCCGCCCCCGATTTCACCCTGCCCCGCGATGGCGGCGAGGATGTGACGCTCTCCGATCTGCGCGGGCAAAAGGTCGTTCTCTACTTCTACCCCAAGGACAACACACCCGGCTGCACCACGGAGGCGTTGGAATTTACCGCGCTGGCCACGGAGTTCGCGGCGGAGGGCGTGCGCGTTTTCGGCATCTCCAAGGACAGTGTGAAGAAACATGACAACTTCTGCGCCAAGCACGATCTGGCCGTGCCGCTCCTGTCGGATGCGGAGGGAGATGTATGTGAGCGTTATGGCGTCTGGGCGGAGAAGAAAATGTATGGCAAGACCTTCTGGGGCATCGTCCGTGCCACCTATCTCATTGACGAGGAAGGCACTATTTCGCATGTCTGGCCAAAGGTGAAACCCGCAGGCCACGCCGCGGACGTGCTGGAAGCGGCGAAAGGATAAGGCGGATGACGCAAGAGGCAGGCACGCAAAAGACGCTGGCGCAGATGGCCGAAGAGGTGCTGCGCTGTGGTGACGGGCGCGCGAAAGCGGCCCTGTCGCGCAAATATGCCGCCATGTGGCGGGAGGCACGCAAGGCGGGCAATCCGCCGCCGCTGGGCACCGCCAATCCGCCGCTCCAGCCCGCCCGCCCCGCACGCCCCGAACTGCTCGACCCGCGCGACGTGCCGCGCCGCAAGCCTGGCACGCCCGAAGGCCGCATCGCCATTCTCCACGCCATCGCCCATATCGAACTCAACGCCGTGGACCTGCATTGGGACATCATCGCGCGGTTCACCGATGTGCCCTTCCCGATGGGATTCTACGACGACTGGGTGCAATCAGCCGATGAGGAGGCCAAGCATTTCAACCTGATCTGTGATCGTCTGGAGGCAATGGACAGCCATTATGGCGCACTGGCCGCCCACGCGGGCATGTGGCGGGCCGCCGAAGATACGGCGGAGGACATCATGGGGCGACTGGCGGTCGTGCCTATGGTGCTGGAGGCACGCGGGCTTGATGTGACACCGGGCATGATCCAGATTTTCAAATCCGCCAAGGACAAGGAAACCGTCGCGGCCCTTGAGGTGATCTATGCCGAGGAGGTGCATCACGTGGCTTACGGGTCGAAATGGTTCCACTTCCTGTGCGGGCGCGAGAACCTTGATCCCGTTGTGGCCTTTCATGACCTTGTGCGCCGCTATTTCCCAAGCGGCACGAAAGCACCCTTCAACGAGGAAAAACGCGCCGAGGCAGGCCTGCCGCCCGATTTCTACTGGCCGCTTTCGGAGGAACACCCGCGGCGCTGAGGCGTCACGCGCCACTGCCTTCTGCGACCACCTGACGCGCCCGCGCGGCCACGGGTGGCGCACCCCCGCACAAGCGCGGATGATTCTCGGCAAAAAACCGCCCAAAGACAGGTGCTTCCCGCGCAAACTTCGCACGAACGTCCAAAACCATTGCCCGCCCTCGAATCGGTTGATAAGCACGACGCAACCGCCCGTGACGCGCAGGAGAACGCGTGATCACACGAAAGGGTCGGAGAACCCGCCAGAAGGCGGCGCCTTGGATCGGCTGGCCCACACGGGTCGTTGGTCAGAGGGCTTTCGCAAAGGGACCACGAGGGACGGACCTGATGCATTGCCCCCGAGAACGCGATCACACTGGTGATCATGTCAGGGCACCGCGGATCGCGCGGAAGGGACTGAAAGGCGAATGCGGCGCCTCCTTCGACGCGATGTGACAGATGAACGGGATCCGACGCTGCGAGAAGGCGGATACAGGGGAATTTGAGGACGGTTCACGCCGACATGACGACTATGATCAATCGAATGCTCGAACGATACCTTCCTGAGCGCCGCATCTTTGTGCGCTCGGAGAATGACACGCGCTATTTGCGCCTGACGCCGCTGACGCAATTTGTGGGCCTCTCGGGAAGCGCTGTTGTCATTGTCTGGGTAACGATTGCCTCCGCCATCGTGCTGATGGACAGCATCGGGTCGGGCAACCTGCGCGAACAGGCCAGCCGTGATCTGGTGCTCTACGAGGGGCGTCTGAAACAACTGGCCGCAGAGCGGGACGCTCGCGCCGCCGAAGCCGCCGCCGCTCAAGACCGCTTCAACGTTGCCCTTGAACAGATTTCGGTGATGCAGTCCGAATTACTCGCCTCCGAGGAACGCGTGCGCGAATTGTCGAAAGGCATCGACGTGGCGCAAGCCAACCTGCGCAAGGCGCTGCGCGAACGCGATGAAGCGCGAGAGTCCGAACGGCTTGCGATGGCTTCGGCCAATGGCGAAGGCACGGACGCGGCAGGCATCACGCCCGAAGAGATGGAAACCACCGTCGACATTCTCTCCACCGCACTGGCCGATATCGCCACAGAACGCGACGATATGGTCGTCGACGCCTATCAGGCCCGTTCGCAGGCCGAGAATCTCGCGGTTGAACTGCGCATCATGGAAGAAAAGAACGACCGCATCTTCTCCCAACTCGAAGACGCCATGACGCTCTCGGTCGAACCGCTGGACAAGATGTTCCGCGCAGCGGGTCTGCCGACAGAGAGCCTGATCGAGACCGTTCGCTCGGCCTATTCGGGTCAGGGTGGACCGCTCACACCCATCACCTTCTCCACCATGGGCGGACCGCCCGATCCCGACAGCACGCGCGCCAATGCGCTGCTCGACAAGATGGACCGCCTCAACCTCTACCGCATCGCGGCGCAGAAGGCGCCCTTCGCCCTGCCCCTCCAAGACAGCTTCCGCTACACCTCCGGTTTCGGGATGCGTTGGGGTCGTATGCATGAGGGCACAGACTTCGCCGCCGCCTACGGCACACCGATCTACGCCACTGCTGACGGAGTTGTGACTTTCGCAGGCTGGCAATCGGGATATGGCCGTCTGGTGAAGATCCAACATGAATTTGGCATCGAAACCCGCTACGCCCACCAGTCCAAACTTCTCGTGAAAGTTGGTCAAAGGGTCTCGCGCGGGGAGCAAATAGGTGCTATGGGGAATTCCGGCCGCTCGACAGGCACGCATCTCCACTACGAAGTGCGCGTGAATGGTCGCGCCGTCAATCCGATGACTTACATTAAGGCTGCCAGAGATGTTTTCTAAAAGCAGGATCAACGAACCCGGCCCGAAACGGGGCGAGGACGCAAAGACCACCGAGGCGGCAACCCCCGCCAAAACTCCCGCAACGCCCGCGGCGCCCGACTATGCAACGTCGAGCAAGCCCAAGGTGAAGCCCGCGGCATCGGTGCTCTCCACCGACCTGACCATCACCGGCGATCTCAAGACCACTGGTGACATTCAGATCGAAGGCACTGTCGAGGGCGACATCCGCGCCCACCTCCTGACCGTGGGCGAAAGCGCCACGATCAAGGGCGAAGTGATCGCCGACGATGTTGTGGTAAACGGCCGCGTTGTGGGCCGCGTACGCGGTCTCAAAGTGCGCCTGACTTCCACCGCGAAGGTCGAAGGTGACATCATTCACAAAACCATCGCCATCGAAAGCGGTGCACATTTCGAAGGCTCCGTTCAACGTGCCGACGATCCGCTCGGCACGGGCGCCAAGTCCAAGCCCAGCCAAACGCAGAGCGCAACACCCGCGCCTGCCGCTGCGAAGGCTGACAAAAAGGGCTAACGCGCAAGCGCCCTTTCCAAGATTTCAGAAAGGCGGCCCACGGGTCGCCTTTTTTGCTGGTCGCCTTTTGAGCCCCATTCTTGTGGGGCAGCCGCGTCTGATCTCAAGTCACACGCGGTCCCGGCTTACGCGCCTCGTCCGCTGATCATCAGATCACAAGTGGTGATCGTTGCCATTGCGCAAATTGGATTGCGCCTGAGCGGCACTTGGCAGTAGCGTCCACGCGAAATCCCGAAAGAGACACTCCCATGCCACTTGCCCCGCCCCTCTCCGATCCGATGCGCGCTGCCAACCTGCGCGGCGCTGCGCTTATGGTTCTCGCCATGGTGCTTTTCGCCGT
The DNA here is from genome assembly GCF_048261515.1 of Celeribacter sp. Lineage (GTDB taxonomy): Bacteria > Pseudomonadota > Alphaproteobacteria > Rhodobacterales > Rhodobacteraceae > Celeribacter. Next base: position 160,065 of record NZ_JBLXFZ010000001.1, read on the forward strand.
TGAGGACAGCTTGCTGAAGACGGCGGCGCATGCCCTGCCGACGGGCGAGGTCATGGTGATCTTCGGACTGGGCGGGGTGGCGATCTATGCCGCCCTCACCCGCGCGCGCGGAGAGCGGGTTTTGCGCCCCGAGGTGCTCTCGCGCGTCATGCTGCTGCGCGCATTTTTCGAGGTGGCGGGACGGCTCTTTTTCACGCTGTCGCTGGTCTACACCACACTTTCCTCCACCTCCGCCATCCTGCAAGCCACGCCCATTGTCGTCACGGCCTCAGGCGCGATCCTGTGGGGCGAGAAAGTCGGGCCGCGTCGTTGGGGCTTGATCATCCTCGGCTTTATCGGCGTGCTGATGGTGTTGCGCCCCACGCCAGAGAGCTTCACCCCCATGTCCATCCTTGCGGTGCTTGGGATGCTCGGCTTTGCGGCCCGTGACCTGACCACACGCGCCGCCCCCAAATCGCTCTCCTACGCACAACTCGGCGTCTACGGGTTCACCGCGCTGATCGTGGCGGGTGTTGGGCTGACCATCTGGGACGGTGGCGCGCTTGCCGTGCCTGACGCCGTGAACGCCGCCTATCTCGCAGGCGCGATTGTGGTCGGCGTTGCGGCCTATACCTGCCTGACCTTTGCCATGCGGATGGGAGAACTTTCGGTTGTCACGCCATTCCGCTACTCGCGGCTGCTCTTCGGCATGGGGATGGGCGCGCTGCTTTTTGCCGAGCGACCCGATGCGTGGGAACTCATGGGCGGCACGGTGATCGTGGTCGCGGGGCTCGGCATCATGATGCTCGGGCGGGGTCGTTAACCGACACGGCGCACGCCTTTAGGGCGGCCTTGCGATGTAGCGGGGGCGATGTCAGGGCGCGTCAGGCGCTTTCAAAGCACGGCGGTAGAGGTGCCATGTGGCATGTCCGAAGATCGGCAGAGCCGCGAAAAGCCCCAGAAACAACGGGATCATCGCCACGATCATCGACGCGCCAATCAGCGCGGCCCAGACCAGCATCACCAAGAAATTGCGGCGCACTACGGCGACAGACAAGAGCATCGCGGTGACGAAATCCACCTCCTTGTCGAGCAGGTGCGGCAGGCTCGTCACCGTCAGTGCAAACAACACGAAAGACAGCACCGCCCCCACGCCCAACTCGACCGCAATCATTGTCAGCCCGTTGGAGGTCAGAAAGCTCTCGTAGCTAGACGAGATATTGGTGAGGTTGGAAAACCCCATGAACAGCGCGAAGAGCATATGCGCGAGGAAGGACCAGAACAGCACGTAGATCACGATGATCGCGCCCATCCACGGAATCTGGCGATCTTTCTCGGAGATCACGACCCCGAGGATCTTGTACCAGTCCATCGCGCCACCACGCTCCAACCTGCGCGAGACCTCGTAGAGACCAACGGCGGCGAAGGGCGCAAAGAGCGGGAAAGCCAGCGACAGCGCCATAGTCCACCACATCGTGCCCGCGCCGAAGATGGCCAACCCCAGACCGATCACCACGTAGACCGCGGAGAAAAACATGCCGAACTGCGGTGCGCGGCGGAAATCCCGCCACCCCGCCGCCAGTGCGGCACGCAAATCATGAAAGGTCAGGCGTTGCACGACAGGCAGAGGGGCCGCCTCCAGCGGCGTTGGTGTCTGCTCAAACGTTACATCGCCCATACGTGGCTCTCCTCTTCTCGCTTCGGTCTTCCGCAGCCTGCCCGCGCGGCGCGCGCCCGCATCTCTTTTGCGGATCACGACCAGCCTTTGCCTTCGGGCAGCAGCGCATCAATGTCGGTGGGGGATGAATGGCGGGCGGCTCATGCGGTCTGGTCGATAGCGGCGCAGGCAGGCTCCTTCCGTCCCGCCAGCACCCGACACATTCCGCGGCCCCCCGCCGCTCCTCCCTGTCACCTGACTGCGCCTCCCCACGCAAACAGGTGATGTCGTGGGCGATACTTCACGCGATGCACCCCCGCCCTGTCAAGCGGCACGCGCGCCCAACACGCAAGAATATGTTGGAAACCGCGCGCGAGGCGGTGTGATCTTGTCCGCTGAACGCGGGATGGGCGGCGAGCGCGGACTATTCCGACGACTCGGTTTGCGCCGTAAGCAGGTAGGACAGCGGCACCAGAGAGACAGAAGCCGCACGGTTGCCCAAGGCCCATTCGGCCAGCGCAAGGATGGTATCGGACTTGGCACGTCCCACCAGAACAATGTCGCCATCCTTACCCGCGCGGAAAGCTGCTTGGTCGATGAAGCGTTTCATTGCCGCCACGTCCTGCGCACGCCCGTCGAAATCGCGGAAGACCAGCACGGCGGGTTGGTCACCTGCGCGTTTGGCTTCCTGCTCCAACGCATTGAGGCCACGCGGGAAGGTGACAATCGCATGGCCCGTCTCGGCGGCGGCAGCGACCACTTGCGCGGCGACCTGACGCGACATCTGATAGCTGGCCGAGGGCACGTCGAGGAAACCTATGGAAACGGGCATGGTCGCACGCGCGTTGTCGAGGATCACGGCGGCGTCCTGCGGGCTGGCCCCGTCGGGCAGGCCGACCATGGCCAGCACTTCAAGCCCCCGATCACGGTAGGCACGCGCGCGGGTTGCGGCATCAGGAGCCAGCACATCTACGCCGAAGGTCACAGGGAAAGGCAACTGGCTGATCGCGGCATCTTCAGGCCCCAACTCGCCGATATCGACCAGAACGATCGACATCATTGGCCCCGTGACGCGGGAGGCATCGAAGTCGGCGGAATAGGCCACAAGCGCAGGCAGGGCATCGGCCATGACAACGGGCGCCTCGGAGGCATCCTCCCCCGCGTCACCATTGGAAATGGTTGGCAGGCGCGTGGAAATGCGGTCGTCGGCGCGGTCGGTAAATGAGCCCACCTTTTCGCCCAGAGGCGAAGAGGTGTCGCCGATATCGGACGCGCCGTCCTCAGGCATCTGCGGCTGCTCAGGTGCGGTATCCGCCCCTTCGGGCACGCGCACGGTCTTGCCCATGCCAGGCATGGAGGGGGGCGTCGGGGCCTCGCCCATGGTGTCATCGACTTGTGGCTCGGGGGCCTCGGGCGCGGGCAGAACAGGTGTCTCGCCCATAGCGTCGCCGTCGGGCAGCGTATCGCCTTCCCCTTCGGGATCGACCGCCCCGCCCATCGGCGCGGGGGCCGCATCGCTGGCTTGCGGCGCGGGGGCCGCAGCATCATCTGCGGGGCCCGGCGCATCCGCATCGGGGGCGTCAAGATCATCAGGTTGCGCTGACGAGCGATCAGGCTCGGCGGCGGGCATCTCGGCGGTCAGATCGGGGCTTTCGTCCTCGACGGGCGCATCGGGCGCGCCCTCGACGGGCCCTTCGGCATCGGCTTGCGGCACGGGCGCCTCCAGCACCACATAGCGCGGCGCGACCACCTCGTTGGACACCACAAGGATCCCGCCGCCTACGACGACGCCCCAAATCAAACCCGACAGAATTCCGCGGCCCATGCTGCGACTGCTCCTCACTGTCGCGGGACAACCCTCTATCCCGCTCGAAATATTACCCGTTTCGACGCTTTTGGCGCGGGTCTTGCCCTTGACCCTCGCCGCGCCTTCATGAACATGTATAGCGTGCCTTTCAGGACGGTTCATCCCCCTATGTGACGGATTTGTCGCCCGACAGGCTCGCGACACGCCAAATGGCGCGTTCGACCCGACGAAACCATCGACGAAACCACCAAGGGCGCCCGTCATGCTACTGCTTATCGATAACTATGACAGCTTCACCTACAACCTCGTTCATTACATTGGCGAGTTGGGGTGGGACGCGAAAGTTGTGCGCAATGACGCGCTCGATGTGCAGCAGGCCATGGCGCTCAAACCTTCGGGCATCCTGCTCTCACCTGGGCCCAAGACACCTGCCGAGGCGGGCATCTGCGTCCCGCTCGTCCATGCCGCCGCCGAAACAGGCACGCCGCTTTTCGGCGTCTGTCTGGGGCATCAGTCCATCGGTCACGCCTTTGGCGGCAATGTCGTACGCTGCCACGAGATCGTGCATGGCAAGATGGGCGAGATCCATCACGAGGGCAAAGGCGTCTTCGCCGGTCTGCCCTCGCCACTCCAAGGCACGCGCTATCACTCGCTAATCGTGGACCGCGCCACCCTGCCCGATTGTCTGGAAGTCACAGCGGAACTCAGCGACGGCACGATCATGGGTCTGCGCCACAAGGAATTGCCCATTGAGGGCGTGCAATTCCACCCCGAGAGCATCCGCTCCGAGCACGGACACGACATGCTCAAGACATTTCTGGACCAGTTGAAAGAGGAAGAAGCGGCATGAGTGACGCGATGAAACCCCTGATTTTTGCCGCCTCCGAAGGCCCGTTGAGCCGCGCGCAGGCCGAAGACGCCTTTGAAATCCTGTTCAACGGCGAGGCGACACCCGCGCAAATCGGCGGCTTCCTGATGGCGCTGCGTGCCCGTGGCGAGGCCGTGTCGGAATATGCCGCCGCCGCCAAGGTCATGCGCGACAAATGCGTGCCCGTCTCCGCGCCTGCGGGTGCGATGGACATCGTCGGCACAGGGGGCGACGGTCTGGGCACGCTCAACATCTCCACCGCCACGGCCTTTGTCGTTGCAGGCGCGGGTGTGACCGTGGCCAAACACGGCAACCGCAACCTCAGCTCGCAATCCGGCTCCGCCGACGCCATGTCGGTCAACGGCATTGATGTGATGGTGGACGCGACAGTCGTCCAAAAAGCGATCAACGAAATCGGAATCGGTTTCATGATGGCCCCCATGCACCACCCCGCGATGAAATATGTCGGGCCCGTGCGGGTCGAGTTGGGATGCAAGACCATCTTCAACATCCTTGGCCCACTCACCAACCCCGCAGGCGTCAAGCGCCAACTCACGGGTGCCTTCGCCCCCGACTTGATCTGGCCCATGGCCGAAGTGCTGCAAATGCTTGGCTCTGAAAAGGCATGGCTGGTCTACGGTCATGAAGGCATCGACGAAGTGTCGATCACTGGCCCGACTTCTGTTGCAGCCTTGGAAAATGACGATATCCGCTCGTTGGACATCCACCCCGAAGACGCGGGCCTGCCCGTGCATCCGCTCAAGGACATTCTGGGCGGCACGCCAGAGGAAAACGGCAAGGCCATGCTGAACCTGCTCAAAGGCGAGACAGGGGCTTACCGCGACGCCGTGCTGATGAACGCCGCCGCCGCTCTTGTGGTGGCCGACAAGGCAGCCGACCTCAGGGACGGTGTCGAAATCGCGACCGAGAGCATCGCCTCGGGCAAGGCGCTCGAAAAGCTCGAAGGATTGGCGGCTCTGACCTCTGGGGGGTAGCCGCCCCTCTCAATCACCTCCAACACAATGCAAAAGGCCTCCCTGAATGGGGAGGCCTTTTGCCGCTTGGGTGTGGCGAACCGTGTCCGCCGTGACGCGCCTGCGCGTCAATTCGTTATGATCTCTGGCCCCATCAACGTTGTCGGCAGGTAGGTCGATATGAAGGGCACATAGGTCACAAGGATCAGGAAGACGAACAGGATCGCGAGGAAGGGCAGTGCCGCACGCACCACTGCCATCATCGGCATTCCCGCCACCCCTGACGTGACAAAGAGGTTGAGACCCACGGGCGGCGTGATCATGCCGATCTCCATGTTCACCACCATGATAATGCCGAGGTGGATCGGGTCCACGCCAAGCTCGATGGCAATCGGGAAGACCAGCGGCGCCACAATCACGATCAGCCCCGACGGCTCCATGAACTGCCCGCCGATCAGCAGGATCACATTGACCATGATGAGGAACATGATCTTACCAAAGCCCGCCGAGAGCATGGCCTGCGCGATCTTTTGCGGGATCTGCTCGTCGGTCAGCACGTGTTTGAGGATCAATGCGTTGGCGATGATGAACATCAGCATGATCGTCAGTTTGCCCGCATCAAAGAGCGTCTGGCGCGTGTCGCGGTGGAAGAAGGCCGTCACGAGAGCTGCGGGCTTGTTGCGCAGCGAGACTGTGGCCCCACCGTTGTTGGCCGCCGACAGCGGTCCCATGTCGCGGTAGACAAAGGAAGCCACGAGGAAAGCGTAGACGGAGGCCACGGCGGCAGCTTCGGTCGGCGTGAAGATCGCGCCCGTCACACCCGGAATACCGTAGATCCCGACCATGATGATGACGATGAGCATCAGCCCCCAGAAGGCGTCGCGGAAGGCGGTGCCGATCTCGCCCCACCCTGCCCATTCGCCTTTCGGCAGGCTCTTGATCCGCGCGATGACGTAGATCGCGATCATGAGCATGGTGCCTGCAAGAATGCCAGGGATCACACCCGCGAGGAACATACGGCCCACGGAGACATCTGTGGCGGAGGCATAGACCACCATCACGATGGAAGGCGGGATCAGGATGCCAAGCGTGCCCGCGTTACAGATAACGCCCGCAGCGAAGTCCTTGGAATAGCCCACCTGTTTCATCGCCGCGATGACGATGGAGCCGATGGCCACCACGGTCGCGGGCGAAGAACCCGACAGGGCAGCGAATATCATGCAGGCGAACACACCCGCAATCGCCAGACCGCCGTGGAAGTGGCCAACACAGGCAATGGAGAAGCGCACGATACGCTTGGCCACACCGCCCGTGGACATGAAGGAGGACGCGAGGATGAAGAAGGGAATGGCCAGAAGCGTATAGTGCCCCGCCATCGCCTGATAGAGCGACTGGGCCACGGAGGCCAGCGAGGCATCCGAATAGACCAGAAGGAAGATGATCGAACTCAGCCCCAGCGACACTGCGATCGGCACGCCGATCAGCAACAGGCCGATGACCATAGCGAAGAGAAAAGCGACTGCCATTTGTGTTATTCCTCGTTTTCGCCGTGCGCCACGCGCTCGACTTCTTCTTCGGCTTCATGGCTGACGATCAGCGTGTTCTGTTTGCCCTGAATGACGCGAATGGTGGCCTGAACCACGCGCAGAAGGATCAGCGCGGCGGCAAAGGGCAGGATCGCGTAGGGCACCACACGGGGCAACTTGTCATAGCGCTCGCCGTAGTTGATTGCATCTTCGAGCCAGCGGAAGATCTCCAGCATGGGCACCTGATCGGTGATGTAGAAAGCACGGTCACGGGTGTTCTCGGTAAAGCCCGTAGGGAACCAGCGCCCCTCGGTCGGCTGCAATCCCGCGAAAGGTGCCCAGTAGTCCCACGCGCCTTTCATCAGCAGTAGCGCATAGGCCAGGCAGGCCAGCGCCGAGAGGATCGCCAGAACCCGCTGCCCGCGCGTGGGCAGCATGTTGACGACCGCATCCACACCGAGGTGCGTTGTCTTTTTGAACCCGTAGGAAATCCCTAGAAGCACAACCCACGCGAACAGGATCAGAACGGCTTCGAGCCCCCAGATCAGCGATGTGTTGAAGACGTAGCGCAGGGTCACGTTAACGAATGTGATCAGCGTCATCAGCCCGAGGATGAGCGCGATGGTGTTTTCCTCCAGCGCATCGAAGAAACGCGCAAGCGGCGCCTGTGACGTAGAATCGTGGTCTTGTGACATAGGTCCCCGTCCCCTTTGGTCCCTGACTGTGTGGAGCCTGCCGCCCCTGCCCGCCCGACGCGGGCGCGGCACTGTTGCGGCCAGTTGCGGCAAACGGCCCCGCGCCATATCGGGCGGGACCGCTGCCAGTGTTTTGACGCAGCGCTTAGTGCTTGGCGTTGATCTCTTGTGCGGCGGCGATGTTATCGGCACCCACGTCGCCTTCGAACTGTTCCCAAACGGGCTTCATCACGTCGACCCATGCCTGACGCTGTTCGTCGGTGAGTTCGCGGATCGTGCCACCTGCATCGAGGACGGACTGACGGTTGACCGCGTCAACTTCCGCAATCGCGGCGTTCCGCTCCTTGGTGACTTCGTCCATGATGGATGCAATCTGGTCGCGCACATCAGCGTCCAGACCTTCCCACCAGTCCACAGAAGTCACGACCATGTAGTCGAGAAGGCCGTGGTTGGTCTCGGTGATCCCGTCCTGAACTTCAAAGAACTTTTGGCCGTAGATGTTGGACCAAGTGTTTTCCTGACCGTCAACAACACCTGTTTGCAGCGCGCCATAGACTTCGGAGAAGGCCATCGGCTGCGGCGAGGCATCGAGCGCTTCCATCTGTGCGACCAGCACATCGGAGGGCTGCACGCGAAATTTCAGACCTGCGGCATCTTCGGGCATCACGAGAGGCTTGTTGGCGGAGAACTGCTTGAGACCGTTGTGCCAGAAACCAAGGCCCAAAAGCCCGCGACGCACCATGCTCTCTTTCATTGCCTGACCAGCTTCGGACTGCTGGAATTCCTCAACGGCGGCCATGTTCTTGAACATGAAGGGCAGATCGAAGATGCGGTAAACCTTGGTGAAGGTCTCGAACTTCGACAGCGAAGGTGCGGCCATCTGCACGTCACCCTGAAGCATGGCTTCGAGAACCTGATCATCGTTGTAGAGCGTGGAGTTGGGGTAGACTTCGACACAGGCAACACCGTCCATCTCGGCATTCACGCGCTCCATGAAGAGGTTCGCGGCGATACCTTTGGGGTGTTTGTCGGTGTTGGTCACGTGGCTGAACTTGATGACCATTTCACCATCGTCACAGGCAGCGAAACCAGCCTGAGCGGTGACGGTAAGAGCAAGGGCCGTAGCGGCGGTTGCGAGAAATTTCATGGGTGTCCTCCCGAAGTATATGTCTCGTCAAATCGAGTAGCGCCCGCGAAACCTCCCGCCTCGCTAGGCTCGCAGGAGAAAGAACAGCCTGCGCATAGGTCGGGCAAGAAAAAGGTAACGGTTTTGTTAGTTTTGGGAAAAGTTATTAGATTTCAGATATTTAAAATAACAAAACACGCAACTCTGCTATGCTGCCCGCGCATCATGTGCGGCTCTCCGCTCACCTGTTAACGACGACTGTGCGGTTTGCCGCACACTATTCCGAGTCTCTGAGCGACACATCCCGCCCCTTCTACCGATACGCCTCTGCCTTTATCTCGTGGCGGGCCAGCTTGTCGTAGAAGGTCTTGCGCGGCAGTTTCAGGCCCTTGGCGGCCTCCGTTGCATTGCCTTTATGCCGTTGCAGGGCGGCGATCAGCAGCGAGCGTTCGACCTGTGCGAGTTGCTCGGCCAGACCCAGTTCCTCTGTGCGCGCCTCCTCCCCTTCGCTCAGCCCCATCACAAAGCGCATAGCCGCGTTCATCAGTGAGCGCGCATTGCCTGGCCAGTCCTGTGCCATGAGCCGCGCGATCACGTCCTGACCGATGGTCGGCACGGGAAGATCCGACTGTTCGCAGGCGATATCGACATAGTGGCGAAAGAGGGTCGGAATATCCTCGCGCCGCGCGCGCAGCGGCGGGATGCGGATGACGGCGGCTTCAAGGCGGTAGAAGAGATCGGGCGAAAAGCTCCCTGCCCCCGCCAGTTCGCCCAAATCGGCATAGGTGCCCGCGATCAGGCGCGGCCGGTCGTGGGTTTCCAACAGGTCAAGCAGCGCGAATTGCGCGGGCTGCGGCAGAGCGGCCACCTCGTCGAGGAACACCGTCCCGTCCTTGGCATCATGGAAGGCCACGGCAAGGCTCTCGGGCGTCTGTGCAGCGGCGGAAAATTTGAGGAACGGGGCCTGACTGCCCGCCGAAAGCAGATGCACCACCTCGGCCATCTTGGCTGTACCCACCCCAGGTTCCCCCGTAATCAGCACATCGGCCGCCGAACGCGCCAGCGTGCGAGCCTCTTCGCGCATCTTCTTGGAGGCGGGTGAGGTGCCGCGCAACAGGCGGGCGGCGGCGTCCCCTTGCGCGACCTGCCGTTTCAGGCGGCGGTTTTCGAGGACCAGCGCGCGGGTGCGCAGCGCCTTTTCCACCACGGCCATGAACTCCTGCGGCGCGCAGGGTTTTTCGAGGAAATCGAAAGCCCCCGCCGAAATCCCCTTAACCGCCATCGGAATATCCCCCTCACCCGTAAGCAGGATCACGGGCAATTCGGGATCGACGGAATGGGCATAATCGAGCAGGTAAAACCCGTCCTTCCCGGGCATACGGATATCAGTGACGATGACGCCCGCGAACTCGGAGACGATATGATCCTTGGCCGCGACGAAACTGCCCGCAAGTGTCGGGCGCAGGCCCTCAAGCTCCAAGGTCTGCCCAAGCGCTTCGCGCACCGATGTGTCGTCATCGACCAGCACGACCCGATCCACAATCCCGCTCGTTCTCATTGCGTCTCCTTCCTGCTCTCGTCGTCCGCGTTATCTTCGTCCAGATCGTCCCGCGTCGATTTTGCACGCGGCAGGGTGATTTCAAACATCGCCCCGCCGCCCTCATGGGGCGCGCGGTTCATCCCGCGTATGGAGCCGCCAAAACTCTGGATCAACCCGTAGGAGATCGACAGGCCAAGCCCCATCCCCTGCGCCGCGCCGACCTCCTTGGTGGTGTAGAAAGGATCGAACATCTTTTCAGGTTCGGCAATCCCCGGCCCCGTGTCGGCAACGCGCAATCTCACGGGATCGCCGTCCTGCACCGTGATGGTGATGCGCTTTACGGGGCTGTCCGACATGGCATCAGCGGCATTGGAGACGAGGTTCATCACCACCTGTTGCAAACGCACCTCGCCACCGCGCACCCGCACCGCACGCGCGGGCGGTGTCCAGTCTGTCTCCACACCCGTCCGCGAAATCTTCGCCTGCATCATCTCCAGCGCCCCGTCCACCGCGGCCCCCAGATCAACATCGGTGACGGCCTCGCTCTCTTGTCTGGCGAATGCGCGCAGGTTCTTGATGATGCGGCCCATGCGGCGGGCCAGTTCGGAAATGCGCCCGAGGTTCTCGCCCGCCTTCTGTGCGTTGTCGCGTTCCAGAAACGCCTGCGCATTCTCCGCAAAAGAACGGATCGCCATAAGCGGTTGATTGAGTTCGTGGCTGATCCCCGCCGACATCTCGCCCAACGCCGTGAGTTTGCCCGCTTGCACCAGATCGGCCTGCGCCCGTTTAAGCCGCGCCTCGGCCTCCTCGCGCTCTGCGATCTCATGGATCAACTCGCGGTTGGCCGCCTCCAATGCCTGCGTGCGTTTGGCCACCCGCGCCTCAAGCCGCGCATTGGCCACGGCCAAGGTCTGCCGCCGCGCCATCGCGACGTAGAGGAAGGCACCGAAAGTCAGGAAAAGCGTGGTGGCCAGCCCCGCTTGCAAAGCCGCCAGTGCGCGCACGGGCGCCAGATCCAACAGGAGATGCGCGTTCAGGCCAAAGACAGGCACCTCTTGCACCAGATGCAGCGCAAGGCGAGGAAGGTAAGGCCCCGCAGCCACCTCCACCAGCATGTGCCCCCCCGTGATGCCACGCCGCACGAGCGGCAGGGGCGCCTGATCGGTCCCGCGCAGCACCAGTTCAGAGCGGTTGGAAACAAAAACAAGCCCCTGCGGATCGGTGAAAAAGACCGCCGAAGGGTCCGTCGGCCATGACCATTCCAGCGCCTCGATATCGATGTGCACGACCAAAGCGCCGCGCGCAGGGCCATGCGGAGTAAAGACGGGCGCGGCGAAGATATAGCGCCGCTTGTCCACCACAGCTGTCTCTGGCGTCTCGGTCGAGGGTGTGGCCACCCCTTTCACAATCACACGATCCGCACCAAGCGCCCCGTGCAAGGCGCGTTCCAGCGAGGCGGGGGTGACTGCGGCGTTTTCCATCGCTTGCAGCGCCCGCCCCTTGTCATCGTAGATGCCAAGCGCATAGGCTCCCGTCTTGTCCGCTGTGGATTGCAGCAACTCGGCAGCCGCCCGCGCGGTTTCCCCCTGCACACCGCTGCCCGCCAGTGCGGTCGAAACCACCACGGGATGATCGGCCAGAAGCACCGCCAACTCGCGATACCGCTGCAACCCCGTGGTCAGTCGGTCAGCCGCCAAGGCCAGATCGGCCCGCCCGCGCTCGGCGGCCTGATCCAGTTCGGCGCGCCACGCCAGCGCATAGACCCCCGCACCAAACAGAACCGCCGCCAGCACGAAACCAACCGCCAGCCCGACACGACGCAGGCTCGGCACGTGGATTTCAGCGTCGCGCGCAGGTGTTGCTGCGGGAATATCAGGCTCATGCGGGGTCATCAGCGGCCACGATAGAAACTCTGGCTTGCAAAGCAAAGCGCGAAGCGGCAGCGTCAGGGCATGAAATCAGTGAGCCAAGACATCAAAGACCCCGCCTTCGTCGAGAACCCCTACGCCTTTTACGACCAACTACGGGCCATGGGCGGGCTGGTGCATTGGGAGGAAATCGGCCACGGCGTTGTGGCCTCGCATGACGGTGTGGCCATGGCGCTGCGCGACAACCGTTTGGGACGCGAAGCGCCCGAGGGGTTTGCCCCCGACATTCCGCCCACGCTCAAAACCTTCTACGAAATCGACGCCCATTCGATGCTGGAACTGGAGGGCGATGCGCACCGCCGTCTACGTGGTCTGGTGCTGCGCGCCTTCACCTCGCGGCGAATCAAAGGGTTCCAGCCCGAGATCGAGGCGATCTGCGACGACCTGCTCGACGGCTTGGCCGCAACCTTCGAGGAAAGTGGTTCCGATTCACCCGTGAACCTGCTCGACCATTTCTGCAAACCCCTGCCCGTGCGCGTCATCGCGCGACTTCTCGGCGTGCCCGAGGAAATGTGCGACCAATTGCTTGCTTGGTCGAACGCGATGGTGGCGGTCTACACGCCCAATGCCGACCGCGCGACGCAGGACGCCGCCGAAGCCGCCGCGATTGCCTTCTCCGATTTCATGCGCGCCTATGTGGATGCACGCCGCGACGATCCACGTGACGACCTGATCACCCACCTGATTGCCGCCGAAACCGAGGGCGAAAAGCTCACTACCGAGGAATTGATCACCACCTGCATCCTGCTTTTGAACGCAGGCCATGAGGCAACGGTCCACAGTCTCGGCATCGCGGTGAAAACGCTGCTGGAACATGACACCGACCGCACCCTCATCCACGGCGAGGGGATCGACGCGCTGATCGAGGAAGTGTTGCGCTATGATCCGCCGCTGCACCTTTTCAACCGCTGGGTTTACGAGGACATGGAGTTTCAGGGCACACAGCTCAAACGCGGCGACCGCATCGGGCTGTTGCTTGCGGCGGCGGGGCGCGACGGGGAGGCATGGGACGATCCTGACCGCTTCATCCCTACCCGCCCGATCAAGCAAAACGCAGCCTTTGGCGCGGGCATCCACTTCTGCGTCGGCGCGCCACTTGCGAGGTTGGAGTTGCGCGTGGCCCTGCCCCGCCTCTTCGCCCGCTTCCCCGAGTTATCGCTGGCCGAACCTCCAGTCTATGCCGACACGTGGCATTTCCACGGGCTGTCCCAACTCATGGTTAAGACGCGTTAACCTTAAACCCCGTTCAGTCGCGGCCTCCCACGTGAAAGGTCTCCCTCATGACCCCAAGCCACACAGCCCACCCGTCGCGCCCCGGCATTCTGGTGTTTGACGTCAATGAAACATTGCTGGACCTCACGAGCCTCTCCCCGCTCTTCGAACGCGTCTTCGGGGATGCGAAGGTCTTGCGCGAATGGTTCCCCGAACTGATCCTCTACTCCCAGACCCTCACTCTGACGGGCCTCTATCGCCCCTTCGGAGAGATCGCCGCCGCCGTGTTTGAAATGGTCGCGGCAAACCATCAGGCGAAGGTGACATCTGAGGACATCGCGGAATTGAAAACCCGTCTGACCTCCATGCCCGCCTATCCCGATGTGGCCCCCGCCCTGACGCGATTGCGGGACGCGGGGTTCAAGCTCGTCACGCTAACCAATTCCGCACCCTCGCCCGCCCCCTCGCCTTTGGAAAAGGCTGGCATTGCCTCATTCTTCGAGGCGCATTTCACCGTGCATGCGAGCGAGCGGTTCAAACCTCACCCCACCATCTATGACAGCACGGCAGAAACCCTTGGCGCAAAACCCGAAGAGCTTTGCATGATTGCCTGTCATATCTGGGACACGATTGGCGCTCAGACGCGCGGTTGGCGTGGCGGGTTTGTCGCCCGCCCGCACAATGCGCCGCTCGCGCTGGCACAGGTGCCGCAACCGGATTTCATCGGGGGAGATATGGGCGAACTGGCCGACCAACTGATCGCGGGTCTCACCGCCTGACGCAGAGACACAGGCCCGACACACAAACGCAGCGCGCGACGAAATCCCGCGCCCGCCCTCAAACCATCTTTCAAACCCCGCGCCGCCCCTGTATCAGAGGGCTATGGTTACAGTTCTCGATAAAATCAAAGCCTATAAGCTCGAAGAAGTGGCAACGGCCAAGCAAACCGTGCCCCTGTCCGAACTTGAGGCCCAAGCCTCTGCCCAAAGCCCCACGCGCGGCTTTGCCAAGGCGCTGCAATCGGCCGCGACATCCGGCTACGGTCTCATCGCGGAGGTCAAGAAAGCCTCCCCCTCGAAAGGGCTCATCCGCCCCGACTTCGATCCGCCCGCCATTGCGCGCGCCTATGAAGCAGGCGGGGCGACCTGCCTCTCCGTGCTGACCGACACGCCATCCTTCCAAGGCGCACCCGAATTTCTCGTCGCTGCCCGCGCCGCTGTCTCCCTGCCGGCGCTGCGCAAGGATTTCATGTATGACACCTATCAGGTGACCGAAGCCCGCGCATGGGGGGCCGATGCAATCCTGATCATCATGGCCTCTGTCGAGGACGGGCAAGCCGCCGAGCTTGAAGCGGCCGCAATGGACGCAGGCATGGATGTGCTGGTCGAGGTCCACGATGCCGAGGAACTGGAACGCGCCCTTGCGCTCAAATCCCCGCTTCTGGGCGTCAACAACCGCAACCTCAAGACCTTCGAGACCACGCTCGACACCACACGCGAGCTGTCGAAAATGGTGCCCGAGGGTAAGCATCTTGTGTGCGAAAGCGGGCTGTTCACCCCCGCCGATCTGGCCGATATGGCAAGCTACGGCGCGCGCAGCTTCCTCATCGGCGAGAGCCTGATGCGGCAAGACGACGTAGAGGCCGCCACCCGCGCCCTTCTGGCGGACCCCGTGCCCGCATAACCAACCTTCAAAGGGAGAGTGTCATGGCCGATCTGACCCATTTCGACGCGGGCGGGAATGCCCATATGGTCGATGTCTCCGACAAGCCCGACACCGACCGCATGGCCGTGGCCGAGGCGCAGGTGCGCATGACGCATGAGACACTCGCCCATATCACCGAAGGCACTGCGAAGAAGGGCGACGTGCTCGCCGTGGCGCGGCTGGCGGGGATCATGGGCGCGAAGCGCACCGCCGATCTGATCCCGCTGTGCCACCCCCTGCCCGTGACCAAGGTGGCGCTCGACCTACATCCCGACCCCACGCTTCCGGGTGTGCGGATCACCGCAACGGTCAAGACATCGGGCAAAACAGGCGTCGAAATGGAAGCCCTCACCGCCGCTTCCACCGCCGCGCTCACGGTCTATGACATGCTCAAGGCCGCTGAGAAGGGCATGGAGATCACGGGCTTGCGCCTCCTGCGCAAAGAGGGCGGGAAGTCAGGCACTTACGAGGCGGAGGCCTCCGCGACATGATCCCCGTCAGCGCCGCGCTCGATCATGTGTTCGCCCTGTGCCAACCGCTCGGGACGGAGGAAGTTGACTTGCGCGATGCGGCAGGTCGGGTGCTTGCACGCCCCGCAACGGCGAACCGCGCACAACCACCTTTTTCGGCCTCCGCGATGGATGGCTACGCCGTGTGTGACGCGGACGGGACGGCGGACGCGGGCCAGAGCTATACGGTGATCGGCGAGGCTGCGGCGGGGCATAGCTTCACAAGGACGCTCAACGCGGGACAAGCCGTGCGCATCTTCACGGGCGCACCCGTGCCCGAAGGCGCGACCCGCGTCATCATTCAGGAAAACATCACCCGCGATGGTGACACCATCACGCAGACCGCCCCGTCAGGAGACGGCGACAACATCCGCCCGCGCGGCGGGGATTTCAACGTAGGCGACACCATCGCCCCGCCCAAACGCCTCACGCCCGCCGACCTCACACTTCTGGCCGCGATGAACATTCCAAAGGTCGAGGTGGCCCGCCGCCCCACGGTGGCGCTCATTGCGACGGGCGATGAATTGGTCATGCCGGGCGAGACACCCTCCCCCGACCAGATCATCGCCTCCAACAGCTTCGGTCTGGCCGCGATGATCGAAGCGGCGGGCGGCATTGCACGCATGTTACCAATTGCACGCGACAGCGAGGACAGCCTGCGCCAGTCCTTCGACCTCGCCGCGGGGTCCGACATGATCGTGACCATCGGTGGGGCGTCGGTGGGCGACCACGATATCGTCGGCAAGGTGGCGGGCGATCTCGGCCTTGAACGCGCCTTCCACAAGGTCGCGATGCGTCCGGGAAAACCGCTCATGTCAGGACGGATCGGCGGCAGCGTCATGCTCGGCCTGCCTGGGAACCCCGTGGCCTCGATGGTGACAGGTCGGCTTTTTGTCGTGCCTGCGTTGGAGGCAATGACGGGCCTGCCCGCACAGCCCGTCCCGCGCCTTAAAGCACGACTCTCAAAAGATATTTCCGCCAACGGCCCGCGCGAACACTACATGCGCGCGCGCCTTGATGGCGACACGGCCGCCCCCTTTGACCGTCAGGACAGTTCGCTGATGTCGATTCTGTCGCGCGCCAACGCTCTTGTGGTCCGCGCGCCCCATGCCGAACCCGCGCGGGCGGGCGAGGTTGTGGAGTATGTGCCGTTCTAGGCCGCGCATCGGGTCGCTGAGCCGCCCGATTGGCCAAATGTGCGCAATCGTTGACACAATAAAAGAACATGCGTAGAACATAATCAGAACACCCGCACTCGCGGGACGATTAGACAGGGCCGCGCAACCACAGGCACGCGTTGCGTTGACCCGCTCGCCTTCGAGGCCCCACCCAAGGCCCGTCGCGGCATAAAGAGGGAGCGCGCAGATGCTGACAAAGAAACAGATGCAACTGTTGGAGTTTATTAACTCGCGGATGCAAAAGGACGGGGTGCCACCCTCGTTCGACGAGATGAAAGAGGCGCTGGACCTGCGCTCGAAATCGGGCATCCACCGCCTGATCACCGCATTGGAGGAGCGCGGCTTTATCCGCCGTCTGGCGCACCGCGCCCGCGCCATCGAGATTGTGAAACTGCCTGAGGCACTGGGCGGCGAGCCGACCGCGCGCACGAGCGGATTTGCCCCGCGCGTGATCGACGGGGACCGCCCCGATGGCCCGCCTCCCTCTCGCGCAATGGATGTCTCCGCCGCCGCTGTTTCCTTGCCCATCATGGGCAAGATCGCAGCAGGTCTGCCGATCGAGGCGGTGAGCGACGGAGATGCGGGCGTGAGCGTTCCCTCGACGATGCTCTCGGGTCGCGGCAACCATTACGCGCTGGAAGTCAAAGGGGATTCCATGATCGAGGCGGGGATCAACTCCGGCGACATCGTGGTGATTCAGGAAACCTCCTCGGTGCGCGATGGTGATATCGTGGTGGCCATGGTCGAGGGCTACGAGACCACGCTCAAAACCTACCGCCGCATGGGCGACCGCATCGCGCTTGAGGCGGCCAATGCGGCTTACGAGACCCGCATCCTGCCCGCAGATCGAGTCGAGATCCAAGGGAAACTGGTCGGGCTCATTCGCTCTTACTAAGGCGCGCCGCCATCCAAGACACGCAAAAGAGCCGCTCCAATCGGGGCGGCTTTTTCGCGTCTTAAGCGGGGCCCACTTTCCCTGCTTTCTATCGCCGCGCATAGCGATGCGCAGGGCTTTGACCGAAGGTCTCGCCCAAGACCCCCTGCGGTAAGGTTGCCATGAGAGTGGCGCGGTCAGGCGGATCGCGCTGACGTAATTCGGGCGTGTTCCACAGCCGCACTCCCGCCGCGCCTCGCGCAGTTTCCATGATCAAACCTTCCCGCCCAAGCGAAAAGGCGAGTGCGCCGCTATGATTAAACTTGGACAAATCGAACAATTTGCACTCGCCTGACGGGGTAAAATCCATAAATTCATTCACAATTACAATATTCGCGCTCATGCAGGCTGTTCTGGCCCGTGCCGCACGATCCCGCCCTGTGACATGGGAAATCCGCCAGTCACCCAATCGCACCTGTGTCATTCCCTGCCGCGCCACCTCCTGCTGCTGCGCGCCGGTACCGTCGTTTTCCAACCACGTGCGCGCGGCAAATCCCTGCCCGCGTGCCTTGTTCAAAACACGACCTTCATCTTCCAATACACCGATCAATGCGGCATCGGCGGAGACGAGCAACGCGGGCCGCTCCACCGTGAACCAAAGCGCTACCCCCGCGACCAACGGGCCAATTCCGACGACACGCCCTCGCCCCTGCCAGAGCGCAAGCACCAACGCGCCAATTGCCAGAAGTGGCAAGGTCGCGGCGGGCGGTGCGGGCACATAAGTCACGGCCCCCTCCCACCCCGACACGGTTTCGGCCACGGCAAGAATCCATTTGATCGCGAAGGCCATGACCGCGAAGGCCAGCGCATCGAGGCCAAAGGGCGCAAGCACGAGGGCGGCAAGGGCGGCGGGGATGATGATGAGGCCCATCAGCGGAACTGAGACGATATTGGCGGCCAACCCGTAGTCCGCGATACGATTGAAATGGGCCGCGGCGACAGGTGCCGTGGCAAGCCCCGCAACCGCCGATGAAATGATCAGCGCCCCCGTTCCCAATGCAAAGCGTTTCAAACGGGTATTGCGCGGCTGGAATGCTGCGGGATTCTCACCGTAGCTGACGAGCGGCGGCTTGCGGCGAGTCAGGTCGCGGAACGCGGAGAAGGCGCAGACCAAGGCAGTCGTGGCGGCAAAAGACATCTGGAACCCAGGCTCGGCCAATGTCTCGGGACGGCCCAAAAGGATGATCGTCGCCGCCAGTGCAACGGCGCGAAGAGATATCGCCCGCCGCCCCGCGATGACTGCGAGGTAAAGCACGCAGACCATAATGAAGGCGCGTTCGGTGGCCACGTTGAAGCCTGATAGCGCGAGGTAGAAGGCCCCTGCTGCCATGGCGATGAGGGCGGCCACTGATTTCGCCGACACAGGCAATGGCCAGCGCGGCAACGTATTGAGTGCAAAGCGGAATGCGGCATAGACGGCGGCGGTCATCAACCCCATATGAAGCCCCGAAATCGCAAGCAGGTGGGAGAGGTTGGAGAGCCGAAGCGCCTCCTTGGTCGCCTCCGATACGCCAGAGCGGTCGCCCGTGAGGATGGCGGCAGCGAAAGCTCCCGCCTGCCCGTCGATGCGCTGCTGGATCGCGCGCGACAGGTCCATGCGTAAACGATGGATCAAAAGGTCGATCCCGCGCTCAGGTGGTGCAATGCGGATCACAGGTGTGCGGGTGTAGCCAACCGCGCCCAGACCGTCGAACCACGCCATGCGCTGAAAATCGAATCCGCGTGGCTCGGTGGGGCCTGCGGGTGGGGAGAGATTTGCGGTGAGCGCCAGCCATTGCCCAGGCGCGGGAGAAAAGGTGGGCGGGTCGCCATAGAGTGACACGCGCACGCGAGTTGGCGTTTGCGCAGGAGCGCGGCGCATCAAGGTGACGGGCTCGAAGGTCAGGCGCAACGCACCAGACACTGATCGGTCCACGGCAACAACCCGCCCCTCCATCGCGCCGAAGTAGCGCCCCTCCAGCACAGGTTCGGCCACCATATGCGCCCGCAACCCCGCCGCAAGAAAACCTGACGCCACCAGCAAAAATGCGGCAGGCACAAAGGCATATGGCGCGGCCAGCCGCCAGAAACCGACCAGTCCGAGCAGTGCAACCGCTGCGGCGGTGCCATAGGCACGGGCATCAGGTTCGACGGGCAGAGAAAAATAGGCCCCTATCCCGATGGCCAGCAACACAGGCACCCAGACAGTAAGCCCGTCCCTTTGGCTCTCAAGCGGCGCAAAGGCCATGCGCAAAAGAGCAAAGCCCCGCAAGTCGGCGCCGAGAAAGCCCTGTGTCTCGGCTTCCAATGATGTCGATTGCGCTTGGGGCACCACTTGTGTCCTTTTCAACCTTCCCGTAGACCTGCCCCGCACAGACATTCCTCCAACATGGTTACGAAAGGGTTAGACCCATGACCGTTGCTCCCTCCGACACTCCCGTCGTGACCCGCATCGCCCCCTCGCCCACGGGCGACATGCACATCGGCACCGCCCGCACCGCGCTGTTCAACTGGCTCTATGCCCGTGGCCGTGGCGGCAAATTCCTGCTGCGGATCGAAGACACCGACCGCGCGCGCTCCACGCCTGAAGCGACGCAGGGGATTCTCGAAGGGATGGCTTGGCTCGGTCTGGACTATGACGGGGAGGCCGTGAGCCAGTTCGAACGCGCCGCGCGCCATGTGGAGGTGGCTGAGGAGATGCTGGCATCGGGTGCAGCCTACAAATGCTTCGCCACGCAGGAGGAAATCGAATCCTTCCGCGAGGCGGCCCGCGCCGAGGGAAAGAGCACGCTATACCGCTCGCCGTGGCGCCATGCCGATCCCGCCACCCATCCCGACGCGCCCTATGTGGTGCGGGTGAAAGCACCGCGCGAGGGCGTCACCGTGATCCGCGACGAGGTTCAGGGCGATGTGACCATCCGCAACGACCAGCTCGATGACATGATCGTGTTACGCTCCGATGGCACACCGACATATATGCTCGCCGTCGTGGTCGATGATCACGACATGGGCGTGACCCATGTGATCCGTGGAGACGACCATTTGAACAACGCCGCGCGGCAGATGACCATCTACGAGGCAATGGGCTGGCCCCTGCCCGTCTATGCACATATCCCGCTGATCTTCGGCCCCGATGGCAAGAAGATGTCCAAGCGCCACGGCGCAACAGGTGTGAAGGAATATCAGGCCATGGGCTACCCCTCGGCGGGGATGCGCAACTATCTCGCGCGTCTGGGCTGGAGCCACGGCGATGACGAGTTCTTCACCGACGCGCAGGCACAAGAGTGGTTTGACCTGAGTGGCGTCAACAAATCACCCGCACGTTTCGACACCAAGAAGCTCGAAAATATCTGCGGACAGCACATCGCAGTGATGGATGATGCAGCAATTTTGGGTGAGATCGAAGGCTATCTCGCAGCCGCAGGAGAGCCTGACCTTACGTCGTCGCAAATGACGCGATTGGGTGCGGCGCTCTATGCGCTGAAGGGCGCGGCAAAGACCTATCCTCAACTCATTGAAAAGGCACGGTTTGCACTCGCGGATCGTCCCGTGGACCTCGACGAGAAAGCGCACAAGCAAGTCTCTTCTGTATCCAATGGTATACTGGAAGAATTGACGCCGCACCTGCAAAATGGTAGCTGGGAACGCGAGGCGCTGGAGGCCGCTGTCGGTAAGGTCATGGAGGCCCACGACGTAGGCTTCGGCAAGGTCGCAGCTCCCCTGCGCGCCGCCCTTGCGGGGCGGGCCGTGACACCCAGTGTGCTCGATATGATGCTCGTGCTCGGGCGCGACGAAAGCCTCGCCCGCATCGCCGATTTCCAAGGCGTCTGCGCGGCTGCCGAGTGAGAGAATTAACCCTTCGGGCGCCCGTGCCCGCACGGGTTTACCACTGACCCAAGGCTCCGCATTTTCTGCGGGCATTTGATCAAGGTCACGTGAGATTTCGCCCCAGCCGTTTAGGCTTTGGCGACCCTGCCCCGCCGACCCGCAGCTTGCGGGGACGCGCGGGACCAACGGGGAAAGGTGCGGGACGCATGAGGCCGCGCGCGGAGACCAATCCGCCGCCACCATGCGCCCGAATGCGAAAGATAGTGTCCGACCTTTCGGGCACGACAGACCATCAACTGCACGGCGACCCTCGCGGGCGCGGTGCCGTTGCCAACCGAAGGAACGACGATGGCAGATACCCAGAAAACAGCAAAGCTGTCGCTTGACGGCACCACCTACGATCTTCCGGTCTACTCTCCGACCGAAGGCCCCGATGTGATCGACATCCGAAAGCTCTACGGTCAGGCAGGTGTGTTTACCTATGATCCGGGTTTCACCTCCACCGCCTCCTGCGACAGCGCGATCACTTACATCGACGGCGCCGAAGGTGTGCTGCTGCACCGGGGCTACACTATTGGCGAGTTGGCCGAAAAATCCCATTACCTCGAAGTCTGCTACCTGTTGCTCTACGGCGAACTGCCAACAGCCGCACAGATGGAAGAATTCGAAAGCCTCGTGACCAATCACACGATGATCCACGAGCAGATGCACAAATTCTTCTCTGGTTTCCGTCGTGACGCGCACCCAATGGCCATCATGGTGGCCGTGGTTGGCGCGATGTCCGCATTCTACCACGACTCCACCGACATTTCGGACCCCTACCAGCGCGAAGTCGCGACCATTCGCCTGATCGCGAAAATGCCGACGATTGCGGCTGCTGCCTACAAATACACGATCGGCCAGCCGATGGTTTACCCGCGCAACGACCTCGACTACGCGTCGAACTTCCTGCGCATGTGTTTCTCGGTGCCCGCCGAGGATTACGAGGTCAACCCGATCCTGAGCCGCGCCATGGACCGTATCTTCACGCTCCACGCCGACCACGAGCAAAACGCCTCGACATCGACCGTGCGTCTGGCTTCCTCTTCGGGTGCCAACCCCTTTGCCTGTATCGCGGCGGGTATCGCCTGCCTCTGGGGCCCTGCCCACGGCGGCGCAAACCAGGCGTGTCTGGAAATGCTGCGCGAGATCGGCACCGTGGATCGTATCCCCGAATACATCGCCCGCGCGAAGGACAAGAACGACCCCTTCCGCCTCATGGGCTTCGGGCACCGCGTCTACAAGAACTTCGACCCGCGCGCGAAGGTGATGAAGCAGTCCGCCGACGAGGTTCTCGAACTGCTCGGCGTCGAAAACAACCCAACGCTTCAGGTCGCCAAGGAGCTTGAGCGTCAGGCGCTCGAAGATCCGTATTTCGCCGACAAGAAGCTCTTCCCCAACGTCGATTTCTATTCGGGCATCATTCTGGAGGCCATGGGCTTCCCGACCTCGATGTTCACCCCGATCTTCGCGCTTTCGCGCACCATCGGCTGGATTTCGCAGTGGAAAGAGATGATCGAAGATCCTGCGATGAAAATCGGCCGCCCGCGTCAGCTCTACACCGGCGAGCATCAGCGTTCTTACGTCAACGTCGAGGATCGCGACTAACCCCGCGACGCCTCGCAAGAGACGCTACAATAGAGAAAGCCGCGCCCTCGGGCGCGGCTTTCCTTTTGGTTTATCGGATGGTGCCGCGCGAACCTGCCGCGCGGCCTAGGGGCTTAGCGCCCCTCGTAGACCGCCTTGCGCTTTTCGAGGAAGGCGATCACCCCCTCTTTGAAATCGCGGGTCTGGCCGCAGGTGTTTTGCAGTTTCGCCTCCAACGCCATCTGCTGTTGCAGCGTGTTGTCGAAAGAGGCGTGAAGCGCCTGCTTGAGCTTGCTGTAGGTCACAGTGGGCCCTTCCGCGAGGTAGCGGGCGCGGGCTTGCCAATGGGCGGCGAAAAGCTCGTCCTCGACGCTCTCGTAGATCATCCCCCATTGCGCGGCCTTGTCAGCAGGAATCGGGTCGGCGAAGAGTGTCGCCCCCATGGCGCGCGCCAGTCCGACCTGTCGCGGCAGGAAGTAGGTGCCGCCCGCGTCGGGAATGAGGCCGATACGCGCAAAGGCTTGGACGAAGACCGCGCTCTCGGTCGCAATCGTCACATCACAGGCCAGCGCCAGAGAGGCCCCCGCCCCCGCCGCCGCGCCGTTGACGGCGGCAATCGTCGGGATCGGGCAATCGTTGATCGCATACATCATCGGCTCGTATTCGTCGCGCAGGGTGCGCTCCAGATCGGCGGTGGCGGCGTTGACGCCATCCCCAAGATCCTGCCCCGAGCAGAAGGATTCGCCCTGCCCCGTAATCACAAGCACCCGCGCGGTTTTGGGCGCATCGCGCACCGCATGGGTGATCTCGGCGCGCATCTGCGTGTTGAGCGCATTGCGTACTTCGGGGCGGTTCAGCGTGAGCACGGCGACGCCGTCGCGGCTGGCAAACTGGATGGTTTCGTAATGCATTCGGGTGTGATCCTTTCCCTCGTGTTCCGCGGCGCGGTCCTATTGGTGGCGCGCGGGTCGTTGGTCACAAGATAGACATTGGCGGGCACGAAGAAAGAGAAACGCCCCGTCATGGGCCGAAATTCTTGTGCCCGCCCCTGTTCTAGCTCACGCCCGCCGCCTTGCGGCGAGCCGCAACCGCGCGGATCACCTCGCGTGCGGTCACATCGGGTTCGACCTCGCAACGACTGTAGACCGAGCCATCACGGGTGCGCGTGAGCAACCCGTCCTCCACCAGAGAGCGGCGGATTTGCGCGGCATCGCGGAAGGTGGTCATCGTGTCGAAAAGCGCGGAGATTTCGCGCTCCGAGAAGTCCCTGCGCGGTGGCAGTTGCGCCCAAAGCGCCCAGAGACACAGTTGCCGCACCTTGCGCTTCGTCGACCACGAGGTCATGCGCCCCTCGGCGTCGAAACGGGCCATTGCACGGGTGACGGCGCGACCCTCGGGCGGCGTGGCGGTCTCGGCGGGGCCTTGAGCGGCACGCAGGTGTTGGAAGTTGCGGTATCCCCCTGCCCGCGCGATGGCGTTGAGAAGGGATTGGTGCGGCGGCGCGGCCTCACCAAGATCGGCTTTGAGCGTGCGCGCAAAGGCGGACACGTCGGGAAGAGTGAGCGAAATGGCATCACGAGTCATCGGTTTACTCCGTTGATCGCGTCAATTGAGACTTGCGGGGAGCTGCCCTTGTCCCACGCTCTAGGACGCGCGGAAAACCGTGTGGATGTGACAAGCAGGTTCAGCATACCCCAAAGGGGCGGCAGCGACTCGGTGAACTGCGGACCGTTGAGCGAGCTATACGCGCGCGCACTGCCCCTTGCCAAGCCTCGGTATTGCGGCCCGAGCGACCCTGTGGCCGTTTGGTGACGTAAGTGCTTGCTGAGCTACTATTCTTCGAGAAGCGCCTGCAACCGCGCACGCTCTTCCTCGGTGAGATCCTCGACCTCGCGCTCTTTCTGGCGACGGCTGACAAAGCCGATGCCGATACCGAGCGCGATCAGCAGCATCACTGGCCCCGCAATCCAAAGGAGCTTGTTCGCCCCCGTGAGTGTCGGTTTGAGCAGGACATATTCGCCATAGCGGTCCACGATGTAATCGACCACTTCAACGTCCGTATCCCCCGCCACAAGCCGCTCGCGCACCAAAAGGCGCAGGTCACGGGCAAGCTCGGCGTTGCTCTCGTCGATATTCTCGTTGCGGCAGACAAGGCAGCGCAGCCCCGCCGAAATATCGCGCGCCCGCGTCTCAAGCGCGGGATCGTCGAGCACCTCGTCGGGTTGCACGGCAGGCGCGGCAAGCGGCATCAGCATCACGGCGAGAAGAAGAGCAAGGCGGCGGAAGGTCATCATTGCGCGGGCACTCCCTTGGCTGCGGCCCCGGCAGACCGTTTGCGCCGCGCCCCTGCGGCCACGCGATAGCGGCGGTCGGTGAGCGACAGGAAGCCGCCCAGCGACATGATGATCGTCCCGCCCCAGATCCAGTTGGCCAGCGGTTTGATATAGGTGCGCACGGCCCAGCCGCCGTTTGCCTGCGGATCGCCAAGCACAACATAGATGTCGCGCAGGAACCCGTTGTCGATCCCCGCCTCGGTCGTGGGCATCTGCGCCACGGGATAGTTGCGTTTTTCGGGATGGAGCGTGGCCAGTTTCTTGGACCCGTCAAAGACCGTGAGCGCAGCCATGGTCGAGGTGTAGTTCGGCCCCTGAACCCGCTCGACGCTATCGAGCGTGATGGTGTAGCCCGCCACGTCAAACGTATCACCGATCTGGGCAATGCGGATATCTTCGATCGTCCACGCGGTCATCGCCGCGATGCCGATGATGGTAATGCCAAGCCCGCCATGAGCAAAAAGCCGCCCCCAATCCGCGCGCGGCAGACGCAGCAGGCGGCTGAGGTCGCGGTTGCGGCCGAGTTTGGTCGCGATATCCTGCACCGCGCCCGACACCAGCCAGACGCCAAGCGCCAGTCCGATGGGGCCGAGCAGGCTTTTCTGCGTTTGCATGGCCCAGACAAGACCAAGCACCGCCAAAGAGAGAACCATCGAAGGCACCAGCTTTTTCATCGTGGCGCCAAGCCGCGCGCGTTTCCACGGCATCAGCGCACCGATAGGCAGGACCACCGCCAGCGCTGTGAAGAACGGTGTGAATGCCGCGTCGAAGAAGGGTGCGCCGACCGAGAGTGTGCGACCCCAGAAGGCTTCAGCCACCAGTGGCCAGATCGTCCCGATAAAGACGACGAAGGCCGCCACGGCGAGCAGGATATTGTTGAGCACCAGCGCGCTTTCACGGCTGACCATTGAGAAGACCCCCTTGGCCGTCATGACAGAGGCGCGAAGGGCGAAGAGCATGAGCGCACCGCCCATGAAGACACCGAGGATCATCAGGATGAAGATGCCGCGTTCGGGATCGTTGGCAAAGGCATGGACGGAGGTGATTACGCCCGAGCGCACGAGGAAGGTGCCGATCAGCGAGAAGCCGAAGGCGAGAATGGCCAGAAGGATCGTCCAGCTTTTGAGCGCCTCGCGTTTTTCCACCACGATAGCCGAATGGAGCAGCGCGGCAGCAAAGAGCCACGGCATGAACGCGGCGTTCTCGACGGGATCCCAAAACCAGAACCCGCCCCAGCCCAACTCGTAATATGCCCACCATGAACCAAGCCCGAGGCCGATGGTGAGAAAGACCCACGCAGCCAACGTCCACGGACGCACCCAACGTCCCCACGCCGCATCGACGCGCCCTTCAAGGAGCGCGGCCACGGCAAAGGAGAAGGTCATCGAAAGACCCACGTAGCCGAGGTAGAGGAACGGCGGGTGGAAGGCGAGACCGGGATCTTGCAGGAGCGGGTTGAGGTCTTCGCCGTTCATCGGCGGGAATTGCAGGCGGGCGAAGGGGTTGGAGGTAAAGAGGATAAAGGCGAGGAAAGCCACCGAGATGGAGCCTTGCACCCCCAAGACGCGGGCACGCAGCGTCGCGGGCAGATTCGAGCCAAAGGCCGCCGCCGCACCGCCAAAGAGCGCGAGGATCAGCACCCATAGCAGCATGGACCCCTCGTGGTTGCCCCAGACGCCCGACACTTTGTAGATCATCGGTTTGAGCGTGTGGGAGTTGGCCACGACGATGGCGAGTGAGAAATCGGAGGTCACGAAGGCATAGGTCAGCACCGCAAAGGAAAATGTGATCAACGCCAGTTGCACAAGGGCTGCAGGTTCGGCCACGGCCATGAAGGCACGGCGTCCCGTCTGCGCCCCCCAAAGCGGCACGATGGTTTGGCTGATGCTGACAAACAAGGCCAGCACGAGCGCGAAATGTCCCAGTTCTACGAGCATTTGCGGTCTCCCTTTGCAGGAGGTTCTAACCTGTTGGACGCGGCCCGCCAATGGGCTGCGCGCGCATGTCGCAAGGAAGTGAGCGCGGCGGGCGGTCTGGCGCATGGGCACGTGTGCAAGGAAAGGGGGCACCTGCCCCCCTTCCCCGTCTCTTTCCCACGACTTCCCCGCGTGCATTACACAAGGAGAAGCACCCCAAGAGACATTGCAAACGCTCCGATCACAGGCCAGACGAAGGACAGCCCCCGCAGCCCGAAAGATCCCTGTATCACCGCGAAGTGCAGCACTGCGCCACACACCAGCAGCGACAGGAACAAAAACAGCGCCGCAGCCTCCATGCCCCACGCAGGATCGCCAAGCACGCGCATCAGCCACCACCAACCGATGGTCAGCCCCGACCCCGACCAACTGAGCGACATGCCGAGCGCGAGCGGCGTGGCACGCACCTGCCACAGCCACAAGAAGGTGGCCGAAATCGTCAGCGACATCAGCGCGATTGCCCCGTAGGCGACCTGCATCATCGCCGCGAACCCGATCCCTTGAGCGCCCGCGAGCGCAACCGTCAGGATGGCGAGATAGAGAAGTGCGACCTGTTTCATTGTTCCAGCATCTCCTTGACCGCAGCGTCGAGCGCATCGGCGGCTTCCGTGTTGCGGCGCAGGGCTTCACGCAGCGCCACCGTCGGCGCGGGTGTCACGGCGGCAGCAAGGCTGACGCAACCACGTTTGAGGCCCTTAATGACCTTCTGGCGCAGATGTTCCGACACCATCCTTCACCCTCCCCGCGGCAGGCGTTCGCGGATCATCGTGGTCATTTCCACAAGGATCTGAGTGTTCTTATCCAGCACGGCGCGGGTGGCCTGATCCTTCTGCAAATCCCTGTAAAGAAGGAAGAAAACCATCATCGCCCATGGGCCATGCTCGGCCAGAGCATCAATCAAAGCATCACTCATCCGCCGCCTCCATCCACGCCTTCAACGCGGGATTGGCACCGCTGCGCATCTCCGCCTCAACTCGTGCCCGCGACATCACGGGCGCGGTGCGGGTGGCGGGCGCAGTGCTGCGTGACGCGGGTGGGCTCGAGGGCGCGGCGCTTTCGACCACGCGCGCCCCTTGATCGAGTGCCCTGAGCGCATCAAGGGCAGATATATTCGCCGAGATCGTTGGCACGGCGGCCATTGTCTCGGCGACGGACCGTTGAAATTCCTGCGTTTTGAACTGGTGACGCGCACCGAAGTAGAAGCTGACAATCGCCCCAAGAAGCCACCACAGCGGCTCGGGCACCAATGCGATCCCCTGCATCCTCTCGGCAAACCAGATCGGATCGACCATCGCCGCAACGCACAGCCCGATGGTCCCGAAGGCCATCAGCGGGCGCGGCACGCGGTTCAGCCCGTCCATGAAGCGGTCGAACTTTCCCCGTTGCGGCATGGTAAATTCGGCGGCGAACTGGTCGAGCGCAGCGGTGCGATAGGCCAGCTCACGGGCCGCCGCGCTTTCGCTGTTTTCCATGAACACTTCCGCAGTCTCGCGCAGGACATTGCGCCCACCGCCGAACAGCAGGGTCAGAAGGCCGTTGATCATCCCCATGCCGCCACCCGTTTGGCATGTTCGCTCGCGGTCAGGTGATAACGTTCGGAAATGAATTCCTCGGCACGTTTGATCCAGCCGCCCTTGCCTCCGTCACGGCGGCGGGCGTATTTGCGGCTCGCGGGGCGTTTGTCCGCCAGAGCGTAGTAATAGTTGCGCCGCGCGATCCCGTAGGCATCCACAAGGTGATGAGGTGCCAGCGATTGCGCGATGGTCGCGGCCTCTATGGTCTGTGGCCCGATGATCCCGTCCACGGCGACTTGCAGCCCCATATCGCCTAAGAGCCGCTGAAGCACGCGCACCGCATTGGCCCCTGCGTTGACATACATGTCAAAGACGGTCGCGTGCAGCACGGGCGGTAACTCGTCAATGCGGGGCCGTGTGAAGTAATGCTCGATGAAAATGTCACGCGCCTGCTTGCGGCTTAGCTGCCTCACATCACGTGTCGTCACCTGCCCGTCGCCGTCCACATCCACACCAAGTCGGCGCAGCGTGGCGATGGTGACACCGTGTTTCGTTGCCCCACCCGGATCGTCGGGGTCGTTTACATATCCGCCCTCGCGGGCAATGATCTCGTCTGCAATCTGCTCAATGGTTTTCATATAACCTTCACCCACCATTTCTCGTGGGATCAGGTTCGCGCCAAAAGGTTAACGCCTCCCCAGTCGTGCGGACGGAGAGGGGTTAAGAGGGATTAAGGTTTGCGTGAATCGCAGAAGGCGTATGGGCTTCAACCGCCCCCCTGTCGCTCTTTCTGCTTGGCATCGTATTTGTCCCAAACGTGCATCCGTCCCTTTTGACGGGCATCGGCCAGCCAGAGCTTCTTGCGCACATCCTCCACTTCCAGATCCCGATATACACCGCCTGAAAACTTCCCCCAGTCAATCGCAAGGCCGAGTTTCACCATCTCCGCCGAAAGGTCGCGCCCGTCTGGTAAAAAGCACTTGGCGACCGTGCGGCCATGAGCGTCCACATCCGTGACTTCGGCCTTGATTTCCTGATTTTTGCAGAGTTTTACCAAGGCCCATTTTGCCTTTTTCCCATAGGGATGGTTCATTTCGGGTGCATCAACGCCAAAGAGGCGAATTTGCGTTTTCTTGATCACAATCGTGTCGCCATCCACGACATAGGCCCGCCCCCGAACAACGGGCTGTTCTGCCGCGTCCCGCGCAGTTTTTTCGTTAAACGGGCTGGGCGTTGGCGGTGCGTAATAGGTCGGGCGTTTGCCTACGGGCGGGCTCTCGGTCGGAGGGCGCACGAAAGGTCGTCTTTCGGGGGGAGGAGGGTGTGAGTGCCCAGAACTCTTGTCGGCAACTATCACGCGCAAGAGAATTATGGCCGCGACGACAGCGACAATGACGAATGTTTCAAACAAGCTCTATCCCCCTTCAATCAGGGGGGATTAGAGCGCATGCACAGTCAGAAAATCAAGGAAAACAAGGAATTTGGAGCTTTAGCCCGCGCCCTAGCTCTCGGGCTCTTGGTAAACGCCCTGTTCCTTGAGCGCGTCCATGACCTCTTTGGGCATGTAGGTCTCGTCGTGTTTGGCGAGGATTTCGGAGGCGACAAAGGTTCCGTCGACCATAGAGCCTGTCCCGATCATACCCTGATCCTCGGCGAAGAGGTCGGGGAGGATTCCGTCGAAGACGACGGGGATGGTTTCGGCGCCATCGGTCACTTCAAAGCGCACTTCGGTACCGTCGCCGCGCAGGATGGAGCCTGTGGCGACCAGACCGCCGATGCGGAAGATTTCACCCTCGCGCGGCGGGTCGGCCACGACCTGTGCGGGCGAGCGGAAGAGGTTGATCCCGTCACGGAAGGCGTAGCCGATCATAGCGACCGACAGCACAAGAAACACCGCGAGAAGGCCGACGATCTGGACGCGGCGTCTCTTCTTGATGTTCTTCATTCCAGCCATGTCTCTCTCCCTTTGCGCCCCCCCTTACGGGAAGACAGGCGCATTCATCAGGCCCGTTGTCTCATCGAGACCGAGCATGAGGTTGGCGTTCTGGATCGCTTGGCCCGACGAGCCCTTGGTCAGGTTGTCGAGGGCGGCGATGACGATGGTGCGGTTTTCAAGACGGTCGGCGACCACCCCGATGTGGCAGAAGTTGGAGCCGCGCACGTGTTTCATATTGGGCGCCTGACCCGTGGGCAGCACCTTGATAAAGGGTTCGTCGCGGTAGGCGTCGGCCAGCGCGTAATGCACCGCCCCTGCCTCGCCATGGACGTAAGCCGTGGCAAGGATGCCGCGGGTGGAGGGGATGAGGTGCGGCGTGAACTGGATGCGCACGGGGCGCCCCGCGATGGCGGAGAACTCTTGGTCGAACTCGCCAAGGTGACGGTGCTGGCCGCCAATGGCATAGGCGAAGGCGTTGTCTTCCAACTCACCGTAGAGCAGGTGTTCTTTGAGCGAACGGCCCGCGCCAGAGACAGCCACTTTGAGGTCGAGAATAATCTGGTCGAAGTCGATGACACCCGCCGCGATCAGCGGGCGCAAAACAAACTGCCCCGTTGCCGCGTTACAGCCCGTCCCCGCCACAAGGCGCGCGGTTTTGATCTTCTCACGGTAGAATTCGGTGAGGCCGTAGACGGCTTCGGCCTGAAGGTCGGTGGCCGAATGCGGCTTGCCATACCATTTTTCGAATTCGTCAGCGTCACGCAGACGGAAATCGGCGGAGAGGTCAACGACCTTCGTGGTTGCGGGCAAGGTCTTGATCACCGCTTGCGAGGTGGCGTGCGGCAGGGCGCAGAAGGCAAGGTCCACATCTGCGAAGTCGATCTCGTCGATCTTGCACAGTGCGGGTAGGTCCATGTGGCGCAGGTGCGGGTAGACCTCATGCATCGCCATGCCCGCCTTGCGGTCGCCCGACAGGGCCACGATTTCCATCTGCGGATGGGTGGCAATGAGGCGGACAAGCTCGGCGCCTGTGTATCCTGAGGCTCCAAGGATAGCGATTTTATAGGTCATAAATCAGATCTCGCAGTTTTGTGCCACGCGGCGACAGGCCCGTAGCAGGTCTCATATGTAGGGAAAATGCGCGCGGGCCGCAATTGCGACACTTCGCGCGTCACGCTTTGATGAACTCGACTTTTCGTCGCAGGAACTGCGTCGCGCCGCGTGATACTTTATCGGGATCACCCGTGGTGAGGAATTTCGTCTCCTCCCCCTCACCCCGCATCGCGGGATGGCGGTCGAGATAGTCGGCCAGCGAGGCGGCCACGAGGTTGGCCTGCGAGAAGACTTTTACATCTGATCCCAGTGCTTCCTGAAACGCCTCTTCCATGATCGGGTAATGGGTGCAGCCCAAAATCGCCGCGTCGGGCGTGGGCATCTTGCGTTTGAGCGCATCGACGTGGGAGCGCACCAGTGCATCGGCGAGGATCATGTCACCCTCCTCGATGGCATCGACCACACCGCCGCAGGCCTGCGCCTCGACATCAACGCCAATCGCGCGGAAGGCCAGCTCTCGTTGGAAAGCGCGGCTGGCCACGGTCGCAGGAGTCGCAAAGAGCGCCACGTGTTTGGCGGCCACCTCGCGCGGCGGGGAGTTGTCACCCCATTGCCGCTCGGTCAGCGCCTCGATCAACGGCACAAAAACCCCTAGCACTCGCTTGTCGCGCGGAATCCAGCTTTCCTGCATACGGCGCAGGGCGGCGGCAGAGGCGGTGTTACAGGCGAGAATGACCAGATTGCAGCCCTCGTCCCACATTCGCTCCACGGCGGAAGTGGTGAGGTTGTAGATATCATCGGCATCGCGCACGCCATAGGGCGCGTGTGCGTTGTCGCCGAAGTAGACAAAGGGCACATCGGGCAGGCGTTTCATCGCCGCGTCCAGAACGGTCAAGCCTCCCAAACCACTGTCAAATACACCAACGGCCATATCAATATCGGTCCTTCAGACCCTTGCGCGGCGGGCGTCCGCCATGTTTCGCTTCAAACTCGAACCCGTGGTCAGTCGAGGCCAGCGGGGTCGGTGACAGTGCATATGTCTCATGCCGAAGAAAATCCATCATCTTTTTGGCATCCCCGCGATTACAATCAACAATATCGGCGAAAATGGGCCGGCCTCTCCCTGCATGTATCCACAGCAGGAACGCGGGCGTTTCTGCGACTGCATCATGTGTGATCGACAAAAAAATTTGTCATTTCGGTGGGTTGCCCCTTCGCGCCGGCGTCACAACCGCGTAAGGTAGCGCCGCGCGACGGCGATCCCCGCCGGTATGCCGAAGATACAGACGACGACACACCGACGAGACAAGGGCAGGAACAGACGATGGATTGGGATAAGCTGCGAATTTTCCACGCGGTTGCGGATGCGGGGTCTCTGACCCACGCGGGCGACACGCTGCACCTGAGCCAGTCGGCGGTCTCGCGCCAGATCCGTGCGCTGGAGGAAAGCCTCGGCACGACGCTGTTCCACCGCCACGCACGCGGGCTCATCCTGACCGAGCAAGGGGAGTTGCTTTTTGACGCCACCCGCTCGATGAACAAGCGCCTTGAAGCCGCCTCCGCGCGTATCCGCGACAGCGAGGAAGAGGTCTACGGCGAGTTGCGCGTGACCACGGCAACGGGCTTCGGTACGCTCTGGCTCGCGCCGCGCCTGCACCGCCTTTACGAGAAGTACCCCGAGTTGAAGATCGACCTGATGCTCGAAGAACGTGTACTTGACCTGCCGATGCGCGAAGCCGATGTGGCGATCCGCATGAAGGAACCGAGCCAGGCCGACCTTATCCGCAAGCGCCTGATGAACATCCGTATGCGCCTTTTCGCGACGCAGACCTATCTCGACGCCAACGGGATGCCCGAAACGATGGACGATCTCGCGTCCCATAGGCTGATCTGCCAGAACCCCAATTCGGCACAGGTCTCGGCGGGGGCACAGCTCATTTCGGAACTCACGGACCATTCGATCCGCTCGACGCTCTATGTGAACAACTATTTCGGCGTGCTTCAGGCCGTTCTGCACGATCTCGGCATCGGTGTTCTGCCCGACTATCTCACCGAGAGCGCCCCGAACCTCGTTCGTGTGCTGCCCGAGGTGGAGAGCGGCGAAGTGCCCGTGTTCCTCGCCTACCCCGAGGAATTGCGCCACTCCAAGCGCATCGCGGTGTTCCGCGACTTCATCACCGAAGAGATTTCCGAGCACCGCCGCGCGGTGCGTGACGGCGAGGCATAAGAGACCCGTCCACGGCCCCGCGCCCCACACGACAC
This sequence comes from Celeribacter sp., assembly GCF_048261515.1. Lineage (GTDB taxonomy): Bacteria > Pseudomonadota > Alphaproteobacteria > Rhodobacterales > Rhodobacteraceae > Celeribacter. The sequence continues at coordinate 194,209 of NZ_JBLXFZ010000001.1, forward strand.
AGCCGCTCCAGCCCGTCTGGCCATCCCGCGATGCGTTGCTCGCGCGCAACATAGCTCTGCGCGCGCCAAGGCGCTAAACTCCACGCCCGTCACGAAATTCCTACAGCTATGCACTTTCTGCATAGCGGCATTGCGCCGCGGGGGCGGAAATTTCCTTGCACCGTTCACACTCCGCACCTAAATGCAGCATCGAACGCGCCAATTGAAGAAATTCGTGGCGTTTTCACCTCCCTGTTGGACTTGGGCCGAGCTTTTTGCTCGGCCTTTTTTTTGCACCTCCCTATATTCCCGCGATTCCCGTGCCTACTGCCCTGCCCTGTCTCGCTCCGCATGTCGTGCCATGTCGCATCGTGTGGCTTGCGGACCATTCGCGCCACCGCCCCACCAATCGACAATAGACGGGTTCTCCTTTCCGCACGGGGCCGCTTGCGCCTGTCCCTGCCCCGCTGCGCCCCCTTCCCTCCGCGCCGCGAATGGCCTAAGAGAGCGCCAAGATTAGCTGCTGCTCCGAGGGGACGTATATGACCGAGCCTGCCATCACCGAAGACCTGATCGCCGCACATGGGCTCAGCCCCGACGAATACGCCGAAATCCTGCGCATCATGAACCGCGAGCCGACCTTCGCCGAACTCGGCATTTTCTCGGCCATGTGGAACGAGCATTGCTCCTACAAATCGTCCAAGAAGCACCTGCGCGGTCTGCCGACATCCGGCCCTCAGGTCATCTGCGGCCCTGGCGAGAACGCGGGTGTGGTGGATATCGGCGACGGTCAGGCGGTGGTCTTCAAGATGGAAAGCCACAACCACCCCTCCTACATCGAGCCCTATCAGGGTGCGGCCACGGGCGTAGGCGGCATCCTGCGCGATGTGTTCACCATGGGCGCGCGTCCCATTGCAGCGATGAACTCGCTGTCCTTTGGCATCAAAGACCACCCCAAGACGCGCCAGCTGGTGCATGGTGTCGTTGAAGGCGTTGGTGGCTATGGCAACTGTTTCGGCGTGCCCACCGTGGGCGGCGAAGTGCGTTTCCATGAGGCCTATAATGGCAACTGCCTTGTGAACGCTTTCGCGGCGGGTCTGGCCGATGCCGACAAGATTTTCTACTCCGCCGCTTCGGGCGTCGGTATGCCCGTCGTCTATCTGGGCGCCAAGACAGGCCGTGACGGTGTGGGCGGCGCAACCATGGCCTCCGCCGAGTTTGACGACTCCATTGAGGACAAGCGCCCCACTGTTCAAGTGGGCGACCCCTTCACCGAGAAATGCCTGATGGAAGCCACGTTGGAGCTTATGGCCACGGGCGCGGTGATCTCCATTCAGGATATGGGAGCCGCGGGCCTGACCTGTTCTGCTGTGGAAATGGGCGATAAGGGCAAGCTGGGCATCCGCCTTGATCTCGAAAACGTCCCGCAGCGCGAAGAGAACATGACCGCCTACGAGATGATGCTCTCCGAGTCTCAGGAACGGATGCTCATGGTTCTCAAGCCCGAGAAAGAGGCCGAGGCCCGCGCCGTGTTCGAGAAGTGGGATCTGGACTTCGCCATCGTCGGCGAGACCCTGCAAGAGGACCGTTTCGTGATCATGCACAACGGTAAATGCATGGGCGACCTGCCGCTGTCCACGCTGGCCTCCTCCGCCCCTGAATACGACCGTCCGTGGGAGCCGACACCGCCCGCCGAGCCGATGGCCGACGTGCCGCAGATTGATCCCATCGACGGGCTGAAGGGGCTGATCTCCTCGCCAAACTACGCCTCCAAGGAATGGGTCTACACCCAATACGACACGCAGGTGATGGCCGATACCGTCCGCACACCTGGTCTTGGCGCGGGCGTCATCCGCGTGCATGACACGGGCAAGATGCTCGCCTTCACCTCCGACGTGACCCCCCGCTACGTCAAGGCAAACCCCGTTGAAGGCGGCAAGCAAGCCGTGGCCGAGGCCTACCGCAACCTGACCGCCGTGGGGGCCAAACCGCTCGCCACGACCGACAACCTCAACTTCGGCAATCCCGAAAAGCCCGAGATCATGGGCCAGTTCGTCGGTGCGCTCGACGGTATCGGACAAGCGGTTTCTTTCCTCGACATGCCCATCGTGTCGGGCAACGTCTCGCTCTATAATGAGAGCTACGGCGAAGGCATCCTGCCCACCCCCACCATCGGTGCGGTCGGCCTGATTGCCTCCGAGGACCAGTTGATCCACGGCACCGCACAAGTGGGCGATGTGGCGCTGCTCATTGGCGAAACGGAAGGCCACCTTGGCCAATCCGCACTTCTGGCCGAGGTTTTCAACCGCGAGGACGGAGACGCGCCGCGCGTCGATCTGGCCGCCGAGAAACGCAACGGCGACTTCATCCGCGACAATGGTCAATGGTTCAACGCCGTGACCGACCTCTCCGACGGCGGGCTTGCGCTTGCTGCCTTTGAGATGGCGGAGGAAGCGGGCGTGGGTGTGACGCTTGACGATAGCGACACCGCCGCGCTCTTTGGCGAGGATCAGGCCCGCTACCTCGTGGCCTGCACCTTCGACGCCGCAGAAGCTCTCATGGCCGCCGCCGCACAAGCGGGCGTGCCGATTGCCACCGTTGGCAAGTTCGGCGGCGACAGCGTCAAATTCGGCGGCTCCGAGGCCCCGCTTTCCGAGCTGTCCGCGATCTATCGCAACAGCTTCGCGGAAACCTTCGCCTAAAACCCCGAACACAACCAAAGCAGGAAGGCCCGCCACCCGCGCGGGCCTTTCCTTTTTGCCCCCGATGCGACACCCTGCGCCCATGACCACTCGTCCTGACATTCCCGCGCTTACCGCCGACTGCACCCAATGCGCCGCTTTGTGCTGTGTCGGGCTGACGCTGGACGAAGGGGAGCTTTACAGTTTCGACAAGCCCGCAGGCACGCCCTGCCCCAAACTGTCTGGCCACCTGTGCTCGGTTCACGACGATCTTGGCGAGATCGGCAACAAGGGGTGCATCCTGTTTGAGTGCGCGGGCGCGGGGCAGCGGGTGACGCAAGAGCGGTTCAACGGGGAAAGCTGGCGCGACGATCCCACGATTTTGCGTGCGATGATCAGCGATTTTGCCCGCCTCCTGCCACTGCACGAACGCATGGCGCAACTGGTTGAAGCTGGGACGCGGGATTTGCCCGACGACCTGGAGGCGGAACGCGCCGCGCTTCTGGCCCGTCACGCGCGGCTGTGGTCGGACAGCGAAACATTGCGCGCCAGATACGATGCCTTTCTGACCGCCCTTGCCGCGTTTGATGCGGATACGCCCTAACCCGCGCGCCGCGCCAAGGCACACGCCACTGTGCGCGCCGCAGCCCTTGCAGCTTTTCCGCCAGCAAACTACATCTGGTGTCAGACAAACATGCGCAGTTAACTCTCAAGGAGCGCCCTCAATATGGCCATCACGACCGCCGAGATCGAAAGCCTGATCCGTGCAGCCTTCCCAGACGCCCATATCGTCGTGCAAAGCGACGACGGCCATCATTTTGCCGCCGAAGTGGTGGACGAGAGTTTCCGAGGCAAAAACCGCGTGCAGCAGCAACGCGCCGTGAATGCCGCCGTGAAAGACAAGCTCGACAGCGGTGAATTGCACGCGCTGGCGCTCACCACCCGCGCCCCCGACTGACCCGCCCGCCCCGAAGGCTGACGCCCCACACGCACCATAAGGAACCCCCAAATGTCCGCTAAAGACACCATCCAGACCACCATCGATAGCAACGATGTCGTTCTCTTCATGAAGGGCACGAAGATGATGCCGCAATGTGGCTTCTCCTCGAAAGTCGCGGGCATCCTGAATTTCATGGGCATCGACTATGAGGACGTGAATGTTCTGGCCGATGACGAAATCCGTCAGGGGATCAAGGACTTCTCCGACTGGCCGACCATCCCGCAACTCTACGTCAAAGGCGAGTTCGTCGGCGGTTGTGACATTGTGATCGAGATGACGCTCTCGGGCGAGCTGGACGAGCTTTTCACCGACAAGGGTGTGAACTTCGACAAGGATAAAGCCGAACAGATCCGCGCGGCCAACGCCTGATCCGACGCGTCTATCGACAGATCAAACCACAAACGGCCGTCCTCATGGGGCGGCCGTTTTGCTTTAGCTGAATTGCTTTGTCGGGATTGCCTTGTCAGGGCTGTGCGGTGCAGCGGGTGTAAAGGTTCACTTCGTCGCCATCAGGTGCGTCGAGATGGGTGAGACGCGCCTCGTTCCCCTTCCCCCACCACTGGTAGCCCGTCCCGTCAGGCCGCTCCACATAGCGTGCGCCAGAGGCCGAGACCGCCTGACCAAGGCTCACAAGTCGCCCCTCGGCGCGCAGCACGGCCACGTCACCTGCATAGACCACATCCACCATTACCCCGCGTTCGCAGGTGTAGGTGATAACATCGGGCGCAACGGTGGTTTCCGGGGTCTGCGCGAAAAGGCCACTGGCGGCGGACGCCAGACAGCCCGCCAACAACGACACGCGCACAGCGTTACGCAGACTGGTCTTCACTGGACACCCCGACCCGCTCTTCAAGGGCGGAAGCCATCGCCTCTGTGCGCGCAGCCAGTTCGGCAAGCGTGTCGGTGACAGCCGTGGGCACGACGGGCACTTCGATCTGTTTGGGTTCGGGCTCGGGCCGTGCGCGCATCTCTTCGATCAGCGCCTCTTGCGCGCCCAGCTTGCTTTCCAGATCGCGCAACTTCTCTTCCATCCCTGCGGTCTTGTCGGCCAGCATCAGCCCCGACATGAGCAGCATCCGCGCCTCGGGCATCCGCCCGATCTGGCTTGAGAGGACGGAAGCCTCGTTGTCGAGAAGGGCTGCGGCGGAGGTGAGGAAATGCTCCTCGCCTTCCTGACAGGCCACCTCAAAGGAGCGGCCACCGATGTTGATTTTCACTTCTGGCATCTCACACCTCCGTTGAGGATTGCGGCAGGGCGGACTTCAGATCCGAAATCACCCCGTCCAGTTCGACCCGCGTGCTCGCACGGACAGTCTCCAGCGCCGTGACCTCGGCCTGCAACCCTTCGTTGATCAGATCGGGATCACTGACCCCTTTCGCATTGGCGTCACGCAGGGCGGCATTGTTGGCGCGTAGCGCATCATTGGCCGCGCGCAAGGAGCCAAGCGCACCTTCCAACTCGAAAATCTGGTTGCGCAGCGTCTCGACCTCGCCTTCGAGGGAGGCCACGTGAGAGTTCTGCTTGTCGTGGATGGCGCGGACGCGCTCTTCGAGTTGGGTCTTGCTGTCGCGTTCGGCCTCAAGCGCCTCGTTGAGACGCGCGACCTCGGCTTCCAACGCCTGCGGATCGATCCCGCCGACCACCTCTTTTTCCGCCTGCGCCGCACGCTCCTCGGCCATAGCTACGGCCCGACCGATGCGTTCCAGCGCCGCCGTGATCCGTGCCTCGTATTCGGAAATCTCGCTCATGCCAGTGTCCCACCCGTTATCATCGGTTTGATATTATCTATCATCGTTCTGTTTCGTTTGGCGAAAGTCCTGCGTCCATCGCCCCAATTACCAGTGCCTCATGCCACCTCACGCCTGTGCGCGCAGCGGTTTTGCGCGTGGTCTCGCGCTTTTCGCTTGCGACAGCCTCAAAAACGCGGGCTACGGCTTTGATTCGAGAGACTAACGCAAGGGCGCGCCATTACCAACAACTTGGGCGAAATTGCCGTTTTAACCGCGCCAGATCGCCACCCGCCCCCGTCTCAAGGCGCTTTCACGTCGCAGCGCCCTTAATTGCAAGCGTGGATTACTTGCACTTTATCCTCACACTGGTATCACCCTTCGGGAAGGCGCGCGGGGTAGGCCCGTGTGCACCGACGATCCAGATAGGAGACCCGCTCGTGGATATCGCCAAACTGCGCGAGGCGCACCCCGACCATTGGAAACGTGCCGCTGCGATCCGCACGCTCACCCTCGATGCCGTAGCTGAGGCAAACTCGGGCCACTCTGGGATGCCGATGGGTATGGCCGATGTGGCCACCGTTCTGTTCGAAAAGCACCTGAAGTTTGACGCCAGCGCGCCAACATGGCCCGACCGCGACCGCTTCATCCTGTCGGCAGGTCACGGTTCCATGCTGATCTACTCGCTGCTCTATCTGACGGGCTATGCCGAGATGCCGCTGGAGGCGATCAAGGACTTCCGCCAGATGGGTGCCGTGACTGCGGGCCATCCCGAGAATTTCCTGCTCGACGGGGTGGAGACCACCACGGGTCCGCTCGGACAGGGCATCGCCAACGCTGTCGGTTTCGCCATGGCCGAAGAGGCCCTGCGCGCGCGCTTCGGCAAGAAGCTGCAAGACCACTACACCTATTGTTTCGCGGGTGACGGCTGCCTGATGGAAGGCGTGAGCCACGAGGCCATCGCACTGGCAGGGCGTCAGAAGCTGGGCAAACTCGTCGTCTTCTGGGACAACAACAACATCACCATCGACGGCACCGTTGATATCTCCGACCGCACCAATCAGGTCCAGCGCTTCAAAGCGGCGGGCTGGCATGTGCAGGAAATCGACGGCCATGATCCCGAGCAGATCGACGCTGCCATCGCAGCCGCTAAGGCGACGAAGAAGCCCTCGATGATCGCCTGCAAAACGCATATCGCACTCGGCCACGCCAAGCAGGACACCTCCAAAGGCCACGGCGCGCTGACCGATGCCGAAGAGTTGAAAGCGGCGAAAGAAGCCTACGGCGCACCGCTGGGCGCATTCGAAGTGCCCGCCGATGTGAAGAAACAGTGGGAAGAGATCGGCTCCAAGGGCCGCGCAGACCGCGCCGCATGGGAGGCCCGTTTCGACGAGCAATCCGAGCGTCGTCAGGCTGAGTTCAACCGCGTCTTCGCGGGCGAAGCGCCCAAGAAGCTCTCTGCCGTGATCAAGGCACTCAAAAAGCAGATCTCCGAAGAGAAGCCTAAAATGGCCACCCGCGCCTCCTCGCAGGCCGTGCTGGAAGTCGTGAACCCCGTGATGCCTGAAACCTTCGGCGGCTCGGCGGACCTCACAGGCTCCAACAACACGCTGACCGAGGGGCTTGGCACCTTTGACGAGACCAACCGCAAGGGCCGTTACGTCTACTACGGCATCCGTGAACACGGCATGGCGGCGGCGATGAACGGGATTTCGCTGCACGGCGGCCTGCGTCCCTATGGCGGGACGTTCTTCTGCTTCACCGATTATGCGCGCCCCTCAATGCGCCTGTCGGCACTGATGAAAACGCCCGTGACCTATGTCATGACGCATGACTCCATCGGCCTTGGCGAAGACGGCCCGACGCACCAACCCGTCGAGCATCTCGCCATCTGCCGCGCAACGCCCAACACGTTGACCATCCGTCCCTGTGACACGGTGGAAACGGCCGAGGCGTGGGAAATCGCGCTCACGTCGCAATCGACGCCTTCGGTTCTCGTTCTGACCCGTCAGGGCCTGCCGACGCTGCGCACCGATCACAAGAACACCAACCTTGTCTCCAAGGGCGCCTATGTTCTGGCCGACAGCGAAGGCAAGCGTCAGGTCATCCTGATCGCCACCGGTTCCGAAGTGCATCTGGCCATGGAAGCCCGCGAGAAGCTGCAAGCCGAAGGCATCGGCACACGCGTTGTCTCCATGCCCTCCATGGAGCTTTTCGCAGAGCAGGACGAATCCTACCGCCGCAAGGTTCTGCCCGCTGGCCCCGTGCGTGTCGGCGTCGAGGCCGCAACCCGCGCAGGTGGCTGGGATCGCTGGCTTCTGGGCGAGCGTGGTCGTGAGAACAAACAAGCCTTTGTCGGCATGACCTCCTTCGGCGCGTCGGCACCTGCGGGCGAGTTGTTCGAGAAATACGGCATCACCACCGACAACGTGGTGGCACAGGCCAAGGCGCTTCTGGGCTAACCTGCCCACGCTTTAAAGACAGATGAAAAGGCCCGCCGCGTGCGGGCCTTTTTCTTTTTGTGATGGGTCTGCGCCCCTCACACACGCCGTGTTCGGCACCCTCCCCTATGTTTACGCTAACATGTTGGCGCTAAACGGGTTTTTCCGAAACGGGCGACCCCCTATACCCTCCGTTAACCGCACGCGACTCATGGCCCCGAGCCGCGTGAGTAGAGAGCAAACGGAGAGACGGACATGACAATCAAACTCGGGATCAACGGCTTTGGCCGTATCGGACGTTGTACGCTGGCCCATATCGCCGAGGCGGGGCTCAACGAGGTCGAGGTGGTCAAGATCAACGCCACTGGCCCCATCGAGACCAATGCCCACCTGCTCAAATACGATAGCGTTCATGGCCGCTTCGGCACGAAGGTCGCGGTCAACGGCGACACGATGGATCTGGGCCGCGGCCCGATCAAGGTGATGTCCACCTACGATCCCGAGGAGCTTGATTGGGAAGGCGTCGATGTCGTCCTCGAATGCACGGGGAAATTCAACGACGGGCAGAAGGCCAACACCCACCTGTCCCGAGGCGCACGCAAGGTTCTGATCTCCGCACCCGCCAAGAACGTGGACCGCACGGTCGTCTTCGGCGTCAACCACCGCGACCTGCGCGCAGACGAGCGGATGGTGTCGAACGGTTCCTGCACCACCAACTGCCTCGCCCCTCTGGCCAAGGTGCTCAATGACGCCATCGGCATCGAGAGCGGCATCATGACGACGATCCACAGCTATACGGGCGACCAACCCACCTTGGACCGCCGCCACAAGGATCTCTACCGCGCCCGCGCCGCTGCCATGGCGATGATCCCGACCTCTACAGGTGCTGCGAAAGCGCTCGGTGAAGTCCTGCCCGAACTCAACGGCAAGCTCGACGGAAGCGCCATGCGCGTCCCCACCCCCAATGTCTCTGCCGTGGACCTGACGTTCCAAGCGTCGAAAGACGTGACCGCGGCCGATGTGAACGAGATCGTGCGCGAGGCGGCGCAGGGCCATATGGGCGCGGTGCTGGGTTATGACGACGAACCCAAGGTCTCCATCGACTTCAACCACACCACGGAAAGCTCCATCTTCGCTCCCGACCAGACGAAGGTCGTAGGCCGCACCGTGCGGGTGCTGGCGTGGTATGACAACGAATGGGGCTTCTCGGCACGTATGGCCGATGTGGCCGCCGCTATGGGGCGCATGTAACGCCCCTGCCCCGATACCGCCCAAATGACATGCCAAAGGCCCGCACTATGCGGGCCTTTTTTTGTGGGAGAGACGAGCCACGGGCGAAAGCAAATGTGCGCAGATGTGATCTGCTCTTTCAATCGGGGCCAAGCTGCGCCATTCTCCGCGCGTCACGACAGGGGTTCTTGCCACACTATGACCAACCAAATCGCGCTCGGGCTCGGCCTGGTCATCTTTGCCGCTCTGGGGTTCGACGTCACCATGAATGACGGCGCGGGCACGCTTTTCCTCGCGCGGAAAGGACTGGAGTTGATCGAGTGGATAGCTTTTTGGCGATAACCCCGTGCCTTCGCGGTTGACCTTTTCGGCTCAATCGCGATGTTAGCGTTAACTCGACCGCCCCGCATGGGCGTGGTCGGACGAAGAAGGGTGACCCCTCCCCGTCGCCCTATGCCAATAGCGTCAAGGAGGTGCTGAAATGGCCGTAAAAGTCGCAATCAACGGATTTGGTCGGATCGGGCGCAACGTGTTGCGCGCGATTGTCGAGTCGGGTCGGACCGATATCGAAGTCGTCGCGATCAACGATCTGGGCCCTGTCGAAACCAACGCCCATCTGCTGCAATATGACAGCGTGCACGGACGTTTCCCCGTCGAGGTCAAACACACCGAGGACACGATCGACGCGGGTCGCGGCCCGATCAAAGTGACCGCCATCCGCAATCCCGAAGACCTGCCTTGGGGTGATGTGGACATCGCGCTCGAATGCACGGGTATCTTCACCGCGAAGGAAAAAGCCGCGCTGCACCTGAAAAACGGCTCCAAGCGGGTTCTGATCTCCGCTCCGGGCGCAGGCGCCGACAAGACGGTCGTCTTTGGCGTGAACGACAACGAGCTGACCGCCGACGACGTTATCGTGTCGAATGCGTCCTGCACCACAAACTGCCTCTCCCCCGTTGCCAAAGTGCTCAACGACGAGATCGGCATCGTGAAGGGCTTCATGACCACGATCCACTCCTACACGGGCGACCAGCCGACGCTGGACACCATGCACAAGGATCTCTACCGCGCCCGCGCGGCGGCCCTGTCCATGATCCCGACCTCCACAGGTGCGGCGAAGGCCGTGGGTCTGGTGCTGCCCGAACTCAACGGCAAACTCGACGGTGTATCGATCCGCGTTCCCACGCCGAACGTCTCCGTTGTCGATCTGACCTTTGAGGCCGCGCGCGACACCACCGTCGAAGAAGTAAACAACGTTATCCGCGCCGCCGCTGATGGCCCGCTCAAAGGCGTGCTGGGCTACACGGATGCGAAACTGGTGTCTTCCGACTTCAACCACGACCCGCATTCCTCGGTGTTCCACACCGATCAGACCAAGGTCATGGAAGGCACGATGGTGCGTATCCTGACGTGGTATGACAACGAATGGGGCTTCTCCAACCGCATGAGCGACACCGCTGTTGCCATGGGGAAATTCCTGTAAGCGACACACGGGATGCGCCCACGGGCGCACAGACCTCCGAGACGCCCCGCCGTTCCCAACGGCGGGGCGTTTGTTTTGCACGTCACTACGCAGAATGTACGCCCCTCCCCCCTTTAAACGTCACACAAGTCTGATATCTAAGAAAAAACCCTCCCGTCCTGTGAGCCCTGAATGCTGGATTTTTCCACTGTCCTTAGCGAGTTTATTACCCTGTGGGTCGTTATTGACCCGATCGGTACCCTTCCTCTGTTCATCGCCGCCACAGCGAGCCTCGGCGCAAAGGAGTCGCGACGGGTTGCCAAACGTGCCGTCCTGATCGCCTTTGTCATTTTGATCCTGTTCATTATCGGGGGGCAGGCCGTTCTCGAAGCGCTCGGCCTCGGCCTGCCATCCTTCCAGATCGCGGGCGGTCTGGTGCTGTTCCTTTTCGCGCTGACGATGATTTTCGGCGAAGGCAAACCGCATACGGAACAGCGCAGCCTCGAAGAAGGCAACATTTCCCGAAAAGAAATCACACGGCAAGTTGCGGTTTTTCCCCTCGCCATGCCCTCGATCGCCTCGCCTGGTGCGATGCTTGCCGTGGTGATGCTCACGGACAATGACCGTTTCTCGCTGGCTCACCAGGCCATGACGGCCACGATCATGGCGACGATCCTGTTGATCACTTTCGGCCTGTTGCTCGCGGCAACGCCGATTTTGCGCGTGTTGCGTGAAACGGGGGCGGCCATTGTGAGCCGCGTTATGGGCATGATCCTTGCCGCTGTCGCCGTGGACGCGGTGCTCAAGGGCTTTGTCTCTATCGGCGTCCTGCCCGCCTTCTGACGGAGCTACGGCACGTGTGGGGCAACGGCGCCACTGAGCGCCCGCCCCAAAGAGATGATGCTTTACGCGAATTTCGCTTTAAGCCGCGCTTCGACCTCGGGAGTGACGAATTTCGAGACGTCCCCGCCAAGCCGTGCAATCTCTTTCACCAGTTTCGAGGCAATCGCCTGATGGCGCGCGTCGGCCATGAGGAACACGGTCTCGATATTGCTGTCGAGGGCGCGGTTCATGCCGACCATCTGGTATTCATATTCGAAATCAGCCACAGCGCGCAGACCACGCACGATGATCGAGGCATTCACGTCACGCGCGCATTGAATGAGCAGGTTTTCAAAGGGATGGACGACAATCTCACAACCCGTCTCCTCCGATAGCCGCGCGGCAACAGCGCCGAGCATCTCGACCCGCTCCTCCAGCGAGAACAGCGGCCCCTTGCCCGAATTGATCGCCACCCCGATCACAAGGCGGTCGACCAGTGCACAGGCGCGACGGATGATGTCCGCGTGCCCTAATGTGACTGGATCGAAGGTTCCAGGGTAAAGTCCAATGCGCATCGCGGCCTCCTCTTTGATGACGGCACGCAACAATATTGCGCGAGTAGATGCAAGCCGAACCCGACAGCGCGATGCGATTTCCCGCGACTTTGGCGCATTTTCGGCGCAACACTAAGGCGCGGGCGCGGGTTAGTGACCCATGATCATGCCTTCGAGCGCGTCTTTCTCCATCGCCAACTCGTCCAGACGCGCCTTCACAACATCGCCGATGGAAACAAGGCCGACCATTTCGCCGCCGTCCATCACGGGCAGGTGGCGAAACCGTCCCTTGGTCATCATGTCGAGCACGTCGAGCGCGGAATGGTCCTTGCGGCAGGTAACGAGCTTCGAGGTCATCAACGCGTCCACCCTACTCTCAAGCACCTCTGGCCCCTCCCGCCCCAACTCGCGCACCACATCGCGTTCCGACAGGATACCCACAGGCTTGCCCGGTGCGCTTGCCACGACCAGAGCGCCAATGCGCTTCTCCGACAGGAGCGTCACGGCCTCCTTGATGGTCGCACTCGGTGCGATTGTGACGGTTTGAGATTGGGTCTTTGCCCCGAGGATTTGTCCAACGATCATGCGTATTCTCCCTGCATTTTGCGGGGCCGCCTTCCGCGCCGTTTCATTTGCGCCGATCACATCAGATCGGCCAAACTGGCGCGAACGAGGCCCGTTCTTGTCGCGGCACCTCGTTGCGTCTTGTTGCATTACGCTGTGCCGCGTCTCCTTCAAGCCACGGCGTGTCACCCCCTGTTGCGTCACGCCGTGCCGTGTCTCAATGTCTGATCCCGCAACACGCAGCAGTGCGGATCATTGACACCAGTCTCCCCTAACATCAGCGTCACCCGCGACACCCTCTCCTGTCAAGCGCGCAGCCCTCGTGGCGGCTCTAAAAGAGAGCCAAGCCACGAAAGGTCGGGCGCAGGTGGGGGAAACAAAATTTGCACGATTTCGACAAGCGGGGAGCCACGACGACACCGCGCCGCAAGAAACTTGTCCGAATCGAACATCGCGCCCAGCCGCACCTCGCCCCACCATGTCCTGCGGTGGTTCTGTGTCATTACGGACCATCTTGCGCAAAAATATTTTGCGCAGATTGCGACCCAACCCCTGCCCGCGCAGGCCGATTTTACGGCAATCTCGGGCGGAAGCTCATGCCCGCAACAGCGGGGCGCGGCAGTCGAGCGAAACGCCATCAGACACCGAATTCTCGGGAATATCCTTAAAATATTAGCTGTTTCTGCACTTTTTTCCGCCAATGTGACACAGGTCACAGACCGCAAATCCCCAATGACCTATATTTCCCCCGACAATCGCAAAGGAGATGAAGGTCATGTTTAAGAAAAATGTCGGAAGCCTCGATCGCATTCTACGGATCGTTCTGGGAGTTGCACTTCTCGCAGGCTTTGTAATTAATGGAGCAAGTGGTTATGGATGGCTCTATCTCATCGGAATCGTCCCGCTCGCCACGGGGCTGATGTCGAGCTGCCCGCTCTATTCCCTCTTCGGGATGAGCACGTGCCCGATGAAAAAGGATTGACCCCACGGGGTCTACGGCTTCCGGTTCTGCAGTGACCGCTCGGAACCGGACGGAGGTCCCTCTCATTCCGCTTCTGAGAGGGACCTCAACGCCACCTTATCGGTCAGTCGCACAGTGCCGCGTCCCGTTTCCACCCATCCCCGCCGCTGGAATTCCTGCAACTGCCGCGAGATAACCTCGCGCGCGGTGCCCAGTTCGGCGGCAAGTTGCGCATGGGTGGCGTGAAGCGTGTCGCTCTCTCCTGCCAGCTGCACCAGTTTCTGCGCAAGACGGATATCGACCTTCTGAAAGGCGATCTCCTCAATCACGTGGAAAAGGTCGGTGATGCGGCGCGAATAGGCGGAGAAGACAAAATTGCGGAAATCCAGAGATTTGGCCACCAGATCGTCAAAGACGCGGCGCGGAATCGCGGCGGCCTCGACATCCGTTTCCGCAATTCCCTCGGCGGAATAATCCTCGTAGGCCAGAAGGCAAGCCGTGGTCATCACACAGCTTTCCCCTGCATGGACACGATAGAGCACGATCTCGCGCCCGCCTTCAGTGGTCTGTTGCACCCGAACCGTGCCGTTGAGCAGCAAAAGCAGGTTTTCAGGGCGCTTTCCCGGACCGAAGAGAACCGTATTCGCGGGCAGGTTCACAACCTGACTTTGCGACACAATGCGCTCGCGCAGGCGCGGCTCAAGGCGTGACAGCCCTTCAAAGCGGTCGATCCAGTTCATCGGTATTTCCCTCGTATGAGCTTCGTCAAACGCCCCGTGCTGGCCGCGAGGGCGTCCGAGTGTTCTAGAAGCTCACGGCGCTTTCGACAATCTCGGTCAGCAAATCTTCGACAGGTTGCATCGAGCCGTCGGGGTAGTCGGGGAAACCGATGGTCACTTTGCCCTCACGATCGGTGACGTAGATGGAATAGGGGCAGTAGACGATATTGTCGGGATCGGCCTCCATGACCTGACGCGAGATCGTGGCCGAGCAGAACAGGAAGACATCCGCGGCATCAAAAAGCACCACGTCGGAGCCGACATCGGCGCGCGTGCGCTCCAGCATCTCGCCCGTGTGGCTGCGGTGGTCGATCACCAACCCCTTGGAAATGATCGCATCCTCAAGCGCAAAAGTCGCGTCATCGAAGCTGCCGTCATAATCAAAGGTGATTGCGGCATCATTGGCGTGTGCGCTTGCGGCGGAGAGCGCCAGCGCGGCACAGGTAATGGCGAAACGTGTCATGATATTCCTCCCTGTTCCCAATAGAGTAACACAGAAAAAGGGCAGCCCCTAGTGCTGCCCTTCATGTTGGTGTCGGCTGGATCGCGTTATTGCGAGACCGATTTGAGATATTCGATCACCGCCGCGATATCGTCGTCTTTCTTCAGACCCGCAAAGGACATCTTGGTCTTCTTATAGACGCCCTTCGGCTTGGCGAGGAATTCGGCAAGATGCGCCTCGTCCCAGACCACGCCTTCCTCATGGGCAGCCTCGAAGTCCTTCGAGTAGCGGAAGTCTTCGATATGGGCCACGGGGGCACCATAGACACCGTTGAGGATCGGGCCCGTGCGGTTCTTCGCGCCATCGCCCACTTGGTGACAGGCTTTGCACTTCTTGAAGACCTTCTCACCAGCCGCAGCCAGATCGGCGTCAAAACCGGCAGCGGGTTCTTCGGCAGGCGCTTCGGCGGCGGGTTCCACGGCGGCGGCAACCTCCTCGGCGGGAGCCTCTTCCGCAGGCGTTTCCTCAGCGGCAGCCTCCGCCGCGGCGTCCAGTTCGGGCGTCACGTCGAGAACAGCGGCGCGTTTGGTGATCTCCACGTTTTCCTTGCAGTTCTCGTAGCACGCCTCGCCCCAGAAATGGGCCTCCGCCGTTTCGCGATCATCAACGATGAAGCCACCCGCATTGGGCATTTCCACATCGAGGAAGTTCTCATTCGACAGGACGAAATCATCCTCAACGAGATAGTTGGAGTAGAGGATATAGGCCGTGATCGCATAAACATCATCGTCGGACATGGTCTGCGCCGCGCCGAAGGGCATGGAACGCCGCACGTAGTCGTAAACGGTCGAGAGATAGGGCCAGTAGGAACCGACGGTTTTGAGCGGATCCTTGTCGGCCAGCGATCCCTCGCCGCCCGCCAGTTTTGGCCAGTTTCCCGACCCTTCAGCGAACTCGCCGTGGCAGGAGGCGCAGTTTTCGGAGAAGATCATCTCCCCGTCCTCGACCGAGCCCGAGCCAACAGGCAAGCCCTGCCCTTCGGGACCGATATCGAGATCCCACGCGGCGATCTCTTCGGGCAATGCCTCACGGCCAAGGCCGAAGGTCTCGGCAAATGCGGGGGTAGCGAGGGTTGCGACCAGTGCCGCCGCGCTCACGAATTTAGGACACTTCGACATTCTCTGCCTCCCCGTCTTCCTTGACCCACCAGGTCTGGATACAGTTGTTGTGATAGACCGAGTTCTCACCCCGCACCTCGCGCAGTTGCGCCTTGGTCGGTTGGACGTAGCCCGTTTCGTCATGGGCGCGGCTTTGCAGGAGCATCTCCGAGCCGTCCCAGTTCATGTCGAAGTAGAAGCGGGTCAGCGCCTTGTCCTCACCTGCATTGGCCAGACGCGCCTTGGACCACGACTTGCCGCCATCAATGGAGACATCGACGCCCGTGATCTTGCCGCGTCCCGACCATGCCAGTCCCGTCACCACAAGCGGCCCTGTGCCGTGGGTGATCGGGCGTTGCGGGCTGGGCGAGGTGATAACGGATTTCGCATCCATCACCCATGTCCATTTGCGGCTCGTGCCATCGGCCAGCGTGTCGGTGTATTTCGACGTTTCTTCGCGACTCTCAATGGGATGGTCGGTGACTTCGATCCGACGCAGCCACTTGACCCACATGTTGCCTTCCCAGCCTGGCACAACAAGGCGGACGGGGTAGCCATGCTCCATACGCAGCGCCTCACCGTTGGCCTTGAAGGCCACCAGCACATCGTCGAGCGCCTTTTCCATCGGGATGGAGCGGCCGTTGGAGGAGGCATCCGCGCCCTCCACGTAAACCCATTTGTCGGCCAGATCGCCCGCCGCATCCAGCCCCGCCTCTTCCAGAAGCGTGCGCAGCGGGACGCCCGAATATTCCATGTTGTGGATCATGCCGTGGGTGAACTGCGAGCCGTTAAGCTGCGCGCCCGCCCATTCCATGCCCGTGTTCGCCGCGCATTCGCAGAAATAGACACGGTTTTCGCGTGGGAAGCGTTCGAGATCCTCGTAGGAAAAGACCAGCGGACGATCCACCAGCCCGTTGATCATCAGGCGGTAGTCCTCCTTGCGCAGTTCGATCGCGCCCGAGTGGTGCCGCTCAAAGGCACAGCCCTGCGGGGTGATCGTGCCGTCAAGCGCATGGATCGGCGTGAAGTTGATCGACGAAATCGGATCGGCGGTGAGCCAAGGCACATTGCGGCGGATCACGTCGGCTTCGTATTTGATCGGCAGACCATAGGGCGTCGCGTCCACGGGATCGCCCGTGTAGATCGCCCAGTCCTGTGGCTCGGTGATAAGCGGATCGGGACCGTCAGCGGCGGCCTTGCCTGCTGCGAGGCCAACGCCCGTGGCCGCTGCCCCGCGCAGGAACGCACGGCGGTTGGGACCAGTGCCTCGGGAGCCCGCGCCCTTGGAGGATGTCTTGGGGGTGTCACTCATGGAATGTGTCTCCCTGATTGAATGCTGTCATTCACATAAGTGAATGAAATGCCTGTAAAAATACCCGCGCGACTGCTTGGCCGCGCGGGCGGAAGGATTAGCCGCCGATAACCTCGACGGAGGTATTGGGCGCGACCGTGACCGTGCCCTTGGCGCGGATGTGATCCTCGACCACATCCCAGATTTGCGGCCCCTCTGTGCCCTCGTTGACCGAGGCCCAGCCCGCGACGTTGTAGGTCTTGGCGGGATCGAGCGGCTCGCCCGTCTTGAGCAGCGTGAGGTTGGAAATCCGCGACCCCTGCGGCTTGGTAACGTCGATGCGGTAGCCTAGACCGCCCATACGCACCATGTCGCCGCCCTGCTGGTAATAGGGATCGGGGTTGAAGAGGTTGTCAGCCACGTCCTCCATCACCGTATGGATGAACTCGCCCGTCATCTCGGTGCGGTAAGCCTTTCCATAGGTCATCGAGGTTGCGTTCCAGATGTCCTCGCGGGTGATGTCATCACCAGGCAGGAGGCTCGGGCCCCAACGAACACCTGGCGACATGGCGATATCCGCCTCGCGCTGTTCCATCAGCGCCTCGCAGATCAGATCATCCCACGTCCCGTTGAAGTTGCCGCGACGATAGAGAAGGCTGTCGGTCTGGCCGATCACCTCCGTCATGGCGTCGAGATAGGGCGCGCGTTGTTCGTCGATCACTTTCGTCACGGCTGCGTCAGGTTCGATCACATCGGAGAAGATCGGGATCAACTTGTGGCGGAAGCCCAGCATACGCCCGTCACGCACGTCGAGATCGACGCGGGAGACGAACTTGCCGTTGGAACCAGAGGCGATGAGGATTGTCTCCCCTACCAGCACAGGCTCGGGCAGTGCATCATGGGTGTGACCCGTCAGGATCACGTCGATGCCCTTGACCATCGCGGCCATCTGCTTGTCCACGTCGAAACCGTTGTGCGAAAGCAGAACCACCAGTTCCGCGCCCTGCCCTTTCACCTCGTCCACGACCTCCTGCATCCGCTCGGTGCGGATACCGAAGGAGTATTCGGGGAACATCCAACCGGGATTAGCAATCGGCATATAGGGGAAGGCCTGACCGATCACGGCGATTTTCACCCCGCCGCGCTCGAACATCTTGTAGGGCGCGAAATCCTCGGCGGGTTCGTCCCATTCGGCGTCGAATATATTGGCACCAAGGGCGGCGAAGGGAAGATCCTGCACCACCTCGCGGACACGATCCGAGCCCAGCGTGAACTCCCAGTGGAAGGTCATCGCATCGGGTTTGAGCGCATTCATCACGTTGACCATATCCTGCCCCTCGGTGTGGTAGCAGGTGTAGGAGCCATGCCATGTGTCGCCGCCGTCGAGCAGAAGCGCATCAGGGCGGTCGGCGCGGATCGCGTTGATCACGGTGGAGACACGATCCAGACCGCCGACCTTGCCATAGGCCTTCGCAAGCGACGAGAAATCGCCCGAGGACAAGGCGTAATGGGAGGGAGAGCCGTCCTCGATGCCATAGAGCTTGCGGAAGTCCGCCCCTGTGACATGGGGCACCTGCCCCCTGTTCTCGCCAACACCAAGGTTGATCGAGGGTTCGCGGAAGTAGATCGGTTTAAGCTGCGCATGGATGTCCGTGACGTGGATCAGGGAGACATTGCCGAAGGTATCAAACTCCAGCAATTGATCCTGCGTGAGGGACTGTTGCGCGGCCAGTTTGGCCCAGTTGCCAAAGCCCGAAGCCCCCACGAGAGCGGAGGCGGCCATGGAGACCTGAAGGAAGTCGCGGCGGGAGATCATGCACATGGCTCCATCTTGTTGTCGCGCATGGGCGGGAGGAAATGGGAAGGACACCCATGCGCGAAATTGAATGTATTAGCGAAAAGAAAACCCCACCGCTCGCATGAGAGCCGCGGGGCTTTCGTTGGATTTAGTTACGGACCGAGGGGCCCTCGACCGAGAGGCCATTGCCGCGCGATGCGACATAGAGCTCAAGGGCGACAAACTCGGGCGAACCGGCGCTGAAGGTCTCGGCGCGGGTGTCGCGGATACAGCCCTTGAAGCGCGAATGGCTGCCGTTCAGCTTCGCGTTCTTGAGGCGGTAGGTCGGGAACCCGTTGATCTGACCTTGGCTGAGGTGGTCGGCGCGGATCATGTTGCCGTAGTTGTCCTCGTGGCAGTTGGCACAGGCCAGCTCCAGTTGACCGTAACGGGTGTAATACATCTCCTTGCCCTGCTCCCACGTTGCCTGTGCGGGACCATCGATGGCCACGTTCACGGGCATACCACGGGAAACCGAAGCGAGGAGGGCTTCGAAGTTCAGCATCTTCGCGCTGTCATACTTCTCTGGCTCCGCCCCCATGCGGTCGGTCAGACAATCGTTGATCTGCATCTGGATGGTGTAGACCTTTTCGGCTTCGTCGTTCCACTTGGGATATGTGGGGCGCACTTCCTTGAGGCTTTCGGGGCCGTCATGGCAATCGGCGCAGGACTTGCCTTCGCTGCCCATGGCGGTCTCGAATTGCGCACGACCCTCTTCCGCACCCAACATGCCAGGGTTGTCGAAGTCGTCCATCTGCATCTCTTGCGTATCATCGGAGCGGAAGCGCCATCCCGACAGAACCTCGTCGAGCGTATCGGCCAGATGCGCAGGTGCCGCGGTCTTGGTGACGATCTCGATCTCTTCGTTGATCACCAGCTCGGCATCCTCGTCCGCGACGGCAGGCGCCGCGAACGCGAGGGCCGTCAGTGCGGCCACAGTGCTGAATGTATTGATTTTCATGCGTTTCTCCTCCCTGAGCGCGTCGCGCGCGCTTACCCGATTTCGATCGGTTTTGCCGTCTCGTAAACCGAACCGTCGTCGTCATACCAAGTGAATTTGAACTCACCGGCCTCGGGAACGGTTGCATCGAATTCCACATACGGGTTGGTCGAAATCGCAGGTTCGAGCGTGACGTCGATGACGCTCTCGCCGTTGAACTCGCAGGTGAAGCGGTTGATGATCGAGCGCGGGATAACGTTGCCGTCACCGTCCTTGCGCTGACCCGATTCCATAGGGTGCGAAATCAGGGTTTTGATCGTGATGGTCTCGCCAGCAGCAGCCGACTTGGGGACCTTAACGCGGGGTTTGACACCAGATGCCATATTCTTTGTCTCCTCTAGAAGTCGGTTGAGTGGTTAGCCGCCGCAGCCGCCAATGGTCACTTTGACAGTGGCTGCGGTTTTGACGAAAGAGCCGTCGGCCATTTTGGCCACTGCAACCACGTCTTGCGTCCCTGCAAGGCGGATGCGGGTGGAGGCGGCTTGCGATCCAGCCAGAGGGCCGAAGTTGAAGGTCGCCACAGCAGGCGTCGGATTTCCGGTGGCCAGCACCATGACCGACACCGCACCAGGCGCGTCGATGCCAATCGGCACCGTGTTACCGTTCTCGGCGATCTCGGGGGCAGTCAGGGTGACACCACCCTCGCCGACCTCGGCACCACCCGTGAAGGCGGCGATAGCCTCGTCAGCGGCGGCAAAAGCGCGGAACGGAAGCAGCGAAGCCGCCGTCGCACCAAGACCGAGCGCCAGAGCGTCACGTCGTGTGAGTTTCATAGGATACTCCTCAGTTTCGTTTGCACGGACCGATCAGTCGTCGGTCAGGGTCATAAGGTAGGCAACAACGTCCTCGACCTGCTGGGCCGTAAGGATCGGCGGCAGATCGGCGGGTGCCGCTTTGCCCGTATAGGCGTCGCCAGGACGGATAAAGCCATCAACCTTGTAGAAAGCAGGCATGATCGTGCCGTCGAAGGTCATCTTGGCATTGGTGACGATGCCGCGAAGCTCCGCCTCGCTCCAACGCGATCCAGCCCCGTCAAGCCACGGGCCGACTTCGCCGTGGAACGGGATTTCCTCGTAGGCATCTGCTGCGTGACAGGATACGCAATTGCCAAAGCTCTTGCTCGTGACAATCTTGTAGCCCTCTTCGGCGTTTCCGGGAGTGCCAGTCAAGGACATCGCAACCGCGCCATCCTCGAATTTCACGTCCGTGGGCGCGACCTCGGCGTGGGCCGCGCTGACCGAAAGGCCCATAGCGACCAGTGTCGTAAGAATGCGTTTCATGTCTCCTCCCTAAGACTTTTCACACACCGTTTCCGGCGTCTTGTTATTGCTGAATACCGTAGCGCACGGAATCATCAAGGCGCAAGAACAAATTCAAAAAACGGAATTTTGCGATATTATCTATCGCGTGCGCCAGAGGCGATCCCTTGCCCCTCCCCGTCATCCGTCAATTGCCAGTTTCCCTGCCTCCTGCTGGATAGCGACCTGACGCGCATGGTATTTCTGGAACGGCTCGTCGCTGTCGTAGCCGTGATCAAGCACCCATTGCATCATATTGTATGTGGTCATGCGCCCGAATGCGCCCGGAACGGAGGAGACTGCGGCCTGTGTCGCGGTCACGCCCTCAGGCACCTCTTCGGGGAAGTAGAGATTCGTCGGCGTGAACAGCACACCCCATTTCGACACCATGTCCTTCTCCGACAGGGTCTCCCCGTCGAAATCGGTCACTTCGATGTCGCCGAACATGTTGATCTGCACAACGAAGTAGTTGTCTTCGATCATCTTGGTGATCTCCGGATCTGGATAGACCTCCTCGTGCATCTTGGTGCAGTAGATACAGCCGCGCTGCTCGATCATCACCATCAGGCGCTTGCCTTCCGCATTGGCCTCTTCGAGATCTTCGCGCAGATCCTTGAACGTGTCGCGCATCCACGGTGTCTTATGCAGACCGTCATCGCCCAACTCGGCCGCCATGGCAGGGGCGGCAAGGGCTGCGAACGCCAGTGTAAATACAGTTCCGACAAAGCTGCGACGTGCGATTTTCAACATTCTCAAAGGCTCCCGTTTGACCCGATTTTCGTAAAGGCGGGGAAGGTTTCCAACATCCACGCGGCGATCATGTTGACCGAATTGGTCACGATCAGGATCGCAAACAGGATCAGAAAAATCCCCATGAATTTCTCGACCTTCGGCAGATGGCGGCGAAAGCGCGACACGAAGGTGAGGAAAGGCTTGATAAAGACCGCCGAGATAACAAAGGGCAAGGTCATACCGACCCCGAACACCAGCATCAGTGCCAGCCCGCGCATCGCCGTATCTTCGACGGAGGCGGTAAAGACAACCGCCGTGAGGATGCCACCGACGCAGGGCGTCCACCCTGCAGCAAAGGCCAGACCCACAAGGTAGGCGGACCAGACATTCATCTTCGTCACATCGCCCGCGCCCATCTGGAACTGGCGATTGAGGAAGCCGATTTTCAGCACTCCGAGGAAATGCAGCCCCATGACAAAGACGATAGCGGCTGCCACGATGCGGAACACATCCTGATAGGCGCGGAACATCTGCGACAGGGAAAAGGCCGCCGCGCCGAGCAACACAAAGACCGTTATGATTCCCAGCGAGAACATCACCGATGCCGCGACCGCACGCTTGCGCACGCCCGGAGCCAGTTGGCCATCCGCGGAAATTTCCCCCATCGACGCGCCCGCCATGTAGGACAGGTAAAATGGCACAATCGGCAGGATACAGGGCGAGAAAAACACCACCAATCCTCCGAGAAATGCCGAAATGAAAGTGACGTCGAGCATTGAATTTCCCCCCTTGGCCTCCCATGTCGCATCCGGTGCCCATGGGTGTGGCGCGCCCTCGGACGCATCGCGCTCCTCAACGCTGTGCGGCGCCCTACGGCAGTTATTGTTTTGCGGTCCACCGCACTGTCATGCGGATCGCCGCGCTTGTCTCATCTACATATTCAAACTAGAATATGTAAAACGCGCCCGTCAATCTCTATGCCTGCGCACCCCTTGTGACGGGGCCGCGCGAGAGAGGCGGATCTGATCAACGAACGGAGCCTCGATGCCCCTGTCCCGCCTTCTCACCGCAGCCACCTTCGCGCTCGCCGCGACCGCCGCTACTTTTACTCCTGCCGCCCGCGCCGACAACCTGATCATGGTTGAGCAGGACGGCTGTGCCTATTGCGCGCGCTGGAATGCCGAGATCGCACCGATCTACCCCAAAACGCCCGAAGGGGCCTTCGCGCCCCTGCGCCGCATCGATCTGCGCGGCGAGCGGCCCGACGACCTGTCTTTTGAGACAGCCCTCGTGGTGACGCCGACCTTTGTGCTTGTGGATGACGACGGAGCCGAGCGCGCGCGGATCGAGGGCTATGGCGGCGACGAATTGTTCTGGGCCATGCTCACGGTGGTGCTGCGCGATCACAGTGACTTTGACGTCAGCACCGCCGCCGCGACCATAAGCCATGAGGCCCGTGACGAGCCCCATGACGAGGCCGAAGAGGCCACCAACTAGGCGCGCGTACCGATGCAAGCGCCACATTTCGGGAGGAGACAGACATGAGCAACCGCATCACATCCGCACTCAAAGGCATGGCGATTGCCGCCACCTGCGCCGCAACGCTTGCCCCGACTCTCGCCACCCCCGCCGTGGCGCAAGACGACGACGGGGCCTTCGTCACCTTTCAGGTTCTCAAACCCGAAGTTGCGCTGGCTGCGGCCACCGCCGCGCTCGAATACTGCCGCGACAACGGCTATCAGGTCGGCGTCATGGTTGTAGACCGTTTCGGCCTACCACAAGCCTACCTGCGCGACCGATATGCGGGTCTCCACGTCTTCGAGACCGCACGGCGCAAGGCATGGACAGCGGTGTCTTTCCGCACCGATACGCTCTCTCTGGGCGAGACCACCGCGCCAGATGGAATGATGGCGGGAATACGTGATCTTACCGAGCCACTTGCGCTCGGTGGTGGCCTTGTGATTGAGGCGGCAGGCTCTATAGTAGCCGGCATTGGCGTGTCGGGTGCTCCCGGCCCTGATATCGACGCGGAATGCGCCGAGGCAGGAATAGACGCCATTATGGACGAGATAGCCTTTTGATGGACAGACGCGTGGACCAAAGCACTTCTTCACTGCCGGTAATCAAACCGGAAATGGACGCCGCCGATATGGACGCGATGATGAGCAGCGCCTGCGATGCATCGCAGCTGCTCAAGGCGTTGAGCCATGAGGGGCGTTTGATGATCCTGTGCCATCTGGTGACGGGCGAGAAATCCGTCACCGAACTGGAAGAGCTTCTTTCCGCGCGCCAAGCCGCCGTGTCGCAACAGCTCGCGCGTCTGCGCCTTGAAGGGCTGGTGACACCGCGGCGTGAAGGCAAGGCAATCTACTACTCCTTGACGGACGACCGGCCCAAGCGCATTCTCGAAGTGATCTACGACATGTTCTGTTCTGTAGATCCCGGAAAGTCCAACACCCCGTAAGCATCGGGGTGCGCCTTCCGGTTAAAGGGAGGTTTTCATGATTGACACTTTGGACGCTGGCACCATTGCCGCGCTCATCGGCCTGTTTGGCGGGATCATCCTCGGTCTCGCCGCACGTCTGGGTCGTTTTTGCTCCATGGGCGCAATCGAGGACGCACTCTATCAAGGTTCTGATCACCGCGCGCGACAATGGGGCGTGGCCATCGGCACGGCCCTTCTGGGGGCCTTCGGATTGATGGGCGCGGGGCTGTTCGATCCGCTCGCCACCCCCTACCTCGGCCTGAAATGGTATCCGATGACCTCTATCGGGGGCGGGCTGATGTTCGGTTATGGTATGGCGATGGCGGGCAATTGCGGCTTTGGCGCTCTGGCGCGCCTCGGCGGAGGCGATCTGCGCAACTTCGTCCTCGTGACCGTCATGGGCCTGTTTACCTATGCCACGCTCAACGGCCCCTTCGCCACCCTGCGTGTCGCGCTTTTCCCTCCCGTTCAGGCCACAGAGCCGCAGGGGTTCGCGCATGGTCTGGCGCACAGTCTCGGCCTGCCAATCGTGCCGCTCGGCATCGTCGCAGGTCTCGCTATCCTCGCCATTGCGCTGGCCTCCCCCAGTTTTCGCAAAGATCGCAAGCTCATCGCATGGGGCGTCGCCGTAGGACTGGCGGTGGTGTCAGGCTGGGCGGGCACCTCGTGGCTCTCGCTTGCCGCTTTCGAGGCCGAACCGATATCCTCGCACACATTCGCCGCGCCCATCGGTGACACGATGTTTTACCTGATGACTTCCTCGGCCTCTTCACTAAACTTCGGCGTAGGTTCGGTCACAGGTGTCATTGTCGGCGCAGCCATCGGCTCACTCTTTAAAGGGCATTTCCGCTGGGAAGCCTGCGACGACCCACGCGAGTTGAAACGCCAGATCGGCGGAGCGGCGCTCATGGGCACAGGTGCTGTGGTAGCCTTCGGCTGCACCGTGGGACAGGGGCTTTCGGCCTTCTCGCTTCTGGCCTATTCCGCGCCCGTCACCATGGTGGCAATCATCGCAGGGGCCGCACTCGGCCTGCGCCAGTTGATCACAGGGTTCTCGGTCGCGCGATAGACGCGCCACCTCTACTTTACTGGGAAAATACTCCCACCTTCAGGGCAGCCAAAGCACCTGAAGGTCGGCGACATTCGTGCCCGTTGCCCCGATACGCAGCAGATCGCCCGCCGCATCAAGCGCATGGTGGCTGTCATTGCGCGACAGCGACTCCTCAGGCTCGACACCCATCTCGCGCATCCGCGCCAGCGTGCTGTGATCAACCAGACCGCCCGCCGCATCCGTCGGCCCGTCGCGGCCATCTGTGCCACCCGACAGGAAGGCAAATTCCTCAATCCCGCGCACCTGCGCCAGCATCGCCACGCGCAGCGCCAATTCCTGATTGCGCCCGCCAAGGCCATCGCCCTTGATCTTCACCGTTGTCTCGCCGCCAAAGAGGAACAACCCCTTCCCGCCCTGCGCCCGCGCGATCTCAAGAATGACTTCGGCCGCCTCGGAAACATCGCCCTCGACAGGCGTGGGGTGGACATAGAGCGCCGCTCCTGCCGCCCGCTCCCGCGCCGCTTCCGCCATCGCCTCCACCGAACGGGCATTGGAGCCGACGATGGTCAGCGGGCTTTCGGGCAGCGGACCGAGATCGGGCTCTGGGCGTTCCAGATGGGCGCGCACGGAGGGGGCAACGCGGTCCCATATGTCGTAATCCTTCAACACCTGCGCGGCATCGGCCCGCGAACCGATGGGCGAAACAGTCGGGCCTGAAGCAATCGCGCGCGTGTCATCGGTCACAACGTCGGAAAGCACCAATGTCGTCACCGTCGCAGGAGCCGCTGCACGCAAAAGCCCGCCGCCTTTAAGGCGTGAGAGTTGTTGGCGGACAAGATTCATGGTGACGATATCCGCCCCGCTCGCGAGCAAGAGCTTGTTGACCTCCGCCTTTTCCTCAAGGCTCACCCCCGCAACAGGAGCAGGCAGAAGCGCCGATCCCCCGCCAGAGATCAACGCCAGCACATCATCGGTGGCATGTGAGAGCACTTCTTCGACGCGCAGGGCCGCGCGCGCACCATTGGCATCAGGCACAGGGTGAGCCGCGGCACGCACCTCCGCGCCCTCCAAGGCTTCGGCATTTTCATAATTCGTGACCACCACGACAGTATCTGCGGTGACATGCTCCATCGCTGCGGCGGCCATCGTGCGTGCGGCCTTTCCGACCGCAATGATCACGGGGCGCTCGAACGCCTGCCCCGCCAGCGCGCTTTTCACGGCAGCGGCGGGATCGGCAGCGGCGACGCCTGCTTGGAAAATATCGGTGATCAGGGCGCGCGGCGCGCGGGTTTCGTCGGGACGGGATATGTCTTCGCTCATGCGCATAACCTAGCGTCTCCCCCTGCGGCGTCCAGTGCCCTTGCATCACGCGCCCGCGCGCGGCACCTTTGCATAATGACACAGGAACAGACATCGCCCGAAAATCCGCCTTGGAGCACAGATCTTGCCCAGCTTTTCAACGTGGCTTGGGCCGTGCTGCTCCCGCAAGAAATCAACCGCCGTATTGACGCGCGCCTCGCCACGCTGGCGACGATTGGTGCGGACGGTGCACCCGAAGCGCGCGGCGTGGTGCTGCGTGCGGCCGATCCCGCCCGCGGGACGGTGGATATCTTTACCGACGCGGCCACGCCGAAGTGCGCCGAGATCGAGGCCGACCCGCGCGTTGCCCTGACACTTTGGCGCGAGGATATGCTGGTGCAGATCCGATTGCGCGGCACGATGGAGGTGATCGAGGGTGCCCCCGCGCAAGAGGCGTGGCGCGGCCTGCCTGACCGTGCCCTGCCCGACTATGGCGTGACCCCCGCACCCGCCACTCCGATCCCCGAGGCCCTCAGCTACCTGCGCGATCCTAAGGCGGCGCGTCTGGCCATTCTGCGGCTGACGGCGGAAACGCTCGACGTTGTGTCCCTGCAACCGCCCGTCCACACCCGCGCCCTCTTCGAGCGCCGCGACGGGTGGCGTGGCCAATGGCGCGCGCCGTGACCCTGCCGCTCAAGAAAGCAACATAATGCACAGCCTACCCCTGACCCGTGAACTCGTCCTGATCGGCGGCGGCCACACCCATGCGCTTGTCCTCAAACGCTGGGGGATGATGCCGCTTGAGGGCGTGCGCGTCACCGTCATCAACCCTGGCCCCGTTGCGGCCTATTCGGGAATGCTGCCCGGATTTGTGGCGGGGCATTACCCGCGCGACGCACTGGAACTCGACTTGATCCGTCTGGCGCGTTTCGCAGGCGCACGCGCCGTGTTGGGGCGAGCCACGAAGATCGACCGAGACGCGAAGCTGATCCACGTCGAGGGCCACCCGCCGATCCGCTACGACGTGGCCTCCATCGACATCGGCATCACCTCCGCCATGCCCGATCTTGCGGGCTTTGCCGAACATGGCATCCCCGCCAAACCGCTTGAGGCCTTCGCCTCCCGCTGGACCCGCTTTCGCGACTCTGTGCGCACCGAGGAAGGCGCACGGGCGGAGGCGGCAATCATTGGCGGCGGGGTTGCAGGGGCGGAACTGGCAATGGCGATGTCCCACGCGCTCAAAGGCGTACACGGTGCGCGTGTGACCCTGATCGACCGCTCCGAAATCCTCACAGAACTGCGCCCGTCGACCCGCCGCGCCATGACCGCTGCGCTTGAAACGGCGGGAGTCCATGTCTGCCCTCATTCCGATGTGGCGCGCGTCGATGCTGACCGCGTGATCCTTACCGATGGCCGCGAAATTGCCTCCCAATTCACCCTCGGCGCGGCGGGCGCGCGACCCTACGGGTGGCTGGCAGAGACAGGGCTGAACCTCACACGCGGCGCGATCGACGTAACCGAAACCCTGCAAAGCTCCGACCCGTCGATCTTTGCCGCGGGCGATTGCGCCCATCTCACCCACGCCCCGCGACCCAAGGCGGGGGTCTTTGCCGTGCGACAGGCACCCGTGCTTTTCGACAATCTGCGCGCCGTGTTGGGAGAAGACACCTCCCCGCGCCTGCGCGCTTACAACCCGCAGAAGGACTACCTCAAACTGATCTCTCTGGGCGGCAAATCGGCGCTCGCGGATAAGGTGGGCATCCGCTTGCAAGGGGCGCTCATGTGGCGGTGGAAAGACCGCATCGACCGCGCCTTCATGAGCAAACTGAAGGATCTGGAACCGATGGCCCCGCCCCCGCTGCCCAAGCATGTGGCGGGCGGGCTGCGCGCGGAAGTGGCGGGAAAAGCCCCCATGTGCGGAGCCTGCGGGGCGAAGGTCGGCGGCGACGTTCTAGCACGCGTTTTGCACGCGGGCGACGGCGACACGACACCCAAGCGCGCGGATGTGGAATTCGTCGCAGGGGATGATGCCGCCGTGCTCACCCATGCCAAGGGCGGCCCCAAGCAGGTCATCTCCACCGACCACCTGCGCGCCTTTCTTCCCGACCCCGCACTCATGGCCCGTATCGCGGCGGTCCATGCGCTTGGCGATATCTGGTCGATGGGCGCAGCCCCGCAATCGGCGCTGGCCACGATTACCCTGCCGCGCCTTGCGCCGCACATGCAGGAAGGGTGGCTCACCGAGATCATGGATGCCGCCCGCGCGACATTTGCCGAGGCGGGCGCGCAGGTCATCGGCGGGCATACCTCAATGGGCGCGGAGCTTTCCATCGGCTTCACCGTGACGGGCCTGACCGACCACCCCGTGACGCTAGAGGGCGCGCAGGCGAGTGACGCGCTGATCCTGACGAAACCGATTGGCACAGGCGTGGTGCTGGCCGCCGAAATGGCGTTGCAGGCGGGCGGGCGCGATGTGGCGGCGACCTATGCTTCCATGGCGCAAAGTTCCGCCGCCGCCGCCGAAATCCTCACCCCCCATGCCCGCGCGATGACGGATGTGACGGGCTTCGGGCTGGCGGGGCATCTGCTGGGCATCTGTCGCGCCAGCGGTATTGGGGCCGTGATTGACCTTGCCGCTGTGCCCGTTCTGGACGGCGCCGAGGCGCTCGCCGTGCGCGGGGTTGCCTCCACCATCGCGCCAGCCAACCGTGCCTATGCCGCCGAATACGACGGGCCGGAAGAGGGTCGTGCGGCGCTATTGTTCGATCCGCAAACTGCGGGCGGGCTTCTGGCCTGCGTGCCAGAAAAGGTGGCTGAAAAGCTCACAAATCAGTTGAAGAATGCAGGATATACCACTGCTATCATAGGAAAAACAACGGGCGGGCCTACGCGCCTTAAAGTGACTCCATAAGCGCTATGATCCGCGTGGCTGCATCGTCTCGCGCCGCCTCGCCCAAGTCGCAAAGGTCAATCGTCGCGATCCGCGCCTGTGTCTCGTGCCTCTTGCGCGACTTGGCATAGCGCGGGTCGTAATGCTCCGCCATCAAGCCCCCCGCAAGATCGACGAAGTTGCCTTCGCGGGCCAAGGCCTTCCATGTATCAACCTTGTCATACCCGTGGAACGGCACCAGTTCACCAAGCAGCCGCTCCAGCAAATGCGCGTCCGCCACCACATCGGCATAGGCCTCGGCAAGATAGCGCGCCCGCGATGACAGCGGCGCGGTAACATCAAATCGGGGAGCGGCGCACATCACGGCCCAGAGCGAGGGCGGCAGGGTGCAGTTTCCGATCCGCGAGCTTTCCGCTTCCACCAAAGTCGGCTTTTCGGGATCAAGCCGCTCTAATGCCACGGCCAGCGCGCTCTCGAACCCCTTCTGTGCGGGTTGTCGCCCCAATGCACCGAAGATGGACCCGCGATGATTGGCTAGGGCTTCGAGGTCGAGCACCTGCCCGCCCTGCTCCCGCACCCGCGCGATCAGATCGGTTTTCGCCGCGCCCGTGTTGCCGTCGATAAGAACGAAGCGATGCGGCAGCGGGGTGTCGTAGAGCCGCTTCACCACCGCGCGGCGCCATGATTTGTATCCGCCCTCGACCACATCCACTCGCCAGCCGATCTGACGCAGGATGATCGCGAAGGCGTTCGAGCGTTGCCCGCCGCGCCAGCAATAGACCAGCGGTCGCCATGCCCCCTCCTTATCCGCCAGCGGCCCCTCGATATGGGCGGCGGCGTTGCGCGCAAGGATCGCCGCGCCGATTTTGCGTGCAAGAAAGGGCGATTGCTGGACATAGATCGTGCCGACCTGCGCCCGCTCGCGATCCGAGAACACGGGCAGGTTGACCGCACCAGGGATGTGGTCCTCGGCAAACTCGGATGGCGAACGCACGTCGATAATCGTGTCGTAACGCGCATCGAGGAAATCACTCAGGGTCGGGAAAACTGTTGTCATGACGCGAGTCTAATCCCATTGCGCGGGCGCGAACAGGGGGCAGATCAAAGCAGGACGCAAAGCGCGGGATCGGCGCGGGGACGGTATTTTCGGCGGGTTGTTACAAAACTGTCGTTTGGCTCTCATCCTTATTTCACATATCCATGAAATATGAACCGCATGATTCCTGCCCAACTCACCACGCTCGGCCATCCACAACGGCTCGAAATCTTCCGCCTGCTGATGCGGCGCTACCCCGATCACGTCCCCGCAGGCGAGATCGGCGCGGCGCTTGATATCAAGGCAAGCACGCTGTCGACCTATCTCTCGGCACTGCAAAAGGCGGGTCTGGTGGAACAAGAACGCGCAGGCACATCGCTGCGCTATGCCGTCGCCATGACGGAGGTGCGGATGATGTTCGACGGGTTGCTCAATGACTGTTGTCAAGGGCGGCCCGATATTTGCCTGCCTTCCCGCATAAGGACCGAAACCGTGACGGATAGCAAAACCGAAACCACCCCGCGAAAATTCAACGTGCTGTTCATCTGCACAGGCAACTCCGCCCGCTCGATCTTCGCCGAGGCGATCCTGCGCGATGCGGCGGGCGAGAGGTTCAATGTCCATTCGGCGGGCACACATCCCTCTACGCTCAACCCGATCGCGCTACAGGTGCTCACCGACAAGGGCCACGACACCTCGCAGCTGC
The DNA here is from genome assembly GCF_048261515.1 of Celeribacter sp. GTDB lineage: Bacteria > Pseudomonadota > Alphaproteobacteria > Rhodobacterales > Rhodobacteraceae > Celeribacter. The sequence continues at coordinate 225,634 of NZ_JBLXFZ010000001.1, forward strand.
GATCCAAGAACGTGGACGAATTTTCCGCCCCCGACGCCCCCGCGCTCGATTTCGTCTTTACCGTGTGCAACCGCGCGGCCAACGAGCAATGTCCCGCGTGGGAGGGCCAGCCTGTCTCGGGTCACTGGGGGATGCCTGATCCCGTTAAGGCCGAAGGCACGGATGCCGAAAAAATGCTCGCGTTTCAGGAGGCTTACGGCACGCTCAAGGCCCGTATCGACGCCTTTACCGCCCTGCCCGTTTCCAGCCTCGATCGCATCGCCCTTCAATCCGCTGTCGACGAGATCGGCCGCACCCATAAAGGAGCCAACCAATGACCACCTATGCACTCAACGGCCTTGGCCGCATGGGAAAACTCGCCCTCAAGCCACTGCTGGAAAGCGGGGCGGAGATTGCATGGATCAATGACGCCGTGGGCGACACGGAGATGCACGCGCATCTTCTCGAATTCGACACGGTGCATGGCCGTTGGGATGCCGATATCAGCCACGACGACGAGAGTGTGACGATCAACGGTACCCGCCTGCCCTTCATCGGGACGCGCGACCTTGATGCCTTGCCACTGGATGGAGTGGATGTGGTGATCGACTGCACGGGCGTGTTCAAAACAGAAGCCAAGCTCGCGCCCTATTTCGCCGCAGGTGTGAAGAAGGTCGTGGTCTCCGCCCCCGTCAAGGATGGCCCCACGGCCAATATCGTCATGGGCGTCAACGACGGCACCTATGACCCCGCGACCCATCACATCGTGACGGCGGCGAGTTGCACCACCAACTGCCTCGCGCCCGTGGTCAAGGTGATCCACGAAAATCTCGGCATCAAACACGGCTCGATCACCACGATCCATGACGTGACCAATACGCAGACTATCGTGGACCGCCCCGCCAAAGACCTGCGCCGCGCACGCTCCGCGCTCAATTCGCTGATCCCCACCACCACGGGCAGCGCCACGGCGATCACGCTGATCTATCCCGAACTTAAAGGCCGCTTGAACGGTCATGCGGTGCGCGTGCCGCTGCTCAATGCCTCGCTCACCGATTGCGTGTTCGAGGTGGAGCGCGAGACAACTGCCGACGAGGTCAACGCGCTCTTTGAAGCGGCCGCCAACGGCCCGCTCAAGGGTATTCTGGGCTATGAGACCCGCCCGCTGGTTTCCACCGATTACACCAACGACAAACGCTCCTCCATCGTAGACGCGCCCTCGACCATGATCATCAACGGCACGCAGGTGAAAATCTACGCATGGTATGACAATGAATACGGCTATGCGCACCGCCTTGTGGACGTGGCCCGCATGGTGGGTGACGCCCTATGACCAAGACAACGGACGCACGCGGCGGCATGGCGGCCTATGTGGCGGTGACGGCGGCCTATTGGGCCTTCATGCTGACCGACGGGGCCTTGCGGATGCTGGTGCTGTTGCACTTCCACACGCTGGGGTTTTCCCCTGTGCAGCTTGCCTATCTCTTTGTTCTCTACGAGATCGCAGGGATGGTGACAAACCTCAGCGCGGGCTGGATTGCGGCACGTTTCGGGCTGACCTCGACGCTCTATGCGGGTCTGTCGCTTCAGGTGCTTGCGCTCCTCGCCCTCACGCAGCTTGCCCCCTCGTGGTCGATTGCCGCCTCCGTGGCCTTCGTGATGTGCGTGCAAGGCGCGTCGGGCGTGGCCAAAGACCTCTCGAAAATGTCCTCGAAATCCGCCGTCAAACTTCTCGCCCCCACCGAAGATGGCGGCTTGTTCCGCTGGGTGGCGCTGCTGACGGGATCGAAGAACGCGGTCAAGGGGCTGGGCTTCCTGCTCGGCGCTGCCCTTCTGGCCTCCGTGGGTTTCACGGGATCGGTACTGGCTATGGCTGCGGTGCTTGCCGTGATCCTTGTGGCCGTGGCGATCTTCATGCCTGCGGGCCTGCCCAAGGGGCGCAAGGGCGCGAAGTTCTCGGAAGTCTTCTCCAAATCCGCAGATGTGAACTGGCTCTCGGCGGCGCGGGTCTTTCTCTTCGGCGCGCGTGATGTGTGGTTCGTGGTAGGCATCCCGATCTATTTCTACGCCGTGCTCTCGGACGGTAGCGAAGAGGGCAACCGCGCGGCCTTCTTCCTCATCGGCAGTTTCATGGCCCTGTGGATCATCCTTTACGGCATCGTTCAGGGGGCGGCTCCCCTGATCCTGCGGGCCAAGGCGCGGTCCGAGGCGGCGCTGGTGCGCGATGCACGGATCTGGGCGGGGGTGCTTGCGCTTGTGCCCGCCGCGCTCTGTCTCGCAACACTGGCCTCCCCCACCCCCGCGCCATGGCTGACGGGGACGCTGGTGGCGGGGCTTTTGGTCTTTGGCGCGCTCTTTGCGGTGAACTCGGCGCTCCATTCCTACCTCATCCTCGCCTTCACCAAGTCCGAACGGGTGACGATGGACGTAGGCTTTTACTACATGGCAAACGCGGGCGGGCGCTTGATCGGCACGGTGCTGTCGGGTGCGACCTACCAGATCGGCGGGCTGCCCTTGGTGCTGGGCACAGCAGCGGTGATGCTCACACTCGCCGCCGCGATTTCAGGCCGCTTAGGACAGGGCGCGACACAGGCGCCGACCTGAGCGCGCCGCGCCGAACTCCCTGTTTTTCTTTGCGTTTGCAAAGCTCTCCCCCAAAAGGTAAGTGTGCGCCCATGCAGTGCCGCCATGCGGTGCTGCCATATCCTTGCGCGTGGACATCAATGCGTCCCAAGGCGTGAGGGTCAGGACGCCCGCGTGCGAACGGGTGCCGTGACCGCTGGTGTCATGGCGCTGATTGCGCACCCCGTGCCAGCGCCGCATGTCACAGCAAGTGACGCGGCAATCGGCGACGGTCGGCAAAATCTCAAGATGCGCCCAGCGCGCGAGATATGGCTCCAAAGCCCCAAGAGGGTGAACGAACAGACGTGTGGCCACACTACGTGGCTCCGCGTGACTTGAAATGTGAAAACAAGAAACGGGAAGGGAACCAGAATGGCCGAAGAAGACGACCAAAATCAGGGTATACCCGCGCCAGAGGGCGCGTCACACATCATCGACACCGAATACGAGATCGGTCAGGACAATATTGAAACCTCGTTTGGGCCATTCGGCCTCGACATCCACAACCCCGTATTTGCGATTTCCGCTTTTTCCGTTGTGGCCTTCGTGGCCTATGCGCTTGTCGCACCTGCGCAGGCGGCGGATTTCTTTGGCTGGCTACGGCCCGCGCTGACCTCCAGTTTCGACTGGTTCTTCTTGATGTCGGCAAATATTTTTGTGCTTTTCTGCCTTTTCCTGATCGTCTCGCCCTACGGCAAGGTGCGTTTGGGCGGCAAGGACGCAACGCCCGACTACAGCTACCTTGGCTGGTTCGCGATGCTGTTCGCGGCAGGCATGGGCATCGGGCTGATGTTCTTCGGCGTGCTTGAGCCCGCCTATTACTTCGGAACGCCATGGGGCGATGCTCCTCTGGACGTGGTGCGACCCATTGCCGAAGACGGCACGCTTATCGTCGAAAACGTCGAGCAGGCCAAACGCATGGCACTGGCTGCGACCACCTACCACTGGGCGCTGCACCCTTGGGCGATCTACTCGATTGTCGCACTGGCGCTGGCACTGTTCAGCTACAATAAGGGCCTGCCCCTCTCTATCCGCTCTGCCTTCTACCCGCTCCTCGGCGAGCGTGTATGGGGCTGGTGGGGCCATGCGATCGACATCGCTGCGGTCTTTGCTACGCTTTTCGGCCTTGCAACTTCGCTCGGTCTTGGTGCGCAACAAGCCAACGCAGGCCTCGAATTTGTCTACGGCATCCCCAGCAGCGTCACCGTTCAGATTATCCTGATCATCGGCATCACGACCCTCGCGCTGATTTCGGTCCTGCGCGGACTTGATGGCGGGGTAAAGGTGCTTTCGGAAGCCAACATGGTGCTGGCCATTTTGCTCTTGGTCTTTGTCATGTTTGCCGCAGGCGTCGTTGGCGTGTTCTCCGACTTCGGCAATACGCTTGTCGCCTACGTGCAAGAAGTCGTGCCGCTCTCGATGCCCTTCGGGCGCGAGGATGACGGGTTCCGTCAGGGCTGGACCGCATTCTACTGGGCGTGGTGGATTTCCTGGTCGCCCTTCGTTGGCATGTTCATCGCGCGTGTCTCGCGTGGCCGCTCGGTGCGGGAGTTCATCATCTGTGTACTGATCATCCCTTCGCTGGTGTGTACCTTCTGGATGGCCGTTTTCGGCGGCACCGCGATCAACGACATGATCGCCAATGTCGACGCCAGTGCCGTGAAGGCAACCGTGATCGACGCCTACAAGCCTGAACTGTCGCTCTTTGCGATGCTCGAAAGCCTGCCGCTGGCCTCGATCACCTCGACGATCGGTGTGGTGCTGGTAATTGTGTTCTTCGTCACCTCGTCGGACTCCGGCAGCCTCGTCATCGACACGATCACGGCAGGCGGCAAAGTCGACGCGCCCGTTCCGCAGCGTGTCTTCTGGTGTACCTTCGAGGGGCTGGTAGCGATTGCCCTGCTGCTCGGCGGTGGTCTTGGCGCGCTTCAGGCGATGGTGATCTCGACGGGCCTGCCCTTCACCTTCGTGCTTCTGATCATGTGCGTAGCGATCATCATGGGTCTGAGACAGGAGCGCCGCTTGGGCAACTAAGCGCGCTGCTTTAAACAAAAGCAAAAGGGGCCGCCCAATGGGTGGCCCCTTTTCGTTTGGATCGCTCGTGTTCGTCTCGGAAGCGTCAGGCCGCTTTTCTAAGCGGCACCGCCTCTCCCTCGACCAATGCGGCATGGAGCGCGGCAATCACGGGTTTGAGCGTGTCGCGCTCGATGATGAATTGCACATCAACGTTACGCGGACCTTGCGAGGCACCGATTGCCTCGTGGCCCGCCTGCGCAATCGCCTGCAAGCCACGGGTCAGCACTGACAGGCCGCTAAGATCGCGCCCAATCGCCGAGGCAATCGCCATGGGGCGGGCACTGATTTCGGCGGTCGGATAGCGGGCGCTGAGGTCGTTCTCGACACGGCGCATCACCTTGAGCGAGGCGCTCACGTAATGGGTGATCGTATTGGCGTTCGACACCTTTGAGACGATGCGCACATTGTGGCGCGTCAGCACGTCGAGGATCGTGGCGTCATAGCCCTTCACCCCCACCATGTCCTGCTCGAACACCTCCAGCGCAATGATATCCAGCCCCGTCACGATCTCCACGGCGGAAGTTTCAGCGGGTTGATCATCGATCAATGTGCCTGGGTCGTGCGGCTCGAAAGCATTGGTCACGCGCAGCGGCACTTCCGCTTGGCGCAAGGTCTTGGCCGCTTTCGGATGGATCGCCTCCATCCCCATGTTCGAAAGCTGGTCGGCCACGTCGTAATTGGTCCGCCCCAGTTTGCGCACGGCGTCCGCGCCCACGAGGTTCGGGTCCGCCGATGACAGGTGAAATTCCTTGTGAATGATCGCCTCGCGCGCACCCGTGAGGGCCGCAAGACAGGAGAAGGTCACTTCCGAATAGCCACGATCAAACTCGCGCATCAGCCCTTCGGCGCATTGCGCATAGCCCGTCACGATGGGCATCTCGGTGGTGGGATCAACCCCATCCATCGCACTGGTGATCCGGCTTTCGAGCGTGTGATTGTCCTCGTCACGCCAGCCTGACAGATCGATGAGCCGCGCATTCACGCCCGCCCGTTGCAGCAGGAGCGTGGTGACGAAGGCCGAATGCGCCTCCCCCAGTCCCGAGAGCAATTCGCGGATTTGAAGCATATGCTCGGACAGACGGAAATGGCCGTAGGAACACAGACGCTGCAAGTCGATCAGACAGTTACGCGCGCCCTCGATACGTTCGCGCACGAATTCGCCCGCCTGCGCCACGTCGCCCGCATGATCGAGCAACGCCTCATGGGCGGCAACCATCGCCTCGCCCACCTTGGTCAGCCCGTCATGCCACCCGTGGTCGTTCTCGGCGCTGGCGAACTGCGCGTAAACGCCATGCTCGCCCGTCTTCTTATGCTCCAGAAGCAGGTTGGTGATCCCGCCAAAGGCCGACACGACGAAGATGCGCCCGTATAGGTCCGCCCCCTCGCGCCCGCCAACAAACAATGTGTCACGCAGCTCATCGACCCGCGACATCGACGTGCCGCCGATCTTCTCTACGGTGTGGGTCTTATGCTCGGTCATGTCAGTCCGCCAGTTCTTCCGCAGGGGCGTAGGAGCCGTCTTCGCGGTGCACTTCTTTCCCCGTCACGGGCGGGTTGAAGCAGCAGGCCATGTGCAACTCTTCCTCGGCACGCAGGATGTGTTTGTCGTGCAGGTTGAGCGCATACATCACACCAGGGGTGATCTCATGCGTCTCGCCCGTGGCCAGATCGGTGATCGAGCCCTTGCCCTTCATGCAGTAGACGCTCTCAAAATGGTGCTTGTAGTGGAACTGGTGTTCCGAGCCCGCTTTCAGCACGGTGATGTGGAAGGAAAAACCCATCCCGTCGTCGGCAAGCAGCATCCGCGTCGAGGTCCATTCCGCATCCGATACGGCGCGGTCGGTGTCTTGCAATTTATTGAAATCACGAATGATCATATCTTGTCTCCTAATTCAGCAGTCTTATTCGGCGGCCAGACTGGCATGGCGGGTCAGCACGTCACGCGCGCTGTCAATGACGATGTTGAGGCCCTGACGGAAGGTCGTGTCATCGGTGGTCAGCGGGGCCAGAACCTTAACCACTTGATCCTCGTTGCCACTGGTCTCGATAATCAACCCCTTCTCGAAGGCCCGCGCGCAGATTTCGCCCGCAAGCTCACCGCTGCCAACATCAACACCCTGCATCAGACCGCGCCCCTTGAGATAGGCACCATCGACCATATCGGCCACCTGTTGCAGCGCCGTGGTCAGCACCAGCGCCTTATCGGCCAAGCTCCGCTGAAAACGGTCGTCGGCCCAGAATTTCTCAATCGCCACGCGCGCGGTGACGAAGGCGTGAGTGTTGCCACGGAAGGTGCCGTTGTGTTCGGCGGGGCCGAAGACGTCGTGTTCGGGACGCACCAGAACCAGCGCCATCGGCAGACCGAAACCCGACACGGATTTCGCCAGCGTCACGATGTCGGGGGTGATGTCCATCTCCTCGAAGGAGAAGAACGTCCCCGTGCGGCCACAGCCCGCCTGAATATCGTCCACGATCAGAAGAGCGCCGTGCTTCTTGGCGATCTTCGCAACCTTTTGTACCCATTCGGGCGAAGCGGCGTTAAGACCACCCTCCCCCTGCACGGTCTCAAACATAATCGCGGCGGGTGCATCCACGCCGCCAGAAGCGTCCGAGAGCATCTGATCAAGCAGCGCGGCAGTATCCACGCCATCGGCATAGCCATCAAACGGCAGACGCGTCACACCTTGGGTCGCCATGCCCGCACCGCCACGGTGGTAGCCATTCCCCGTCGCCGCAAGCGCACCCATGGTCACACCATGAAAGCCATTGGTAAAGGAAATGATATTGGTGCGTCCTGTGACCTTACGCGCGATCTTCATCGCCGCCTCGACGGCGTTTGCACCCGTCGGCCCCGTGAACATCACACGGTGATCCATCCCGCGCGGGGTAAGGATATGGGCGTCAAAGGCATCCAGAAAGGCGCCCTTCGCATCCGTGTGCAGGTCAAGCCCGTGGGCAATCCCGTCAGAAAGGATGTGATCGACCAAAGCCGCCTTCATATCGGGGTCGTTGTGGCCGTAGTTCAATGAGGAACAGCCCGCGAGAAAATCGATATAGCGACGCCCCGAGGCATCGGCCATCACCGATCCGCTGGCGGAAGCGAAGCTCGCGGGGATGCCACGACAGTAGGACCGCGCGGCGCTTTCACGTTTTTCATAGATAGACGGGTCTTGGATCATGTCTTTCGGCATGAGGCACTCCTTTCGGGAGAAATTCGGAGAATGGATGGGAGATCAGGCCGCGCGCGGCAGGCGGATCGCGTCCTGCGGCAAGGTGATCGTCACCATGTGTTCGGTGTCATGGGCACCGTCGAAATGCGCGTCGCGCGTGTAGTGCGGCGCATCTGTCAAATCACCACCAAGGCTGCGCGCGAAGCTGCGGAACAGCCCCCATGAGGCATCGTTGTCCTTGGTGATCGTCGTCTTCAACACCTGCGCCTCGGCGCAGGCATCGCGGTTGATCAAATGGGTCAGCATCTTGCGCGCCAGCCCAGTGCCGCGTGCGGCGGGACTCACCGCAACCTGCCAGACGAAGAATGCGTCCTCGCCCGGGATCATATGCCCCGAAATCCAGCCCATAACCGCACCGTCAAGCTCGGCCACGACGCATGTGTCGCGGAAATGCTCGGCCTGCACGAGGTTGCAATACATGGAATTTTCATCAAGCGGGTGACAGTCCCGCACGAGTTGCCAGATGTCGGCCCCGTCTGCCGCAGTTGGTTTGCGCAGGCGGGGCGTGCCTGTTCGGGGTTTACTTGTTTCCTCGGGCATATGTCATCTGGCTCCTATTTGGTTCGATAGGCTAACTATTAGACAACCGTATTGATTTCAAGTTGTTTTGCCATTTTTAAGGATTTTTTGCGTATATAGCGCACAAAACATCAACATAAATAAGGAAATCCCGCCGCAATGCGGCATCGGCTTTGCGATATTTCATTTAGTTAAACGAATTATAAATTTATCAACATACCCTCGCGCACCCTCTCCCGCCCCCGCCCCGCAACGGATCAAGTTGCAGCAGGGCGGGGTTTTGTGACAGGATCGGACGTCACAGGGGCAACAGCTCCGCCTTTCACGCATCCCTCCGCCCGCTTCGGGTGGAGCAGCCAACACGGAACGGGTCATGGATCGTCTAGACACCAGCCTCATCGCCCTGCGCCGCATTCTGCGCGCGACCGAGACCTACGAGCGCGATCTGGCGCGCGCGGCAGGGCTGACGCCTGCGCAGTTGCGGGTATTGCAACTGGTCGGCACCGATGGCTCATCAACGCCGAAAGGGCTGGCCACGAAGATGCGTGTGACACAGGCCACCGTGACAACGCTGGTGGACAAGCTGGTGAAAGCGGGTCTGGTCGAACGAGTGCCAAGCCTCACCGACCGCCGTCAAACCAATGTGGTCATCACTGAAGCCGGACGCGCCTCGCTCGTCGATGCCCCCGACGCACTACAACAGCGCTACGTCAAAGCCTTCGCGGGGCTTGCCGATTGGGAACAGGCGCAGCTTGTGGCCTCTCTGGAACGTGTCGCCGATATGCTTGATGCGCAGGACATTGACGCCTCGCCAGTTCTGGCCGTGGGCGAGTTTCACGCACCAAAACACACCCCGAAATAGGATCGAGAATGCGCACTTGAGCGCCCTGCCCGTGCAAGCCACATGCGCGTGACCGCCGCGTCACAACCGTGCGTTTTGTGGCATCCGTGCGAGGCTTGGGGTTGCCCGCGCCGCCGCCCTTGACGCAGGGTTCGGCAACATAACGGAGAACGTCCATGCATCTTTCAACCGTCTCACAACTCGTCGCGCTCGCCGTCTTTGTGGCCTTCGTCGTGCTGGCTGTCACGGTATCGCGGCTGTCAAAGCGGGTCACAGAGCTGGAGCGGATCATCGCGCGGGCGCGGGTCAAAGGCATGGACGGACCAGAGCGCGCCGCCGCGGATGACACGCTCGTAAAGGCACCTGAAGCTCCGTCCGTGTCCGATACCGACACCTCCGAGAAAGATACCGCCTCGGCAGGCTGGGTGCCGCCCGAGCGCCGCAGGGCCGACATGGCCGCCCGCGCGGAGACCTCCGAGGTCACACAGGCGCCGTCTCCGGTCGACGTACCCGCAGAGACACAGCCCCACACGCCGAACAAGAGCATCGCCTTCGGCCCCGAAGTCATCGACGGCCTCATAGCATGGCTCAAGGACAACTGGGCACTGGCTGTGGCCGCGCTCTCTTTGGCCTTGGGTGGGATTTTCATGGTGCAATACGGCGTCGAGAACGGGCTTCTGACGCCCTTCTGGCGCGTGGTCGGTGCACTTGCCCTTGGCGCAGCCTTCATCGCAGGGGGCGAGGTGATCCGACGCCGCTTTGGCGATGACAGCGACGGAGCCACGCGGCACATGCCATCGACGCTATCGGGCGCAGGGTTGATCACCCTCTTTGCCGCAGTGCTTTCGGCACGGGTGCTTTATGATCTGATCTCGCCCGAAGTGACCCTCGCCGCGCTCGTAGGCGTCAGCGCGCTGGCGATTGTGCTGGGCTGGTTCTACGGCCCCGCTCTGGCCGCGATCGGCATCGTCGGCGCCTCCGCCGCACCCTTCCTCGTGGGCGGCAATTCGGACGCCGCATGGGTGTTCTTCTACTACTTCGCCCTGATCGCCGTGACGGGACTGGCCGTGGACACGGTGAAACGTTGGGCATGGGTCTCGGCGGTGGTGCTCATCGCGACATCAGCAGCTGCCACACTGCTCTACGTGACCATCGACAGCGTGGTGCATTATCTCGCCTTCCTTGTGATCGCCTATGTGGCCAGTGCCACCATCCCCGTGCGCAGCCTCTGGCCCGACCACGACGGCGCGACAATCCTTGGCGCGCTGCGCGGGGCGTGGCACGAGACATCCTTCCCCACCCGCCTTGTCGCCGCCATGACGCTTTTCACGACAGTGATGATCGCGCTCATCGCCACCGCAAGTGCGGGCGTGGTTGAGACGTGGCTGGCGATTGCACTGCTCTTTGCCCTGCTCGGCGCGACGCTTGTATGGATGTATGGCGCGCCCGCGTTGGTCGATCTCGCCATGGTGCCCGCCGCTGGGATTGTGGTGACCCTCGCCCTCAATGGCTTCAACAGCACGCCGCTGGCACGGGCCTTTGCCACACCACCCGCGCCTGAAAGCGCGCCGCCAACAACCCTCACCCTTTTCGTGCTGCTTTCCGTGATCGCCTCCGCGCTCGCCTATTGGCGCGCGACACGGGCAGCCAGCGAAGGACCGTTGCGCGTGGTGTTCACCACGGGCGCGGCAGTCTTTGCACCGCTCGTCGTGGTGGTGGCGGAATTCCTCTGGCCCGCATCACGGGTGCTCGGAGAGATGGGTTGGGCGCTGCATGTGATGGCGGTGGCCGCGGTGATGACCTATTTCGCCGAGCGCAGTTTCCACCGTCCGGAAACCGACAACCGCGCGTTGCGCGTGGCGCTATTTGCCGTGGCTGCACTGTCGATGATCTCGCTGGCGCTCTTCATCGTGCTGACCAAGACCGCGCTCACGCTTGCTCTGGCCGTGGTGGCCTTCCTGACCGTCTGGCTCGACCGCAAGTTCAACCTCGCCTTTGTCGGGGTGTTCACGAAGCTGGCGGCGATTGTGATCGGCTTCCGTCTGATCGTCGATCCAGGCGTGCTATGGGCCAATGACGCGTCATGGGGCGCGGTCCTGCTGGCCTATGGGGGCAGCATCGGGCTTCTGGCAGGTGCATGGCATCTCTCCCGCGACCGTGACCGCACCTCGACAATGGTCACGCTGGAAAGCACGCTCTGGACCATCGCGGCGGTCTTCGCGACTGTGCTTATGTCGCGCCTCTTCCCCGCGCGCCTGACCGCCAATGCCGAAGGTGGCCTGTTGGCCACCGTCTGGATCGCCTCGTCCCTCAACCAACTCTATCGCCTGAAGGCGGGAGGGCGGTTGATGCGCATCTTGCGGATCGTATTGGCGGTCGGCTACGGGCTGGTCGGTCTTGTTCTCGCGGTGGTGGCTTTGATCGTGTTCCATCCCATCTTCGGCATCGCCCGCCCCATCCAAGGACCGCTGATCGTCGACACGCTGGCACTGGCCTATCTGCCCTGCGCGGCAGTTCTTGCCGTTGGCGCGTGGAAGCTAAACCACATGCCGCGTTGGATACGGATCACGCTGGTGGCGCTGGCGGCTCTGTGCACGGGCAACTATGTCGCGCTGGAAATCCGCCGCTTCTGGCATGGGCGCGACCTGTCAGGCAGCGGCGTGTTCGCGGGCGAGCTTTACAGCTACACGATTGCCATGCTGCTGATCTCCGTCGCGCTGCTCGTCTTTGCCTTCGCGCGCCGCTCCACGGTGTTGCGCAAACTGGCGATGGCAGGTGTGGCGCTGACGATTGCCAAGGTGTTCCTGATCGACATCTCGGGCCTTGCCGGGCTGATCCGCGTGGCCTCCTTCGTGGGCCTCGGCCTCGCACTGGCGGGGCTGGCGTGGCTCAACCGCACGATGACCGCGCAATGGGAACGGCCCGAAGCGGAGAGCGCGGAGGACTAGAACCGCGCCGCAGCAGACCTGCCCTGAAGACAAGAGAACGGCACGCCCGCAACCGCGCGCGAGCCGTTTCCTTTGCGTCGAATGCTTGAAGGGCCCGCCCTACCCCAGACGCGAACGCGTCCACGGTTCGGCACCCTTGGTGTCGACATAGGTGCAATAGACGGAGGTGGTCGCGGTGATGAAGAGCCGATGCCCGTCTGCCCCGCCAAAGCACAGGTTGGCCACTGTTTCAGGCACAAGGATCTTGCCCAGAAGCGTGCCATCGGGCGTGAAGCAATGCACACCGTCGCCCGCAGAGGACCACAGGTTACCCTGCGTATCGACGCGCATCCCGTCAGGCAGGCCGCAATCGAGCGTGGCAAAAACGCCCCTGTCGATGAGCCGCGCGCCATCCACGTCGAACTGGCGGATCACGGGCGGCACGCTGTCGTCATGGCTCGACCCGCTCTCGGCGATATAGAGCCGCGTCTCGTCGGGTGAGAAGACCAGACCGTTGGGCTGCACAAAGTCGGAGACCACCGCCCGCAACTCGCCACTGACGGGATCGAGGCGGAAGACATGGTTGGCCGATTGCTCGCGCTCGGCGCGGAAACCTTCGAAGTTGGACAGGATGCCGTAGGTTGGATCGGTGAACCAGACCGCGCCATCGCTACTGACCACCACGTCATTCGGCGAATTGAGACGCTTTCCCTCGTAACTGTTGGCCAGCACCGTAAGCGACCCGTCGATCTCGGTGCGCACCACGTCTCGGGCGCCGTGGCGACAGCCGACAAGACGGCCCTGCGGATCGCGTGTGTTGCCGTTGTTGAACTGCGACCCCTCGCGGAAGACAGACACGCCGTCCCGCGCACTCCAACGCATCACGCGCTGTGACGGGATGTCCGAGAACAACAGGCAACCGTGATCCCCGATCCAGACGGGGCCTTCGGTCCATGTGAACCCCGTGGCGATCTGTTCGAGTTGCCCCATCGGGTGCACAAGGTCCGCGAAGCGTTCGTCGCGCATATCGAGAAAGGGTGGAAGAGTTATCATGCGCGTATCCTCCGCGTGCTGGCTGCAATCACGATCCCGATGATGATCATGCCTGTAAGCATCATCCGCACCCCTGCTCCCAGCCCGTAGGAATTGAGCATGGAAACGACGAGGAACATGAACAGGGAGGCGCCCCAGACGCCGGGCACATTGGACATGCCCCCCGCGATAGAGGTGCCGCCGATGACCACAACGGCGATTGAGGTGAGCAGGTATTCGCTGCCCATGTTAAGCGCCGCACCGCCCGAGAAGCTGGCCAGAAGATAGCCTGCGACCGAAGCGAAAACGGCGACCGAGATATAGGTGGTGGCGCGGACAAGCTCGACGGGGATGCCCGCCAGACGCGCCGCGCGCAGGTTTTGCCCCGAGGCAAGAAGCCACCGTCCGAAGGTCGAACGCTCCAGCACGACCCACACGAGGATCGAGAGAGCAAGTCCCACCAGTGCGACATTGGGAATGCCCGCCGTGCGGCCCGTGGCAAATTCGGCCAGTTCCACGGGCGGTTTGATCCGCAAGCCGCGGTTGGACCAGATCGCGATAGATTGGTAGACCAACGAGGCGGCAAGCGTGGCAATAATAGGTGGCAGACGCAGCAAGTAGATCAGCGCGTAATTCGCCCCGCCCGTGCCAAGGCCCACGCCGAGAGCGACGAGCAAACCCAAGGGGGCGGTGCCCGCCTCCGACCCCATCACCTTGAGCGCCAGCGTGCCCGCCAGCGTCATGGTCGCTGGGATCGAGAGGTCCACATTGCCTGGCCCGAGGGTGATAACGAGCATCTGGCCCAGCCCTACGATGGCGGCGAAAGCCCCGAAGGACAGCGCTGCATAGGCCAGTTCGCCCGCCCCGCGTCCCTGCGTCAGCAACATGACCATCAGAAAGGCCGCTGCGGCTGCAAGCCATGACCAGATCCACGCCTTCGAGGTGAGTGCTTTGAGTGCGTTCATTATGACACCCCCCTATCGCTGCGGGTGAAAATCAGGCGCGCTGTCAGCACCAGAATGAGGATCGCGCCCTGTGCGCCGATCTGCCAGTCGGGGCTGAGGCGCATGAAGGAGAGGAAGGACGAGGCCAGTGCCAGCGTCAGCGCGCCGATGACCGCACCAAAGGCCGAGACCCGCCCGCCGACGAACTCGCCGCCGCCAAGGATCACGCCCGCAATCGACAGAAGCGTGTAGCGCAGCGCGATATTGGCATCTGCCGAAGTGGTCAGACCGACCAGCGCCACGCCTGCCAACACGCCGAAGAACCCCGCGAAAGCATAGGCCAGCGCCTTGAGCTTGATCATCGACCAGCCCGCGCGGCTTACGGAGGCGGCATTGCCCCCCACTCCGCGCAGGACCGTGCCGATCCCTGAACGCATGATCAACAGGTGCGACACCGTGGCGATCAACAGGGCGGCAACAACCGCCATGGGCACCAATGGCGGTTTGACCGTCATCAGGCTGCGTATCCACGCTGGAGCCGCCCCGCCAGGCGAAGGGAGGATCATCACGGCGAGGCCGCCCCAGACAAAGGACATGCCCAACGTCACGACAATCGCGGGCAGGTCAAAACGATAGATAAGCGCCCCCATGCCTGCGTAGGCGGCAATCAGGAGCGCAAGAACGGCAAAGCCGAGCACGGGGCTGTCGTTGAGAATTGTCGCGGTGACACAGGCCACGAGGCTGACAAAGGCACCAAGCGACAGATCGATATCGTTGACCATGATGATCATCATCTGCGCCACGGTGGCCAGTGCAATCGGCACCGCGAGGTTGAACAGCAAGTTGATCCCGAAATAGCTCATCGCGCGCGGCTGCATGTAGAATGTCGCAGCCAGAAGCACGGCGAGCGACACCACGGGCAGAAGGATACGATGACGGGCGAAAAGCGCGATCATGCGGTGGCCTCCTGCATCTCGAAGGAGGCTTTGAGGATGTTTTCCTCGGTGATATCGCCACCCGTCAGTTCCGCCGAAATTTCACCGTTGCGGAAGACGAAGACGCGGTCGCATTGGCAGACCTCTTCGGTCTCGGTGGAATACCACAGGAAGGTGCGGCCCGAGGCCGCCTCTGTTCGGATCATGTCATAGACGTCCTGTTTCGTGCCCACATCGACACCGCGCATGGGGTCGTCCATCACCACGATGGGTGCGGTCGAGGCCAGCGCACGTGCAAAGAGCACCTTTTGTTGGTTGCCGCCCGACAGCGACAGAATGCCGTTGTCGAGGTCATCGGTGCGGATACCGATCCGCGTTTTCCAATCAGCGGCAATGTGCGCCTCCGCGTCACGGTCCACGATGCCGCGTCTGGAGACCTCCGACAGGATGGATACGGTGGTGTTGCGCAGGATGCTCCACAGCGGCAACACCCCGTCGCGCCCACGGTCGCCCGCGACAAAAACGATGTCGGAGCCCTTGCCCGTGCGCCAATCAGACGTGCGATCAAAATAGATGCGGGCGAGTGCTTCGGCCTGCCCGTGACCCGCGAGCCCTGCAAGCCCAATGACCTCGCCGCGCCGCGCGTTGAGACCCATTTCCGTTTCCAGAACGATCTCCCCGAAGTCGCGCGCTTGCGCGGGTGCGTCGCTGTCGGCACCTTCGGCGGCAACATGGCCCATCTCGTCAACAAGTCCTTCGCGGGTGAAGTCCTTGGTGGGGCGGTCGGCGACGATCTTCCCGTCTTTCATGACGACAATCGAGGTCGCCACATCGAAGATTTCGCCAAGCATGTGGGAGATGAAGATCACCGCCCCGCCCTCGGCGCAGAAGCGGCGGATATGGGCGAGCAGCTGGTTGGCGATCCCTGCGTCGAGCGAGGATGTCGGCTCGTCAAGAATGACAAGACGCGCATCACCGCCGCGCGGGGCGAACCCGATGGCGATCTCGACCATCTGGCGCTCGGCGATGGTGAGGCGATCTACGGTAATGTCGGCGTCGATCCCGTGATCGGGGAACACGCGGTCGAGGCTCTCGGTGATCTCCGCCCGCGCCTGCGCCCGCCAGTTGAACGCACGCAGGTTGTTGTGGGAAATCCGCAGGTTCTCGGCCACCGTCAGATTGGGACAGAGCGAAAGTTCCTGAAACACAGACCGCACGCCCGCATCCAACGCGCGTGCAGCGCCCGATGCAGGAAATGTCACGCTGCCACCCGTGGGCGACAGACCGCCGTTCACGAGATTGACCAACGTCGATTTGCCCGCGCCGTTGTGGCCGACAAGACCGATACATTCGCCGGGGGTGATGGAAAGGCTCACACCGTCAAGCGCCCTGACCGGGCCGAAATGTTTTTCGGCATCGGTCAGGGCAACGATCGGTGTGCCGTCGTGCGTGGCACCGGTCATGTGGATTACATAGCTCCTGCGATGACGCCCTTGGCGTCGTCGAGGCTGTAATCGGTGGTCGCAACGGAGCCCTCAGGCGTCGCGTCGAGGGTCTCGTCGAGTGTGTCCTGCGTCACTTTCAGGAAGGGCACGGAGAGATCTTTCGGTACATCGGCACCGTCAAGGATCTGTTGCGCAACCCAGAAGGCGAGCGAGGCAACACCAGGAGCGATAGAGAGCGAGAGCGTCTCGTAGCCGTTTTCCTCATGCTGTTCTGCCCACCATGCCATTTCGTCCTGACGGTTGCCCAGAACGATCAGCGGGGTATCACGGCCAGCGGCCTTGAACGCCTGCGCGGCACCGTAGCCGTCACCGCCCTGCGTCACGACGCCAACCACTTCGGGCAGCGATGGCAGGATGCCCGCAACGGCCTTTTGTGCCACGTCTTGCGCCCAGTCACCGTGGACGGAGCCGACGATCTCGAACTGCGGGAACTCCTCGACACCTTGGTGGATGCCTGCGGAAATCTCGTCATCGACGAAGACACCTGCAAGGCCGCGGATTTCCAAAAGGTTGCCGCCATCGGGGATGCGGCTTGCCAGATATTCAACCTGAAGGCGGCCCATTTCCTGAAAGTCCACCGCAATACGCCATGCACAGGGCTCGGTTACGATGCCGTCGAAGGAGACGACAGTCACACCCGCATCACAGGCTTCCTTGATCGCGCCATTGAGCGCGGTCGGGGAGGCTGCGTTGACGACGATGGCGTCATAGCCTTGCAAGATCATGTTCTGGATCTGCGCCGCCTGTTCGGTGGCTTGGTTTTCGGAAGTGGTGAAGGCATCGGCGGCGGCGACAACGCCATCGGAAACAGCGGCTCCGCCCACATCTTCCCACGATTGCAACATGGCCTGACGCCACGAGTTGCCTGCGTAGTTATTGGACAGGGCAATGCGTGCGTTCGACGTATCGGCCTGCACGGTTGTGGTGGCCATGGCAATGGCGGCCGCGCTGAGCAGCAGTGATTTCATAGTATTTCCTCCCATTTGTGCGCCTGCATGAAGCAGACGCTATGCGGCACCGCCGCTCCTCTGCGGCAAAGCCTCCGTCAAGGTCCATTGCATCGCTCCTCCTGTAAAGCAGGCGATCCGCAAAGATGTTGCGGGTTCCCGCAAGTGCTGTGCGCGGATCACCATTTGCGCAGCGACATGCACGCGATACACTCCCTCAGGGGCGCTTGCATGGCGTCAGGGAGAACCAACATGGCAACGCTTGCACAGACGTCGACACCCGACGCGCATCAACGCGACATCTTCTTGCGGATATCCGCACATCTGGCGCATGAAACGGGCATCCAGTCGGCGTTGAATGCGGTTGCGCGCGAGGTGGCCGAGGTCTTGCCACACACGCATTTCGACATCTGTCTGCTCGACGGACCCGGCTGGTGCGTGTCCTACGAGGTGGGAATCACAACCCGCTGGTCACGTCGACGCACACGGACCGAAGTCTCCCCCGTGCGCGACATCCTGACAGGCAAGGTCTCCAACATGATCTGTACCAATGCGATGGAAGACCCGCGCCAGACCTTCGAGGGCGCACGCAGCGAGCCGATCTTCAACCACCGCCTGCGCTCGCGCGTCCATGTGAGTATGCGCGTCATGGGCCAGTTGATCGGCACGCTCAACATTTCACACAACGAAGAGGGTCTTTTCGACGACGCCTCCCTACAGCTTACCGAACATCTCGGCGACCTGCTCGCCCCCTATTTCCACGCCCTGCGTCTGATCGAGAAGGCACAGCGCGATGCGATGGAACGCGCCGAAGTGCAATCGCGCGAAGAGGGTCTGCGCCACGGAGCCTCGCGTCTTGCGCAAGCGTTCGAACAGGAGCGCCAGCGCATTGGCATGGACCTGCACGATCAGACGCTGGCCGATCTCACCCGCCTGCTGCGCGAGGTTAAAGACGAGAGCGCACCGCTCGACCGATACGCGATTGCCTCCAACCTCACCCGCTGCATCGGTGATCTGCGCGCGACGATCGAAGAGGCCGTGCCCTCGCAACTGGAGCTTTTCGGTTTCGCCCACGCGATTTCCGAGCATCTTGAAAAGAGCGCCGCTCGCGTGGAGGGGTTGACGGTGTCCCTGCGCGACGAGGCCGATGAGGCCATCGACGAGATCGACCCGATGGTGCGCACAGCCGTCTTCCGCATCACGCAGGAGGCTATTAACAACGCCATGCACCACGCCAACGCCACCCATATCGACGTCACAATCGACCGCGCGCGCAGCGGCGGATTGCGCGTACGGGTGCGCGACAACGGACGCGGTATCTCGCTGGCACCGACAGACCGCAAATCGGGCCTGCTCCACATGGAAACACGCGCGCGTTTGATCCTTGCGCGGCTCGACATAGAAAACCTTGGCGGGACCTGCGTCACCCTCACCCTGCCCCATGATGTGAAAGGCGCACGCCCATGAAGATGCTCGTGGTCGAGGACGACCAATTCCACGCCCATTTCATGCTCGACGCCGTGGCCGAGGCGCTGCCCGAGGTGACGGAGATCATCCATATGGCCGATGGCGCGGCGGGCGCGGAGGAAGCCTGTTCGGGCAAATACCGCGCCGTGGTGATGGACCTGCAAATGCCCTCGCGCAACGGCGTTGAGGCGGCGCGCGCGATCTGGAGCCAGCATCCCGCGACGCGTATCCTGTTTTGGACCAACTACGCCGATGAAGCCTATCTGCGCGGCATTTCCAAAATCGTGCCCGAGGACAGCGCCTATGGCTATCTGCTCAAAACGGCGACGACATCGCGGCTGCATCTGGCGCTGCGCGCCGTGCTGATCGAGGGGCAGATCATGGTGGACCGCGAGGTGCACCGTTTCCAGCAACGCGCCTCCACCCCGCGCGAAACCCTCACTGACAGCGAATATAACGTCCTCGTCGATCTCGCGCTTGGCATCACTGACAAGGCCATAGCGGAGCGCCGCGCCATGTCGCTGCGCTCGGTGCAAAACCGCCTTGTCTCCCTCTACCAGAAACTCGGCGTCGAAGAAGACGATGGCGGCACGATCAACAAACGCACCCGCGCCATCCACCGCGCCCTTATCACCCGCACTCTGAACGTGGAAACGCTGGTCTCGGAAGGGACCGCGCTGGAAGCGTGGTATCGCACACAACCCTCCCCCGCCAAACGCCCCACGCGCCAGACAGGGTAAGCCAGACAAGACAAACGAGGCGAAGCCGCTATTCCAAAGCCGATGAGCCAATATTCTTGCGTAGCTTTGTCATCGGCTCCCTTGGTTCAAAAGCAATGCCATCCGCGCAAGCAAAACGGGGCAGGTTTTATCCCTGCCCCGTCATTCCTCACAACCAGTCCGCTCAGTCAGCCCTCAAGATTGAGCCACGCAACCTCTTCAGCGCTCAGCTCAAACGAGAAGGCAGGCAGCGTCGAGACCAACTCACCTGGGCTTCGTGGCCCGATCAGTGCAAGCGACGGGAAGCTCTGCGCCAGCACCCATGCGGTTGCGATGTTGTGACGCGAGACGCCGTAGGTCTTGGCCAATTGCCCTGCCCGCTTGCGCCGCTCGTCATTCGCCGCCGAGCCGAAGCACAGATCAGGCGCGGTATCAGCCGACAACCGTCCGCGCAGAGCCGCGTCGAGGAAGAAGCCGCGCGCCTGACTGGACCAACTCATGTGCATGGTGTTCGTGCGCCGCAGCCACGAAAGCGTCTCGGGCGTATTCGAGGTGATGCAGCCGTCCCAGACAGGTTTCTCCATCACGGCAAGCGATAGGTTATTGTTGAGGATACGCGGCGGCTCCAGACCGTTTTTCTCCGCGTATTCAACCGCTTCCTCGAAACGCGCGACCGACCAGTTCGATCCGCCCCACATGCCGATCCGCCCCGCCTCGCGCAGCCGTGCAATAGCATCGACGAACTCGCCCACGGGCACATCCGGGTTGTCGCGGTGCATGATGTAGATCGCGGCGCGATCCAGACCGAGGCGCTCCAGCGAAATGTCGAGCTGCGCGCCGATGGCCTGCGGGAAGCAATAGGGCGTATGCGCGCCCTTGACGATCACGTTGATGTCGTCCGCCGCGCCACGCGCACCGATCCATTCGCCAAGCACCGCCTCATGACGACCACCGCCGTAGACAAAGCCCGTGTCGAATGTCGTGCCGCCCGCCTCAACAAAGGCGTCCCACATGATCGCGCCTTCCCCGAGAGTGTTGCGGTTGTCGCAACCAAGCACGAGGTCGGAGACGGGGTTTGCGACCCCTTCGACCACCCGCGTTTTCATCGCGGCACGATCCGCAGGCAGAACGCCTGATAGGCGGCGGATGGTGGCGGGCGTTTCACCGATCACGCGATAGCCCAGTTCCGCGCGCCATGCGTCGAGAACGGTGGCGTTGCCGATCGAGCCTTTCGGCGTCATGGCAGGATAGGCGCAGCCCTTGTCGCCCGCCAGAATGGCGCGGCTCGCGGCCTCCGCCTCATAGGCAAAGAGCATCTTTTCGGCAGCAATCTCCTCGGTGCGGGTCTCGCCGTTGGTCGTGATCTCGATCACCGTGTCCGACGGGCCTTCCTCGCGCCCTGGCACCCAAGGGTTGCTCAGGACCATCGTGCCCTTCTCGCCCGTCACCTCAATGCGCTGGCCAAGGTCTTCGGCCACCGCGCAGGCCACTTCGGCGCTCACACCTGTATCGAAAGACAACAGAGCGCGGGCCACCTCGTCGACGCCGCTTTTCCCAATTCGACCGACACCTTTGATCTCAACAGGGTCAGCCATAACACCCGCCGCGCTTCCCGCGAAAAGACGGGCCGCCGAGACGGAATAGCCGCCCACGTCGAGGATACCTCCACCCGCGAGATCGTGGCTGTATAGGCGGCTTTCGGGATTGAAGCCTGCCGCGAACCCGAAGGTCGCACGGACATGGCGCAGCGCACCCAACTCACCGCTTTTGACGATCTCGACGGCCCGCGCGATCTGCGGGTGATGGAGATACATATAGGCCTCCATGAAGAAGACCCCCTCCTGCTCCGCCGCTTCGACAAGGGCGGTGACTTCGGCGGCATTGAGGCCTGCAGGCTTTTCGACTGAGACATGCTTTCCTGCACGAATCACGTCGAGCGCCTGTTGGGCGTGGAACGGATGCGGCGTGGCGATGTGGATCGCGTCGATTTTCGGATCGGCACATAGGTCGGCATAGGAGCCATGAACCACCACGTCGCCGTCGCCAAATTCCTCCGCAAAAGCCTTGCCCCGCTCGGCAGAACGGCTGGCCACGGCGGCCAGACGACCGCTTTCACTCTCGGCGAGACCTTTCGCGAAATTGCGGGCGATGCTGCCCGGCCCAATGATGCCCCAGTTTACGATGCTCATGCGATGTCCTCCCCCGCGTGTTTCGCTGAAACATTGTCACCGCCCTTGAGGCGGGTCAACGCGGAAGTAAATTTTTACTGAATTTTTTTGCGCAATCGCCGCAATTTACCTCCGAATACCGTCACCAAAATCCGATGACCGTTGCGCAAGCCCCGCTTTTCGTGCCATGACATTGGACCATGACAGACGCGACACCAAAGCCCCGCGCGCGCCGCTCGGGCGTTACGCTCAAGCAGATAGCAGACCGCACAGGCGTCTCCGCGACAACAATTTCGCGTGTGCTGAATTTCGATTCCAGCCTGTCTATCGGCGACGAAACACGCCAGAAAATCATAGAAACAGCGGAAGCTCTTAACTATGAACCACCGCGTCGCCGCAAGAGACTTGCACTCAAAGAGGACGAGCGAAAGATCTCGTTGTTCCATTTCCTGCGCCCCGATCAGGAGCTGGTCGACCCCTACTACATCGCCATGCGCATCGGGATCGAGACCAAGTGCCGCGCGGTCGGGCTGGACCAAGTAAAATTTTACTCTGGTGACGCGCTCGACAACCTGCATTCCTTGGGCAATTTGGGCGGCTGCATTGCCATCGGGCACCATTCCGAGATGGAAATCGACAAACTGCGCAAGGCTGCGCGCCACCTCGTCATCGCGGACCACATGCCGCTTGAGGATGATGTGGATGCCGTTGTCTGCGACCGCGCGGCGGCGATGCGAAAACTGCTGCGCGCACTTGACGCGGCGGGTTACACGCGGATCGCTTTTGCGGGTTGGTCGAACAAGGTGGGGAACGTCGATCCCTATGACAGAACTCCCGAATTTCGCCATGGCGCCTACCTGCAATGGATGGAAGAGCGCGAACGCTACGACCCCGACCTGGTCAAAATCGGCGTCAACACCGAGCAAAGCGGCCACGAATTAACACTTGACTTACTGAAGCTTAACCAGAAACCCGACGTGATTGTGACAGCCAATGACAACATGGCTATTGGCGCCTATCGCGCGATTTCGGAAGCGGGCCTATCGGTGCCCGAGGATATTTCTGTGGCCAGCTTCAACGACATCTCTGCCGCGCAGTTCATGAACCCGCCCCTGACGACCGTGCGCCTTCCTGCCGAGCGAATCGGGGAAAATGCGGTCGAGCTTCTGGTGGAACGGATGGCGGGACGCCAACTCGCCAAGCGCATCAGCCTCGAAAGCAAAATCGTCTGGCGCGGAAGCACCCGCACTCCCGAGACCGATTAATCCCGCCAAACCTCAATGATTAAAGGCCATTTCAGTGGTCTGTGTCGGTGTCCGCGCATTTGTGAGGTAAATTTTTACTAAATCTGTTGCGGCGGCAAATTTTCTTCCCTAACGTTTCCCCATGCCACAATGCTGGCTAAACAGGGAGGAAAATTATGACCTACAAGACCGCACACTTGCTCCGGTCCACCGCCATGGGCGTGGCCACGGGACTTTTGGGGCTCACCGCCACCGCCGCTATGGCCGAGGACGTTACCCTCTGGGCGTGGGATCCGAATTTCAACGGCGCCTCAATGGAAAAAGCCGCCGAAATCTACAAAGCCGACCACCCCGACTTCAACCTCGTCTACGAAGAGTTTGCCCGCGCGGAGGTTGAGCAGAAACTGCAAACCCAACTCGCCGCAGGCACCACCGAGGGCCTGCCCGACATCGTTCTGATTGAGGATTACTCGGCGCAGAAATTCCTTCTGTCCTTCCCTGGCGCGTTCGAGCCGATGACCGACACCATCGACCACAGCCGTTTCGCCGACTACAAGGTCGCGTTGGCCACCGTCGGTGACGAAGTTTACTCGATGCCCTTCGACTCGGGTGTCACGGGCTGGTTCTACCGCTCCGACATTCTTTCCGAGGCGGGCTATAGCGCCGAAGATCTCGAAAACATCACATGGGACCGCTTCATCGAGATCAGTCAGGACGTCCACGACAAGACTGGGATGCCGATGCTCTCGCTCGACATCAACGATCCGGGTCTCTTCGTGGTGCTGCTGCAATCGACGGGTGGCTGGTTCTTTGACGAGAACGGCGATCTCGACATCGTGGGCAACGAGAAATTCAAGGCCGCGCTTGCAGACTACACCGAGCTTTTGCAGGCCAAGGATATCTACAAGTCCGTCAACAGCTGGCCAGAGTACACGGGCGCCTTCACGGGCGGTGACGTGGCGGCCGCGATCACAGGTGTGTGGATCACTGGCACGATCAAGGCAGCCGATATGTCCGGCAAATGGGCGGTTGCCCCCACCCCGCGCGTCGATGGCGTCGAGGGTGCTGTGAACGCCTCCAACCTTGGCGGATCGAGCTGGTATGTGCTGTCCTCCTCGGACAACATGGAAACGACCAAGTCCTTCCTCAACGACGTCTGGGCCAACAACGTCGATTTCTATCAGGATATTCTGGTCGATCAGGGCGCTGTCGGTTCACTGCTTGATGCACGTACAGGCGACGCCTACCAAGTCGAAGATCCCTACTTCAACGGCCAGCAGGTCTGGCAGGACTTCGCACAATGGCTCGGTGAAATTCCGGGTGTCGACTACGGCATCTTCACCTACGAAGTGCGCTCGGCAATCGCCACGCAACTGCCCGCGCTTGCGGATGGTGCGGACCTCGACGAGGCGATCGCGAAAATCGAAGCCGAAGCTCGCGTTCTCACGCAATAACCTCCCAAGGAAGACCGCCCCCGCCCGCATTTTGCGGGCGGGGGCACTCAAACACGAAAGAGGTGTCGGGTGGCGCGCACACGTTTAGGACGCAACGAGAGTATCTCCGGATGGGGATTTGCTACGCCGGCTTTGGCGTTGGTTGGCCTGTTCATGATCTGGCCGATCCTGTGGTCGCTCTGGATGTCATTCCAGACGGGCCGCGGGATGAACACAAGCTTCGGCGGGCTGGCCAATATCCAGCGGCTGACACAAGATCCGATTTTCCTTAAGGCGCTCGGCAACACCATGACGTTCCTGCTCATACAGGTTCCGATCATGATCATGCTCGCGCTGATCTTCGCGGTCATGCTCAACTCGCCGCGCCTGCGGTTCCGCGGGCTGTTCCGAACGGCGATCTTCCTGCCAGCGGTGACATCGCTGGTGGCCTATTCGATCCTGTTCAAATCCATGTTTTCCACCGAC
Source organism: Celeribacter sp. (assembly GCF_048261515.1). Lineage (GTDB taxonomy): Bacteria > Pseudomonadota > Alphaproteobacteria > Rhodobacterales > Rhodobacteraceae > Celeribacter. Next base: position 250,708 of record NZ_JBLXFZ010000001.1, read on the forward strand.
GGCCTCATCAACCAGTTGCTCCTGTCCATCGGCATCCTTAGCGAGCCGATTGCGTGGTTGGGCGATCCCTTCTGGGCCAAGGTCGTGATCATCCTCGCGATCACGTGGCGCTGGACGGGTTACAACATGATCTTCTATCTCGCCGCGCTCCAGAACATCGACAAATCCATCTACGAGGCAGCGAAGATCGACGGCATCCCTGCCCACGCGCAATTCTTCCGCATCACCATTCCGATGCTCAAGCCCGTGATCCTGTTTACCACGATCATCTCCACCATCGGGACGCTGCAACTCTTTGACGAGGTGCAGAACATCACCGAGGGCGGCCCCGCCAATGCCACGCTCACCCTGTCGCAGTATATCTACAACCTCACCTTCCGCTTCATGCCGTCCTTCGGCTACGCGGCCACGGTGTCCTATGTGATCGTGCTTCTGGTGGCTGTGCTGTCTTTCATCCAATTCTATGTCGCGAGGGACCGCAAATGACCCTGTCGCGTTTCGCCGGTGGCCTTCTTCGTTATGGAACGCTTTCGCTGGCCGCATTCATATCGGTTTTCCCGTTCTTCTGGATGGTCGTGGGAACCACCAACAAATCTGCCGACATCATCCGCGGCAAATCCAGCTTCGGCACGAACCTTTGGGCCAATATCGTCACCCTGTTTGAACAGATCGATATCGGGCGGGTTCTGTTCAACTCGTTCTACATCTCGATCATCGGCACGGCGCTTACCCTCGTGGTGGCCTCCGCTGCGGGCTACGGGTTCGAGATCTTCCGCTCCAAAGCACGCGAGCGGGTATTCGGGGGGCTACTTCTGATGCTCTCGATCCCCTTTGCCGCGCTCATGGTGCCGCTCTTCGTGATGTTCGCCAACGCGGGCCTCATCAACACCTACACCGCGATCATCGCGCCGACGGTGGCCAATATCTTCGTCATTTTCTACTTCCGTCAGGCGACCAAAGCCTTCCCGCATGAATTGCGCGACGCGGCCAAGATCGACGGGTTGAAAGAGTGGCAAATCTTCGTGCGCGTCTACGTGCCGGTCATGCGCTCGACCTATGCGGCGGCGACGATCATCGTCTTCATGCTCAACTGGAACAACTACCTGTGGCCCCTCATCGTGCTGCAAACCAACTCGATGAAGACCATGGTGCTGACGATCTCCTCACTGGCCTCGGCCTATACCCCTGATTACGGCGTTATCATGGTGGCCACCGTCATCACCACGCTGCCCACCCTCATCATCTTCTTCCTGCTTCAGCGCCTCTTCGTTCAGGGGATGTTGGGGTCGGTGAAATAAGGACTGACCATGCGCGAGACCATTTCATTCAACGAAGGCTGGCTGTTTGACGGGGCCACCGAAGTGCGCCTGCCGCATACGGCGGTGGAACTGCCCTACCACTACTTCGACGAGACCAGCTATCAGAAAGCCTTCACCTATGAGAAGCGCTTCACCCCCGCGCCCGACTGGAACGGCAAAGAAGTCGTCGTGCATTTCGAGGCGGCGATGGCCGATGCGCGGGTCTTTCTCAACGGCGAGGAAATCGCGGCACATAAGGACGGATACACGCCTTTTGAAGCGCGTCTGACTGGGCGGCTGATCGAGGGCGAGAACCTTTTGCGCGTGACCATCGACGGCAGCGAAAACCCCGATATTCCGCCCTTCGGCGGGCAGATCGACTACCTCACCTATGCGGGGATTTACCGCGATGTCTGGCTGCGCCTTTCCGCGCCTGTCACCATCGCGTCGGTGAAGATCGAGACTCCCGATCCGTTGGCCGATGAAAAGTCTGTGCGCGCCGCCGTGACACTTGCCAATCCCCAAGGGCTATCTCTGGGCGGCACGGTGACGGCGACCCTGCGCGATGCACAGGGCGCGGCACTGGCCGAAACGCAGGTCGCGGTTGTGGGCGAGACGCTCGACGTGGCTTTTGACGGGCTTACGGGACTGTCGCTGTGGGATCTCGACACGCCCACGCTCTACACGCTGGACCTGCGCCTTGAGGGTGCCCACGGCTCTGATCACCTCAGCACACGCTTCGGTTTTCGCGCCGCCGAGTTCACTGCCGACGGTTTCTTCCTCAACGGGCGCGCGGTCGATATTCTCGGCCTCAACCGTCACCAGTCCTTTCCCTACATGGGCTACGCGCTCGGTGCGGATGCTCAAAAGCGAGACGCGGACATTCTCAAGGACGAGTTGCACCTGAACCTTGTGCGCACTTCGCACTACCCGCAGTCCACGCATTTTCTGGACCGCTGCGACGAAATCGGCCTGCTGGTCTTCGAGGAAATTCCCGGATGGCAACACATCGGCGGCGAGGCATGGAAGGCCGAGAGCGTCGAGAACGTGCGCCGCATGATCACCCGCGACTGGAACCACCCGTCGATCATCCTGTGGGGCGTGCGGATCAACGAAAGCCCCGACGACCACGACTTCTACGTCGAGACAAACCAAGTGGCGCGCGCGCTTGACGCGACACGGCAGACAGGCGGCGTGCGCTGCCACGAGGACAGCGAGTTCCTTGAGGATGTCTATACGATGAACGACTTCTTCCAAGGGATGGACGAGCTACCCGGTGACAACCGCCCGCCCGCGCCCCTGCGCAGCCAACGGGAAGTCACAGGGCTCGATCATGATGTGCCCTATATGATCACGGAATATAACGGCCACATGTTCCCCACCAAGGCGCACGATCAGGAGTTGCGACAGGCCGAGCATGTCACCCGTCATCTCAACGTGCTCAACGCCGCTTTCGGTGCGAAGGGCACGGCGGGCTGCATCGGCTGGTGCGCCTTTGACTACAACACGCACAAGGACTTCGGCGCGGGGGACAGGATTTGCTACCACGGCGTCATGGATATGTTCCGCGAGCCGAAATTCGCCGCTTTCGCCTATGCCTCGCAAGGCGCGCCCGAAGGGGGCGTGGTGCTTGAACCCGTGACCTACTATGCGCGCGGGGAACGCAATATCCACGGTATCCTGCCGCTCATCGTGCTGACCAATGCCGAGGAGGTAGCGATCCAGTATGGCGACTTCCCGCCCGTGCGCTTCAAGCCCGATACCGCGACCTACCCCCACCTGCCCCATGCGCCCGTGATCATCCGTCCCGAGGACATGACCTCCGACAAATTCGGAGATTGGGGCATGACGTGGCAGGACGCGCAGATCATCGCCTATATCGATGGCGAGGAAGTCGCGCGGCGACGCTTTGCCTGTGATCCCGTGCCCACGACATTGCAGGTGGTGGCCGACACGACCACCCTGCCCGTCGGGCAGGAGGTGCGCGTCATGGTGCGCCTGCTCGATCAGGTCGGCAACAAGCTGCGCCATTCCTTTGATCCCGTGACGCTTAACGTATCGGGCGGCGGCGCATTGCTCGGCCCCGACACGGTGCCACTGCGTGCGGGCGCGACAGGCGCATGGGTGCGCGCCACGGCTTCGGGCGAGATCACCCTGAGCGCACACCACGCCACCCTTGGCACCACGACCATAACCCTTCAGGCGGAATGAGGCGGAGACAATGAGCGGAGTTAAACTCACGAATTTGCGGAAATCCTACGGTGCGGTGGAAGTCATCCGCGGTGTCGATCTGGACATCAAGCCAGAGGAATTCGTCGTCTTTGTCGGCCCCTCGGGCTGTGGCAAATCGACGATCCTGCGCATGATTGCAGGGCTGGAGGAAATCTCGGGCGGCGAATTGACCATCGGCGGGCGGGTGATGAACGAGGTCGACGCCTCCAAGCGCGGCATTGCGATGGTTTTCCAATCTTACGCGCTCTACCCCCATATGACCGTCGAACAGAACATGGGCTTTGCGCTCAAATACGCGGGCGAGAGCCGCGACGCGATCAAGCAACAAGTAACCGATGCGGCGCGCATTCTTGGCCTTGAGGAATTGCTCGACCGCAAGCCCAAGGATCTGTCGGGCGGTCAGCGCCAGCGGGTCGCCATCGGGCGCGCGATTGTGCGCCATCCGGATGTGTTCCTCTTTGACGAACCTCTCTCGAACCTTGATGCCGAATTGCGCGTGCAGATGCGGATCGAGATCGCACGGCTCCACAAGGAATTGAAAACCACCATCATCTACGTGACCCACGATCAGGTCGAGGCGATGACGCTGGCCGATAAGATCGTGGTGCTGCGCGACGGGCGGATCGAACAGGTGGGCTCCCCGCTCACGCTTTACGACGATCCCGTTAACCAGTTCGTCGCGGGGTTCATCGGCTCTCCGAAAATGAACTTCCTGCCCGCAATCGTCAAAGGCGACACGCTCGTTCTGACCGAGCTGGGCGGGCAAACTGTTCCCGTGCCCCCCCTCAACAACACGCTACAAGAGGGAGAGAAAGTGACCCTCGGCATACGTCCCGAGCATTTCCGCGCCGAAGGCCCCGCCTCACTGGAGCTGGCCGTGGAAATCGTCGAGAACCTCGGCGGCGAGAACTATGCCTATGCCAGCCACGGCACTTCCGACGTGCTGACGGTGAACACAGGCGGTGCGCGTGATCTCGCACCTGGCTCCGCGCTGACCGCACGCTTCGACCCCGCAAGCGCACTGGTCTTTGCCGAGGACGGCATGCGGCTGCGCTAGGCGACACGCGCAAAAAACAGGCCACGATCAGGCCCCGAAACAAACAGGCGGCGCAGGGAGACTACCCCCGCGCCGCCTGCTCTTTGAGGTCCGCCCCATCCCGTCCCTCGCAAAAATCCAACCCAAAATACGGCGCGGTTCTTGCTGCACCGCAACAACCATAACGTGCAAAATTAACCTTTAAACACTTCCCAAGTGAAAAATTTCTTCCTATCGTTCACCGCATAGCTTTCTTCGAGAGAGTTTGACGGTATGTACATGGTGGTCGAGGAAAATCAGGAAACTCCTGTGGAGACAATCGCTTCGGCGGGTCTCAGGGAAATCTCATGTTTTCAATACACTGACTGCGCAGTTTCAACCTTCACCACCGCATTTTCCCGCCCCATGCATGCGCCACCTTGCGGCACACGTGACGGGCTTTTCTTCATAAAAACCACCTTCCAAAGACACACCACATCCCACGTTCGCCATCGTCCATGCCACACCTATGGCGCGAGCGGACGGACGAGGGCGCGTCAGATCACAGGCAGGATCGGGGGCAACAATGATCACTGGGATATGTTGGCCTGATGAGACTGGAGTTGCCCTTTATCCCCGCAGCCTCCGCGCCCCAAAAGAGGGACATCCAGAGCCTGCGCATGGCCTACCTCCTTGGCTGGATCATCCACCTCGCGGGCATGACGCTCTACTTCGCAATGGGTCTTGGAAACGACCTCCTTCTGGCGGGGTTTGCCGTGGTCAGCGTGGCGCTCGTCCTCACAGCGCGTAAGACCCTCGCCGATCCGCTCACGGTCTTTCTTGTCTCGCAACTGCTCTACATCGTCCTGCCAAGCCTTTCTTACGCATCAGGGGATGTGATGCGTTTCGGGGCCACCTACGGGCCTGCGCTCCTGCCTGTGCATGTCTCCTTCAACACCTCGCTGGTCGTGGGGATATTCCTCGGCGTGCGCAACAAAAATGGCGACGCGCGGAAACTGCGCGCCCTGCGCAGGGCGGCGGGGGCGGCGCCCCATTGGCACGCCATCGCTTACACCGCCTGCGGCATCTCGGTCTTTCTCACGGGGGCGAATATCCTGCTCAACGGCGCGGTCGGTTTGGGCAGCTATTCCTATGCCGCCTCCTTCACCGTCCGCCTCGCACGCGGCAGCGGGATTTTCGCCTTGGGCATCCCCTTTGCCATCGCCGCGCTGACACTCTTTCTGGTCATCACGCCGCGCCTGTCGCGCAAACAGATGATCGCGGCCTACCTGCCGATCCTGTTGCTCTACATCTCCACGGGCCAGCGGAAGTATTTCATCCTCCCCTTCCTGATCTGGGCCGCCGCGCGCCTGACGCTCACGGGGCGGCGACTTATAGGGCTCACAGCGCTTGCCAGCGCGCTCTATATCTCCTTCGTCTACATGGGCTACCTGCGCCTGAACGGCATCTCCTTTTCGCTGGGCGCGCTCGGCACGGATTTCCCGATGTTCTGGCGTCATATCCACCTCTATATCGAGGGGGAGACAGGCATACTGATGGCCGCCTCCTCCATGGCCGTGGACGGGCGCATCCCCACAATCGGGGTCGATGAATACCTGCGCGCGCCGCTCATGGCCTTGCCGCAATTCCTGTTCGGCAGCCTCTTCGAGCCGCTCAACGAGAGATTTGCAGGCACCTTCACCCCCGACTTCGCCGCCGCGGGGGGCGGCTGGGGATTTCCCTTTGCGGGGGAGGCCTATGTGGTCGGCGGCATTGCGGGCAGCGTCATCGTCTACGCAGCGGCCAGCGCCTATTTCGCAAAGCTCGCATGGGTTTGGGAGACAGGGATAAGCCCACTGTGGCGCGCCTTCTCGCTGGCCAATGTCTACTTCGCGCTCTGGGTGGTCCGAAACGCCTTCGCCTATAGCTTCCGCGAGATTTTTTACGTGCTCGCTGCCCTGCTCGTCTCCTACGCTATCGGCGCAGTCTGGTCGCGGGTCTCGCGCGCGGTCCTGACCGCACCGCCCCTGCCGGAGCCCTCCTCATGAGCCGCGCGATCTCCAGAAACCTCGTCGCCCAGTCCTATGCGCAGGCCGTGTCCTTCGCGGTGCAACTGGGCATGGTGCCCGTGCTGATCGCGCTGTGGGGCGTGGAGACTTTCGGCGTCTGGGCACTTGTCACCGCCCTGCCTGCCTATCTGGCCTTTTCGGACTTCGGCTTCACCTTCATCGCAAAGAACGACATGGCCATGCGCGTTTCGGGAGATGACCGCGCGGGAGCACTGGTGACGTTCCAGAGCATCTTCGTGATCCTGCTGGCGGTGGCCGCGTCACTGGGCGGTGTGCTGGTGGCGCTGGTCTATGCCCTGCCGCTGGAGGGGATTTTCAACCTCGGGCCAGTGTCGAAGAGCGATCTTCAGGCGGCTCTGACGCTCCAGATCGGCGCAGCCCTCGGATATCAATTCACCCTGCTTCTGAGCGCGGGTGTGCGTTGCGAGGGGCGCGCGGCGCTGGAGACGGGGTTTGCTGCGACGGGGCGTCTTGTCGAGGCGGGCGCGATCCTTGTCGCGGCCTTGCTCGGTGGCGGGCTGGTCGCAGCGGCGGCAGCGGCTTTGGTCGCGCGGGTGGCGGTGGTGTTCTTCCTCGTGGCTTGGCTGCGACGCACAACACCGTGGCTCACACTTGGCACCCGCCGCGCCAGCCGCGCGCGGATCAAGGCGCTGCTCGGCCCCTCGCTCGATTACATGGCCATCCCACTGTCCAATGCGCTGTTGATTCAGGCACCTGTAGTGATCCTCGGCGTGACAGCGACCCCTGCCATGGTGGCGGTCTATTCGGTCACGCGCACGGTCACGCGGTTGGGTATGTCGGTGGGCAATATGGTCAGCTACGCCTTTACCCCCGAATACAGCTTCGCCTTCGGACGCAGGGACCGCGCGAGCTTCGACAGGCTCCTGCGCACACAGGCACGGACGATTGCCGCTCTTGCGCTTATCTATGCCGCGCTGGCCGCATGGATCGTGCCGTGGGGTGTGGCGTTTCTGTCAAGCGGCGCACTTCAACCTGTCACGAGCCTGTCGCTGTCGCTTGCGGGCGCGGTGGTCTTCGAGATTCTCTGGACCAACATCTTTTCCCCTTTCTCCGCCATCAACGCGCACAGGCGCATTGTCCGCGCCTTTGTCATTGTCACGGCGTTTGCCATCGCCAGTGCGGCGGGCCTCGGCGGTCCGACGCAAATCGCGCTTTGCGTGCTGGGCGCGCATCTGGCGATGCTCGTCGTCACCGCCCAGCAGGTGCCACGCCTCCGGGACGCAATTGCCACCCTCGCGCCCTCCAAAGCCACCGCCCCGCCCCCACGAAAGCCGCAGACCGCCCCATGATCGACCCAAGCCGCAAACCCGTCATCATCTACAGGCTGGGAAGCCTCGGCGACACGATCTTCGCCCTGCCGTGTTTCCACGCCATCCGCCGCGCCTTCCCCGACCGCAGGATCGTGCTTTTGACCAATATGCCCGTGTCGGGAAAGGCCGCGCCGCTCATGGCGGTTCTGGGCGATGACGGGCAATTCGCCGATGATGTGATCGAATATCCTGTGTCACTGAGGGCTCCGCGTGAGGCGCTGGTGCTAGCGCAGCGCTTGCGGGCGCACAATGCGGAGGCGCTGGTCTACCTGATGCCGCAGCGCAGCCGCGCACAGGCGTGGCGGGACTGGACCTTCCTGCGCTTTGCTGCGGGGATCAAACGCATTCTGTGCTTCCCCGACAGCGACGATCTGCGCTCGGTGCGCGTTAATCCCGACACGGGCGTGCGTGAACGCGAGGCGGCGCGGCTGATCCGCACCTGCGCCCAACTGGGACCGATCGACATTGCGGATCGGGCGAACTGGGATCTGCGCTACACGCAGACCGAACAGGCGCAGGCCGCCGCCATCTCCGCGCCCCTTGGCACGGCTCCCTTCGTCGCGGTCAACATGGGGGGCAAGGCGGAGGAAAAGGACTGGGGCATGGCAAACTGGCGTGCCCTCGGTGCGGCACTGCAAGCGGCCTATCCCCATATAGGGCTGATGGTGGTCGGCGCAGGCGAAGATCACGCACGCGGCGAGGCCTTCAAGGCGGATTGGCGCGCTCCTGCGGTGAACGCCTGCGGCGCGCTCACGGCCCGCGCATCGGGCGCAGCACTGTCGCGGGCGGCGCTCTTCATCGGGCATGACTCGGGACCGCTGCATCTGGCCGCCTGTAGCAACACCCCCAGCATCGGAATTTTCGGCAATTTCAACGCGCCAAAGCAATGGCATCCCGTGGGCGCGCATGTGCGGGTGATCCACGAAATGCGCGGGCTGGCGCATATCACGCCGCAGGATGTGATGGAGAACATCCATGTCCTTCTCGACGGGCGCGACATCGGCGCGGGAGGGCAGGAATGACGCCGCAAGACCTCAAGGACTGGTGCGCGCAAACCGCCCTGCCCCTGTGGCAGGCGCACGGGCTGGACCATGTTTCGGGGGGCTATTTCGAGCTGCTCGACGCGGACCTGCAACCGGTGATAAGACCGAAACGCGCACGGCTCACGGCGCGGCAGATCTACTGCTTCACACAGGCTCCCGCACTCGGCGCAGGCGCGATGCAGGCGGAGGCGGCGCACGGGTTGGACTACCTCTTGGGATCGCTTGTGACCAACGACAAGGTCATCAGCGCGCGCCACCCTGACGGACGCGTGGCCCGATTGGGGCCCGATCTCTACGACGACGCCTTCGCACTCCTCGCGCTGGCCGCCGTGGCGGACCATGCACCCGATGCAGGCTACGAGGCACAGGCCCGTGCCATCGCCGAGCGCATGATCCAGACGCGGGGCCGCGCGGACGGGGGCTTCTCCGATGATGGCACCCATATCCACGCCAATCCGTTGATGCATCTTCTGGAGGCGGGGCTGGCGTGGGTCGAGCAAAGCGATGACGCGGATGGTTTCTGGTGGCGCTTCTGCGCGAGACTGGTGCGCGTGGCGCTCACGGGATTGATCCAAGGGGACAGCGGCATTCTGCCCGAGGACTTCGACCTCGCCTACAGACCTCTGCCCCGCAACGAGCGGGTTCAGGTCGAACCTGGCCACCTGTTTGAATGGGCGTGGCTCCTGCTGCGCTGGTCGGTACTGGCGGGTGACGAGGCGGCATTCGCGAGTGCGCAGCGGCTTGCCACCACGGCGCAGACCCACGGCATCGCACCCGACGGGATCATCCACGAGGCGCTCGACGGCGACCTGCGCCCGCGCGACACCAGCGCGCGGCTCTGGCCGCAAACGGAACGCGCGAAATACTGGCACGCCATCGCGCACCACCCCGCCACCTCGCCCGCGCGCAAAGCACAGGCCGAGGCGCAACGGGCGCTGGCGCTCGACGCGCTGGCGCGCTTCCTCGACGGGCCGCGCGCGGGGCTTTGGTTCGAGACACGGGAAGCGGACGGGACGTTCAGGCGGGAGCCGACACGCGCCTCCAGCCTCTATCACATCATCTGTGCCGCGCGGGTGCTCGACAGTGACACGGTGACGAAAGGACGGCGAAGTGACACGTAATTACAAGATGTTGGAAGGAGCCGTCGCCCGATTGAGCGGCGGGCGGGTTCTATGCCTTGGCGATGTGATGCTCGACACCTTCAACACGGGCCATGTCTCGCGGATTTCACCTGAAAGCCCCGTGCCCGTCTTCGGCGTCGGGCCGCAGACCTCCCTTCCTGGTGGCGCGGCGAACGTGGCGCGGAACGTGGCCGCGCTTGGCGGGGAGTGCATTCTCGTGGGGGCCATCGGCGCGGATGCGGCGGGGCGCGAGTTGACGCACCTGCTGGGTGAAGCACCCGCGATCACCGCCGATCTGGTCACGGATGCCACGCGCCGCACAACGCAGAAGACCCGCTTCATCGCACAGGGCCAGCATATCCTGCGCGTGGACAGCGAAAGCGAAGGGCCGATTGGCGAAGGCGTCGAGGCGGCGCTTGTCGCGGCGGCGATCCGTGCGCTCGACACCTGCCACGTGGTCGTCCTCTCCGACTATGCCAAGGGCGTGTTGTCGGACCGCGTGATCGCGGAGGTGACAGCGGCAGCGCGCGCGCGTGGCATTGCGGTCTTTGCCGATCCCAAATCGACGGATTTCAAACGCTACGCGGGTGCCACCCTCCTCACCCCCAACCTCAAGGAAGCCCGCGCAGCCTTCGGCGCGGCGGTCGCGGGGGATGCGCAGATCGAAGCGGCGGGGCGCACGCTTTTGGCGCGGGCGGGCGTCGAGGCTCTGCTGATCACCCGCAGCGAGGAGGGCATGACCCTTATCGAAGCGGGTGATGCGCCCTGCTCCCATCTGGCCGCGCAGACACAAGAGGTCTTCGACGTGGTTGGCGCGGGCGACACGGTGATCGCCACGCTTGCGCTCGGCTTTGCGGCGGGGCTTTCGCTGCCACTGGCCGCCGAAATGGCCAATGTCGCGGCGGGGATCGTGGTGGGCAAACGCGACACAGCCACGGTCGCGCCTGAGGAGTTGATCGAGCGCCTTGCAACGCTTGCCGCAGGCGGACGACGACTTGGCGCACCCGTGCTTCTCTCCGCCCATGAGGCAGGGCGCTATGCGGCTGCACGGCGCGCGGAAGGCAAGCGGATCGGCTTTACCAACGGGGTTTTCGACATCGTTCACCCTGGCCATATTTCGCTGCTGGAATTTGCACGCAAGGAGGTGGATTGCCTGATCGTCGGGCTCAATTCGGACGCCTCCGTGCGGCGTTTGGGCAAGGGGCCAGACCGCCCCGTCAACTCAGAGAACGACCGCGCCACAGTTTTAGGAGCGTTCGGCAGCGTTGAAGCGGTGGTCATTTTTGACGACGACACGCCCGTGGAATTGATCAAGAGCATTAGGCCTGACATGCTGGTGAAGGGGGCCGATTACACCATCGAGACAGTGGTCGGTGCGGACATCGTTGCCGAATATGGCGGCGAAGTGCGGCTTGCGCCTATCGTTTCGGGCAAGAGTTCCACCAACATAATCGAGCGGGTCAGTAAATACGGAGAGAAGGCATGATTGTTGTAACGGGTGCGGCGGGCTTTATCGGCTCCAATATCGTCGCCGATCTCGAAGATGCAGGCCACGGCCCTATCGCGGTCAGCGACTGGTTCGGGACGGGGGACAAATGGCGCAACCTTGCCAAGCGGGACATTGCGGCCTTCGTACCACCCGAGGAACTTATGTCGTGGCTGGAGGGGCGCGACGATATCAGCGCGGTGATCCACATGGGCGCGATTTCCTCCACGACCGAGCGGGATTGCGACCTGCTCGTGGACCGCAACATCAACGCCACCGTTGACCTGTGGGACTGGTGTGCGGCCAATAACGTGCGCTTCATCTACGCCTCATCGGCGGCCACATACGGCGCGTTGGAAGAAAATCTCCTCGACGAAGAGACCCCCGAATTCCTCGGAAACCTGCGCCCGCTGTGCGGCTACGGCTGGTCAAAGAACGCCACCGACAAACTCCTCATGCGCCGCGTCCGCGAAGGCGCCCCCGTCCCGCCGCAATGGGCGGGGTTGAAGTTCTTCAACGTCTACGGCCCGAACGAATACCATAAAGACGACATGATGAGCGTGGTGGCCAAATTCTTCGACACGGTGAAGCGCGGCGAGACTGTGAACCTGTTCAAATCGGACCGCAAAGGCATCGCCAACGGTCAGCAGAGCCGCGACTTCGTCTACGTCAAGGACTGCTCCAAGGCGGTCTTGTGGTTGCTTGAAAACGACCATGCCAGCGGCCTGTTCAACATCGGCACCGGCCAAGCGCGCAGTTTCGAGGATCTGGTGCGCGCCATCGGGGCGGCGCTCGATGTAGAGGTGGATATCGACTACGTCGACATGCCCGAGACGCTCAAGGGGAAGTATCAATATTATACCCGCGCGGAGATGGGCAAATTGCGGGAGGCGGGACTGAACGATCCGTTCCACTCGCTTGAGGACGGGGTCAGGGACTATGTCACGACCTACCTCGACACGGAGGACCGCTACCGCTGATGTCGCTGACGCAACACCGACCGCCCCGCAGAACGCTTTTCCTCGACCGTGACGGCACGGTGATCGTGGAGCGTCACTACCTGCACGATCCCGAGAAGGTCGTGCTGGAGCGCGGTGCGGCGGCGGCATTGGCAGATTTCGCGCGGCGTGGCTATCGACTTGTCATGGTCACAAACCAGTCGGGCATTGCGCGCGGGTTGTTCACGCGTGCGCAGATGGAGGCGGTCAACGCGCGGGTCGATGCGCTTCTGGCCGATGCGGGGGTGCGGATCGACGCATGGCATGTCTGCCCGCACAAGGAAGGCGATGGCTGCGCCTGCCGCAAACCTGCCACGGGGATGCTGGACGCGGCTCATGCGCAAGAGCCCGTGGACTGGGCACGCTCGCTGATCGTGGGGGACAAACGCTCGGACATCGAGACGGGCCATGCGCGCGGGGTGCGTGGCATTCTCGTCGAAACAGGCCACGGCGCGGCGAACCGCGACTGGGCACGCGCGAATGGTGTGCCCGTGGTGCCGACCATTGGCGAAATCAGCCCGGCGTGGGATGCGATACTGGACGCGAGGGCGCACCATTGAGAATCCTGCGCGTGATAGCGGGGGTCGATGCCTCCCAAGGCGGTCCCGTCGAGGGGCTCAAGAGCTCCGCACTTTTGCACCGTGACGCAGGGATCGAAACGGAGGTCGTCTGCCTTGATGCGCCCGACAGCGCCGCCGTACGGACCTTTCCCGTTAAAGCACATGGCGTCGGCCCAACCCCGCGCCGCTACGGCTACACCCGCGCCTTGGGCCAATGGATCGACGCCAATGCGCACCGCTTTGACGCGGCGGTGGTGCACGGGCTTTGGAACCATGCCTCGGTCGGCGGCGGACGGGCGCTGATGCGCAACGGGCTGCCCTATCTGCTCTTTGTCCACGGGATGATGGACCCGTGGTTCAAGGCGCGCTACCCCACCAAACACATCACCAAGCAGCTCTTTTGGTGGGCGCTTCAAGGGCGGGTTCTGGCAGGCGCCGAGCGGGTTTTGTTTACCACGCAAGAGGAGATGCGGCTGGCCAATGGCGTGTTTCACGGACACAGCTACAAGGGCGAGGTCATCGCCTATGGCGCGGGCGCGCCAGACGCAGATGCACGCACAACGGGGCCAGCGGCCTTCCGTGCGGCAGTGCCCGACCTTGGCGCGGCCCCCTACCTGCTTTTCCTCAGCCGCATTCATGAGAAAAAGGGCGTGGATATCCTGCTCGACGCTTTCGCCGCGATTGCTGCCAAACGTCCCGAGTTGCACCTCGTGATCGCGGGGCCGGATGAAGCGGGGCTTGTGCGCGGGTTCAAACTACGGGCCGAAACGCGCGGCCTGGTCGGTCGCATCCACTTTCCTGGCATGATCACGGGGCCTGCCAAATGGGGCGCGTTCTTGGGAGCAGACGCCTTCGTGCTGGCCTCCCATCAGGAGAATTTCGGCATCGCCGTGGCCGAGGCGCTGGCCTGCGGATGCCCTGTTCTGACAACCGACAAGGTCAATATCTGGCGCGAGATCGAGGCAGCGGGAGCGGGGTTGATCGCCAAGGTCACCCTGCCCGACTTCACACGCATTCTCGACAAGTGGTGCGCCCTATCCGACGCTGAACGCAGTGCCATGGCGGCACGGGCGCTGGCCTGCTACGAGGCCCATTTCGACCCGAAAACCGCCGCCACGGCCCTATCCGAAAAACTGGAGAGCATCCGCCGTGGCTGACTTGGGAAACGACGACATTATCAAAGCAAAGGCAGGCGAGATCTTCCCCCGCGCAGCCTCCTTTTCACTCAGAAACAGGCTGGAGCGGCTGGCGTTTAGCGTGGCATGGCTTCTCCTTGCACGTTGGACCCCGCCGCCGATGCACGGGCTGCGCCGCGGGCTTTTGCGGCTCTTCGGCGCGCAGATCGGGACAGGAGCGCATATCTATAGCTCTGCGCGCATCTGGCACCCCAAGAATCTCGTGATGGCGGATGACGCGGCGATCGGACCACGCGCCCAAATCTACAACATGGGCACGATAACTATAGGAAAACACGCCGTTATCTCGCAAGGCGCGCACCTGTGCGCGGGCACCCACGACCACCGCGTGCGCAATTTTCAGCTTCTGGCCAAACCCATCGTGATCGGGGATGGCGCATGGGTGGCAGCCGAGGCCTTCGTCGGGCCAGGCGTGACGGTTGGCGCGGATGCCGTGGCGGGCGCGCGCGCCGTGTGCACCCGCGACCTCGCGCCGAACACGGTCTACGCAGGCAACCCTGCCGTCGAGAAGGGCACGCGCTATGACGGTTAAAGCGAGCACGCACCAAACACTGACTGTTGTCATCCTGACCAAGAACGAGGCACGCCACATAGAACGCTGCATTCGATCGGTGGCGGCATTGGCCAAGCGGGTTTGCGTGGTGGATTCTGGGTCCACCGACGACACAGTAAGCCGCGCACGCGCCATGGGGGCGGATGTGCACAACCATCCATGGACGAACCACGCGACACAGTTCAACTGGGCGCTCGACAATTTGGAAATCGCGACTGACTGGGTCATGCGGCTGGATGCAGATGAATATCTCGACAGCACGCTGGCCGCGTCACTTGCCCAGTTCCTAGCGGCACCGCCCCCCGCCACAAACGCCGCGATATTCAAGCGCCAGATTGTCTTTCTCGACCAACCGATACGCCACGGTTTCTTTTATCCGCAGCACGTTGTGCGCCTATGGCGCAACGGACAGGGGCGCGTCGAGGAACGCTGGATGGACGAACATTTGCTGATATCAGAAGAGAAATCGGTCATCCTAGACGGGGATTTGGTGGACCACAATCTCAACGACCTCGCGTGGTGGACACAAAAGCATAACGGCTACGCGATCCGCGAGGTCTATGACATCGTGAACGCTAGCGAGAAAGGTCCGACAACGGGTGCTAACGGGTTGAGCGCAAGGGCACGGGCCAAGAGATTGGCCAAAACCAAACTATATGCGCGAATACCTCGTATCATACGGCCAACACTCTACTTTCTTTACCGCTATATTCTGGGCGCGGGTTTCCTCGATGGGCGTGCGGGATTCTATTTCCACTTCCTGCAAGCATATTGGTATCGCACCCTTGTCGACGCCAAGCTCCTAGAACTTGAGAAACGTGCCGCACGCGAGGGACTTTCTGCACATGCGCTGCTGGTGCGTGAAGGCATCCTGCCCCCCAATCCTTAAGAAATCCCTACCCCTGCCCGCGCTGCGTTTCTTCTTCCTTAATCCCCTTACGCCACCCTCCACGGCACAAAGCGCTCGTGGGCCGCGGCAGTCTTCGACGCGAGGTTGATGTGATATTAGGTCGGAGAAATGTCATCATGATGGGTCTGGGAAGTTCCTTCACCGCGCTGGCTTTGGGCTATGCGCAACGTTTGAGGCGGGAAAATGCCGGTGCGGTTGCGGCTTGGGGAGACAGTCTGACGGCGGGAGCAGGCGCGAGTGCGCCACCGGCGAATTACCCCGCGATGGCTGCGGCAAGCCACACCCCGCCCCGCGATGTGGCGAACCTCGGCGTGGGCGGTCAAAGCTCGACCCAAGTGGCCGCGCGTCAGGGCGGCGTTCCGATCACTGTCACGGTGGAGGACAACGAAATCCCTGCCCGCTTTGGCGCTGAGTGGGATTTCACGGCGGGGCTAGGGCGCTGGAAATCGCGCAAGGCGGCCAACCCGCCCGCCACGATCTATGCCGACACCGCCACAGGCAAATTGGTGATCGAGGCCATCGGCACCTCGCAATCGGGGGCGCAGGTCTGGCTCGACGAGACATTTCAATCGGGGCGCAGGCTGACCGTGACCTTCGAACTCGATCTTGGTGGCGCGCCATGGATCGAGGTCGGCCTGACGGATTCCTACGCCGAAGAGGCGGCAACGGGCGGCTGGGCGGCGGTGCAACCGGTGTCGAGCAGCGGCACGCATTCCGTCACGCTCGAAGTAGGCAGCGCCAATGCCTCCATAGCGACGAGCCTGTTGTTCATGGCGCATGTGCGCGTGGGCACGATCCGTATCTCCAACGTCACCGTGTCGGAGGAACCTGCGCTTGCCGTCCTGTCGAAATCGACCAACATCCTCTATGACAGCGGTCTCTACACGGGCAGTGCTGCGGGCACGCTTGCGGGGGTGCATGGCGTGATGGAAACGGATGCCGCCGGCAACTGGACCTTTACGCGCTCGCTTGCGGGCCCTGCCGTGGCCGCGCCTGCGGGCACCACCTTTATCCCTGACAGCGCGGTCACATATGCCGACCGCACCGCGTGGATCTGGGTCGGGCGCAACAATTTCTCGCAGACAGCGCAGGTCCAATCCGACATTGCCGCGATGGTCAATCACCTCGACCACGACCGCGTGCGGATCGGCGCGATCCTGACCAGCGCGGCCGATAGCGCCTCGGCGGTCTCCAACATTGAGGGGCTGAACGCGGATCTGGCGACGACCTATGGCGCGAAATTCGTGGACCTTCTCGGCGCGCTCAAGGCGGCAGGCAACGGCTCGCCCGAAGACAATGCCGACATCGCCAACGGCTATGTCCCGCGCTCGCTACGCTCCGATGATGTCCACCTCAACGACTCAGGCTACGAGATCGTGGCAAGCGCCTTCTCGTCCTCCTGAGGACAAATGCGGCGCGTGCGGATTGCGCGCCCGCCACCAAACCACCCAACAAAACGGAGAATTCCCATGACCAACCCCTTCGCAGGGCGCGCCGCATCCCTCAATGGCCCCGCAACCGATATCCTGCCCGTTGTGCCCGACGACAGCACCGACCTTTCGACCACCGCCGTGGCGCTCTACGTCGAAACGGGCGGCACGCTGACCGTCAACACGATCAAGGGCGAGACGCGCAGTTTCACGGTCGGCGATCTGGCCATCGTTCCCATCGGCGTCACGCAGGTTCATGCCACGGGCACGAGTGCGTCAGGCATTCACGCCTTCACCGTCTGAGCAGCCGTCAACGACACATCACACTCCCTCCCCGTCGCCCGCGCGCCTTGGCGCTTGGCGGCGGGTTTCTCATGGCTGCGCGCGCCACGCCTCATAGGTCTGTGCGATCCCGTCGCGCAGGTTTCGGGCGTTGTTCCAGCCGAGCGCGTGGAGGCGCGCGCTGTCCATCAGTTTGCGCGGGGTTCCGTCGGGTTTGGAGGTGTCAAAAACCAGTTCGGCCTCGTAGCCCACCACATCGGCAATGGTTTCGGCCAGTTCTCGGATGGTGACTTCCACGCCAGAGCCGACGTTGATGTGATCCGCGCCCGAGTAGGTCTTGAGCAAGAACACCAGCGCATCGGCCAGATCATCACAATGCAGGAATTCGCGCAGCGGCGTGCCCGTGCCCCAGAGCGTCACCTGATCCGCACCCGCCTCTTTCGCCTCGTGGAACTTGCGCAGAAGCGCGGGCAGGACGTGGCTCGTGTTCAGGTCGTAGTTGTCGCCAGGTCCATAGAGATTGGTAGGCATAGCAGAGATCCAATCGCGACCATATTGCTTGCGATAGGCCTGCGCCATCTTGATCCCCGCGATCTTGGCCACCGCATACCATTCGTTTGTCGGCTCCAAGGGCCCCGTGAGCAGGCTGTCCTCGGGGATCGGCTGGGGGGCCCGCTTAGGGTAGATGCACGACGAGCCGAGAAAGAGGAAGCGCTCCACGTCAGCCGCATGGGCGGCGGTGAAGATGTTGGTCTCGATCTGCATATTCTCGATCAGGAAATCGACGGGGCGGGTATCATTGGCCAGAATGCCGCCCACCTTCGCCGCCGCCATGACAATCGCGTCGGGACGGGTCTCGGCCATCCACGCCTCGACCTCGTTTTGCCGCGTCAGGTCCAGCACCTCGCGGCCCGCCGTGATCACCTCGCAGTCCTCGCGCGCCAGACGCCGCACCACGGCGGCCCCCACCATCCCGCGATGCCCCGCGACCCAGATGCGCTTTGCCGTCAGGTCATATGCCATCCCTTAACCCTCCAGCGAGACTGGTAGCTCAAGCCCGTGCTCCTTGAGAAGCGCGGTGCGGCGGGCGGCCTTGTGATCCTCAGCGACCATCTCCGCGCACATCTCCTGCGCGGCAATCTCGGGTTCCCAGCCGAGCTTTTCCTTCGCCTTTGTTGGGTCACCCAGAAGCGTCTCCACCTCGGCGGGGCGGAAGTAACGCGGGTCGATCCGCATCACCACACCACCCACTTTGAGCGCGGGGGCCATGTCACCAGTGATCGCAGTAACGGTGGCGATCTCGTCCAGGCCCTCGCCCGAGAACTCCAAATCGACGCCAAGCTCGCGCGCGCTCCACCTGATGAACTCGCGCACCGAGTATTGCTTGCCCGTGGCGATAACGAAATCGTCGGGTTCGTCCTGTTGCAGCATCATCCACTGCATCCGCACGTAGTCCTTGGCATGGCCCCAGTCGCGCAGCGCGTCGATATTGCCCATGTAGAGGCACGGCTCCAGCCCCATGGCGATATTGGCCAGCCCCCGCGTGATCTTCCGCGTCACGAAGGTCTCGCCGCGCCGCGGGCTCTCGTGGTTGAACAGGATGCCGTTACAGGCATACATGCCATAGCTCTCGCGGTAGTTTACCGTGATCCAATAGGCATACATCTTCGCCACCGCGTAAGGGCTGCGCGGGTGGAAGGGCGTGGTCTCGCGCTGCGGGATTTCCTGCACCTTGCCGTAAAGCTCCGAGGTCGAGGCCTGATAGAAGCGTGTCTTTTTCTCAAGCCCCAGAAAACGGATCGCCTCCAGAAGCCGCAGCGTCCCCGTTGCATCCACATCCGCCGTGTATTCGGGCGCCTCGAAAGAGACCGCGACATGGCTTTGCGCGCCGAGGTTATAGACCTCATCAGGTTCGATATCCGACAGCAGACGGGTGAGGTTGGAGGTGTCGGTCAGATCGCCGTAATGCAGCTTCAACCGCGCCTTATCACTGTGCGGATCCTCGTAGATGTGATCCACCCGCTGCGTATTGAACAGCGAGGCACGCCGCTTGATCCCGTGAACCTCGTAGCCCTTATCGAGCAGAAACTCCGCCAAGTACGACCCGTCCTGACCCGTGATTCCCGTTATCAGTGCCTTTTTCATACCAACCCTTTGTATCGCGTCGATCAGCTTAGATGCGATGGACTGGACTATCTATGGCCTGTTGGTCGCTTGCGCGCAATGCACGCGGGCGAGCTGTCTCGACCATGCGCCGCATATGATGCTCAAGGCGGTTGATGCTGCGATGCATGCTCCAGTTCTCCAAGGCCAGTTCCCGCGCCCGCACTCCGAGCGCCCTGCGCCGTGCGGGATCATCAAGCAGCGCGGCGGTGGCCTCTGCGAAAGCCTTGGCATCTTGGGGAGGCGTGGCGATGCCTGCGCCCTCGATCTCGCGTGCCAAGGCGGTGTCGGGCTCCGCCGTGGCAATGACGGGGCGGCCCGAAGCGAGCATATTCGTCAACTTGGACGGCAGCACCGCCGAGGCCACCCCCGCGATCTGGGGCAGGAGATGGAGATCGGCCATGCCAAGCGCCTCGTTGAGCCGTTCGACGGGTTGGAGCGGCAAGAACGTCACATTGTGCAGCCCCGCCGCCTTGCGCTTGAGCGTGTCGAGATAGGGGCCTTCCCCGCAAATCACGAAGGTCAGGTCGTCCCTATGGGCGAGGATGCGTGCCGCGTCGGGGATGATCTCCAACCCTTGCTTGGCGGCGACATTGCCCGAGTAATAGGCGACATGGCGCGTGGTGATCCCCAGTTCCGCTTTCATCGGTGCGGGGTTGTCTACCACGTTGATCCGCGACAGGTCGGCCCAGTTGCGGACTTCAAGAATTTTCGCCTCATCGACACCTTTCTCGCGCAGCTTGTCGAGCATCTGCGGGGAGATCGAACTGATCATATCGAAGCGCCGCAACATCGCGTTTTCAAAGCGCAGCGCCATACGGCCCAGAAGGCTGTTGGGATCAAGCGCCCCCGTAGCAAAGGCCGCCTCGACCTCGAAATCCTGAATGTGGAGCCAGAGCTTCGCCCCGCGCAGACGCCCCGCGATCACCCCGCCAATGGCCGAGACCAGCGAAGGGGCGACGACGAGAACGACATCCGGGCGCTTGCGAAGACCTTCCGCCAGAAGTCTAGGAAAGGCGGTGGCGGCGAAGCTGAGGTAGTGCGCCATACGTGACAGGAAGCGCAGGACGCGCGGCACATAGATCGGACAACGAATGACCCGCGCGCCGTTGCGCGAGGTCTCGGATTGATAGCTGAACGCGGGCCAGCCCGCCCGCCTGCGCCATTGCGGATAGTAGGGATGGCCGCAGATCGCCGTAACCTCATGGCCGCGTCGGGCCAGTTCCTCCACCAGCCCCGTGGAGTAGACCGCCGTTCCGATCTCGTCGGGGGCGTAATTCAGGCCGAGAAAGTGCACGATCATATGGTCGGAGAAGGGCTGTTCAGCCGTTTCTCTGATGCCGCTTCTCAGGGCTGGGATATGTGTGGGGGTCCAATGCGCGCTGTTCGGGAAATCAGCTGTGTCTTTCATCCAAATGCCCCCCGCAACCGCGTAAAGGGCACCAGTCTGGGTCCATTACATCGGCGCGGGAGCGCGCGAGAGGGGCATCGTTTTGCCGCTGTCGGGATTGCGGGCGGGTGTGCAAACATCGTCATACCGTTTCCTCCTTCCCCAACCCCGCTAAGAGTTAAGCGTGAGGCGCTGCACAGACCCCGTATGCCGATGGACAGCATGGCCCCGCACAAAAAACGGCGCCGAGGAACCCGTGGTTCACCACTCCAGACTCTTGGTCCTCCTCCTCACACCTGCGCCTCTTGTTTTGATCGCAGGCAGGACACCAAAAGCCCCAGCAACTCACACGAAGACGACCAACAATAGGCATCGCCTTCCGCAATATCATTCAATCTGAGGCGATATTCTGTCAACCTTTTGCGCGAACTTTACAAATATGAAATCACCTTAAGCGTGTATTTCTTGGGGAAATATGAAGGATTCCCTCGCGTAAACTACCGTAAAAACCCACCTTAAAACGCTCTCAATCCGTGTGGAGCGTCAGATTTTCGGGGCAAAAAACAGGACGGCGATCTGGTGCTGAGGACTTAAAATGGCCAACTCGACAGGGGCGAGATGGACGTCCCTGATGCACGATCCCAGAAAAAAAGCGCGTAGATCTCAGGTAAGAGACCTACGCGCAGGTAATTGGGCGGAAACGGTATGCGGTGGGTTGCAGAAGTGAACTGCTTGGAACCGCCCAATTTAAGACGTGGTTTGCGCCGTAAACGGCACAGGCATCACTCGGCGGCGACTATCCCCGCATCGAGGTGATCTTCGAGGCTCCGCATTCTGATCTCGCGATTGTTGTTCAACGCAGCAGTGACGCCGAGCGCGAGGTTGACCGTCGTGTAGGGCTGTCGAAGGGAGGCATCGCAGATCCCCGCGCGAGCGGTCGTCAGATCGTTGGAGGAAAATTCGGTTGAGGTCACAATGATCGCCAGTTCGGGATCGAGCTTGCGCACCCGCATGAGCCAGTCCACGGCGTCATAGGCATCCGTGACATTCGCGAAAATGAGAATGCGATGTTTTGCGCTGCTTGCCGTCATCGCGCTTTCGGCGAAGGATTTGTCATGCGTGATGCGCAGGGAACGGGCGAAGGATTTCAGCGTCGAAAGCTCGGGCGAAAACTCCAGTTCATCGGGCGCATAGATCACGATGTCGGTCTGCTCCAGAATGGCCGTGTTGAACAGCACACCGCGACTTTCGAGCATTTCGGCACGTTCGTCGAGGACATCAACCAAAGTGGGTGCCTCCTCCTGAGATTTGCGCATGGCGCGCGCCGCAGCCCCATCGATCGCGTGCCGCATGACTTGAGACATCCTGTCCATGAACTGGGACGGTGCCCCCATGCTAATCGGCTCGTAAACCATCGCGTTTCCCTCCAACTCTCATTTCGGAGACAGGGCCGAAACGGGCCTTGGTCCTCCAGACAGAATTTTGTGTGACCGCCCCACACCCACAGGTCACTGCAATTGTGGTAGCGTAGGTCGTTGTCGTGTTTGCCACGACCGAACCACTGGGGGATTGGCACAGAGCGATCACAGGAAACAAATTCCGCGATCCGCAGCGCGACTTCTATGGCCCGAAGGGAGGGGTTGGGGGCGTTCCATCTGTCGGCGGAGGCCAATTAGACGAAAGTTCTATGCCTTTCGCCTAATCGGTGTAGGTGAAATCGTCGACGAGAACCTGCCAATAGGACGAATGTCGTATGACCATTCGATCAATGTGGCCCCATTGCGGCAGGAATGTGACGGGGTAGGACGTGGACAGTTTCAGGTTGATGCTGTGAACAACTTCTCCGTCGCGATAGCCCTCGATAATGGCATGACCTTCGCCCGCCCCGTCCCATGCATAGCCCAGTTCCATAGAGACAGGAACGAATCCCCCGCTCTTGGAAATCGTGGCGGGATGGCCCGATGAGGTGTAGGCGAGAAACTCGCCCGAGGTGACGCAATTCACATAACCCGGCCCGCCGTAGAACCTGCGGTGTGCGACCACGAGATTGTGGAACGTCAGCCCGTCCGCCAGCCGCGGCATCTCACGCACGTCCCGCGTGGTTAGAACCGTATCGAACCCCTCCATCTTCAGCGCGGACGCCTCGGGTGCGGCGCTGTCGACGAGCGCGGAGAGGATGATGTTGCGAAAGCCAGGCACAATGTTTCCGAGATCGCGCGTGCCGCCATCGGTAAACTCCACGGAAATGTGCCAATCCTCCTCCGCCAGATCGGGCGGGATTGCGCAGCTTGCAAAGCTATGATCGGCAAAAGGCACGGATTGCGTGTCACTGCCGTGAGAGCAGGTCAGTGCGATGGCGTCATAGGCATGGACAGTGACCTGCGGCGAGACCGCAAGGCCCAGAAAGGGAAATGTCGGCTGCACGGCAAGCCCGCTGACACTGTCGGGGACCGCGATGGCATCGAATACGCGCGCGTTTGCGTCAGAAGAAAAGAACATCCCGCGCGGCGCAACGGGGTTCAAAACACCCCTGCCCTCGTGACGGATATCCGCATCCTCACTTCCAGCGCCAAGCACGAAATTCGCAAACCCGTTCAGGTTGCTGTGTGTGCGGATGCCCCGCCCGTCGAAGTTCAGCACCACCTCCGCCCCGACGAAGGGCGCGTCAGCAATGTCATAGATGCCGTTGCCGTCGTTGTCGCGGAAGGTAAATTGCGAAATGCTAATGGTCTGTGCCGCCAGTGCCTGCGGTAGCGCGAGGAGCGCGAGGAGAACTGGCAGACGCATCAGGTCGCCACAGGCGCATCGGAAGAGAGCCTGTCGATCACGTCCTCAAGCACCCATGTCACCAGCTGGCCACGGCTAGAGACCCCCGACTTGCGGAAGATCGTCGTGACCTGCGATTTGACGGTGGATTCCGAGGTGCCGCGAATGTCCGCGATCTCCTGATTGGAAAACCCTTTGATCAACAGCACCGCGACATGGCGTTCAGTCGGGCTGAGCGCCCAGTCATCGAACTGCTTGACCAGATAGTCATTCAATTCGCCCGACGCGGCCTCGATCTTCTTCTCGACCGATTTGACCCGCGCTTGCCCTTGCGACACGAGAACAAAGCTCGTGAACACGCCAAGCAACATGCCGATGCTCGCTGTGATTTCGATGCCCTCCATCACGGACCACGGGACCATGTAGAGCGGAAGCGCCAGATAGTCCGCCAAGATTTTGAACAGGAAGAGGGAGGTAAAAATGACTTGGGAAATCAGAATGGCGCGGTCGGGAATGGCGAGTTTCGGTACACGCGAAAATGTGCGCGGTTTTTTGTCTGTATTAGTGGGTTCTATTCTAGCCACGTGTTATCTCGCAATACGATGCCTGTTGAACTCGACACGATGGTTTCACGCACCGAGGGTCCTTTTCGTGAGAGAATGCGGATTCTTTTGAGCATGGTGCGCTCCACGACGAGCACGGTGTATCCTTCTTTGGTCAACGAATGGATCACCGCCAAATAGCCCTGATACTCTGCATTCACGTTGTTGTTTTGAGAGTGGGACAGACTGCTCGTCTGCGAATTCGCTGCGGAGGGGAGTGGGACGCAAACCAAGAGCGCGATCAGGAACGACGCAACCGCCATCCCGAGCCCGCGCCATCGATTGATGCCTTGAAGTGGTCTTTTCATAAACGTCCGCCCTGCACACACCGATAACCTCGCGCGCGCACCCGTAATCCGGACCGCGTTCGAGGACGAAAAAATACCGCAAAGGCGCGGTTGATTTCGCATGAATTACGCTGCTCATTATCTCGCCTCCTGGTGGAATGGGCTACCATACTTAAGGATGAAAGCGTTTTTTTAGGCCTTACGGATGAGAACGGACATCAACCAATAACTGCAATAAAATACACATCCAAGATACAAGTATCAGGCTGAATTTCAACGAAATTATTGAAAAATTTTCAAAATATTAGCGCCGATCCGCATATGTTTTGCACAATTATTAATCGGCGCTTGAAATGCACCTTACAACTTTTGGGTGAACGGCCTGTTTTCGCCCGTCCTGATGATTGGTCTCCCCCGATCAGCCCCGTAACCTTTTCGTGTGTCGTAAGGCACGGTAGCGACGGGTCGGACTTATCTGCTTCCTTGATGCGACCGTTGATCAAGTGAACGCCCAGCTGTGGGGAGCAGGGTTTAAAGTCCTTCGGCGTCGACACTAAGTCGGCGATGACGTGAGGACGCTTGCCAACGGTCTATTTTGGAGACGGCAGGTCAGCCCAGCACTCAATATGAAGCTCAAACACTCAAATGAGGGAAGTGAAGGTATTCAAATGCTGGATTTCACAAAAACTAATACACGCAAGACTGCAATGCGCACCAAACTTTTTGTCTCGGCTGCCGCGACGGCGCTCCTGCTTGTGAGCTCGCCCGCTAATGCTGGTGGACTGGGCGATGTGGTCGAGAGCGTCACGGGCGCTGTTGGCGGCGCCGTGGGCGGTTCCGTAGGCGGCGCAGTGAGCGGCCTCGGAAGCTCGGTAGATGACGTCGTCGATTCCGTTGCAGACACGGTCGACTCTGCTGGCGACACTGTGGGCGGCGTTGTTGGCGGCGTCACAGGTAACGACGGCCTAGGTAATAGCACGGATGATGTCGTAGATGGCGTTGCCAGCATTCTCGGCGGCACTGGCGGCAACGGTGGCACGAACGGCGGCGGCACCAATGGTGGCGGCACCAATGGCGGCGGCACGAACGGCGGCACCAATGGTGGCACCAACGGCGGCACGAACGGTGGCACGAACGGCGGAACCAACGGTGGCATCAATGGTGGAACCAACGGCGGCACCAATGGCGGAACCAACGGCGGCGCATTTGGCGGCCTGTTCGGTGGAGGTGGCTCCGTCCATTGCCAGAGCTTCGGCAATAGCGGCAGCTACAATGGGTTGAACGTTGTCGACAAGAACAACGTCGTCGTAGGACGTGTGGTTGGCACGCAGATCGCCAATGATCTGGCCATCCAAGCCGTTCGTATCGCGACCTCGAGCCGTGTCTTCGGCAAGGGCCGCTGCATCGACTTGAGGACCGCCAATATCGTCGCATCCAACGGCGCGGTTGTTCTTCCGATCGACCAGACGCGGATCATTCAGGCCCTCGGCCAGAACTAAGCTCGATCCACTTAAGCTTTAAAAATTGGTGCGCCCTGGAATGTCCTGGGCGCACCTTTTTGTAACCACGATACTCGTTACACATTACACATAGTCAATCGAGGTCGGGCAGCGTGACCGTCAGGAACCCGAGGCAGAGCAGGAACGAAAGATAGACGAAGACCTGCTGCATCCCGATGATATCGGCCAGTGCCCCAAGCGCCGCCGCGCCAAGCGCACCTATCCCGAAGGCAAAGCCGAAAACAAAGCCCGCCACCATGCCGACCTTTTGCGGCATGAGTTCCTGTGCATAGACCACGATGGCCGAAAAGGCCGACGACAGGACCAGCCCGACGATGATGCTCAGGGCAACGGCGGCCCAAAGCGGGGTGTGCGGCAGCACGAGAGCAAAGGGAAGCGCGCCGACGATGGACACCCAGATGACCTTCTTGCGCCCGATGCGGTCCCCGACGGGGCCACCCATGAATGTGCCGACCGCAACCGCAGCGAGGAAGACGAAGAGCAGACCCTGCGCGTGGGGGATGCCGATGCCGAACTTCTCGATCAGGAAGAAGATGTAATAAGCCTTGAAGGTCTCGATATAGACGAACTTGCTCAGCAGCAGCGCCCCTAGCACCGCGAAGGCAAGGATCAGGCGTTTGCGCGGCAGGTTGGGCCCAATGATAGGCGCGGCGGAGGCTTGCACCGTGCGCATATGATGGGTGAACCACCGCGCGACCCACAACAGCAGGATAACGCCGACAACCGCCAGAAGGCTGAACCAGATGGTGCTGAACTGGCCAAGCGGCAGGATGATCAACGCGGCGGCCAACGGGCCAAAGGCAGTGCCCAGATTGCCGCCCACCTGAAAGCTCGACTGTGCAAAGCCAAGACGCCCACCCGATGCCATGCGGCACACGCGTGATGCTTCGGGGTGAAACAGCGCCGAGCCGAGACCGAGCGCAGCGGAGGCCAGCAAGAGCCCCGTAAAGGAGCCCGCCGTGGCGAGCATGATAACGCCAATTGCAACGATGCTGAGCGAGACTGCCAATGAATATGGCTTGGGCCGCAGATCCCCGTAAAGCCCCAGAACGGGTTGCAGGATGCAGGCGGTGATCTGCTGCGCCAGCGTCAGAAGGCCGAGCTGGAAATAGCTCAGCGCATATTGCGTCTTCAGAACGGGATAGAGCGCAGGCAGCAGAAACTGGATCAGGTCGTTGATCAGATGCGTGCTGCTAACAGCAATGATCACCGAGTAGGAGGTCGGCAGGGCCGCAGTGCGTTGTGTCATTTTTATAGCCTTGGAATGGATCTCTGTCGGTTGGACATGAACTGGTGCATTGCATAGCCCAAACGCACGGGGGTTTCGCGTCAGATCGAAACGCCCTATCGTGTAGAAAATCTACAGGCTATCCATGCGCAACACTCGAAAGTCCCTGCCCCCCCTGAATGCCCTGCGCGCCTTTGAGGCGGCGGGACGGCGATTGAATTTTCGCGCGGCCTCCGAAGACCTCGGCGTGTCGCAGGGCGCCGTGGCGCAACAGGTCCGCCTCTTGGAAGAGCATCTCGGTCAGGCGCTTTTCACCCGCCTGCCGCGCGGCGTGTCACTGACCTCGCAAGGTGCGGTCTATCATGCGGAGGTCAAGCGCGCCTTCGACATCCTGCGCAGCGCCACCGACCAGATCAGCGAGGGGGATGACAGCGTGACGATCTCCGTGACGCCCACCTTCGCGACCCGCCTCCTGATACAAAGCCTACCGTCGCTGAACGCCATTCTTCCCGATGTAAAAATCCGCACCATTGCAACGGTCGATGTCACCGACTTCGACCGCGATCAGGTGGACATATCCGTGCGCGAAACCCGCCCCCCCTTCCCTGTCGGGCAGGATGCGGAATTGCTCTTCCGTCAGGATTTCATCATCGTCGGAAACCCGCATCTGCTCGGGAATGTGTCTGGTGATCTCACGCCCGCGCACATCCGCACCATGCCGTTGCTACACGATTCCTATGGTCATTGGCAGAAATATTTCGGCACGGAGGATCGCTTGCCCGGCCCCGTGTTCAACCAGATTTCGCTTGCGATTGATGCCGCATTGGCAGGGCAAGGGCTGGCCGTCGTCAGCCGCGCTTTCGTCAAAGACGACCTAAGCGCGGGACGGTTGATCGAGGCAGGCCGCGCATCAGGCGGGTCGGATCGGGACTACTACCTCGTGAGAAAAAAGGCGCAACGCTCCCGCCCCGCACTCGATACCGTCTGGTCGTGGTGCCTCGACACCTTTCGGGAACCCGCGAACGGCCAGTGACCGCCACGGTTTCCGCGGTGCCACGCCGCTTATGCGCGCTTTAGCGTATCCGACGGCAGTTCGCCGAAGAGTTCGCGGTAGGCTTTCGCAAACTCACCCATGTGGATATAGCCCAAGCTCGCGGCAATCTGGCTCACGGTCTTGCCGTCACCACCCAGACAAAGCTCCTCGCGCGCAACCTTCAGCCTTTGCATCCGCAGGAATTGACCAGGTGTGCAGCCACGGTATTTCTTGAAATTCATCGAGAGATTACGAACGCTGATATCAAGCGCGGCGGCGATTTCGGCCAGTGTCGGAGCATCGGCGGCATTCGCAACGATGTAATCTTCCGCCATGCGGACGACGCGCGGCACAACAACGTGGTCATTCGCACCGAGATCCACCCCGCATTGCGCCGCCCAGTTTTCGAGCAGGTTCACACAGGCAGTCTCTTCGATATGCCGAACGGTCCGGCACGGCAGCGGTTCTTGAGCCTCAGTGACCAGACTTAGGAGGTAGTGCAGGCAGGCATGCCAATTCGTCCCACTGCCACCAAAGCTGGTGCGGGACTGCCATGTCGACCGATGGGGAATATGACCGAACCAGTTCAGGCTGATTTCGTCGAGTGCCTTGGGATCAATCGACATTTGAAGCTGAACATTGTCCTCACTCAACTCGCTATGGTGGCTGCGTTCGGAAAGATCAAAGACAAAACTCATGTCAGGCCCGTTTACCCGAGCCTCCTGACCGTCAAGCGCGGGTGTCGCATGACCATAGATATTCGTGGTCGCAACAACAGGCGCACCTGAATAGCCCTCGATATCGACGGAGGTGCGTGCGCCATAGGACGTGCGCGTGAACCTGATGCGGCCAGTGCTGAGATAATGAACCGCGCCTTCGGGTGCCTTGATCTCACCCGTTGGCTCGAGCTTGAGAGGGGTAACATTCCGACCCAACCAATTCGATGTTTCGTCCCAGTCTTTCACACAAAATTCACTAGCCTGACGCGAACCGACAACGGCGGTATCAAAAATGGGAAGAGGTCTCATGCCTGTCTTCCTTTCGCTCAGAAAGGCCAACGTTTGAGATGGCCCATCTAGGTGTAGCTATTGTGCCCAGCGGCCTCCTCCGCCAGACGGTGAATCTACAACGATCAGAAATTATGGATCGCCGCTCCCCGCCAGATTTTTCGGCAGGGATTAGATCGGCACAACACACTCCACACGCGCCTGTAAGTAAGTGCATATCGGCACAATCACGCGCTTCAATTCATAAAGAAGCATCCGACTTACATATTTGCCTCTTATAGACAGATCCACCCGTTTTGCGACAGCCCCATCTTGCAACTTATGGTAGATTTGAGTCGCAGGTGGTCAATGCGTCGATTATTTGGACGGCGCGGCCACTTGGATGAATTATTTTGCGCACAAAAACGCGGCATCTTGCTAAAAAAGCGGACGACGAGCAGGAACATCACCGCAAGGCTTTTGATTGGAGGCCTGAATGAAGCACCATAAAGACCATCAATTTTCCGGAAATTTCGTCGGAAAAGGGCATTTTGTCCGCGGTATCGAGGCATCGACGCGAATCAACACAGATCGCGCTCCTGTCGCTGCGTCAGAGATCGCGGCAGGGATGCGGGTTCGGCTGGAAGACGGCTCCCTGTCCACGGTTCTATCGACACACATATATATGTCGGCCGCGCGAAGGGTGAACGTTGCAACCGACAATTGTAGTATGTCCTTATATTCCGAAGCCTACATTGCCTGCTCTCACGCGCTTTGCGAGCTGTACTTCGGCTCTCCGGACGTGGCTTTTCCCGTCAAATCCATCGTCGGGCATGACCCTGCATTCACATGGTCAGCCCCGTCCCAGCCCACCAAATGTGTTGCGCTTGAATTGGAGGCAATCGGCTGGATTCAAATGAATGGCCTCAGTGTATTTATCCCTGTCGAAACAGCGGATCTCGACCGAGGAAGCAGTGGCAGAACGCCCACGCGACATTGCGGAATTGACGTTCCCTCGACCGACGAAAAACTGCTGCTCTCCCACGAGGAAACGCCTGTCGTCGGCAGCTTCAACTGTGTGCTTGCCGATGTTGCCACACTCCCTCACGCCTCCAACCCGATGCGATACGCCCAATGAGGCTCCCGTTCGGAATGAAGGCCCGCAAAGAGCCGAAGATCTCCCGAAAGGCATGGTTTGCACGGCGCGAGATCTGGCAGCTTTTCAGAGAGCATCAGAAGATTGATATCGGCCGTTATGGCGAAATCGAGGTTCAATTCGATGGCGAAGTCGATCTGCGCATTCACGCGGCTCTCGATAGCGGCTTCCAGCCCCATGAGCAGCGCCTGTGCTTTTACGTGCCGTTCGTGGCGGAATTCTCGTCAACGCCCGATGTGATGGAGCTAAAAGCGCAGGCCGCGACCAACTGCACGCTGCACGCGACGAACACGACCACCAACGGCTTCGTGCTCGAAGTTCTTGTGCCGCCCCACGAGGAGGCGGTTCTGAAAATGCACCTGTCGTGGCGTGCCTGTGGCGCCGCTGCCAATCCCCCTCGCATCGCGCGAGCGGCCGCGTCCGACAATCACATGCCGTCCCCCACTCCAATCATGCTGCGCAGGCTGAAAGAGGCATAAACGAAGAAGCACGCATCTTCCGACCGACACGAATCGGGCGGCAATACGGGCTGGAAACCTGCGTTTCCTCCGTCTTTTGCCGTCTGTCACTGCGCGGATTTCCCCTGTGAATATCGGAAAAAAGAAAGTGGTATCTGGATGTGGCATTTATCACCTCCACCTGCTTCGAGCCGCCCCGTTTTGACAAGACAAACCGCGCGGGCACAGAGCACATTGCTCCTATGGCGTTCAAATCAAAGGCAACCACTTCCCCCACCCAGCGCCATTTGAACGCCGCCGTATGGCTCGGAAACCGCAAAGGAAGAGAAATGCAACACCTGCCTCTTCGCCTTGCCCCCCGCACCCATACACCAGAAGCCAATTTGCACGCGGACACCCAGTACCACGTGTTCCTTGAGCCTTCTGTCAACTCTCCGCTCTGTCCGTGCTGCTCGGACGGAGCGGGGTATTCCCGACGCGGTGCGCCCATGTCGCGCAAGACGACAAGACCGCCCCATGAACGCGCAAAAGGATATGTCACTTGCCTGTAACCGTTGATTTCACTGATGACCTCTATTCCTACTCGGGAGACCTGGTTTCTCTGCTTTCCGTATCGGTCCTGCCGAGCTTTTCCAGCGTTTCGGGCACGAGCATCAGCATTACCGACAGCGATGGCACACTGACCCCGGGCGAGGCCAGCACGATCAACATTGATGGCAGCGCAGAGGCTGTCACATACGTTGGCGTTGCCTCCTTTAACGACGGCGACTCTGGACTTGTTGGCGGGTTGCTCGGCGCGTTGCTCGGCTCAACCGAGGCTGCTGTTTTCCAAACTGGGTCAGGCAACCTTTACCTCTACGCGCCTGATGGCTTTCCGGTCATCAGCGGCGTGGCCGTTGGTGTGTCCGTCGATCAAACCGCCTCCTTCAATCTGTCATCCACCGAACCTGGCGTGGTTGACGGACTGAACATCGGCGAGACCATGGACGTCGGGTACGAGGATGTCGATGGCGACGAGATCACAGACTATGCGTTTCTAGTCCGATCAGGCAACGACACCATCTACGGCAACGGTGGCGACGACACTATTAGCGCAGGCAGTGGTCACGACATCGTCTCGGGCGGCGACGACAACGATACGATCTACGGCGAAAGCGGCGACGACATCTTATCTGGTGACGACGGCAACGACTGGATCAGTGGTGGGGACGGCGAAGACCAAATCGCGGGCGGTGAAGGTGCCGACACCATATTTGGCGGAGATGACGACGACACCATCTACGGCAACACAGGCAACGACACCATCTACGGCGACGGTGGCGAAGACACCATTAACGGCGGTGATGGCGACGACATCATTTACGGTGGCAGCATTTTCGGCACAGACACCGAAGCCGACCGACTGGTCGGGGGGGCCGGTAACGACACGATCTATGGTGGTGACGGAACCAATACCATCTATGGCGAAGGCGGCGACGACACCATTACCAGTGGTGTCCACAGTGACTACATCGTCGGCGGCGAGGGCAATGACACAATTTCGGCCGGCGGCGGTGACGACACCATCCATGGCGGTGACGGCGACGACATCATCACAGGTGGCGAGGGACACGACTACGTTACTGGTGGGGATGGTAATGATACGTGGCTAGCCGACGGTGAAAATTCCACCTCATCTGCCGCCAGCGACGAAGTCTACCTTCAAGAGGGCGACGACTACGCCGAAGTAGGTTTTTTCACGACAGGCACGCCCGATATTCTCGACGGCGGTGATGGCATTGATACAGTCGCCTTGGACCATGCGCTTGTTGACGGGTTGGACACCGACATCACCCTGCATGACAACGGCACCAGCACGACGGCAGGTTTCGGCACGATCGTCAATAATTTCGAAAACGTCCGCGGCAGCTCGGGCGAGAACGAAATTATCGGGAATAGCGTCGACAACATTTTCTGGGGGCTCGCCGGAGACGACCTGCTCGACGGTGGCGCCGGGGATGACACGATTGATGGCGGCGCGGGTTCGGACAACATGTTCGGCGGCGACGGCAACGACACCTTCATCATCGGGTCGGCTGCGGATGCGGATGGCGACTCGATCAGCGGCGGAGCTGGCCCTGATGACACGACCGACATCGACGAGATCGACCTCAGTGCCATCGACAAGAGCACCTACACCATCAACGCGGTCGAAGATTCCAATGACGCTG
The DNA here is from genome assembly GCF_048261515.1 of Celeribacter sp. Lineage (GTDB taxonomy): Bacteria > Pseudomonadota > Alphaproteobacteria > Rhodobacterales > Rhodobacteraceae > Celeribacter. Next base: position 284,031 of record NZ_JBLXFZ010000001.1, read on the forward strand.
GCGCGCTCACGGGCACGGTCACTTTCGACACTGGAGAGGTGCTGTCCTTCAGCGGGATCGAGATCATTTGCTTTGCTCAGGGCACTGAAATCATCACCGCTAAGGGCCCCGTTAACGTTGAAGACCTCGAAGTCGGGGACATGGTTTTGACCATGGACAACGGTATGCAGCCCCTGCGCTGGATGGGCAGCAACAAGCTTGATCGTGAGGAACTGGCGATGCGCCCCAACCTCAAGCCCGTGAGGATTGCGGCGGGCGCGCTTGGAAATGGCACACCCTCGAACGATCTCATGGTGTCACGCCAGCACAGGATTCTCGTCCGCTCGGTGATCGCCGAGCGTATGTTCGGCGTATCGGAAATTCTGGTTGCCGCGAACAAGTTGGTCGGGCTTCCCGGAATTGAAGTTGTGAAGGACACCGAGAGCGTGGCCTATTACCACATGCTCTTCGACCAGCATGAAATCGTATTTTCCAACGGCGCCGCAACGGAAAGCCTTTTCACTGGCCCCGAAGCGCTCAAAGCGGTCTCGGAAGATGCGCGTGCAGAAATTCTGGCACTCTTCCCCGACATCGAAACGCAGACGGCGTTGCTCCCCGCACGTCACATCCCTGAAAAGGGCAATTCAGTGAAGCGGTTCGTTGAGCGGCACGCGAAGAACAACAAGGCGCTTTTGAACGGGCAGGCATCCTGCCACGTGCACATGTAGCGCCGACGTAGCACTCTAGAGGCCGACACGGGGGTTCCTATCGCAGTCCCCTACCCTTTCGACATGCGTGAGATGTCAGAAACACGAAAAACGGCAGGGGAAACTCCCCTGCCGTCGTCATTTGTGCTTAAGCGTGTCGTTAGCGCTTCGACTTAGGTGTCCAAGCGAATTTCTGCATCGGCGCATCAACAGGCGTGTCCGCGAGGTGGTTGGTGTAGTTGCTCATGAGTTTCTGAGCGAGCCCCAGAACGACCTCAAGCACCTGCTCCTCACCGTAGCCCGCGGCATAAAAGGCTTCGAGTTCCGCTTCTGTTGGATTGCCGCGGCTTTCGGCCATGGCGAGCGTGAATGTGCGCAGCGCTTCCAGTTTAGGTGTGGGCAGCGGTGTTTCGTCGCGAAGTGCGTCGCTGATCGCGTCATCCACTTTCATCGCCTTGGCAATGCCTGTGTGTGCAGGAACGCAATAGTGGCACTCGTGGTAAACGTTGATGGCCTGCCAAACGACGGTTTTCTCGTCGGCGTCAAAGGAGGTGTTCTCCGCAAACAGGCGGTGCAGCACTTGGTAGCCTTCGAGAAGCGCAGGCGCACGCGCCATGACAGCGTGCAGGCCAGGAAGGCGGCCGAAGGCGGCTTGCGACTTCTGGATAAGGGGGACGGCGGCGGCGGGGGCTGTGGTCTCGTCGAGCTTTGCGAAGGCAGTCATGCGTTTTCCTTTTTGGGTTTAGCGTATGTTGACGCCCCCTACCTGATGGTTTGTGAGTGATTGCTCAAGAAGTATTTGAGTAATCGTTCACAAATAATCGTGATGCTATTGCGGTTGAACCGTCGCGCGGCATAGATTGCCCCCATGGCAAGACCAGCATCATATGACCGAGATGCCGCACTGGATGCGGCGATGACCCTGTTTTGGGCGCAAGGCTATCACGCCACGTCGCTCAAGGATCTTGAGGCAACACTGTCGATGAAGCCCGGCTCCATCTACGCCGCGTTCCACAGCAAGGAGGCGCTCTTTCGCGCCACGCTTGATCGCTATGGCACGCGGATGACATCCGAGTTAAAGGCGCTCGTGGAGCAAAGCCCCTCGCCGCTGGAGGCGTTGCGTGACCACCTGCTCGGGCTAGCGGACCTCAGTCCCTGCGACCGCCCCTCGACCGCCTGTATGTTGGTGAAGTCGCTCCTCGAAGTGCCGCGCGAGGGGGAGTTGCGTATGGTCATTGAGGAACATCTCGACCGCGTGGAGGCCATGATTGCGCAAGCTTTCGACGCCGCGCAGCGCAAGGGCGAGTTGCGGCCCGACTGTGACCCCGCCCGTCTGGCGCGTCGGATGCAGACCTATATCTTCGGCCTGAAGGTGCAAGCGCAGCGGGAAACGGACCCTGACGCGATGCGGGCGCTCTGTCGTGACCTTGCCGACGAGATCGGGCAATTCTCGACACGGCCCATCTAAGACCGTCCATCAATTCAATGCCGCATGGCGCGCTGGCAGTGCCGCAGTAAGAAAAGACAGACCCCCGAAAGCAGATACTTCCGAGGGTCTTTTCTTTTTGGACGGGCGATGCCCTGCCCTTATGGGTCTAGTTCGAGAGAACCGATGGCAGCCAGAGCGACACCGCAGGCACATATGTGACCAACATCAGCGCAACAAAGATCGCGAGATAGAAGGGCCAGATGGTGCGCACGGCCTGCTCGATCTTCACCCGCCCCACAGCACAGCCTACGAAGAGGCAAGTGCCCACGGGCGGCGTGCAAAGGCCGATACCGAGGTTGATCAGCAGCATGATCCCAAATTGCGTCGGGTCCATACCGAGCCCCACGGCAATCGGCAGGAAGATCGGCGTGCAGATCAGAATGAGCGCCGCCATGTCCATGATCATACCCAAAACCAGCAGGATGACGTTGATCATCAGCAAGATGACAATCGGGTTGTCCGAAATCGCGCCGAGAAGGCCAGACAGTTTTTCGGGAACCTGATAGAGCGCCAGAAGATAGGCAAAGGAACTGGCGAAGGCGATCAGGATCATGACCATCGCCGTGGTGCGCACGGCCCCCGCGACGGAGCGGACAAAGCCATCCCACGTCAGGCTACGGTAGTAGAAGGTCGTCAGGAACAGAGCGTAAATTGCACCGAAGGCGCCCGACTCTGTGACCGTAAATATCCCCGAGAGCGTCCCGCCCACGATGATCACTGCCGTCATGAAACCGGGAATGGCGTCAAGCGCAGCACGGCCCACCACAGCCCATCCTGGGAAAGGCTCAGAGGGGTAGTTGTGACGGATAGAGAGAATCCACGCAGCAATGGCAAGGCTCACGCACATCAGGATGCCTGGGATCACGCCCGCAAGGAACAGCTTGGAGACCGAAATGCCCCCGCCCGCGGCCACGGCGAAAATGATCATGTTGTGGCTCGGTGGAATGACAATCCCCGCAATGGAAGACGTAACGGTGACGTTAACGGCGAAGTCGGGCCGATAGCCGCGCTCCTTCATCACGGGCACAAGCAGGGAGCCGAGTGCGGAAATGTCGGCCACGGCGGAGCCCGAGATGCCACCAAAGAGCATCGACGAGAAGATGTTGACCATCGCCAGACCGCCCTTGAGATGCCCCACCAGAGCGGAGGCCAGACGCACCAGACGTTTGGCAATTCCACCGTGCAGCATGATCTCACCAGCGAAGATGAAGAACGGAATAGCCAGCAGGGAGAAGACCGACACGCCTGATGTGGCGCGTTGGAAGGTGATGAGCATCGGGAAGCCTTCAAACCAGAACGCGACAGCGGCGGCGATGCCCATTGCGAATGCGACAGGGGCGCCAATCACCACGCCCGCGGCGAAGACGCCGAGAAGAATAAACAGACCCACGTTAGAATTCCTCCAGTTCAGGCTGCGGAGACCAGCGCGAAAAACGGATAATGCGAAGCAGCGCGCGCGTGCCGGAGAACAGCAACATGAGCGCTCCCAGTGACGTGATAGCTGCCGTGCGCACAGATTCAGGCACATCGAGCATCGGAAGCATCGTGCCCATACCGAATTTCATCAGTGTCACCCCCGCCACGAGCGTCACGGCGCCAAATATGGCCAGCGAGATGTCGATGACGATCATCAGCACCTTTTGTGCGCCATCGGGCATCATGTCACGAAACAGGGTGACGCCGATGTGGGTATCCTCGCGCACGCCTGCGGCGGCACCGAGAAACGCGATGTAACAGATCAGAAGAAGCGCGAGTTGTTCGACCCATGTGGGGGTCGCATTCAGGACGTAGCGCCCGAAAACAAGCCAGCCGAAGGTGATGATCAATGTGACCAGCGCAACGGAGGCGGCGGCGATACACGCCATGCGCAGGAGATCGAGAAGTTTCTCGATACGGCGCACATATAGAGGCTCAGTTGTCATGGAGAGGGTGCCTTTCACAAAGATGGGGCCATAAAAGGCCCCATCCGTTTCATTTCACCATAATCGATCACTCCGATTACTCGGCGCCACGGGCAAGGTTCACGATGTCGGCCAGCTCGGGGTTGTCCGCGAGGAAAGCCTCATAGACGGGCGCCATTGCCTCTTGGAACGGAGCCTTGTCCGCGATCGTGTTGATCTCGGTGCCCGCTGCGGCAACAGTTTCGAGGCTTGCGGCTTCGCGCTCGGCCCAAAGCTCGCGCTGGTATTCAGCACTCGCTTTACCTGCGACCATAACGATCTCCTGCTGCTCGGGCGTCAGGCTTTCCCAAGACTTGAGGCTCATGCACAGGCACTCAGGAATAATCAGGTGCTCGGTGAGCGAGTAGTATTTCGCCACTTCGTAGTGGTTGGTGGATTCGTAGGACGGCGGGTTGTTTTCCGCACCATCGACAACACCTGTCTTGATCGACTGGTAAACCTCGGCGAAGGCCATCGGGGTCGCGTTGCCATCCATGGCTTCAACCATTTTGACGAAAAGGTCGTTGGACATCACGCGGACCTTGAGGTCTTCCACATCGGCGGGCGAGTTGATCGGACGCACAGAGTTGTAGAAGGAGCGCGCACCTGCGCCATACCAGCCGAGTGCCTTGATGCCTTTGGCTTCCATGCCTTCACCAATGGCTTCGCCCACGGCACCGTCCATCTTGGCATACATGTCATCGACGCTGGAAAAGATGAAGGGAAGCGCGGTGACGTTGGCTTCGGGAACAGCCTGCCCCATCGGACCGAGGTTGAAGACCGCGAAGTCCAGAACGCCGAGGCGAAGTTGTTCGATCGCGTCAGGTTGGGAACCGAGAACACCGTTGTGGTAGACTTTGCCGCTCACTTCGCCGCCGGTCTTTTCCGCGACCTCTGCGATGAAGGATTCCATGCCGTGCGACACGGGGTAGTCTTCGACGTGGATGTTCCAGCCGCGCAACTCGGCGGCCACCGCTGCGGAGGTCAGTCCGAGGGTGAGCGCCGATGCCACAGCGATGGATTTAATACTGAAATTGGTAGTCATGCTTTTCCTCCCTGCATGTTTGCAAATGGTTGGCGAGTCTCCTCAAACTCACCACCGTGCAGCGAGAGTCATACTTGTAGCCAAACTGGGATACAAGAATAAATTTCACGAAAGCACAGCCCACCACGCAAGACAGCCGTGTCACGCAGGATGCTTGAACTTGCCGACAGCATGAAGCCCGCGCCGATGGCACGTTAGGTCTTTGCAGTCCTAAGGGGGTCTTTATTCGGTATCGTCGAAGAAGGCCGCGTTGTTGATGCGGATGGTAGTGATGATCTCATCAAGCCGCGACAAATGGACCATTCCCGCAGCAACCGCACCCTCGGCATCTCCCGCCTTGATGGCCGCCGCGATCTTCTCATGATCCTCGATCAGAAGGGGCATCCGGTTCTCTTTCGCCAACTCCATAACGCAGAGCCGGTCCACCTTTTCCTTTTCTGCGCGCACCACCTCAAAGGCGTAGGGCACGCGTCCGATCTCGCAGATCATTTTGTGGAAATCGTAATCCAACTGCTTGAATAGATTCTGGTCGCCCTCCACTAAAGCCTTCTTTTGTAGGGCCAAAGCGGCATCCAGCTGATACCCCAAGGCCGCATCACAATGTTTTGCCGCCTCACGCAACGCCGCAGCCTCCACGGCCGCACGCACGAAACGGCTCTTCTCAATCGCGCGAATGGAGAGCTTTTTGACCTCCGTCGCACGGCGGGGGCGCACAAGGATCAAATCCATACGCGCAAGGTGGGTGAAGGCCTCCCGCACGGGCTGGCGCGATACACCGAACTTGCGCGCTATGTCCGTTTCGGAAATCCGAGTACCTGGCAACATGCGCATGGATGTTATCTCGGCATAGAGGAAATCAACGATCCTCTCGACACTTGAGCGCGCCTCTAACGTCGTATCTTGGTCGGGCATCTTCTTTCCTCTCGACGCACATGCGGTGACTGCACTTATGCTGAAACGGCGCGCGACTTTCAATCCACCACATATGCAGTAGGTCCATTTCCGCAAGGCGGTATGTTGTATATAAACTGGGATACAAGTGTTGACAAGCGCCCTGCACTGCGCCACTCATATCTGGATTTTGCGACCCCTGCGGGGGGGGGGCGGCTCGCCCCGTTAAACGATGTGCGATGCAACGCGGGGCTACCTCATTCAACGGCCCTGCCGCGACTGAAACGGCGCGGGGCTCTCGGAGAAAACGAAAGGAAGAACTATGGATTTTACGGGCAAAACGGCCATCGTGACTGGCGGCGGACGTGACATCGGAGGCGCGTGTGCGCGCAAGCTCGCTTCATTGGGTGCCTCGGTTGCGATCAACTACCACTCCTCTGCCGAAGGGGCCGAAGCGGTCGTCAAGGACATCAAGGCAGCAGGCGGCGCGGCATTCGCGATGCAGGGCGATCTTTGTGATCCGTCAGGCGCGAAAGACCTCGTTACGGCAACGATCAAAGAATTCGGTGGCGTCGATATTCTGGTGAACAACACCGGCGGCCTTGTCGCGCGCAAAACGCTTGCGGAAATGTCGATGGACCATTGGCAATTCGTCATGGACCTCAACGTGACCACCACGGTCGCCATGATCAAAGAATGCTTGCCGCACATGAAGTCGGGCGCAATCGTCAACCTCGCCTCTCAAGCAGGCCGTGACGGCGGCGGAGCGGGTTCGGTGGCCTATGCCACATCGAAGGGTGCAATCATGACGCTGACGCGCGGTCTGGCCAAGGAACTGGGCCCAGACATTCGCGTGAATGCCATCTGCCCTGGCATGATCGACACCGATTTCCACAACGTCTTCACCAAGGATGAAGTGCGCAGAAACGTCGAAGCAGCAACCCCCCTGAAACGTCAGGGCACGCCCGAAGACGTGGCCAATCTCGCCGCCTATCTGGCCAGCGACGATGCGGCCTTCATCACGGGCACGAACGTCGACATTAACGGCGGTATGCTCTTTAGCTAATACCAGCCAAGACGAAACCATCGGGGCGTCGCGCATCACGCGCGGCGCCCTGCCCCTTCTCTTCCGTCCGCGTTTTTTGTGCCTATCCCATTGCGACCGAGACGCGCCGCATAGTGCAACAGAGTTTCAGCTTTAGTCTTTGTAACTAAATAAGTTATTTCTACTTATTTGCGATTTGCACTAAAGTTCTACCGACACTGAAAAGCGCCGCCGACATTTGATTGTCGTTGGCAGACGCGGCTGAAATTCTACGCAGGCACATTCATGGCATTTCTCAACGACCTTACTTTACAGCAAATTGTAACCCGAGGTCTGGCGTACCTGATTTTCGCTTTTGCGTATATTTCCATTCTGCGCGGGATCACTCGCATGGGCGGCAATAGATCACATCCAAAGGGCTCGTTGGCAGCGTGGGGAATGTTGATGGGCGTACTGTTTCGGGCGGGTTGGGTACTTGTCCCCTCTCACGCCGCTTCAGACCGATCGGGGCGGCTGCTACAAGCGTTGGCTCCGCTGATCGCAAGCGCCGCAATTTTGGCGGCAGTACCTTTGATCGACCTTATGCGCCCACTGGCGCAAAGCGGACTGAACTCCAGTCTGAGCCAATTCGCGCTGGTGCTGTTCAGTCAGTTGCAAGAGGTCGCACTCGGATCTGCCCTCATCTGCCTACTTCCGTGGCCTGGCTTGCCTGGAGCGCAGATTGTTCTGGCACTCAAGCCTGAATGGGTGGCGCGGTTCCGCACTCTGGAATGGGTCGCCGCGCTACTCCTTATCTGCTTCATGCTCAGCGTTTACGATCCTATATGGCTGAGAGACCTGCTGTCTTGGCTGTCTTTGACACGGTAACGACAAATCAGCCGCCAGGCGTGCCCTCAAACCCGAGGTCATCCATAATCATCGAGATCGTCCCGTCCTGTATAAGTGCGTCAATTGCTGAATCGATCTGACTGCGCAGGAAGTCATCACGCGACGATACCAAGCCACCAACCCTCACCGTTGCGACCTCTATCGGTTCGGGTGAGATCACTCTGATGTCTGCAGCATCAGGATCACCAGACAACAGCTTTTGCAGCATAGGCTGCCAGAGCAGTATGGCTGAGAGCCGACCATCGCGCAGCCGCTCCAACATCAATGCCTTGTCCGCATAGGGAAGCCGCTTCCATCGCTGTCCTTCCGCGCGTTGAGACATCGCAGTGATAAACGCCCACTCGCCAGACGAACCCAAGGAGGTTCCGACGAAATGGTCATTCGGGATATCGGAAAGGCTCTCATAGCTCGGATCAAGAGCAGCCAGAACATAAGGCACCGTGGCGTAAACGCGGGTCGGGCTGACCCAATCGGGATAGAGATTGCCAGTCTGAAGCGACATCCCCATGACCAGATCACAGTTCTTGTTCATTCTGATCTGCAGTTCTTCCAGAAACCCGCCGCCGTTGATCGGAAAGCCGCTCGGGGATTTGTCGAACACCACATTGAGGAATAGCGCTTGGCCGATTGCTTCGGCGACCGCCCGATCGAATGGCGCACCAACAGCGGTATCATCCACGCAGACCCGAATTTCATCGCCTTGGATCCTGCGTGTATTGTCGAGGTATATCTGCGGCGCATTTTGCCCGTATGCCGCCACGCAATTCAGGGCAAAGATCAAAGCCAGGATAGGACGGAAAATCATCGCAATTCCTCCAGTATGAATGTGAGAAAGGAGCCAGAACGGCTCCTTTCCTTGTCTTGTATCGTGTCGAGCTGAAAAATCAGCCGTCTGATTTAGGCAGTTTGAACACGAAGATCGAGTTACCCGCACCGCTGGGCAGCGGCGTTTCGGGGAACATGGATGCCGCGCTGGACGCTGCTGCGCTGTAGCCAGTCGGAACGACGAGATACTGCTCTCCGTCCACTTCGAAGGTGGAAGGCGAACCGCCAACAGGCGCGTTCAGACGCTGGCTCCAGAGAACCTCACCCGTGGTGTCATCCCATGCTTTGATGTAGCGACCAGCATCACCACCGAAGACCAAGCCACCAGCGGTTGCGATAACCGAGGAGGTCGGGACAGTCCGCTGACGGTGCTGCCATGCGTGCGTACCCTGTTCGGGGTTCACCGCGATGGCATCCACGAGACCTGCTTGGTCGATGCCTTCAGGCAGGACGCGAGGACCGAATTTCAAAGAACCCGTGGAGTTCCCTGCGGTGAACTCGGTCTGGATGGGGGTCGTGGTGTTACAAGCTTCTGTCAGAGGGACATAGAAGTTGTTGGTGAGCGGGGAGAATGCCGCCGCCTGCCACAGTTTACCACCAGACACCGACACACATGCCATATGGGATTCACCAATGGCCGAAGAGATGAGGTCTTCGTTGATGTGAACCGTGCCATCGTCATCAATCTTGGTCACAACGTTCTGATAGACGGTTTCGAGCGACCACAGGTATTCGCCGGTGTTGCGATCAAGTGCAAAAGCGATGCCGTTTTTGCCTGGAACCGAAACCAGCATTTTGTGGGTTTCGCCGTCGACTTCCTGATCGACCAGAACACGCTCAAACGGGCTGTCGAGGTCCCAGTTGTCGCGCGGCAGGTGCTGGAAGTACCACTTGAGCTCACCCGTGTCGGCGTCAAGCGCCAGTGTTGAGTTGGTGTAGAGCACATCGCCGTCACCCGAACCACGAACCAGTTCGGCGTAAGGCGCAGGCATCCCGACGCCCCAGAAGGTCAGGTTGGACTCAGGGTCGTAGGAACCAACGGCCCAAGGTGTACCACCCCAACGGTTTTCAGGAGGAACATCGCCCCAGCTTTCGCCTTGTGCAGGGTTGTTCGGGTCGTCCAGCGTGTTGAAGCGCCAGAGCTCTTCGCCAGTATCGGCATCATGCGCAGCGATGTAACAACCGCCAGCCGTGCCAGCAATCGAACAGCCGGAGATCGCGGAAATAACCTTGCCGTTCACAACAAGCGGCCCAACGGTATAGCTGTAACCTTTGGAATTATCGAAGGCTTGGGTTTCCCAAACGACTTTGCCCGAGACCGCGTCGAGTGCAACAATCTTGGCGTCGACCGTCGTCAGGTAGACTTTGTCTTCATAAAGAGCGATCGAGTTTTTCTGGCGGCGCGACTGGTAGTTCAGGTAGCCCCAGCTATCGGGAACTTCAGCCAGCGGGTGGCGGTATTCCCACATCAGATCGCCGCTTTTGGCGTCCAGCGCCTGAACGATCGAGTTGTTCGTGCTGATAAACATGACACCGTCATGCTCCAGTGCGGTGGTTTGCTGCAGACCAACATCGGCCATGGGCCATGCCCATGCGAGTTCAAGATCAGCCACCGTGTCTTTGTTGATCATGTCCAGGGCGCTGAAGCCGTGGTTGTCAACAGACCCGCGCCACATAAGCCAATCGCCAGCAGGCGGGTTCAGGATCATCTCGTCGCTAACGGCCGTGTAATCACGCTCGGCATCTTGCGCCAAAACTGGGCTCGCCAACGCAAGGCTGGCGCTCAACGCGAGAATCGACGTTTTCAAGTTAAATTTCATGGAATAGCCTCCCAAAGTCATCAGATTGATTGCACATCGCATGTCAGCGATGTGGAAATTGTTTACTGCGTTACGCTTGGCAGCTCTTTGCCCCAGGTATACGCCTGCGGCACACCGCTCCCAGCGGAGTCACCTTCTGGTGAATCGGCGAACAAATCGCTCCCGGGCAATGGCTTGCCCCAAGTGTACGCTTGAGGCACTGAAACGACGGAAGCCGCGTCTGTGGCATCAGCAACTTCGGTGGTTGCAGCAACAGAAGTCACTTCAACAAGATCGATGGACTCCATCAGATCGTAGTCCACAACCATCGCCTCATCACCTGCCTGTGCGCCGTTGTGAGCGAGAATATAGGCCATGATTTCGAGGTATTGATCCTCGGTCAATTCTCCCGGGGCTTGGGGGGGCATCGCCACCGAGATCATGTCAAACAACCCAGCCGCTGTGCTGAAGTTCTGCATGGTCTCTTCGCTCAGGGCCGGTGCGTCCAAACCTTCGAGGTTCGTACCGTGGCAGTGAGCACACTGGGCCGCATAGACCGCTCGGCCGTTGTCGGCCTGCTCTTGGGTAAAACCTGCTGCGTTGACTGTCATGGGGGCAAATGCCGCCATCAAAGCGCAGGCTACCAAATTACGAGATCGTGATGTGTTCAATTGGTCCTCCCTTTCTTCGAGCAGCCTCTTCGACAACAAAAATGTCAGAGCACTTTTGCTCTGACAAAGCCGTCTCATCATTATCGAAAGACTGTAGAACCAACGTGTATCAATCACTTCATTTTGACAACGCCGTGATACTAATATGACGCATTGCTTTTTTGTATAAGGGCTATCAATCGACGACAGGCAGACCATATTGCAACCTGATTTCAGCCAGCTCGCCACTGTCTTTCAAATCAGAGAATGCGCTTGCAAAGGCACGTCGCAACTCAACATCCCCCTTCCAGAATCCGAGGGCAAAAGATTGCCGCGCCACGCCTTCTGCTTCAAACCAATCGGCGCTCAGGCCAGCGTCTTGCTGAACCAGACGATCCGCAATTCCCTTATCGGCCAGCCCGATTTGCACCCGCCCTGTCTCCAGTGCGGCCAATAGCGCTTCAGGATTTCTGACAGGCACCACACTGGCCTTTTCAGCGCGCAAAACCCGACTTAGAGCCAAACGATCCAACCCTGGCGAAGGGAGGACGGCCACGCTCATTCCTGGTTTCGGTTCCAGCCCGCTTGGCCTGATTAGGCCCCACCCCATCTGCACGCCGGTGGGAAGTGTCTGTAAGAAACTGCGGGTCTCCACCGAGTTCACGATGCCGCCCGCAATCACATCGCACTGACTGCGGTTGAGGCGCCAGTTGCGCGGGTTAAAGTCGGCTCCCATAGCGGGGATAACCCGTGTCTGCAGCGTGATATCCATACTTTCGGACAAGGCAGCCATCAGCGTCAGATCAAATCCGGGCTGGTCCGGATCGCCCGTGACCAAAGGGGGGCGGCTTGGCGGAATGCACACACGCAACGAACCGCGCTTCTGGATCTCTGACATCGACGTGTCGGCGGGGGTGAAAGACAGCGCGAACATCAACAATGCCACCACCGCAACATTTATCACCGCGGGACGCCAACGGAACGGGCTATGAAAACGCGGTGCCATCAGGTGCGACGGAATTCAAACAATGCCACAAGGAAGAATATCGCCCCCAAAACGAGAACAAGCGTTGGTCCAATGTGGGCTGGAAACTGATTAAATCCGATCAATATCCCGCGCAGGAAATCGACCGCATAGGTGATCGGATTGATGCGCATCACCGCAACCAACCACTCTGGATACACCACGATTGACTGCGTCCTGCTCAGGCTCGGGTCAAGCGGGAAGACAGAGCTGGAGGTAAAATACAGCGGCAGGATCAAGGTGTTCGAGAACACGCCAAAGCTCTCGAAATTCCGCACCCTGTTGGCAAGGATGACGCCGAATGCCGTCAATGTAAAACTAAGGCAGAACATGGCCACCAAGGCCAAAAGGATCTGCCCAGGCATCAAAGAGATATCCGCAAAACGCGCAAGGATCAGAACCATTGCCCCGTGGACGGTAGCGATCGTGCTGCCCCCTAGAATTTTGGCCAACAGGATCAGAGGTGTTGGAAGCGGGGACACCAGAATTTCACGCAAGAACCCGAATTGCCGGTCCCATATGACAGACACGGCAAACAGGATCGACGTGTACATGATGTTCAGGACGATCACCGCAGGAAACAGGAACTGCACATAGGTGTAAGGTAGGACGACACGCACCTCACCATAGACTTCTCCGCGAAAATACGGGTTCAACCCGATCCCCAAGACCAAGAGCCAGATCAACGGCCGTGAAACGCCTCCGATTATCTGGCCGCGATCGCGCAACGCGCGCACAACTTCGCGCAGCCAAATCCCGTACATTCCCCGCAGCCAAATCACGATTGCAGCACTCCATTTTCACCACGCCCGAAGAAATCAGACGCGGAGTCGTTTAGAACCATCTCACGAAGCTGGCTCCAGATATGATCGCGCAGGTCTTGAAACTCTGCGCTCGCCCTAAGTTCCGAGATGGACTTATGGGACGCAAATGACAAATCTGCATCCTCATGAACGCGGCCTGGACGCGGCGACATAAGGACAAGACGGTCCCCGAGGATAAGGGCCTCGTCAACGCTATGGGTGACGAACAAGACGGTCGGGCGATGCTTGGGGGTAAGACGTTTCAACTCTTCTTGCATCAATTCGCGCGATTGCGCGTCCAAGCTGGCAAACGGTTCGTCCATCAGCAGGATTGGCGCCTCAACGGCCAAGGCACGGGCCAAGGCCAGCCGCTGCTTCATGCCGCCCGACAATTCGCCCGGATACATGGCTTCGACCGAAGACAGGCCAACCAACTCCAAATAGTGACGGGCCCGATCATTGCGCTCCTCACGCCCCAATCCCAAGGGACGCAAGGCCAGTGTCACATTGGCCAAAGCGGTTTTCCACGGCAACAACCTGAACGACTGGAACACAAAGGCGCTTTGCCGCCCTGGGATCGGGGCGCTGCCATCAATTGTGACCTGCCCCGTATCGGGCGCGATCAACCCCGCGACCAAGCGCAACAGCGTGGTTTTCCCGCATCCTGACGGGCCGAGTATCGACACGAATTGTCCACGTGGTATCGACAGAAAACACTCGTCAAGCGCCGCACGGGATGCACTGCGTCCTGCGCCACCAAAAGTCACGCCTACGTTGTCGAACGTAATATGTGGCACTGGCGCCCGACCCATCATCGCGAAACCGTATCCATCCGCGCATCTTCCCCCAAAGCGTCCAACACCTTGTCCATCGGCGCAAACGAAATCCAATCCTCAAGCGCGGGTGCGGTAGCCCCCTCGAAATCCGATCCCTCGAATAGCCAATTTGTGGTGTATTCCATCTCGGAAGCTTGCAAGCCGCCATTCACGCTCCAACTCGTGATGTAGGCCTGCGCGAGGTCTTCAAGTGTCTCGCGCTCGACATCAGGACGCGCCTTTACCATCGCATCCACCCATATGGATGGCGTTGAAGCGAAATCACGCGAAGCCTGTGTCAGGACCGATAGCACCTTTTCGACGTCATTGCCGCGCTGTTCCAGAACATCCCGAGGAACCACGTTCACCTTCGTGACCAATGGCGCCGTTTTATAATAGGTTTCAGGCTCCACCAAAACATGCAGCCCAGAGCGATCGGGTAAGGAAAGCCAGACGCCGATTGACATAGTTGTTGCATCGATCTGGCCTGCGGCAAGGGCCTGAGCACGCACGCCAGGCTGCCCAAGAGCAACCAGTTCGGTTTCGTCCAATGACAGACCCTCGGCATCCAACACCACTGACGACAGCGAGTGATCCAAGCTACCGAGCCGCCCGACCCCAAACCGCGCCCCGTCGAGGTCTTCAACCTTTGCAAACTCGGTTCGCGAGGCAATCAGAAAGGGAAGGAATTTGTTGGGCGACGCAACAGCGACCAGATCATCGACACCTCGCGCCACCAAGCTAAGCTGTGCGCTCGTCGAAATATTGGCCATGTCGCCTTCACCCGCCTGAAGCGCTGCGATGGCGGACGGCGTTTGCTGCACTCGCACGAACTCGACATCCACCCCTGCCCGCTCGAAATACCCAAGCTCCTGAGCCAGATCCATCACCGAGTTAGGCACAAGAGGCGGCTCGAGATGGGTAACAATCAACTTGAAAGGCTCCGCCGAACTGGCATTCGCGCCAAGTGACAGCCCAACGGCCAATACAACTCCGCTCCACGACAACTTCATTTCAATCCAGCTCCCAATTCCAAGTCTCTTCATTATCGTTCGACAGTCCTGCGCCAGCTCAAAACCCGACGTTCGGCGAGGCGCAGTCCCTCGTTCACAAGTCCCCCGATGAACGCCAGCACGAAAACAACCGCAAAATACTCGGCCATACGGAACGTATTCCCATACAGCGCAAGCAATCCGCCCAATCCGTTCACCGCCATATAAAGCTCGGCGACGATGGTATTTATGAGCCCGATCGTTGCGCCCAGTCGGATACCCGTCACCAGAAATGGCACCGCTCCAGGTAAAACGACATGCCAAAACAGTTCCAAACGGCCGAGCCCTGTGGAGCGCGCCATCTCGATCAGCTCGTCATCGGCATTTTGAACGCCAGCATAGGTGTTAATGACGATCGGCATCACCGCACCCAAAAACACCACAAAGCTCTTTGCCTCTACTCCCAATCCCAACAGGACAATGATCAAAGGGATGAACGCGACCCGCGGCGTCGCCGCAAGCGCATAGACAAACACGTCAAGCATCCGTCCAATCGGAGGGACCATTCCCATAACCGCGCCAAACGGAATCCCGACAAGCGCGGCAAGCCCAAGCCCGCTCGCAAAGATCGAGAGGCTCTGACCTAGCGCCATGGACAACTCACCGCTAAGAGCCAGCTTTTTCAGCGCAGAAAGCGTCTCTAACGGATGCGGAATAAAGCTCCACTCGGCATTGTTTGACGCAAGAGCCCAAGCACCAACAAAACCAACCACGAACACAATCCGTAGCAAGGCAGTCACGATGCGCGCCCCTTCTCGGTTGTCCGCTCCAGATGATCCCTAAGATCACGTCCCGTCAGCGTCAGGAATACATTGGCCAATGTTGCGCTTTCGATTTCAAAACCGCTGACATCACGTCCGAAGGCTGCCAGAAACCGATCAACCTCGCTGTTTTCCGAGATGGAAATAGACAGCGCGTCACCAGAAGTTTGCGCCTTCGGCCATGCAGCCACAATTTTGTCCTCAGCGTCCTTGTTGCGCGGTTTCACCAAAAGGCGGGGCGCCCCATACTTCGCCTTCAACTCAAACGGTGTGCCGCTGGCGATGATGTCGCCATGATCAATGACCGCCACATGATCGAAATGCTCGACCTCTTCCGTGTAGTGTGTCGTCACCAAAACGGTCAAACCAGTGTCACGGCTTAACCCGTCAAGATAGGACCAGACCCGATCCCGTGTCTGTGTATCCAACCCTGTTGTCGGCTCGTCCAAAAACAGAATTCGCGGCTCGTGCATCAATGCGCGCGCAATCTCAAGGCGGCGCTTCATCCCGCCAGACAAGTTGCGCACAATCGCGTCACGCCAGTCTGACAGTTCGAAAAGATCCAACATTGCGGCAGCACGCTCTGCTCGCGCACGTCGTGTCATGCCATAGACAAGCCCATGAAACTCAAGATTTTCGGCCACACTGAGACGGACATCCAAGCTGCTATCTTGAAAGACCACACCGATTTGTGTGCGCGCGGCCATTGTCTGGCGAACAACATCGTGGCCCGCTACGACGGCCTTGCCGGAATCCGGGGACGTCAGCCCACACAGGATACTGACCAAGGTGGTTTTGCCAGCACCATTCGGTCCCAAAAGAGCAGCGCGCTGTCCTTCTGCAATCTCAAGATCTATTCCATTAAGAACGTTTCGGCTGCCAAGTCGCTTTACAAGGCTATCAACCGAGATGGCAGCTAATGACATGACAGAGCCAAGATACCCCCTCCCAATGAGCAATCTTACATATTCAAGACCACATCTACGTGTGGAGCGAAACCTAAAGCTACACCCAAAAAACCAATACGCCGAATTGAAATAACTTATTCGGCCGCGAGGAAAACCGATTGGTTGACGGGCCTTGCCGCGGACATTTTTGTCAATGTGAGACTGCTTTCAAACATCCGCATTTCACACTCGAATTCATCGCTCACATGGGCGCATAGCTGCTGTTGAAAGGCGACGAATGCAGGGGTGGATTGGTAGTGTTTCGGGGCAACAAAGCTGATATTGAAACGGCTTCCGTCAATCTCATAGATGCGCACACGATTGCGCAACTCATCAGGCAGGCGCCGAACCATCGACAAGGGCACATGCGCTGTCGCGACCCCTTCTGCAACCAACCATGCCGCGCCAACATTTTCCGAACAGCGAAAGAACGGAAACGCAAAAGGCAGATTGGTTCGGAACCACGCCTGTGTGTGGTCTCTCCAAGGGGCAATATCCCCCAAATCCACGTAGCGCGTCAGAGCAACATATGCGGGATCTTCAGGTGCCTCCCGCGTTTCGATAGCTTCTTGGACCACCTCATCAGGGATCGTTTCAGGAACCACCAAAACGGTTTGATCTCTGCACACGCGGGTCACATGCAGATCCGAGTACTTCTTCGTGATAAACGCTTCGTTCACGACGCCGCAATTGATCTTACGAAGGGCAAGCATCTCCAAGACATCTGTGGAACTTCGTGAGCCGATGTATTCCAAACCTCCGATTCTCGGATCGGATACGGCCAATTCGGCAGACTTACCGAAAAACCAAAACCGAAACGCATAGGGTGAGCTGAACTGCAACTCAATGCGGTCCTTCTTGAAATGGGCGTTGTGAAATGCTTCCGCAGTCGCGTGCCTATCCAGCATATCGACGGCAACCTGATACCAATATTCCCCAGGCCCCGTCAGCAGAAAGCTCGAACTGCGTCCACGCGTGAACAATTGCTCTCCCAAGGTCTTTTCCATTTTCGCGATCTGCTGCGACAATGTCGGCTGAGAAAACCCGAGCAAACGGGCAGCTTTACTTATCGAACCCGTCGTCACGACGGCCTTAAGTATCTCAAGCTGTTTCAAAGTGGGTGACATTGCGGCCTCATGCAAAATGTAAAGCGAACCGAAGATTAGAACAGCCAACCAAACATTATCAACAAGTTAATAGACCCTTGTGTGTTTGATCACACACTTCAAAGTGGCGTTCCCCCCTTTCTTAAAACCTGCACAGCCGAATGGACATGTGGTTAACGATGTCGCGCGTGACCAGAAGGAGGACTTCACGGTGGCTCACAAATTTTCGGACAAACATAGTCCCAGTATAATTTTATTGCATATATCTAAATTTTTTAGATAGGGTGGTTTCAAGTCATACAGGAGCTTGCCGCGTGCCCTCTGACACCACGTTCAGATCCGAATTGGACCGCCCTGCGGTTGGTGCGCTTTTGCGTTCGGCGCGGCGGTCTCGCAACCTCACGCTGCAAGAGTTGAGCACGCGCGCGAACCTGTCGGTCGGCTACCTCAGCCAGATCGAGCGCGACATTGCGACGCCATCGCTGGGATCATTGAGCCGCCTCGCAGCCGCCCTTTCCCTTGATCTGGGGCATTTCATCCCGATCCCGAATGCACGTGGCCTTGTGACCCGCGCCGAAGAGCGCGATGCGATCAAGGTGCGCGAAGGCGGTATGACCTACGAGCGTCTGCACGGCGAATTCGTCGGCGCATCTTTTTCCGCCTTTCTCATCACCTTGCCCGCAGGCTTCACAACCGAAGCCGACCAACACGCGGGCGAAGAATTTATCGAAGTGCGCGCAGGCCGCGTGCTGTTCCGAATTGACGCGGAAGAATATGACCTGAGGGTGGGCGACACGCTGCACTTCCGCTCCGATCGCCACCATCAGGCCTACAACCCTGACGACACGGACGCCGTTTTGTTTTGGCTCGGCAATGGCCCGACGTTCAGAAACCGTCCCGACATCATAGCGGAGCAACAACAGTGACGACTGCAAGCAGGCTTCCCCTTGGCTGGTTGATGCAACGGATCGCGATGATGCTTGTGACCCTTTGGGCCGTCATCACGCTGACCTTCATATTGATGCACGCGGTGCCAGGTGGCCCCTTTGTCTCCGAGAAAATGCTCGCGCCAGAAATCGAAGCGGCGCTCAACGCCAAGTTCGGCCTCGACCAACCCGTTTGGCAGCAATACCTCAATTACCTCGGCGGCGTGTTGACCTTCGATCTGGGGCCGTCGTTCAAATATCCGGGCGTCAGCGTCAACGGCATGATTGCCGATGGGCTCGCTGTGACGGCGCAGACCGGACTTCTGGCGATCATCTGCGTTGTGGCTCTTGGCGTGCCTGCGGGGATTGTGGCCGCGCTCAATCGCGGACGATGGCCCGACACTGCCGCGATGTTTGTTGCCAGCCTCGGCATCGCGGTGCCTTCCTATGTGGTCGCCACGGTTGCACTTTACATCTTCGCGCTGCGCCTTGGATGGACGCCCGCCTTCGGCCTTGATGACTGGCGCGGCTATATCCTGCCCGTCTTCGCACTATCGGGGTTCTGGATGTCCTTTGTGGCACGGCTCACACGGTCGAGCCTGTTGGAGACAATGGAGCAAGATTACATCATGACCGCGCGCGCCAAGGGCATTCCAGCGCGCAAGGTGATGCTGCGTCACGGTCTGCGCAATTCGATGATCCCCGTGGTGACAGTGCTTGGCCCCGTTGTTGCCAACCTGCTCACAGGGAGTTTCGTGATCGAGCAGATCTTTGCACTTCCCGGTATCGGGCGACACTTCGTGCAGTCGATCACCAATCGCGACTACACCGCCATTATGGGCATCACAATTTTCTACGCGGCCTTCCTGATGCTGATGATCCTGATCGTCGATCTGCTCTACCTCTGGCTTGACCCACGCATTTCATACGGAGATCGCAAATGACCCGCCCCGCGATTGCCCCCGAGATGTGGCAGCCCCTTGATCCCGAGACACGTGACGATCCCGTTCCAGCCACCGCCGCGCGCGGGTTCTGGGCAGGCGTGCGTGGGCGCCTGTTCCGTCACCGTCCAGCAATGGCGGGATTGGTGTTCATCGTCTTGTTAATCCTTGCGGCCGTCTTCGGCCCGATGATGTCGCCCTACAGCTACTTCGAGCAGGAGCTTGAGCTATCCAACCTGCCCCCCGTCTATCGCCCCTATCTCGTGGGGGAAGAGAGCTTGGTGCATGTGAACACCAGCAACCTGAACCTCTATGAGGTCAGCGAGGATGGTGGACTGACGGCCATGTTGCGCCCTGACAGACAGGATGTGCTCAACCGCAAGAAGATATGGGAGATTGAAGGGCACGAAGTGGTTCTGGACTTCAGCCAGCGCCCCGCGATCCTGACGATTGACGACGAGACCGCACAGGCGGGTGGGTTGACGCTCAACACGCGCAACCCCTTTGGCACCGATCAGTTGGGCCGCGATGTATTGGTGCGCCAGATGTATGGCGCGCGGATTTCGCTCTTGGTCGCTGCGGCCGCCGTTCTGGCGAATTTCGTCATCGGCGTGGTCTATGGTGGCGTGTCGGGCCTGATCGGCGGGCGCGTCGATGCGGTGATGATGCGCTTTGTCGAGATCGTCGCGACGATCCCGCTCACCCTCTATGTGATCCTGATGATGGTGGTGTTGCAGTCGGGTCTGCTCTCGGTCGTGCTGGCCATCGGGACGGTCTATTGGGTCGATATGGCGCGGGTTGTGCGTGGGCAAATCCTGACGCTAAAAAATCAGGACTATGTGGCTGCCGCGCGGACCATGGGTGCCACGACCTCGCATATCCTGTTCCGTCACCTTCTACCCAATGCCTTCGGTCCGATCCTTGTGACGCTGACCATGTTGATCCCTTCGGCCATTTTCATCGAGAGCTTCATGAGCTTCATCGGACTTGGCGTGACGCCACCGCAAGCAAGCTGGGGCACGCTCACGTCTGAGGCCGTTGAAACCCTGCGCGCCTATCCGCACCAGTTGTTCTTCCCCGCCGTAGCGATCAGCCTGACCATGCTGGCGTTCAACTTTCTGGGCGACGGGCTGCGCGATGCTTTGGATCCGAGGTTGTCGTCATGAGTGCTCCTGCCCAGCCCCCCGTCTTGTCCGTGCGTGATCTGCACACCGAATACCGCACGGGTCGCGGCACTGTACAGGCGGTGCGTGGCGTTGATCTCACCTTACAGCGCGGGGAAATCCTCGGGCTCGTCGGGGAGAGCGGATCGGGAAAATCCGTCACCTGTATGAGCATTATCAAGTTGTTGAAGCGTGGCGGGCATATCACCTCGGGCGCGGCTGAATTTGACGGGCGCGACCTGTTGCAACTCTCCGAGCGGCAGTTGGAAAAGGTGCGCGGCGAGAAAATCGCGGTCGTGTTCCAAGACCCGATGTCTGCACTCAATCCGACAATGACTGTCGGAAAACAGATCGTCGAAGTCCTTCTGCAACACCGCAAAATGAGCAAGAAAGCCGCCCGTGCCCGCGCGGTCGAATTGTTCGAACTGGTGCGCATCCCCTCGGCACAGACCCGCATCGACAGCTATCCGCACGAGTTTTCTGGAGGTATGCGCCAGCGGGTGATGATTGCTATCGCGCTGGCCTGTGACCCCGACATCCTGATCGCGGACGAGCCGACCACTGCGCTAGACGTGACGATCCAGCGCCAGATTCTGGCGCTTCTCAAGGAGTTGCGTGACCGCCTCGGCATGGCGATCATTCTCGTGACCCATGACCTCGGCGTGATCGCGGAAACTGCGGATCGTGTGATGGTGCTCTATGGTGGCCAAGTGATGGAGGAGGCGCGGGTCGCCGATCTCTTTGCGTCCCCGCAGCACCCCTATACGCGCGGGCTTCTGGCCGCGATCCCCGATCCCCGCGAGGCTGGGCGGCCCCTGTCGCCAGTGCGCGGCAGCCCGCCTGATATGCGCACGCCACCTCCCGGATGCCCCTTCGCACCACGTTGCCCGCAAGCGATGCGGATTTGCCAGACCCCGCCGCCGCTTTACACTGTCAATGACACCCCTGCCCTGCGCGACGGTCAGCGGGCGCGTTGCTGGCGGACGGATATTTCGGCACCCGCCTTTAATTCGGAGGCCGCATCATGACCGCGCCCTTGCTTGAACTCGATAATCTGGAAATGCACTTCCCCACGCGCCAAGGACCTCTCAAGGCCGTGGACGGTGTGAGCTTGACGATCCAGCGCGGCGAGACCTTGGGGCTTGTGGGGGAAAGCGGCTGTGGCAAGTCCACCCTCGCGCGCGCCCTCATGCGGCTCTATCGCCCGACTGGCGGGCGCGTAGTTCTCGACGGCACCGACATCACCACGCTCAGCGAAAAAGCCCTCAAACCGCACCGCAAAATGGTGCAGATGATCTTCCAAGACCCCGTTGCCGCCCTCAACGGGCGCATGACCGTGGGCGAGTTGGTGGCCGAGCCGCTTGAGGTCATGGGCATTGGCACCTCTGCCACACGGCGGGCGCGGGTCGAGGAACTGCTCGACGCAGTCGGTCTGGGCGCACAGGCGGCGGATCGTTTTCCGCATTCCTTCTCTGGTGGCCAGCGTCAGCGTGTGGGCATCGCCCGCGCCATCGCCTTGGAACCCGAACTTGTGGTCTGTGACGAGCCGATCAGCGCGCTTGACGTGTCGATACAGGCGCAGATCGTCAACATGCTCTCGGACCTGAAGCGCGAGACGGGACTGGCCTACCTGTTCATCACCCACGACCTGTCAATGCTGCGCCATATCGCGGATCGGATCGGGGTAATGTATCTGGGGAAACTGATCGAGATCGCCCCGTCGGAGGCCCTACATACCGCGCCGCGCCACCCGTATACGGAACTTCTGTGGTCCGCGATCCCCGTGCCTGATCCCGCCGCGCGACGCGATGACGCGTTTGAGACGGGCGAAGTTCCAAGCCCGCTCGATCTGCCCTCGGGCTGCCGCTTCCGCACACGCTGCCCCCGCGCCAGCGCGCTCTGCGCCACGAGCGAACCCGACCTCATTACTCAGGACGACGGGCACGCCGTCGCCTGCCACCACCCGCTGCACGACAGCACGTCCAACACCCAACAGGAGCAAGAAAATGCGTAACTTTTTCATGTCCACGGCCCTCGCAGCGCTGATTGCAGCGCCTGCTTTCGCCGCCGGCGATCTGACTTATGTGGTCAACAATGAATCCGCCACCTATGACCCCGGCCTGACGTCGGAAACCTTTGCCGCCCCGATTATCGGCAACACCTTCGAGGGCCTCGTGCGCTTCACCGAAGGCGGCGAAATCGAAGGTGCGATGGCGGAAAGCTGGACTGTCTCCGAAGACGGTCGGACCTATACGTTCAAACTGCGCGACGCCAAGTGGTCGGATGGCAAGCCCGTCACCGCACATGATTTCGCCTATGCTTGGATGCGCGTGCTTGATCCCGCTGCGGGCGCGAAAAACCCGTCCATGTTCTACCTCATTGAAGGCGCCGAAGAGCATTACGCGGCAGGCGGTGAAGGCGACGTGGCAATCTCTGCGCCCGACGACATGACACTGACCTTCACCCTGACCAACCGCATCCCCTACATGATGCAACTGCTCACCTACACCAACTGGTTCCCAGTGCGTCAGGATGTGGTTGAGGCCGACCCAGAAGGCTGGACCCGCAACCCTGAAACCTTCATCGGGAATGGGCCGTTCAAAGTGACCGAATTCAATTTCGGTGAGTCGGTGGTCTTTGAGAAAAACGATGAATACTTCGAGGCCGACGAGGTGTCTCTGGACACGCTGACCTTCCGCCTGATCCCCGATCAAGCAACCGCTTTGACGGCGATGGAATCTGGTCAGGTTGACGGGATAGAAGCTGTGCCTGCCCCTGAAATCCCCCGATTGATGGCCGAGAGCGATGCCTTCATGATCGTGCCTGCGCTCGGGACGACCTACGCTTTCTTCAATCCCGCACAGGCACCCCTCGACGACGTTCGTGTGCGCAAGGCGCTGTCGATGGCAATTGACCGTCAGGACATCGTTGATTTCGTGCTGCAATCTGCAGATCAACCCGCCATTGGTCTTGTGCCCTACGGCATGACCATCAACGGCGAGGACTTCCGCGACGGCGTCGACACCTACGGTCTGGATGCGGATGCGCAGGTTGAGGAAGCGGCGGCACTTCTGGCCGAGGCTGGCTACCCCAACGGCGAAGGCTTCCCCGAAACCGTCTTTGTTACCTACACCTCACCACCGATCGAGAAGCTCCTCGAAGCGATCCAGCAGATGTGGAAGAAAAACCTGAACATCGACGTGGAAATTCGCGCGACCGAATGGCAGGTCTACTACCCCGAAGTGCAACAGGTGAACTACCAGATCGCACAGATGGGCTGGGGCGCAGACTATCCGCACCCGATGACCTTCCTCGATGTGTTCCTGCCTGACAGCCCGAACAATCTGGCCGCGTGGAAAAGCGAGGCTTACGCCGATGCTGTGGACGCAGCCAAGGCAACCGCTGACGAGGGTGAAAGCCTTGCCGCCATGCGTGAAGCTGAAAGCATCCTGATGAACGATCATGTCATCCTGCCGATGTATCACCGCTACAACTACATGATGATGTCACCCGAGGTGGAAGGCTTCTGGCGTTCGTCCCTGAACGTCCCCTACTTCCGCAACGCGACACTCTCCGAGTGATCCAAAGGCTTGCGGGCGCTCCGGCGCCCGCAAGCACCTTCTATCGAAGCAACGCACCAAGCGCTTGTGCGT
This sequence comes from Celeribacter sp., assembly GCF_048261515.1. Classification (GTDB taxonomy): domain Bacteria; phylum Pseudomonadota; class Alphaproteobacteria; order Rhodobacterales; family Rhodobacteraceae; genus Celeribacter. The sequence continues at coordinate 308,480 of NZ_JBLXFZ010000001.1, forward strand.
CGAGCGTTTTTAACGAACGCACCAACTGTCAGCCCACCGCGATCTGCCCCAAACCAAACACAGATTCTCTCGCCTTGTGCTTCCGTTTTTCAAAACAGAACAAATGCGAACGCGCAAAGATCACGCAACATATTGATTTTTAAGTGAAAAATGGTGCCCCCACACGGACTCGAACCGCGGACCTACTGATTACAAATCAGTTGCTCTACCAGCTGAGCTATAGGGGCACAGCGTCTCGTTTACTTCGGGGCGGGGGAGGTTTGCAAGTGGAAATAATTCAGTTTGCATCAAGCTTTTCGAGTGCCGCTATGGCGCGGGTTGCGATCTGCTCTGGTGTGGCGTCGACAGAGACTTCAATCAGGTCGCTTTCATCGGGCTCGGGTGGCTCGAGCGTGGCGATTTGGCTGTCGAGGAGCGCCGTGGGCATATAGTGATTTTCGCGCTTTGCCATGCGGTCAAGGATGAGATCGCGGTCGCCGTTCAGCAGCACGAAGCGACACCCGCCCGTGCCTTCGCGCAGGAGGTCGCGATAGCTGCGTTTGAGGGACGAGCAGGACACGATGGCACCGCCGTGCACCTCCCCTGCATCTCGCGCCGCCTGACCCAAACGATCGAGCCACGGGGCGCGCATCTCGTCGGTGAGCGGCGTGCCGGCGGCCATGGCGACGACGTTCTGTGGCGGGTGGAAATCATCGCCTTCCAGAAACGGCAGTTCAAAATGCGCGGCGAGGGTTTCGGCCAGCGTGGTTTTGCCACTGCCAGAGACACCTGCAACGATGATAATATCGGCCATGACGCGGGCCTCCTCAGGAGATTTCGGCGGGATTCTCGGAGCGCGCCATCAGGATGACGGCGACGAGGCCCACGGCGACCACCAACAGGGCGGCAGGAGACGCCTGTTCTAGCTGTTCGAGCGAGGCCTTTTCGTGCACGCGGGTTGCCAGCGTATTGTAGTTGAACGGGCGCAGGAGCAACGTGGCGGGCAATTCCTTGACGCAATCGACAAAGACGAGGAGCAGCGCCGTTCCGACCGAGCCACGGATAAGCGGGATGTAGACGCGGCGCAGGGTGCCTGAGAGCGATTGCCCAAGCGAACGCGCGGCCATGGGCAGAGAGGGCGCCACGCGTCCCATTGCAGCGTCAGCAGCCCCCTGCGCAATGGCAAAGAAGCGCACCACATAGGCCAGCACGATGGCAAAGGCGGAGCCTGTCAGCAAAAGGCCCGTGTCGTTGCCCGTAAGGCGCTGCCACGCGTCGGCGATCAGGTGATCGAGCCCCGCGACGGGAAAGAGGATACCAATCCCGAGAACCGCTCCAGGGGCCGCATAGCCAAGCGTGGTGAAGGGGAGGACGAGTTGCGGAATTTTGCGGCCCGTCAGACGCACGCCATAGACCATGAACAACGCCGCCGTGACGGTAATGATTGCGGCAGACCCTGCAACGGTGAGCGTATTGCGCAGGGCCGAAATCAGGCCCGGGGCGAGCCATTGCTCGGGTTCACCGAAAGCGTGGTAGGAGATGACGGAGATGGGAAGCGCAAACCCCATTGCGAAAGGAACCGCACAAGCCACGAGCGCCAACACACCGCGCCACCCCGTCAGGCGGATCGGCGCGATCGGGCGTGGATGACGGGCACCTGCATGGAAACGGGCACGCCCGCGCGAGGTCTTTTCCAGTGCCACAAGCAGAAAGACCACCAAAAGGACCACCGATGCGATTTGTGCCGCACCGCCTGCGTTGCCCGCTGCCAGCCATGTCGAGAAGATGCCTGTGGTCAGGGTCTGGACGGCGAAATAGGAGACAGTGCCGTAATCGGAGACAGTTTCCATCATGACGATGGCCGCGCCAGCCGCGATGGCGGGGCGTGTCATAGGCAGGCCCACGCGCCAGAACCGTGCGAAAGGCCCCGCTCCCAAGGCGCGGGCGGTTTCATAGATCGACCCCGATTGCTCGCGGAAGGCGGCGCGCGCCATTAGAAAGACATAGGGCGTCAGCGCCGCAGCCAGAACGATGATTGCCGATCCAAGAGAGCGGATTTCGGGGAAATAGTAATCGCGCGAGGATTGCCAGCCGAAAATGCTACGCAGCGCGGTTTGCACGGGCCCCGCATATTCGAAGAAATCCACCAGCGCATAGGCGCCCACATAGGCAGGGATTGCCAGTGGCAGGAGCAAAATCCACTCAAAAACCCGCGACAGCGGGAAGCGATACATAGTTACAAGCCACGCAGCCCCCGTCCCCATCGCTGCCGCCAGAAGCGCAACGCCGAGCGTGAGCACCGCCGTGGTCCGCATATAGCGCGGCAGGGTAGTGTCCAACAGGTGCGGCCAGATATTCTCGGTCGGGTGAAATGCGATCCAGACCACCGACAAAAGCGGCATCAAAACGACCGCAGCAATAAGCATGGCACCCACCGACCACGGCTCGATCCGCGCAACACGGCGCAGGCCGCTGTGCGGTCTAACGGGGGGAGCCTGCGGCGCGGCGGCGGGTTGTCGAGTGATTTGGTCGGTCATTTGTGAGACGCTTACGCGAAACCTGTTTCCCTGTCCAGAAATCCGCTTATGATAGGCACGGTTGCACGGGCGCTCTAACTAGGGCAAAGGCCGCAGTAACGCATCTCAAACCCGCGACAGAACAGCGCGGGGGACGGCACAAGGGGGCCAACGGACAGCATGATCATCACCATGCATATCGGCGCACATTGCACCGCAGGTGGCAACCTGATGCGCGGCCTGCTCAAGAACAAGGGTGTTCTGGGCGAGCATGGCGTGGTGGTCCCTGGCCCTGCGCGCTACCGCGAAATCCTTCCCGACGTGATGAAGAAGGTCAAAGGCGACCCCGCCTCCCCTGCGACGCAGGAAATGATCATCGATCAGATCACCGAAACGGAGAAATGCGACCGCTTGGTGCTGAGCTATGAGGACGTGATCTGCGTTGCCTCGAATGTCTTCGAGGGAGGGTCGCTCTATGGCAAGGCACGGTTCAAACTGCCTTGGCTACGCAATGTCTTTGCGGGGCATGAGATGGAATTCGTCTTTGGCATCCGCAACCCCGCGGGGTTCATCCCCCATGCCTTTGCCGAATGCGGACCGCGCAAGAGCTACGAGGACTTCATCGCTGGCGTCGACCTCCATCACTTGCGCTGGAGCCATGTGATCACGGTGATGCGCGATGTTTGCCCCGATGTGCCGATCAAGGTCTATGCCTTCGAGGACAGCGCGCTGTCGTGGGAGCGTATTTTACGGGATGTGGCGGGGGTGCGCGCGGGTGTGCCGCTTGCGGGCGGTCTCGATATGCTCGCCCCGATTATGCAGCGGGAGGGCATGGCGCGGCTGCGCGCTTATCTCTCCACGCACAAACCGAAAAACGATAACCAGCGCCACCGAATCCTGATGGCCTTTCTCGACAAATACGCCAATCCCGACGAGATGGTTGAAGAGGTTGACCTGCCTGGATGGGATGCGGACTTGGTTGCCGACCTGACCGAGCGCTACGAGGACGACCTTTATCTCATCGAAGGCATGGAAGGCGTGACGGTCATTTCCTGACCTGCGCTTCTGCCTCACGTCCACGCCACCGCGCGGATCGCGCCTATCACTCCGACGGCATGAACGCCGCGACCAGATCATCCACCGTGGCATCTGGGTGAGCATCGAACCAACGCGCCACAGCACATCCTGCCAACCCGTAAAGCGACACTTTCGCCTCAGCCGCCTCCCGCCGCCATTGGGGCGAGGTCATCGGCAGCGCCTCGTGTGGGGGAGTGCAGGTTTCGGGATCGAGGTCATAACGGGGATCTTCGGAGACCATCGTTGCGAGCCCCTCATCCACCCACGCGGGAAGCCGCTTCGTCGCTCGCAGGCCGATCCGTTGGTGCAGCGCCACATGGGCCAACTCATGTGCGACGATGGCTGTCTCGTGGCCATGTGGTCCGAGATAGAAAACATGGTGGCCATAGGTCATCGCACGATGGCCATGATCGCCCATCACCCTGTTGCAGGTCGGTGTGACACAGACCAGAACCACGGGATGATGCGCCAGCGGCCCGAAGAACCGCTCCACCCGCACGAGCGCCTCCTCGTAGCGGGCAATCATCAGCGCGGGATCAACGCCCGCGTTCGGCTCGATATGCACCGCCCGCTCGCCCGCAGCGCGTTCAAACCCGAAGCACGACGGGCATGCCGCCGCGAGCAACGGCGAATAGCCCAGAATGAAAAGCCCGATGGCAAACCCGCCAACCAGCGCCACGAGGGCGGAAAGAGCGCGTCGGAGCGTGCGGCTGGCCATGTTTGCGGTCCTCGGAAATGCGGTCGGGCGCGGCGCTCAGGCCCCTGCCCTCACCCTGCACACGCAGAGGTTAGCGCATTCCAAGGGCTTCGCGATACATTTCGAGAACGGCTTCTTCCTCGGCGATCTCGTCTGCCGATTTCTTGCGCAGCGCGATCAGCTTGCGCATCGCCTTGGTGTCGTAGCCGCGTCCCTTGGCTTCGGCCATGACTTCCTTTTGCTGCTCGGCGATGTCCTTCTTCTCCATCTCCAAGCGCTCGAAGCGCTCCACGAAAGCGCGCAGCTCGTCGGCGGTAATGCGGTAGGAGGCGCTCACGCCTTCGGGGGTGTCGTCCATCATCGTCACAGCCTTTTCAGTTCCGGATCGGGTGGGTTAAAATGAGAGCCGAAGAGGTAACGCCCCCGCGCGCGACTGACAAGACCCAAGGCCACCCTCGCGCGATGTTGTCACCGCGCTCCGCACAGGCTATTGCAAGCACGCGCCAATATTGGAGCGCGATGCGATGAGGGAGACAAGCGATGGAATGGTTGATCTGGGTCGGCGCAGGATTGACGCTCATTGGCGTGGCACTTCTGGCCTATTGCATCGTTGCGGCCCTCAAGGTGCGCAAACTGGGCGGCACGGATGAAGAGATGCGCGCGCGTCTACAGAAAATCCTGCCGCTAAATATGCTTGCCCTCATGCTTTCGGCCATGGGTCTGGGCGCTGTGAGCGTTGGCATCTTTCTCGGCTGACACCCGCTCCTTTAAGTTTGCACCCGCACCTGCCTAGCGCGGGCTTGTGACTTCATGGCGCAACATCCATCACCCGAAAGAATCTCTCGGGGGGGACTCTCCCAAAGGAATCGCGTGAAAATCGCACGCGATCCGCAGTCGCCACTGTCCACGAATTATCAACCACACGTCCCGCAGCGCGTCTAAATCCCATGACGAAAAACGGGATTGTTTCGTGCAGGGAAACCTGCGGCCCCAATTGTTGTCCGAATGCACCTTTGGCGTCAAATTTCAGGCTTATTCCGCTGCCATAACGGCGGCCAACGGCGCCTTGCGAAGCGGCTGGCGACCTGCCTTCGGCACATGCTCGCGCAACAGCGCAAATGTGATGCCCCACCTGTTGCCAGTTCCCGCTTTTGCGGCCAGCATGGGGGGCAACTAGCAAGGTCGCCATAAACGTGGAGAAACCACGTAGCGCAGGCTCGACAATGACGGACCTGAAAGGTCCAAGATAAAACAACGGCGGAACGCCAAACTGGGATAGCAAATGACCACTGCGACGGGCTCCTTTGATACATATGATGACATTTCTGGTCTGGGACATCATGAATGGTGCGGCCATCTCGATGATCTGATCGAGGAACTTGGTTATTTCGAACAACTGGGCTCCAGCCACGCGGCGGGGTTTGTCGAAGGGGATGGCACGCTTCTGGTCACTTTCGACACACGCGCCGATGCGCAGGCACGCGGTCCCAAAGGATACCCGACAGGTTTCGCCATGGCGCAACGGCACGGATGGTCCTCCCTCACCATCATCGCCCATGACGATGATGCCCGCGCACCATGGTTCCGATGCCCCTCGATCTTCGCCTATTTCGACCGCCTCGTGGACGACGGCTTTTTCGACGAATACGACCGCGTGGTTTTCTACGGCGCACGCTCCTGTGGCTACGCGGCGGCGGCCTATTCGGTGACCGCGCCTGGCGCAACCGTGATCGCCGTAGCACCGCAAGCCACGCTCAACGCGCGTCTGGCCTCATGGGACACGCGCTTTGCCGCGAGCAAGGGGATGGATTTCACCACGCGCTACGGATTTGCGCCGCATATGATCGACGGGGCAGAAAAGGCCGTGGTCCTCTACGATCCGCGCGATGCGCTGGACGCGATGCATGCGTCGCTGTTCTATCGTCCCAATGTATCGCTGCGTCCCGTGCCCTATTCCTATGGCAAAATCGTCACCCACCTGACCCGCACGGGTGTGATCCACGATCTTGTGGAAACGGCAATGACGGGACAGCTCACCGAACAGGCCATCACGCGCGCCCTACGCAAACGGCGGCGCGATATTGACCGGCTGCGCGCGCTGCGATCCACGCTGCTGAAAAAGAACAAGCCGTTGCTCACCGCACTCTTGTGCCGCGAGACGATCCGCGACTATCCGAATGCGCATCGTTTCGTGAAAACGCTCAAGACCATGCAGAAACGCCTCGACGCCTTGGGGCGCACCATGCCCGAGCCGCGCGCCGCGCCTGATCCGGAAGACAAGACGCGCACGCGGGAAACAACCTGAGCTGCGCGACAGCCAAGCGCCCGCGTCAGAGCAGCCCGCCCGCGTCCTCGACAAAGGCCACCACATCAGCCACGCCACCCCCGTCGCGCAAGGATGCCATAACGTAAGCCCCCCCTGCCCGTGCGGCCTTCGTGTCACTTTCGAGCAGCACGGGATCGACCCCCACATAGGGCGCGAGGTCCACCTTGTTCACCACCAACAGGTCGGAGCGCGTAACCCCTGGTCCCTTCTTGCGCGGGATGTCCTGCCCCGCCGCCGTGTCGATCACGTAGATCGTCAGGTCGGCCAGTTCGGGTGAAAAGGTCGCCGCGAGGTTATCCCCGCCGCTTTCAATCAGGATCACGTCGAGATCGGGGATTTTCTCGGTCAGATCGGCAATTGCGGCCAGATTGATCGACGCATCCTCGCGGATCGCAGTATGGGGACAGCCCCCCGTCTCGACGCCCCTGATCCGTTCCATCGGCAGGATTTGCTGGCGCATTAACGCCTCCGCATCCTCGCGGGTGTAGATATCATTGGTGATGACCGCGACCGAAAACCGCTCGGAGAGCGCCTTGGCCAGCGCTCCTGTCAAAGTTGTTTTCCCCGCCCCTACGGGGCCACCGATGCCGACCCTAAGGGGTCCGTTGGGCGATGCCATATCTTTCGTCTCTCCGTTTTCCGTCGGGCCATCTGGCCTCAGGTCTTGAATATCCGCACGTCCATCGCCTCGTGCCGCGCCGATCCGAGATCGGAAGCAAAGGCCGATGTCGTCAGCCCCTCAACCGTCGCGTCTAACGCCCCTTCCGCCACGCCCTCGATCACCGCGTGGAGGCGTGACAACACACTCTGCCCCGCCGATTGTCCGAGCGGCATAAACCGCACCCCTGCGCTCACGAGGTTCGATATATAGCTGTGCAGATAGAGCGAAATCACTGTCTTCTTCGGCAGATTCAGTTCCCGCGCGGCCACACCAACCGCGACAGGAAGGGCTGCCGCCGCACGGTCAGGCCCGCCCATTTGCACCACGGTTCGGGCGAAAGCCGCGCCCTGCTCCGTGGTCTCGCTCCAACGTTCCTTTGTGCCCGCGAGCGCCTGCGCCAGATCATCCATCTCGACCGCATCCGCCCCATCCAGAACCATCGCCAGAAGCCACGCGTCCACTTTGCCACCGCCGACACGAAGAGTCTGCGCCAACCACGCCTCCAGCGTCTCCGCATCGCGCACATGCCCTTCCGAAATCGCCAGTTCCAACCCGTGCGAATAGGCAAACGCTCCCAGCGGAAAGGCGGGTGAGAGCCACTGCGTCAGGGTCAGAAGTGCTGCGTCAGTCATGGGAATGGGTGTGATTATGGTCGTGATCGTGGCTGTGGGAATGCGCATGGCTATGGTCATGGCTGTGCGCGTGATCATGCGCCGAATGCCCGTGGTCATGCCCCATCGTGCGCCCGTGACCGTATGCCCCGCGCTCGGGCGTAAAGGGCTCCTCGACGGGCGTGACCACCGCCCCAAGCTGCGCCAGCATCGCTTCCAGAACAGGATCGCGTTGGATCAACAGCCTGTCCGCCTCGATCTGGCAGGGGGTATGGCGATTGCCGATGTGCCACGCATAGCGCAGCGGATTTTCCCCCGTGACCGACACGAGAGCCTCGCGCGCGGCCTCGACCGCCACAACACGCCCGTCCTCGAGACCGAACCCCGCACCCGCCGCCACCGACACCGTGCGCGGCAGATCGACAAGAAACACCGTGCCGTCCGTGGCTTCCAGCTTCTTGCGGCGCAAGAGCCTCTGGTCATAGGTGAGAACGACGCGCAACGCCGCCGCACCAGCATCCGTGACAATTTCATAAGATTTCAGAACCGCCATCGCGCGCCTTCCGTTGTTCGTTCGGCTTTTCTTAACCGACTCGCCCTCAAATAGAGGATGAATAGACAGGATATGCCCGAATGACGCTCCAGACAGATCCCCTTACCGCCGTGGACGAACTCGCCACGCTGCGCGCCCAACTCGCGGCACTCAAAGCCCGTGAGCAGGAACTCTGCGACGAAATCCTGACGCACGCAACTATGCTTGGATCGAGCTGTGTCGTGGGAGCCGCAATTGACGCACGTATAGAGACACGGACACCGATGCGGATCGATCCCGCGCGGCTGCCCGCTGAAATTCTAGGCAATCGCGCCTATTATGACGCCTCTTCTGAAACGGTCGTGCTGCTCTGGCCGAAGGCGACTCCGACAGCTGCAAACGAACGCCCCTCTCTCCCTGATTGGGATGCACAGACGGTCGGGACTGCGCGTCAGGCCGACGCCCCCTGCACGCACGTATCCGTCGATGAATTCGCTGCCCCTACCCCGCCAGAGACCAATGCCCCGCGCGAGACCATCGAGGAGGCCGAAGCACCACAAGACCTCAAACCAACGCAACATGCCGAGTTGCAGCCCCTGTCGGGGCTTTCTGACGAGGAGTTGGCCACAAATGAGCAAGGCGCGGATACCGCTCCCGAATTGCCCGCCGAGCTGACTGCGCAACCGCAGGAACTGGACGACGCCAACGCGTTGGAGGCGCAAGCTGACGCGCTTTTTGCCGCAAGGCTTGCCATGGAAGCCAATGGCGATGCCTTTGCCCGCACGACCGCCGTCCCAAACGACGCCAACGAGGACACAACGCGCGAGGGCGACTTTGCCGATGTCTTGTCGCAACTCGACGCGGAATCGAACGAGAGCAGCCCGTTCACAACGCGGCGCAGGGGCACGGCAAGCTAACTCTTGCGCAACAGCCCGTTGATCCAGAAGGAGGAACCTAGATGAACATGAGACAAGCCCCCGCCGATGAGCTTGCCGCCCTCCGCGCCAAGATCGCAACCCTGCGCGTCCGCGAAAGCGCACTTGAGGCCGCATTCCTCGAAATGAACGACACGGGGATGTTTCCGGGATTTTCCAATACGGTACATGTCGAACGTACGCGGCATCAGGTATTCGACATCTCGAAACTTCCCGCCCACGTGCTTGATGATCCGCGCTTTCATACAACCCGCGTTGTCACACGGATCACGGTCGAGCCGCGCGACGCGACAGCACCTCTCAATCTCTACCGCGAACGCGATTGGGCCGCCGACAGCGCCCGTAATGCTGAGGTGATCGACCACGACGACATGTTCGCCGTCGAGTGATGCACTCAACCCTTGCGCGGATCAGAACATGAAATACCGCTGTGCCATGGGCAATTCTTCCGCAGGCTCGCAGGTGAGCAACTCGCCATCCGCACGCACTTCGTAGGTTTCGGGGTTCACCTCCACCGCAGGTTTGTAGTCATTCATCACCATGGACGATTTTCCGATATTGCGTGTATTTTCCACCGCCACGGTCTGTTTCGCCAGCCCCAGCGATTTTCCGATCCCATCGGCCTGCGCCGCCTGCGAGACGAAGAGTACGGCAGACTGTTCCACTGCGCGGCCCATCGACCCGAACATCGGGCGCGTATAAACCGGCTGCGGCGTCGGGATCGAAGCGTTCGGATCGCCCATTTGCGCCACCGCGATAGAGCCGCCCAAGAGCACCATCTCGGGTTTCACCCCGAAAAACGCAGGCGACCACATCACCAGATCGGCGCGCTTGCCCACTTCGATGGAGCCAATCTGTGTCGACATACCATGAGCAATCGCGGGGTTGATCGTGTATTTCGCAATATAGCGTTTGACGCGCAGATTGTCGTTGTCGCCGGTCTCGTCAGAGAGACGCCCACGCTGTTTCTTCATCTTGTCGGCGGTCTGCCATGTGCGGATCAGAACCTCACCCACACGCCCCATCGCCTGACTGTCCGAGGCAATGATCGAAAACGCGCCCATGTCATGCAGGATGTCTTCGGCGGCAATGGTTTCCTTGCGGATACGGCTTTCGGCAAATGCCACATCCTCGGGGATGGATTTGTCGAGGTGGTGACAGACCATGAGCATGTCGAGATGCTCCTCCAGCGTGTTCACCGTATAGGGCCGCGTCGGGTTGGTGGAGCTGGGCAATACATGCTCCTCACCCACCACCTTGATGATGTCCGGCGCGTGACCGCCGCCCGCCCCTTCGGTGTGGAAGGCGTGAATGGTCCGCCCCTTCATCGCCGCCACAGTGTTCTCCACGAACCCGCTTTCATTGAGCGTATCCGTGTGGATCATCACCTGCACATCCATGTCATCGGCCACCGAGAGACAGCAATCAATCGCCCCCGGCGTGGTGCCCCAATCCTCGTGCAGCTTCATCGCAGCGGCACCGGCCTTGACCATCTCGACCAGTGCGGCGGGTTGGCTCGCGTTGCCTTTCCCCGCAAGCGCAATATTCATCGGCACCCCGTCCAGCGCCTGCAACATCCGCCCGATATGCCACGGCCCCGGCGTGCATGTGGTCGCCAAAGTCCCATGCGCAGGCCCCGTGCCGCCTCCCAACATGGTGGTCACGCCGGAATGCAGCGCGTCCTCGATCTGTTGCGGACAGATAAAATGGATATGGCTGTCAAAACCGCCCGCCGTGATGATCCGGCCCTCGCCCGCAATCGCCTCGGTTCCCGGGCCGACAATGATGTCAACATTCGGTTGCGTGTCGGGATTGCCCGCCTTGCCAATCCCCGCAATCCGCCCGTCGCGCAACCCGATGTCGGCCTTGTAAATCCCCGTCACATCCACAATCAGCGCATTGGTGATGACCGTATCCACAGCCCCCTCGGCACGGGATTTCTGGCTCTGGCCCATGCCGTCGCGGATCACCTTGCCGCCGCCGAATTTGACCTCTTCGCCATAAGGGCCGGTGAGATCACGCTCGACCTCGATGATCAGATCCGTATCCGCCAGACGCAGCTTGTCGCCAGTGGTGGGGCCGAACATATCGGCGTAAGTTGCGCGGGAAATCTTTGCAGGCATCTTGGTCCCTCTCAATTCATCTCGTAGACGGCGCGCAACTCTTCGGTGCGTTGGCGCGTCAAATGTTCCAAACAACTGTTAACGATGAACGGCTCCATTGACCCCCCCTCGAACAGAAACCCCTCGGCTGTGCAGGCCGCATCGCGGTAAGGTATCCACGCCCGTTGCGCCGCACGCAATGCCTCGGCCGCCCCGTCACTCCAGCCCCTCGCGACCTCCATAGCCCGTGCATAGGTGTCGTTCAGGTCAACGTCGGCGCGCTGCCACGCCTCATAGGCACAGGTATTCATATCGGACTGGCTCACGGGATCGGCACAATCGCGCTCCTGAGCGAACCCCGCCGCAGGCACGACAAAACAAAGCGATATGAGGCCCTTGCGGATCACAGCTCACCCATGACTTTCTGGTTGAACCCGTAAACCTTACGCGCACCGGACAGCGGCACGAGGCTCACTTCCCGCATCTGCCCCGGCTCGAAACGCACCGCCGTTCCGGCCGCGATATCAAGCCGCTTGCCCCGCGCCGCATCACGATCAAACTCCAGCGCCGCGTTGGTCTCGAAGAAATGATAGTGCGAGCCGACCTGCACCGGACGGTCGCCGGTGTTGGACACGGTCAGGGTCGTGACCTCCGCGCCTGCGTTCAGTTCGATCTCGCCGTCCTGAATGAAATACTCTCCGGGGATCATGGCTCGCCTCCTTAGCGGATCGGATGGTGGACAGTCACCAATTTGGTGCCGTCGGGAAAAGTGGCTTCGACCTGCACTTCGTGGATCATCTCGGGGATGCCCTCCATGCATTGCTCTTTGGTGATCACATGCGCGGCCGCTTGCATCAGGTCGGAGACGGAACGGCCGTCCCGCGCACCCTCAACAACGAAATCGGTGATCAGGGCAATGGCCTCAGGGTGGTTCAATTTCACACCACGCTCCAGCCGCCCCCGCGCCACCATCGCGGCCAGCGAGATCAGCAGTTTGTCTTTTTCCCTCGGGGTCAGGTTCATCGCACCACCTCTTCAGATTTGCCACACACGCGGCAGCGGGCCGCGGGTGAGTTTTTCGATCGTTTGAGCCACGTAACGGCGCAGCGGGTAGCCATCCGCCGCCATGGCCCGAATAACAAGTTTTCCGTTCCAGCCCGAAACACCTGCGGTCACACCCTCTTGGGTGACATCGCGCAGCGCCTCAGCGAGATCCTCGGCCCCTTGATCGAAGAGCCCGATGGTCGCCACGGCACGCGCGCCTGCAAGTGTCACAGCGTTGTCTCGTGTGGCCAATGTACTGGCGTTGATTTCAAGCGGCTCCAGATAATCCAGCCGTCCGCCGCGGCGCACCTCACGGCGATCACGGAACGTCAGGCGGTGCAGCGACTCGCCCATAGCGGCCCGCCCCAGCACCACTGTTTCAACAAAAAGAAAACGCGCGTCAGCGGCCAGATCAGCGCATGTGGTGCGCTCAAGTGCAGCGCCCTCGAAAAGAATTGTCTCTTGCGGAAGCCAGTTGAGCGTCGCACCCCGCCCCGCCTTGAGGCGAATGGACACGGAGGCGGGCAGCGCATCAACAGTGGCGGCATAGGCACGTTCGGCGGTTTGCGACGCGCCTGTAAGCGCCGCGCCATCCTCCGCCTCCAGCGTGTAGTCGAGCACATCGCCCCCCGTTAACCCGCCAGAAGTGTTAAGAAAAACCACTTCAGGCGTTGCGGAATGGACGCGCGGCAACATCGCTTTCGCGGAGCCCGATTGGGCCAGATCACGCAACCCGTTTGGCCCGACAACCACATGCGCACGCCCTTTGACACGCTGCATTCGCGCGGCGGGAGAAGGTATAACAGGGCGGGTGGTGTCGAGCATTCAGGTCTCCGATTGACCGCGACGCTATCCGCGCAAGGGTCAGGGCCGCAATGGCACGGCGGGGCTGGTGTTGACCGTGCGCGCGTTTTTCTCGCGCAATGCACAATAATTAAGCATGATGCCCGCAGATACCCACAGCCGATCACACACGCGACCCTCTGGCGCTTTCGCTCGGAAGGATGTAATCGAAACCCATGACCGACACGCTCACAATCCGCCGCCCCGACGATTGGCATTTGCACCTGCGCGATGGCGCGATGCTCAAGGCCATCCTTCCAGAAACCGCTCGCCACTTCGCCCGCGCGATCATCATGCCGAACCTCGTCCCACCTGTGGTGACGAGCGACGATGCCGCGGCCTACCGCGAACGCATCCTCGCCGCCAACGACCAGCGCGGCACCTTTGACCCGCTAATGACGCTCTACCTCACCGAAGAGACAGACGCGGAAGATGTGGCCCAAGCCCATGCAAGCGGCCTGATCAAAGCGGTGAAGCTCTACCCAGCGGGGGCGACGACAAACTCCGCATCAGGCGTGACTGATTTCGAAAAGGTCCGCCCCGTTCTGGAGAAAATGGCCGAGATCGGATTGCCCCTGTGCATCCACGGTGAAGTGGTGACGCCTGATGTGGACATCTTCGACCGCGAGAAAGTGTTCATCGACACCGTGCTTGACCCGATCCGCCGCGCCAATCCCGACCTCAAGGTCGTTATGGAACATATCACCACGAAAGACGGGGCCGATTATGCCCGTGAGGGCGGCGAGAAACTGGGCGCGACGATCACCACGCATCACCTTGTCATCAACCGCAACCACATCCTCGTGGGCGGGATCAAGCCGCATTACTACTGCCTGCCGGTGGCCAAGCGCGAGACGCACCGCCTGGCTCTGGTCGAAGCGGCGACATCGGGCGATCCGACCTATTTCCTCGGCACCGACAGTGCGCCCCACCTTGATGGCGCAAAGGAAAGCGCCTGTGGCTGTGCGGGTTGCTTCACGGCGACGAACACCATGTCGATCCTTGCGGAAGTCTTTGAACAAGAGGGAAAGCTCGACAATCTCGAAGCCTTCGCCTCCCGTAACGGCCCCAATTTCTACGGGTTGCCCGTCAACGAGACCACGCTGACCTTGCGCAAGGGGGAGCCGGTGAGCTACCCCGCGAAAATCGACACCGAGGACGGTCCCGTGACCGTCTTCGACCCGCAAATGCCGCTGCACTGGCACGTAGAGGATTAAGCCACGGGCGCGATGAAACCCGCCAGGCAAGACGATAAAGGACGCCGCAGATGATCCCCACTTCCTTTCCCGACGAAACCGAGATCGCGCGCCTGACCGCGCGGATGCTTCTGGAGATCGGCGCGGTGAATTTCCGCCCCGACGACCCCTATATTCTGGCCAGCGGCCTGCCCAGCCCGACCTATATCGACTGTCGCAAGCTGATCTCCTTCCCGCGCATCCGTTCGACACTGATGGATTTCCTCGCGGTGCAGATCATGCGCGAGGCGGGTTTCGAAGCCTTCGACAATATCGCAGGTGGCGAGACGGCGGGCATTCCTTTCGCCGCACTGGTGGCCGAGCGTCTAGGTCTGCCGATGACCTATGTGCGCAAGAAGCCCAAGGGCTACGGCCGTAACGCACGGATCGAGGGCGCGATGAGCGAGGGCGAGCGCGTGCTTCTGGTCGAAGATCTGACCACCGACGGCGGGTCCAAGCTCTCCTTCGTCGATGCGATCCGCGACACGGGCGCGACATGCGGCTGGACAGCGGTGATTTTCTACTACGGGATTTTCCCCGAGACCGAAAAGACGCTTGGCGATCACGGTGTGAAGCTGATTTCCCTGTGCACATGGTGGGACGTTTTGGCCGAGGCCAAGCGTCAGGGCGTCTTTGCCGCCGACACTCTGGAGCAGGTCGAGGGGTTCCTCAACGATCCGCGCGCGTGGCAAGAGGCGCACAAGCCCGCCTAACCGCCCGCTCCCATGAGCGCCCACAAAAGTCGCGCCCAGCCTTGGGGCGCGGCTTTTCTTTTGGCACAGCGGGGTTAGCAGGCGGCCTTCATCCGCGGGGCGAGTTATCCACAAAACATACACTTTGCATCGGGCGCGCAAGCGTGGCTATGACAGTGTCCATACGCGACCGCGCCGAGTCGCGATTTCAAGCAAGAAACAGGTCTGGAGACCTTCGGGGGAGACGAACAGGCAATGGACGACTATCGCGACATGGGTGACGACGGACGTGACGATATGGACCGTGGCGAGGGGGATGCGGCCCCTGAAGCGCCGCAAAGCAAAGGTGTTGTGATCACCTCCTATGAGGGGGCTGTTCCCCACAACGTCGAGGCCGAGCAACAGCTTCTTGGCGCGCTTCTGTCCAACAACGAAACCTATGACAAGATCGCTTCGATCATCACCTCCGAGCACTTCTTTGACCCTGTTCACCGCGACATTTACGAGCGCGCGGCGGACAGGATTTCAAAGAACATGCTGGCCTCGCCCGTCACCCTGAAGGCCTATATGGAAGACCATGAGGGGCTGCGCGAATTGGGCGGGCCGGCCTATCTGGCCAAGCTCGCAGCCTCGGCCATTTCGACCTATGCCGTGCGCGACTATGCCCAGCTCATCTACGATCTGTTCCTGCGCCGCCAGCTTATTGATCTGGGGCAGGAAATCACGGGAGCGGCCTCATCGGGCACCGACGAGCGCGACCCGCTGGAGCAGATCGTCGCCGCCGAGGCGCGCCTTTATTCACTGGCCGAACAGGGCAAGAGCGACACGGGCTTTCAATCGTTCCTGTCAGCCGTCACCCAAGCCGTGCAAACGGCCAATGCCGCCTACGAGCGCGGCGGCGGCATGGCGGGGATTCCGACCGACCTTGTGGACCTCGACCGCAAGATGGGGGGGCTGCACCCTTCCGACCTTATTATTCTCGCAGGGCGTCCTTCGATGGGTAAAACCTCGCTGGCCACCAACATCGCCTACAACATCGCCAAGAACTACCAGAAGGGTAAGAAACCCGATGGCACATCAGGCGCGGTCAAGGGCGGCGTCGTCGGCTTCTACTCGCTGGAGATGAGCGCCGAGCAGTTGGCCTCGCGTATTCTGGCTGAAGCCTCCGAGATTTCCTCGCACAAGATCCGTCAAGGTGACATGACCGAGGACGAATTCCGCCGTTTCGTCGATGCGGCGAAAACGCTGGAGGCTTGCCCGCTCTACATTGACGACACGCCTGCTCTGCCGATCTCGCAACTTGCTGCCCGCGCGCGGCGGTTGCAGCGGACGCAGGGGCTTGACGTGCTGATCATCGACTACCTGCAACTGGTGCGCGGCACCGCGCGTTCCGAAGGCAACCGTGTTCAGGAGATCGGTGAGATCTCGATGGGCCTCAAGGCCATCGCCAAAGAACTCAACATCCCCGTCATCGCCCTGTCCCAGCTGTCGCGTCAGGTGGAAAGCCGCGATGACAAACGCCCGCAGCTGAGTGACTTGCGCGAATCTGGCTCGATCGAGCAGGACGCCGACGTGGTGATGTTCGTGTTCCGCGAGGAATATTACGCCGAGCGCGAGAAACCCTCCGACGATGCGCCAAACTTCGCCGAATGGCAGGAGCGGATGAACCGCCTCTACGGCAAGGCCGAGGTCATTCTGGGCAAGCAACGCCACGGCCCGATTGGCACTGTGGAGTTGAGTTTCGAAGCCGAATTCACCCGTTTCGGCAATCTCGCAAAGCCGTATCAGAACGGCATCGACTACGAGTAAGACAAAGAGACGCGCTGATTCCCGCTTGCACGGGCGCGGCGCACTCGTCAAAACAACGCCCATGGGAACGTCACGACTACATATCGACCTCGCCGCAATGGCGGAAAACTGGCGCGCACTCGACGCCCTCTCCGCAGCACAAGTGGAAACCGCCGCCGTTGTGAAAGCGGATGGCTATGGCACGGGCGTGGGCAAAGCCGCGCGGGCTCTGCAGGCTGCAGGCGCGCGCACCTTCTTCGTCGCCGCTGCCGAGGAGGGTGTTGCGCTAAGACAGGCGATTGGCCCCTCGCCCGAGATCTGCGTCTTTGGCGGACATATGGCGGGCGACACCGAAATGATCGGCGATATGCATCTCACCCCGATGCTCAATTCGCTGGAACAGACAACGCGACATTTCGAAAGCCTGCCGGGGCATCCTTTCGGCGTACAGCTTGATACTGGCATGAACCGTCTCGGGCTGGAGCCTGCCGAATGGGAGGCCGCGCGACAGATCGTGATGCAGGCTGGGCCGCGGCTTGTGATGAGCCACCTCGCCTGTGCCGACGAACCCGACCACCCAATGAACGCACAGCAGCTTGCCTGTTTCCGCGACATGACCGACGGGCTGGAGGTGCGGCGATCACTATCAGCGACGGGCGGCATTCTGCTCGGCTCCGACTATCATTTCGACCTGACCCGTCCGGGTATCGGGGTCTATGGCGGGCGGCCTTTCGAAGAGGCCAAACCCGTGGCCCATATCTCCTGCCCCGTGATTCAGGTCCGCGACGTGACCGAAGGCGAGACCGTGGGTTATGGCAACACATGGACCGCAGAAGGCCCCGCGCGGATCGCCACCGTGTCGGCGGGCTATGCCGATGGCATCCTGCGCGCGATTTCCAACAAAGCCGTGCTGTTCAGCGGCACGGTCCCCTGCCCGCTTGTCGGACGCGTGTCGATGGACCTGATCACCGTGGATGTGACACATCTTGACCACACGCCGCGTCATCTCGATCTGTTGTGCGAGCATCAGACCGTGGACGATCTAGCCGATATTGCCGACACCATCGGCTACGAAATCCTGACGTCTTTGGGCGCACGCTACGCGCGCACCTACGCGGGATGATCCGCGCCGCGCTCACCCGTCCTCTCGCCCATCTGGGCGCAGGCGTTCTGGGCGCTTTGGCCGCCATCGGGCGGGTGGCGCTTTTTGCGATCTCGGCGCTGCGCCACATGGTGACGCCGCCCTTCTATACCCGTGAAATTCTCGCCGCGCTTCTGCATGTCGGCTACCTGTCGCTGCCCGTCGTCGGCCTCACCGCGATCTTTACGGGCGGCGCTCTCGCGCTTCAGATCTACGCGGGCGGGTCACGTTTTTCTGCCGAGGCGGTGGTGCCGCAGATCGTCGCCATCGGCATGGTGCGCGAGCTTGGCCCTGTTCTCGTGGGCCTCATGGTGGCCGCGCGTGTGACCGCATCGGTCGCCGCCGAGATCGCCACCATGAAAGTCACTGAACAGATCGATGCGCTGGTGACGCTCTCGACCCACCCGATGAAATACCTCACCGCCCCGCGCGTCCTTGCGGGGCTTGTGACCGTGCCCATCCTTGTGGGCGTGGGCGATGTCATCGGCGTTATGGGCGGGTGGCTGGTGGCTACGCAGACGCTGGAATTCAATTCGACCACTTACCTCAAAAACACGGTCGATTTCCTTGAGACCCCCGATGTGGTGTCGAGCCTGATCAAGGGCGCGGCTTTCGGCTTTATCGCCACCGTAATGGGGTGCTACTCGGGCATGGCATCGGGCCGCGGCGCGCAAGGCGTGGGACAGGCAACCAAGTCGTCGGTCGTCGCCGCAGCCGTGCTGATCCTCGCCGCCAACTTCCTCCTGACACAGGCGTTCTTTGCGGCATGATCTCTCTTGAAAACGTCCATAAGTCCTTCGGGAGTAAGCACATTTTGCAGGGCGTCGACCTTGATGTGGCGCGTGGCGAGAGCCTTGTCATTATCGGCGGGTCGGGCACGGGGAAATCCGTGATGCTCAAATGCGTGCTGGGGCTGATCACACCGAACGCGGGCACCATCCGCGTCGATGGCGAGGACGTATCCGAGACAGGCGACCGCGAGGCATTCCTGTCGCGGTTCGGAATGCTGTTTCAGGGCGGCGCGCTCTTTGACAGTCTGCCAGTGTGGCACAACGTGGCCTTTCGGCTGATGCGCGGGGCGCTCAAACGGCCCAAGGAGGAAGCCCGCGAGATCGCTATCGAGAAGCTACGGCGGGTCGGCCTGTCGGCAGATGTCGCCGATCTCTACCCCGCTGAACTGTCGGGCGGTATGCAGAAGCGCGTGGGCCTTGCCCGCGCCATTGCCGCCGATCCCGAGATCATCTTCTTCGACGAGCCGACGACGGGTCTTGATCCGATCATGGCGGGGGTGATCAACGATCTGATCCGCGAGATCGTGACCGAAATGGGCGCGACCGCAATGACCATCACCCACGACATGACTTCCGTGCGCGCAATTGCCGACAAGGTGGCGATGCTGCACGCGGGTAAGATTCGCTGGTGCGGCCCTGTGGGCGAGATGGATGAGGCGGATGATCCCTATCTGCGCCAGTTTATCACTGGCTCCCCCGACGGTCCGATCGAGACTCTCCGCTGAGTTGTCGTGCGAAAGGCGGTAAATTGACTGCGCTCCGAGAACAATCAGCGTTAAATTTCGAAATCGTCGCAATTTGAACCAAAATATCAATCTAACTGTTGATTTTTTGCGCACCTTTCGCATGGTTGGCGCGGAGGAACGGTTGGAGGTGCGCCCTTAGGGCGGCACAACGGGCGAGGCGCACGCAGCAAATGGCTGCATAACGCTGGCACGCCCGAACAGGTTCCGAGATGCGCGGACCGCAGATGATGCGGGATAGGCGCTTGAAATGGCGAGGCGGAGCGGGCATCTGGGAGGAATGTCACCGCTCCGCCTCGTCAACATTTCACTCCTGATCCTCTTTCCCATTGCGTGGATCGCGCCGCTTTTGCGGGCAGGCGTTCTGCCGCTATTCGGCCTTTCGGAGATTTCGGTGCTCTCTGGCATCGCGGGGCTTTGGGAAACGGATATTTTCCTCGCTCTGGTGGTGATCTTCTTCGCCCTCATCGCACCGATCGCAAAGGTCGTGGCGATGGAAGGCTACCTTTCGGGCCGCCTGCCCGCGCGGATCAAACCGTGGCTGTTCCAACTTGGCCGCCTTGCCATGGCCGATATTTTCCTCATCGCGATCTACATCACGCTGGCCAAGGGCATCGGTGTGGGCCGTGTCGAGGTTGCATGGGGGCTTTACCTATTCACCGCCTGCGTTCTGACCTCGCTCGGGCTGTCGCTTTGGGCCGTGCGAGAGCGGGGTTGATGCACACGGCCCCGCGCGGGTAGAACCGCAGGACGCGAGCAGTCGATCTCCAAGGAGCCGTTAATGGCCAAAGCCCAAAAGAACTACGTGTGCAGCCAGTGCGGCGCGGTGACGACCAAGTGGTCGGGGCGGTGCGACGGTTGTGGCGAATGGAATACGATCTCCGAGGAAAAGCCGCTTTCTGTTGCGGGGCCGACATCGAAAACTCTGGGTGGGATGCGTGGCAAAACGGTTCCCCTGAGTGACCTGTCCACCAAAGAAGCCCCGCCGCCCCGCACGAAATCGGGCATCGGCGAGCTGGACCGCGTGTTGGGCGGAGGCCTCGTGCCCGCCTCCGCGATCCTTGTTGGCGGCGATCCGGGGATCGGGAAATCGACGCTTCTGCTTCAGGCTGCCGCACAATTTGCCAACAACGGGTTGAAGGTGATCTACGTCTCGGGCGAGGAGGCATCGGCGCAGGTGCGGATGCGGGCGCAGCGCCTTGGACTTGGTGAGGCTAACGTCAAACTCGCCGCCGAGACCAACCTGCGCGACATCCTCACCACGCTGGAGGCCGAACAGCCGGACCTCGTGATCATCGACTCGATCCAGACAATGTGGGCCGACAATGTCGAAAGCGCTCCAGGCTCGGTCAGTCAGGTCCGCGCGGCCGCACATGAACTCACCACATTTGCCAAGACCCGCGGTGTCTCCGTGGTGCTTGTCGGTCACGTCACCAAAGAAGGCCAACTCGCAGGCCCCCGTGTGGTCGAGCATATGGTCGACACAGTGCTCTATTTCGAGGGCGAGCGCGGGCATCAATTCCGCCTGATGCGCGCGGTCAAGAACCGCTTCGGCCCCGCCCATGAGATCGGCGTGTTCGAGATGACGGGCGACGGTCTGCGCGAAGTGACAAACCCCTCCGCCCTGTTTCTCAGCGAACGCGACCAACCCACGGCGGGCTCGGTGGTCTTTGCAGGGATCGAAGGCACGCGCCCCGTTCTGGTCGAGTTTCAGGCGCTCATCGCCCCCTCCCCCCACGCGCAGGCCCGCCGCACGGTTGTCGGCTGGGATGGCGCGCGACTGGCGATGATCCTCGCTGTGCTGGAAAGCCGCTGCTCGGTGCCTTTCGCGGGGCTTGACGTCTATCTCAACGTGGCGGGCGGGATGAAAGTCTCCGAGCCCGCCGCCGATCTGGCCGTTGCCGCAGCACTACTGTCGGCGCGTGAGGATGTGGCACTGCCAAAAGATTGTGTGGTTTTCGGGGAACTTTCCCTTTCGGGCAGTCTGCGGCCCGTGGGTCAGACCGAAAACAGGTTGAAAGAAGCTAAAAAACTTGGTTTCACATCGGCAATCGCCCCCGCCCGCTCGAAAGCGGGCGAGAAAAGCGGTATGACCATTCGGGCAATGTCCGATCTGGTGGCCTTCGTTGGCGACGTGTTCGGCGCGGGTTAAACGAAGGTTACACAACGGACACGCACGCACACCGCGCGGATGTCCGCAAGAAAATCAGGCTCCGCGCCAAACGGGGCATCCTAGAGAGGGAACGGCATGGAAGGATTTACGATAATCGACGGCATTGTCGCGTTGATCATCATCGTGTCTGCATTGCTCGCCTACAGCCGCGGTTTCGTGCGCGAGGCTATGGCGATTGCAGGTTGGATCGTAGCGGCAATTCTGGGCTATATCTTCGGCCCGAAAGCCGTTCCTCTGGTCGCGGAAGTGCCTGTTTTGGGCGACTACATCCGTGACAGTTGCGAATTGTCGACGCTCACAGGGTTCTTCGCGGTCTTCGCCGTGGCGCTCATCGTGGTGTCGATCTTCACACCGCTGTTTTCCTCGGCAGTGCAACGCTCCGCGCTCGGCGGCATTGACCAAGGGCTCGGCTTCCTCTTCGGCGTATTGCGCGGGGTGATCCTCGTGGCCATTGCGCTCATCGTGGTGGACCGCGTGACGACAGGCGACCCGATCGAAATTCTGGAGAACTCCCGCACGGCCAAGGTCTTTGCCCGTTCGCAAGAGCGCCTTGAAAGCAACCTTCCCGACGATGCACCAGGCTGGATCACCCAGCGTTACGAGGCGCTCGTGGGCAGCTGCTCCCAGTAAAGCGACAAGACATATCGAAATGACGGGCGGCCCGCTTAAACAGCGCGGCCGCCCTTTTCATGTGTTCGTCATGCGTTGACCGATAAATGTTAAAATGTTTAACATACATATCGCACCGCATATGGGGAACACGCGCATGGCCAATAGCCGCTATTTCTGGAAACTGATCAGCCGCAGCTATGTGGCCAGCCCCATTGGCGACGAGGCCGCTTACAAACGCAAGCTCGCGCTGACACAGGAGAGATTGAAGCCTGATTGGGAGGCGCTTGAAATCGCCTGCGGGTCGGGCAACACCGCGCTCGCCCATGCGCCCTTTGTGGCCCATATCACCGCCACCGACTTCTGCGGGCCGATGATGGACCACGGTCGCGCGCGGGCGAATGACGAAGGGGTGGACAACATCACCTTCGACGAGAAGCGTTTTGAGGACATCAGCACGGACAAGACCTATGACGCGGTGCTGATGAATTCCTTCATCCACCTGATGCGCGACTGGAAGGCGACCGTGCGCAAGGCGTCAGAGTTGACACGGGAAAATGGCATTTTCGTCTCCTCCACAGTTTCGACCGAAAGCATGGGGTTTGCCGCGAAGGCACTTTTGGCGGTGATGCGCGTGCTGCCAGTTCTGCCCTATGTCGCCTCCATTTCCCAAGAGGCACTCACCCGCGAAATCGAGGCAAACGGCTTTGAGGTCGAAGAGAACTGGCGCCCCGAGGGAGGCGATTCCGTCTTCATCATCGCGCGGAAACGCGCCTAGAGACGGGGGCGTACCAGAAAAAATGCGCCAAAACCGCGTCACGGAGCCGATTGAGGAGAAACTTCTGTGATCCTTTCGTGACACTGGCGCGCGAAATCCTTAAAGCATGGGCCGAACGGAACCCAATTGGATTCGGAGCCGGCACCCATGCGCGATCTGCCCCCCGCCACCCCCTTTGACGACGACAAGCTCAAGGAGGAATGCGGCGTATTCGGCGTCATCGGCGTTGCCGATGCAGCGAACTTCATCGCTCTCGGCCTCCATGCCCTTCAACACCGAGGACAGGAAGCAGGCGGCATTGTCACCTACGACCGCGACGCAGGCTTCCAATCCGCCCGTCGCTTCGGCTACGTCCGCGACAACTTCACATCGCAAAAGGTCATGGAAACCCTGCCTGGCCCCATCGGGATCGGCCACGTACGCTATTCGACCGCTGGCACCAAAGGCAACACCGCGATCCGCGATGTGCAGCCCTTCTTCGGCGAGTTCGCCATGGGTGGTGCCGCGATTGCCCATAACGGCAACATCACCAACGCCGACGCCCTGCGCCGCGAGTTGATTGAGCGCGGCTCGATTTTCCAGTCCTCTTCGGATAGCGAATGCATCATCCACCTGATGGCCCGCTCGCTCCAACGCAACATCCCCGAACGGATGAAGGATGCGCTGCGCCGTGTCGAGGGCGCCTTCTCGGTGGTTGCCATGACGCGCACCAAGTTGATCGGTGTCCGCGACCCGCGCGGTGTGCGCCCGCTGGTGCTGGGCAAGCTCGGCGACGGCGGCTATGCGCTCTCCTCGGAGACTTGCGCGCTCGACATCATCGGTGCCGAATTCGTGCGCGAGATCGAGCCGGGTGAGATGGTGGTCATTTCCGATGGCAAGGTCGAAAGCTCGAAACCCTTCGAGGCCTGCCAATCCCGCTTTTGCATCTTCGAGCACGTCTATTTCTCGCGCCCCGACAGTATTCTCGAAGGCCGCTCGGTCTATGAAACCCGCCGCCAGATCGGTGTGGAACTGGCCCGCGAAGCCCCCGTGGACGCCGATCTCGTCTGCCCCGTACCCGACAGCGGCACGCCCGCGGCCATCGGCTACGCGTTCGAGAGCGGCATTCCCTACGGCATGGGGATCATCCGCAACCAATATATGGGCCGTACGTTCATCGAGCCGTCCGAGCAGATCCGCAACATGGGCGTGCGTCTCAAGCTCAACGTCAACCGTGCGCTCATTCGTGACAAGCGGATCATCCTTGTCGATGACTCGGTGGTGCGCGGCACCACTTCGCGCAAGATCAAGGATATGCTGCTCGACGCAGGGGCCGCCGAGGTCCACTTCCGCATTGCCTCTCCGCCAACCATGTGGCCGTGCTTCTACGGCGTGGACACGCCCGACCGTGACAAGCTTCTGGCCGCGCAGATGACCGTGGAAGAAATGCGCACCCACCTCGACGTGGACAGCCTCCAGTTCATCTCTCTCGACGGTCTTTACCGCGCGGCAGGCGTGGCAGAAGGGCGCGACAATGCCGCTCCGCGCTATTGCGATGCCTGTTTCTCGGGCGAATACCCCGTGGTGCCCTCGGACATGATCGAGAAGGGTTTCCAACTCAAAGACGCGGCGGAGTAACGTGGCCTCCCCGCTCGATCTCGACCCGCGATGGCGCGCGCTACAGGAACGCGGCGGCGTCATCGACATCGGCTTTGACCACCCCTCCGAGTGGCCGCATTCGGAACGTGGCGACGCGCCCTTTGTCAAAGAGGGCGAGGACCAGCTGACGTCGGAGCTATGCCGTGCGGGTGATCTGCGCTATCTGCGCGCGGTTCTCAGCCTACCGATCCGTGGCAGCGAAGAGGCCCTCGGCGTGGCGCTTTGGATCGAGGTGCCGCACACGGTGTTCTACGCCTATCTCGACCACCTCGACGGCGGTACGCTTCCCGCAAACGAACTGGGCATATTGGCCAACGACATCACGCCGCTGGCCGACATGGGGTCTCCCGTGACACTCGCGTTCGAAACGGATGGTGCGCGCCCGCAGGCCGGGATTGACGGGTTGGCGGATATTTCTCTCGATCACCTCCTCGACCTATATGAAGCCAGCGGGACACTCGCGCGCAGCGACCTCAAACCCTCTTGACCTCAAAGGCGCACCGCGCCACACCCACCTCATGACACAGAACAGCAAAATCGCCCTTGTTACAGGCGCATCGCGCGGGTTGGGGTTCCACCTCGCCGAGGCACTCGCCCCCACCTATCACGTCGTCGCCGTGGCCAAGACCACAGGCGCGCTCGAAGAGTTGGACGACCGCATCAAGGCGAAGGGTGGACAGGCTACGCTCGCGCCGATGGATGTGACCAATATGGATGCGATGGCACACCTGTGCCGCGGGATTTACGACCGCTGGGGACATCTCGACCTCTGGGCGCATACGGCGGTTTACGCGCAATTGCTCTCGCCCGCCGATCACATCGATCCCAAGGATTTCGACCGCACCATCGGCACGAATGTCACCGCTCTGGGCAAGCTCATCCCGACGGTCTCCCCGCTACTGGGGATGGCGAAAGAGCCGACGGATGCGCTGTTCTTCGATGACCCGCACGCGGGCGAGAAATTCTTTGGCGCCTATGGTGCCTCCAAGGCCGCGCAGGCCGCTTTGATCAAGAGTTGGCAGGCCGAGGCGGCAGGCGTCTCGGGCGCGCCGCGTGTGCATCTGTTGGAGCCGAACCCCATGCCCACGGCAACCCGCGCCCGCTTTCACCCAGGTGAGAGTAAGGAGGGGCTAACCCATCCCCGCGAGGAGGCCGCGCGCCTTCTTAAAGAGGCGCAAATTCTCTAAAGCTGCGCAAAAAGGTCGATGCGGTAGCCATCAGGATCGGACACGGTCGCATAGCGTTGCCCCCACGGAGCATCCCACGGCGCGGTCACAATCGCATGACCTTCAGCGGCCACTTCCGCAGCAACGGCGTCAACCTCCATCGGACTGTCACAGAGCATCGCGAAGATCGAATGGTTCGGTGCGCGCGGCGGCTCTCCGTTGAGCTTTTCCATCAAGGCGGCATCGTCGATCATCAGACGTGGCTCGCCCGCCCTGCGCACAGGTTCGACATGCTGTGGCGCGCTAAACGCCCCCTCCCCTTCGAAATCAAATCCGAGAAGCCTGTAGAACGCCTTGCTCGCCTCAATATCGGTGGCGCTTACGGCAACGGCATCAAGGACGGGATTGGGCATAACAACTCCTGAACTGGCGCGGGCGACTTGCCGCGATTCCCAGCCTGCTTTAAGGAGGATGTAAAGCCAAGGAAAATACAGGTTCCCCATGCGCATTCTCATCACCAACGACGACGGCATCAACGCCCCCGGGCTTGTTACTTTGGAGGCTATCGCTGCCGAGCTGGCGGGGCCAAGTGGCGAGGTCTGGACAGTTGCACCAGCCTTCGAGCAATCGGGCGTGGCCCATTGCATCACCTATTCACACCCGACGATGATCACGGAGTTAGGCCAACGTCGCTGGGCGGCGGAAGGGTCGCCTGCCGACTGCGTGCTGGCGGCGCTCTACGACATCCTTCCGCAAAAGCCCGACCTCGTGCTTTCGGGCGTCAACCGTGGCAACAATGCAGGCGAGAATGCGATGTACTCGGGCACGCTCGGAGGCGCGATGGAAGCTGCCCTCCAAGGCGTTAAAGCCATTGCCCTGTCGCAGTTCTTCGGTCCCGAAAATACCAAGCTCGACAATCCCTTCGAAAGCGCGGCCGCGCATGGTGTTTCGGTCATCCGCGCACTTCTGGACGCCGACCTCTGGGGCGAAGGGGACGATTACAACGTGTTCTACAACGTCAACTTCCCGCCAATTTCGGCCGACGACACCCGCGCGCCTGTTGTCTCGCGTCAGGGCCGCCGTCCGACATCCGGTTTCGGCATGGAGGCGCAAACCTCTCCCACGGGCCGGCGCTTCCTATGGGTGCGCGGCTCCGAGCAAGCTGTGGATACAGGTCCGGGCACGGATGTCGCCGTGAACCTTGCGGGCCACATCTCGATCACGCCAATGCGTGCCGATTTGACCGATCACGACAGTCTGGACGCCTTGAACGGATTCTTTGCTGGATGATGGACGCAGAAGCACAAATGCAGTTCCTCTACCAGTTGCGCTCCAAGGGCGTGACCGACGCCCGCACGCTAGGCGCGATGGAGAAAGTGGACCGCGGACGCTTCGTCAAGGGGGTGTTTTCCGCGCGCGCCTACGAGGATATGCCGCTTCCGATTTCCTGTGGCCAGACCATCTCGCAACCGTCCGTCGTCGGGCTGATGACACAAGCGCTCAATGTGCAACCGCGCGACAAGGTGCTCGAAGTCGGCACGGGCAGCGGCTATCAGGCCGCCGTCCTCAGCCACCTCGCCCGCCGCGTCTACACCGTCGACCGCTACGCCCGCCTCGTGCGCGAGGCGCAAAGCGTATTCGACGAAATGGGCGTGGTGAACATTACCGCCTTTACCGCCGATGGCAGCTTCGGACTTCCCGATCAGGCCCCCTTTGATCGCATCATCGTGACAGCCGCCGCCGAAGACCCGCCAGGCCCCCTCTTGGCGCAATTGAAAACCGGCGGTATCATGGTCGTGCCGGTTGGACAGTCGGATGCCGTGCAAGGTCTGATCAAAGTGACCAGAACCGAAGACGGTTTCGACTATGACGAGCTGCGATCCGTGCGTTTCGTTCCCTTGCTTGAGGGGATCGGTCAAGAGTGAAGCCCCGCATGAAGAGGGCCAATGGGGACACCCCAGAGAATGAGGACAGAGCAATGACGATTTCCTATTCGAAAGCCATGTTGGCGGGCTGTGCCTTTGCCGCGCTGAGTGCCTGCGATCAACCACTTGATTTCGACCTTCGCGGGCTGACTGACGGCTTCAGCACGTCACAAGCGGCGATCGAGGCCCGCACGGCGCCCAAGCCACAAGCCGATGCAAATGGCATCATTTCCTACCCGAACTATCAGGTGGCCATCGCACGCAATGGCGACACCATTGGCTCCGTGGCCGCCCGCACGGGCCTCTCGACCTCGGAACTGGCGCGCTACAACGGCATTCCCGAAGACGTTACCCTGCGCGCGGGCGAGGTCATCGCCCTGCCCCGTCGCGTCGACACCGCCAGCCCGATCCAGTCGGGCACCATTGCGACAGGCGAGCGGATCGACGTCACCTCGCTGGCGTCACAGGCGCTCGATGAGGCCGAAAGCGGAACCACCACAACCCAGATGACGCAGGCCGACCCCTCCGATCCGATCGAAGGGATGGAGCCCGTCCGCCACCAAGTGCAGCGCGGCGAGACCGCCTATTCCATCGCGCGGAAATACGGCATCTCGGTGCGCGCTCTGGCCGATTGGAACGGGCTTGATGCCAACCTCTCGGTGCAGGAAGGCCGCTATCTCCTGATTCCTGTGAAGGCCGCCGACAGCGCGACCTCGACGAGCGAGGAGATCACCAAGCCAGGCGAAGGGTCATCCACGCCGACGCCCCCTTCGGCAGCAGAACCCCTGCCCGATCCAGACTCTGCAACTCCCGTTGCCGCGCCGAGCGAACCCGCCGCCGATCTTGGTGCCACACAAAGCTCCAGCGCAGAAATGACCAAGCCCGTGTCGGGGCCGATCATTCGCGACTACGACAGCGCCAAGTCTAAGTTCATCCTGTTCTCCGCTCCCGCGGGCACAGCGGTGAAGGCCGCTAAGGCTGGCACTGTGAAGCTCATTTCAACCAACGCGGACGGCGTGAAAATCATCGTAATTGATCACGGCGCGGGTCTTCAGACGGCCTATAGCTTTATCGACGACATTTCGGTGTCCAAGGGTGATACCGTCAAACGCGGCCAGCAGATCGCCAAGGTGACAGCCAACGAATTCAATGCGTTGCAGTTCATGGTGTTCAAAGGCACGCAAACCGTCGACCCGACACCCTATCTCAACTAACGGGCGGATCGGGGCTTTCGGTCACGAAAATTGACACGTGAAAAAGAACAGGCGGCAGGATACATATCTGCCGCCTGTTTCTTTGTGATGACATCTCGCAATCAAAGGATGGATCGGGACGGGCGCAGCCGTCACCCCCTCACTCCTGTTCGAGCTTGATCCCTTTGCGCCCCGCCAGATCGGTGAAGAACTGCCACGCAACGCGTCCCGAACGCGAGCCGCGCGTGGCCTGCCATTCGATGGCCTCGGCGCGCAGGGTCTCGTCGTCGATCTCGACGCCATGCACATCGCAATAGCCACGGATCATGGCGAGATATTCGTCTTGCGAACAGGGGTGGAAACCGAGCCACAGGCCGAAACGATCCGAGAGCGACACCTTTTCCTCAACCGCCTCGGACGGATTAATCGAGGAGGAGCGTTCATTCTCGATCATGTCGCGCGGCATCAGATGGCGACGGTTCGAGGTAGCATAGAACAAGACGTTTTCGGGCCGCCCCTCGATCCCACCGTCCAGAACCGCCTTAAGTGATTTGTAATGCTGGTCATCGTGGCTAAAGGACAGGTCGTCACAGAAGAGCAGGAAGCGGTGGTCCGAGCCGCGCAGCAGGCCGAGCAAACGCCCCACAGACGGCAGATCCTCACGCTGCAACTCGACGATCTTGAGCGGATAGCCTTCAGCGTTCACAGCGGCATGAACAGCCTTCGTCAGCGACGACTTCCCCATCCCGCGAGCGCCCCACAGCAGCGCGTTGTTGGCCGAAAACCCCCGCGCGAACTGGCGCGTGTTTTCAAGCAGCGTGTCGCGCGCACGGTCGATGCCCACAAGACTTTCCAGCCCGACCCGCGAAACCTGTGTCACAGGCACTAGCGCGTCAGGCTCGGTCTCCCAGACGTAGGCATCCGCCGCGTCAAAATCTGGAGCATCGAGCGGCGCGGGTGCAATCCTCTCCAATGCCGCAGCGATCCGTTTGAGCGCCTTCGACCCCATTATTTTTCGTCCTCATCCGTATCAAAGAAATCGTCGTCGTCCTCGTCATCTAGCAGACCCTCGGCGCGCAAGCGTTCATTACGCTGGCGCTCGACGCGGGCCACGAGGAAAATCGACACCTCGTAAAGACCGTAGACGACCGTGAACAGGATCACCTGAGTCGTCACATCAGGCGGCGTCACCAATGCGGCCACGGTCAGAATGCCTACCACCGCGTATTTCCGCGTGGCACGCAACCCGTGCGCCGTAGCCAGTCCCGCTTTCCCCATGAGCGTGAGTAGCACAGGCAATTGGAAGCACAGACCGAAGGCCACGATCATTTTCAACGTGATATCAAGGCTCTCGTTCACCTTGCCGTTGAACACAATGTCGATGCCCGAGTCCGTGACCGCCTCGGCCACATCGCCCGAATTCGTCACCAAGGCCCCGACAAAGGACGGCAGGTCGGCAAAGCCCAGAAAGAAGGCCATCGCCAACGGCACGACGACGAAATGAGCAAAGGATGCGCCCGCGAGGAAGAGAAGCGGCGATGCGACCAGAAACGGCAGGAAGGCGTCCTTTTCGTTGCGGTAAAGCCCTGGCGCCACGAAGCGCCACAGATGATAGGCGATCACAGGGAAGGACAACATCAGGCCACCGACCATGGAAATACGGATCAGCGTGAAGAAATACTCCTGCGGCGCTGTGTATTGCATCACGGGGTTCGGGTTCCCGAGCGCGCGCATGGTGTTCTCGATCGGCACGAGCAAGAAGTCGAGGATGTGCCCACCCACGGAGAAACAAATCACCATGCCGATCACGAATGCAATGACGGAACGGATCAGACGGTTGCGCAGCTCGGCGAGGTGCTCGATGAGCGGTGCGGTGCTGTCTTCAATCTCGTCTTCGGGTGTGGTGTCGGTCTGGCTCATGCCTCACCCTTCTTCGATGGCGCAGCCTTTTTCGCGGCCGCCTTGGTCGCGGGTTTCGCCGCGGTTTTCTTAGCTGCCGGTTTCTTGGCCGCTGGCTTTTTCGCGGCGGTTTTCTTGGTTGCGGGCTTCTCGGTCGTAGACGTTTTAGCGGCGTCCGGTGTCTCTGCCTTCGCGGCTTCGGCGGCTTCGCGCGCCTTGCGCTCGGTCGCCTTTTTCGCCGCATTGTCGGAGATTTTCTTCGCCATTTCAGCGCGCTCGGGATCAAGCGCGGGCGGCGCATCCTTTGCGTCGTCCGTGCTCATCGGATCCCATTTTTCGAAACGGTCGGCGGCATCGTCGAGCGCGTCGAGACCGAATTTCTTCGGATTGGAGGCTGCTTTGAGCGCATTGCCCGCCTCCTTGACACCACTCTCGTCGGCCGCCGCTTCCATCGCGCGGGAGAATTCGCGCCCCATGGCGCGGGCCTTCGCGGTGAACCGGCCTAGCGTGCGGAACATGCCAGGCAAGTCCTTTGGACCGACAACGATCAAGGCCACAACGCCCACAACGAGCAGTTCGGACATGCCGATATCAAACATCTATGTCGCCTTTCCTCACACCCCAACCAATGGCTCCACGCGCCGCGCCCATAAGGGCCACGCGTTTCGAGCCGATCAGCTTTTCTCTTTTTCGGTCGCTTCGGGGGTGACGTCCTTGGCGACGGCGTCAGCTTCTGCCTCGATCTCTTTAGTGCCTTCGGAGACACCCTTTTTGAACGAGGAGATGCCCTTGCCCACTTCGCCCATAAGGCCAGCGATTTTGCCGCGACCGAACAGGACAAGAACGACGACGGTGATCAGAAGAAGGCCAGGAAGGCCGATATTGTTAAGCATGGATACTCTCCCGTGCGAGGGGGCGCGCCTGCGACCCCGTGAAACTTGCAGTGGCTAGAATTAGGCCTCCGCGCGACATGTGAAAAGCGAAAAGAGCGTGATCGGGCGCATATGCCCACAATTGGCGCGACGCGGGAGACTGGATTTTGACAACTGACAGGTTTATGTCAGTTGGAATGCGCAACATGCGTGGCCTTCTCGTCGAATCGGAGAGCCTATGGATAATATTCAAATCATTGAAACTGTTCGATTTCGTGTCATGATGGGATCGAATACCGCTGCCCAGCCCCGAACCGTGCGGGTGGTTTAAGCGATGGCGGGCGGGCGCAAACAGTCAGGAGAACGGCGTAGCGACCGTCTTTTCGAACTGATCGGCATTCTGCGCGACGGGGAACTCCACACCGCGCGAGAACTGGCCACACGGTTGAATGTCACCGAGCGCACGATCTGGCGCGACATGGCTACGCTGCGCGCCTCTGGCGTGCCTGTCGAGGGCGAACGCGGCGTTGGCTACAGGGTCACAGCGCCGATCACTCTCCCCCCACTGAACCTCAGCATGGGGGAATTGGAGGCGCTGCATCTCGCAGTCGCCATTCTCGGCGAGGCAACCGATCCGGAACTGGCCCGATCGGCGTCATCACTGGCGGCGAAGATCGACGCCGTGCTGCCCGAAAACACGGCCATCCCCTCGGGCGGGTGGGGATTTGCGGTCTACCCTTTCGCCGATGCGGCCTCTGGATTTCGGCATATGCCGCTGCTGCGCGAAGCGGTGCGGGGCAAGAAAATCCTGCGTGCGGCCTACCGCTCACGCGACGACCAAGTGAGCAACCGTCTGATCCGACCGCTTCAACTGGATTATTGGGGGCGACTCTGGACCTGCACCGCGTGGTGCGAATTGCGCAATGATTTCCGCGTGTTCCGCGTTGACCGCTTTCAGACGCTCATCGACACGGGCGCGACGTTCAAGGATGAGACAGGTAAGACGCTCGACGACTACCTCGCCGCGCGGGCGTGACTATGCGCCCTTCGGGACGGGAAAGACGAAACAGCGTTCGCGGCGTAACATGAGCCACCACGGGCTGCCTGCTTTGGGTAGGAAGACACTCGGCACGGTGGCGTGCAGGATCGAGCCGTCGAAATCCATTCGGAACTCCACAAGGCTTTCGCGCCCCATGAAGCGGGCTCGCTCGACCACCCCGCGCGCGGGGGTGCCGTCCTGCGGCGTCGGGTTCGGACCACGACCCGCGCGGTCGAAATCAATGCGCAGGTGCTGTGGACGGATCACGATATCGACCTGCGTGCCATTCTCACGGCCTGGGCAGAGGAACTCGCCAAAGGGCGTGGCGACAAGCGCATTCTTCACCGTCCCACGAATGACGTTGATATCGGAGAAAAATGCGGCGGCGTCCTTGTCTACGGGCGCGTTGTAGATATTGTAGGGCGCACCTTGCTGCACGATTTTCCCGTCACGCATCAGCGCGATCTCGTCGGCCATCCGCATCGCCTCGTCGGGCTCATGCGTCACAAGGAGAACGGCGGTTCCTTCGGCCTTGAGCACGTCGAGGGTGCTGTCACGGATCTCGTCCTTTAGTCGCTCATCGAGGCCGGAGAAGGGTTCATCCATCAGCATGATCGAGGGCCGAGGCGCAAGCGCGCGGGCCAGTGCCACACGCTGCTGCTCGCCGCCTGAAAGTTCATGAGGAAACTTGGCCTCGGCATGGGCCAGGCCGACTTTGCCAAGCAATTCGCGGACACGCGCCAGTTTGTGCGATTTGTCCCCTTTAAGCCCGAATGCGACGTTCTCTCCCACAGACAAATGTGGGAAAAGTGCAAAATCCTGAAACATCAAACCGATCGAACGGCCCTCGGGCGGCACCCGATACACCGTGTCACAGACAAGCTCGCCATCCACGTAGATCTCGCCCGAGTCCTGCATATCGACCCCCGCGATGATCCGCAGCGTTGTCGACTTGCCGCAGCCCGAAGGACCGAGAAGGCATGTCACCTGACCCGGCATGACGCGCAAGGAGACATCGGACACCACTTCGCGTCCCGCGAAGGACTTTCGGATATTTCGGATTTCCAGACGCGGATGCTCGGCGCCAGCAGGCAAAGGCTGGCCTTCGGCGGCATCGGCTTGCGATTGTTGGGGGCTCGATTGGGACACGATGTTTCCGACGAAAACTCTAAGACTAAGAGCGTCCTAGCAGCCCGCCCGCCCCTTAGCAACCGCAGGCGGGCACGGGATCGGGAGGCAGGTGTCCTAAGAGACCCGTCTCCCGCCCAGTTGCGGGCAAGCCGCAATCACATCACGGTGTTGGTCGCGCCACCATCAAGAAGGATGTTCTGCCCCACCATGAAGCCCGCGTGCTGCGAGCACATGAAGGCGCAGGTCGCGCCGAATTCGGCGGGCGTGCCGTAGCGGTTCGCGGGAATCGTGGCCTCGCGTGCCTTGCGTGCCTCGTCCATCGAAACGCCCTGTGCCTTGACCACACCCTGATCAAGCGCGGTGGCGCGGTCGGTGTCGTGGATACCTGGCAGGAGGTTATTGATCGTCACGCCATGCGCTGCGACCTGACGTGCGGTGCCTGCGACATAGCCCGTAAGGCCGGCACGAGCCGCATTGGACAGACCCAGAACGGGAATCGGAGCCTTCACGGAAACGGACGTGATATTGACCACACGGCCCCAACCACGTTCCATCATGCTCGGCACCAAGGCTTTGATCAGAGCGATCGGCGCGAGCATGTTGGCATCCAGCGCAGCGATAAAGTCATCTCGTTCCCAGTCGGTCCACATCCCCGGAGGCGGGCCGCCCGCGTTGGTCACAAGGATATCCACCTGCCCCGCCACATCGAGCAAAGCGGCGCGGCCTTCGTCTGTGGTGACATCGGCGGCCACGGTTTCGACCTGAACACCATAGCTCGCGCGGATTTCAGCGGCAGCGGCTTCCAGAGCCTCCGCCCCGCGTGCGTTCATCACCAGATTGACACCTGCAGCCGCAAGGGCTTCAGCACAGCCACGCCCCAGTCCCTTCGACGAGGCACATACCAATGCCCGTTTTCCCGCGATTCCAAGATCCATTCGCCATCTCCTCTATTGCCCGCGCGCTTGTCGGCGCCACGGCACGAATTGCATTTTGCGCCAACCTAATGCGGCCCCGCCCGCCTGTCACGCACCCACCCTCGCCCGTTTCGCGATCATGCCCTTTGCACGAAATGCCACGCATATCGCAAGGGAACCGCAATTTCCCGAAAACTGCCAAAATCCCGCCACTCTTTTATGTTTAAGATTAGGTAACGCAACGTTTCCACCGAGAAGGCTGGATCAGCACTGTTGATACGGCCATGCCTTATGGAGTTCGAAGCGCGAATACGGTAGGCTGTTTCTCTGCGCGGAGAGCGACGCGTGCTGCAAGGTGCGAGCCAACGCGCAGGACGGACAGAAGATACAAAGGGCCACAATGACGGCACACATGAACACACCCTATGCCCAAAGCGCGAGCGTAGGGGACACTGAACGGCACGGCGACGCCATCATCGACGCCGCAGGTATTGTTCAGAATCTTTCCGTCTATCGCGCCCACGACTTTCGAGTGGTTGATGGCGCCAATCTGGGTGATCCAGTGGGGCCTGCCTTTGACCTCGAACTTGCTGACGTCTACGCCCTCAAAAAACACACCGCACGCGAGCGTCTTGCCCTGCGTATGGATGACTCGAGCCTCTATATCGGAGATGACAGTGGCGTTGGCGTTGCGGGCGCGCAGGTGCACCTTGATTGCACCGCAACCTTTATCGCGGGCGACGGCGCGACGGTCGAGGCCTT
Source organism: Celeribacter sp. (assembly GCF_048261515.1). Taxonomy (GTDB): domain Bacteria; phylum Pseudomonadota; class Alphaproteobacteria; order Rhodobacterales; family Rhodobacteraceae; genus Celeribacter. The sequence goes on from NZ_JBLXFZ010000001.1 coordinate 344,292, forward strand.
GATCCTCGTGGAAACTGACGTGCATGGACATATGGAGGCCTGCTACCTCCTGCCCTTCGCCCCCATTGATCCGCAACAGACCTATTCTCTGGTCAAGATCGACCACGACACACCGCGTGCGCGTCTGGCCGAGGTGGCCTGCGTCTCTTTCACGCGCGGCACACTCATCACAATGGCCAACGGCAAACAGGTTCCGATCGAAGAGCTGCGCGTGGGGGACAAGGTTCTGACCCGCGACCACGGCCCACAGGAAATTCGCTGGATCGGCGAGCAAACCGCCCGCGCGACAGGGGCCTTCGCCCCCATCCGCATCAAGGCGGGCACGCTCAATAATGAGAACGATTTGATTGTCTCACCCAACCACCGCATTTTCATCTACCAGCGCCGCGACACGATCAAGGCAGGACGCGCCGAAGTGCTTGTGAAAGCGCGCCTGCTGGTCAACGGCGTCAATGTGGTGCGCTCGGACGGCGGGTTTGTCGACTATTTCCAACTGCTCTTCGACAACCACGAAATCATCTATGCCGAGGGCATCGCCGCCGAGAGCATGTTCGTCGACAGTCGGGTGAAACCCTATCTTCCCGCTGACGTGCAGGCACATCTCGGCGCCAACAATCATGGGAGCGCACGGCCCCACGCCGTCGAGATCCTCGACGGTGCGCTCGATAGCGCGTCGGCTGCCGACCTCCTGCGCACCGCCTCTCTCGGCTGACACCGCACAATCATAACAGCGCAATAGAGATTGCCGCCCGACGCCTGCCCCGCTATATGCGAGCGCATGTTGGACCGTAGCCATAACGCCCCCGAATTGCCGCCCGAGATTGCCCGTCGTCGGACCTTCGCGATCATCTCGCACCCCGATGCGGGTAAGACGACGCTGACCGAGAAATTCCTGCTCTATGGTGGCGCGATCCAGATGGCAGGTCAGGTGCGGGCCAAGGGCGAAGCACGCCGCACTCGTTCCGACTTTATGCAGATGGAAAAGGATCGCGGCATTTCGGTCTCCGCCTCCGCGATGTCATTTGACTTCGCCAGCGGCGAGATAAATTACCGTTTCAACCTCGTCGACACGCCCGGCCACTCGGATTTCTCCGAAGACACCTACCGCACCCTCACGGCAGTTGACGCCGCGATCATGGTAATCGACGGCGCGAAAGGCGTGGAAAGCCAGACGCAAAAGCTCTTTGAAGTCTGCCGTCTGCGCGACCTGCCGATCCTGACGTTTTGTAACAAGATGGACCGAGAGAGCCGCGACACGCTGGATATCATTGACGAAATTCAGGAAAATCTTGCTATCGACGTGACGCCAGCATCTTGGCCCATCGGTGTGGGGCGCGAGTTCCTTGGCTGTTATGACGTGATCAACGACCGCCTCGAATTGATGGACCGCGCCGACCGCAACAAGGTGGCAGAGAGCATCGCAATCGAGGGGTTGGACGATCCCAAACTGGCCGAACATGTGCCCGAGCACCTGCTCGAACAACTCCGCGAAGAGTTGGAAATGGCGCGAGAACTGCTGCCGCCATTTGACCGCGAGGCCTTTCTCGACGGAACCCTCACACCGATCTGGTTTGGTTCCGCGATCAACTCGTTTGGCGTTCAGGAGTTGATGCAGGGCATCGCCAACTTCGGCCCGGAGCCGCAGCCCCAAAACGCCTCACCGCGACCGATTTCCGCTGACGAGAAAAAGGTCATGGGCTTCGTGTTCAAGGTTCAGGCCAACATGGACCCCAAACACCGCGACCGCGTGGCATTTGTCCGCCTCGCATCGGGCCACTTCAAACGCGGGATGAAGCTCACCCACGTGCGATCGAAGAAGCCGATGGCGATTTCCAACCCCGTTCTTTTCCTCGCCTCCGACCGCGAATTGGCCGAGGAAGCATGGGCGGGCGACATCATTGGCATTCCCAACCACGGGCAATTGCGCATCGGCGACACGCTGACCGAAGGCGAAGACATTCGCGTCACGGGCATCCCCTCCTTCGCGCCCGAGCTGTTGCAAACTGTGCGTGCGGGCGATCCGATGAAGGCAAAACACCTCGAAAAGGCGCTGATGCAATTCGCCGAAGAAGGGGCCGCGAAAGTCTTTAAACCTGCTGTCGGGTCGGGCTTCATCGTTGGTGTTGTCGGCGCGCTCCAATTTGAAGTTCTGGCCAGCCGCATCGAGTTGGAATACGGCCTGCCCGTGCGTTTTGACGCCTCGCAATTCACCTCCGCGCGCTGGCTCAACGGGCCGAAAGCGGAAATCGACAAATGCGTGGCCACCAACAAGCAGCACATCTCCTACGACCATGACGGCGACCCTGTCTTCCTGACACGCCTGCAGTGGGACATCGACAGGATTGAGCGGGATTACCCTGAACTCACGCTTTCGGCGACGAAGGAAATGATGGTCTGAGCCATCGGGGTGGCGGTATTCTGCCGACTCTCGTGGCAAGGATTCCATTCACAACAGCGCATGCTAGAGTGCGCGCGACGCAAGATAAAATGGAGCCAACCATGCCGTCTATCAGCCGCCTTGCCTTGACCGCTGGCCTTTCCGCTGGCGCGACCGCCACTTTCACGTTCGGCACCGCCGCCTTCGGAGACACCTCGGGTTGGGAAGTGATCCAACAGATCACAATCGACGAAATTGTAACCGAGCAAACCTACGAAGTGCGCAAGTCCTATCCGAAGGCCCTGCCCGCCGAAGGTGTGGAAATGGAACTCACTGGCTATGTCGTGCCGATGTATCCTGGCGAGAAGATCACCGAGCTTCTGATGGTCTCGGACATGGGCCTTTGCCCGTTCTGCGGATCGGCTGACCACGGCGCATCCTTGCAGATCACCTTGGCCGAACCAATCACCACCATCGACGAAGGTGCGCGCATCACTGTTCGGGGCATCATGGATCGGGTCAACGACCCCGAGACATGGCAAGCCGTCAAAATGAACAACGCCGCGATCACCGCAGGCGCCTAAGACCTGACAAAATCGAACGAAAAGGGTGGCCAAACCGCAAGGTGGCCGCCCTTTTTCTTTCACATATCGAACATTTTGCCCGATTTCAGCTCGTTGGACAGACGAACACCTCGAATTCTTTGCCCTCGTTTCTCGAACATGCCGCCACCGAAGACATGCGCCGCGAACTCCATCTTGGAGCGTTGCAGCTTGACCTCGGGGCATTCTCTATGACGCGCAGAATACGCGGCATTCCTTGACCTTTTCACAATTGCCGCGTATCACGCGGGCACCAAGACACCTTCGGCAATCCGGCCAGAGGTGGGCCGCACGGGACATCAGCGGCCTTTTAATCACGCCGCATGACCCCGAAAGGCATCACTTGACCAAATTTTCCGACCTAAATCTCGATCCCAAAGTTCTCCGCGCTGTTGAAGAAGCCGGATACGAATCCCCTACTCCCATTCAGGAAGGCGCCATTCCGCCCGCGCTCGAAGGCAGGGACGTACTAGGCATCGCCCAGACGGGGACAGGCAAAACCGCCTCCTTTACCCTCCCGATGATCACGCTCCTCAAACGTGGCCGCGCTCGTGCGCGGATGCCGCGTTCTCTGGTGCTGTGCCCGACACGGGAATTGGCCGCGCAGGTCGCCGAGAACTTCGACGCCTACGCCAAGCACGTCAAGCTGACGAAGGCACTTCTGATCGGTGGTGTCTCGTTCAAAGAACAGGACGCGCTGATCGACCGTGGCGTCGATGTGCTTATTGCCACTCCTGGTCGCTTGCTCGACCATTTCGAGCGCGGCAAGCTGTTGCTGACGGGTGTGCAGATCATGGTGGTCGACGAGGCCGACAGGATGCTCGACATGGGGTTCATCCCCGATATCGAACGCATCTTCTCCCTCACGCCGTTCACGCGTCAGACACTGTTCTTCTCCGCCACCATGGCGCCCGAGATCGAGCGGATCACCAACACCTTCCTCTCCGCCCCTGCCCGCGTTGAAGTGGCGCGTCAGGCAACTTCGGGTGAGAACATCGAACAACATGTCGTCATGTTCAAAGCCTCGCGCCGCGACCGCGCAGCGTCGGAGAAACGCAAGCTCCTACGCGCACTGATCGACGCGGAAGGCGAGAAACTCGACAACGCGATCATCTTCTGCAACCGCAAGACGGATGTGGATATTGTATCGAAATCGCTCAAGAAATACGGCATGGACGCCGCCCCGATTCACGGCGACCTCGACCAGTCGCAGCGCAACAAGACGCTTGAGGACTTCCGTGAAGGACGTCTGAAGGTGCTCGTCGCCTCCGATGTGGCTGCGCGCGGTCTTGACGTTCCGTCCGTGACCCACGTGTTCAACTACGATGTGCCGAGCCATGCCGAGGACTATGTTCACCGCATTGGCCGCACGGGCCGAGCGGGACGCGATGGCAAGGCGATCATGCTGTGCGAACCGCGTGACGAGAAGAATTTCGAGGATGTCGAACGCCTGATCCAAAAACCGATCCCGCGCCTCGACAACCCTCTTGGCGGTGGTGCGCCCGAGGCGGCACCCGCATCCGACGATGCACAGGACAAACCCGCCGACAAGCCCAAACGCAGCCGTTCCCGTCGCCGTAAATCGGACGACACACCAGCGGCAACTGAGGCGGCAACTGAGGTCAAGGCCGACGCCCCCGTCGAAGCAGATCTCGCTCCAGTACAAGAGGCCGAAGCCGAGGCACCCAAGCAGGATGCCGCGCCCGAGCGGCAAGACGAGGCGCGTGGTCAAGACGATCGCAACGGAGACCGTCGCGGATCTGGACGCTCGCGCGGTGGACGCGGACGCTCACGTGGACGCGAAAACGGCAATGATGCAATCGGCCTCGGAGACCACCTGCCAACGTTCATAGCTTTGAGCTTCGACGAACGCTTCGCACAGGAGTGAGCAAAGACTCACTCGACCGAAATCTCAAAGCAAAACCCGCGCCCCAAAGCGCGGGTTTTTCGTTTTGTACGGATGGTCATGGCTCACACCCCTCAGGCGTCCTCCCTCACCCTAGTCGCCTTCCGCAATGTTCGAGCCCCTTCCCCGCACTGAGTGACAATAGCGACCGTCCTCAATCGCGCGCCCCACAACCTTCCCCCCTTTGCGTTAACCTTAATCAGATAAACCTTAACGCATCTTGTGCCGGCAAACACGAGAACACCCTTTGACCGTTGAGGCTCACATTCGAACCGTAACGTGCCTTCAGGCGGTTCCTCGTGCTCTGTGACGCAAGAGCCCACAAGCCGTCGTACGCAGAACTCGCCAAGTAGCGCAGGCGTATGTTGGCCTCTGTTGCCGCAACAGGCGCCCCCAACCTGTCGAGCAAAGGCACCTCAGGGGGCCTGTTTTTGCTCCGTCTCGATGAGTGGTATTTCAGTTCGTTCTTGCTCGGGCGCGCCGCACAGTAGGTCCACGGCACGGTCGGCGGCGTCCTGAAACGGCTCCAGCACCATGTCCGCACCAGAAGCAAACAAATCCTCGGTGTCTTTGGGGTGATGAGAGGCTACGGCCACTCGACCGGAAAATCCTGTCATCCGAACCAACTGGATCAGGGTTGTGCGCGTGTCCTCATGGCTAAGGCCCGTGGGATGTATCGGCACGGTCGAGATAACCCAATCGGCGCGTTCTAGCGGTAGTTCGGCGACAAACTCCGGGTCAGTGGCATCACCAAATTCTGTCTCGAGCCCGAGATCACGCCAACGCCGCACTGCCATCGGATTGAAGTCAACGCCTAGCACCCGAATGCCGCGCTTTTTCAGCCGCATCCCAATGGCCGTGCCAAAGCGCCCTAATCCGAAAATGATCACAGTGTAGCTATCGTTGCTGTGCGCTCTGCATTCATTTGGCTCACGCGGAGTGCCCTTGCGCTCAAAGATGCCAAGTAGCGGCTCGAACAGCGTATAGAGTTGATGCGAATACGTGATCATGTAAGTCGAAGCTGCAATCGTCACCAATCCAACCATTGTAACGAGGCCGAGCGCATCGTCCTGAACATGGCCAAGAGAGACACCCATAGCCACGAAGATCAGGGAAAACTCGCTGATCTGCGCCACTGTAAGGCCCGCAAGGTAGCCCGTGCGCTTGCGGTAGCCCATCGACCCCATGATCACGAGCACGATCAACGGATTTCCAATGAGGACGAAGAGCGAAAACACAATCGCCCCTGTGACATGCGCCCCCAGAAGCGATAGATCCAACGCCGAACCAAGCGCGATGAAAAAGAATAGCAGCAGGAAATCCCGCAAAGGAGCCAGCCGCGCCGCAATCGTCTCACGATAGGGAGTCGAAGCAAGTGCGACACCAGCCAGCAAGCCACCAACTTCCTTGCCGAGGCCGACAAAATCACCTGCCGCCGCGAACATTGCCGCCATGGCGATGGCAAAGATCACCAACAGTTCTGGCGCACGCGCTAGCCGTTCTGTCAGCGGATTGGCGACAAAACGCACGAACAGGATAACAACAGCCACCATGGCTACGCCAGATGCCAAAACCATTGGCACCGACCCACCGCCGTGCCCACCACCCTCGCCTGCGGTGCCGATCCCGATGGCGGACAAAACAATCATCGCAAGAACAACGACGAGATCCTGTACGATCAAGAAACCTAGGGCGATCTGACCATGCAGGCTGTCGATTTCGCGCTTGTCCGACAGCAGCTTGACGATAATGATGGTCGAAGAAAAGGTCAGCGCCACAGCGACATACAGACTGGTGACGTGCCCCAATCCAAGTGCAAGCCCGATCAGGTAGCCAAAGATCGAAGTGAACGCGACCTGACCTAGCCCTGTAAGCAATGACACGGCCCCCAACGATCGGATCAGCTTCACGTCAAGTTTGATACCGACGAGAAACAGCAGCACTGCGATCCCTAGCTCGGACAGCAAGTCAATTTGCGCATCAGAATGGACGATATTTAGTGCCGACGGCCCAGCGATCAGACCGACGGCGATGAAGCTGACGATCAGGGGTTGGCGCAGCAGCAGTCCAACAAGACCGACCATCGCCGCCAAGACCAGAAGAGCCGCAATTTCGGCGAAGGGCGTGTGGTACAGGGCGTCGATCATGGTTTTCCTTCGTGTTCCGATTTGTCACCTTGGCTGGCCTCGCCATCCGTCCCCGAGACGTCTTTGGCGCGTGTGGAATGACTGCAAAGAAACGCATCCAAGTCGCTATCCGCGATCCGCCATCCTTTACCAACTTCGATGGCACGCAATTGGCCGTCTTTGATCCAGCCTCTCACCGAGGCTTCGCTCACCTTCAGGAGGTCAGCGACCTCTTTCACTGTTTGATACTGCTCACGGGTCATCGCAATCACCTATGTTATGCAATACGGCGCAGTATAGCGCGGTTCAGTGTATTTGGATTGATCTAGGTCAACGCAAATCACTTACGAAGTTGTTAGATGGAATACACTAGGACGGTGCTGCGATCAGGAGAGCGATATGAAAAAAATTATGCTGGCCACGGACTTTTCCGAGCGGTCCGACCGCGCGCTTAGGCGTGCCACATTGCTCGCGAAGAAGTTCGGTGCTTCCCTGTCGATTATTCACGCCGTCGACGATGATCAGCCAAGCCGCATCGTTGAATCCGAAAGCGTAGAGGCCTCTACTCTATTGCGGCAGTTGCAAGACACCGTGCAAACTGTCGACGGAATCCCATGTGAGAGCCGTGTCGTGCTGGCTGACGCCTTTGTTGGTATTGCTCAGGCGGTCGATGAAGAAGCGCCAGACTTGCTTGTGATCGGCCCGCATCGGCGCCAAGCCTTGCGCGATGTGTTCGTCGGCACCACGGCAGAAAGAACCATCCGTTCGGTTGCCTGTCCCGTTCTCATGGTCAATGCACCGCCCGTCGGTCCCTACCGCCATGTCATGCTGGCGACGGACCTCTCGTCGGGGTCCAAGAGAGCGGTAGATACCTGTTTTGACTTGGGCCTGACAGACGGTGTCGATGTTTCGTTTCTCCATGTCTACGACGCGCCTGCGGTGCGCCTGACCATGAGCCATACAATCGGCCCAGAGGGAAAAGACGCCTACCTTGAGGAATTGCGCAGCGACGCGGCAAAGGATCTTGCACAATTCGTGCGGCAAACCAACCTGCGGTCGTCGCGTCAATTGGTGCGCTTCTGGGATCACGCGCCAGCGGATGAGATCTTGAAAGCCACGCAGGAGCATTCGGTCGGGCTTGTCGTTTTGGGCACAGAGGGTCGGGAAGGCGTTGCAAAGTTTGTTCTGGGAAGCGTCGCAGAGGCCGTTTTGCGAAAAGCCGACTGCGACGTTCTTGCCGTCCCGCCAGCATCCGCATCGCGCGCTTCGTAATTGGGAGTGTAGTGGCGAGGCGAACCTTCAGATCCACCCCATCCCTCTTCAAAAAAATCAGCCGGATGTTGGCAACCCAATGCAACAAAATACTGCCTCGCATCCGAAGTCGGCCTAAAGCTCCTTTTTGACCCAGCTCCAAAGGGCACGTAAAAGAGAACGATGACAATGGGTTCGACTGGCCGCAGGGTATGCTTGTCGAGAGGAGTGTGAATGGACGAAAATCCAACCACGGGACAGTGCCTTTGTGGCACTGTGAAATTTCGCATATCAGGAAAGTTCGAGAGCTTCTTCCTGTGCCACTGTTCCCGCTGCCGAAAGGATAGCGGTTCCGCCCATTCGGCAAACCTGTTTTCGTCTTCTGCCAAAATCACGTGGGTGTCAGGCAAGGAAAACGTTAAGACGTACAAGCTCCCTGACTCACGCCACATGAAGAGCTTTTGCGCCACCTGCGGGTCCGCACTGCCAATTTTCCAGCCAGAGATCAGTCTGCTTGTGGTGCCTGCAGGATCGCTTGATAGTCCGATCGACATTCGACCCAACGCGCATATCTGCTGTTCCAGTCGCGCGAACTGGGACAACGACTTGGCCTCCATTGAAAAGATCGACGGGCTTCCTGGCTAAAACGTCGAGCCGCTGGACATCTCTGCAAGCAGCCAGCCAACAAGGACGCGACCATCGGCCTCGTCGGCACTCCGCTTTTTCCATCAACCGACATTCTGCGCAGGCTATCAACGCCCATTTCGACTATGCGACGCCTGATCCAAAAGCCAAACCTTTCAATGAGCCGACCGATCGGGCGCCACATTGCAGGATCAAACCACCATTTAGCGGGCACGTAGTTGGGTCAGAATGTCGGCGGCAATTTCAAACGAACGAATCCGCGCCGTATGATCGTGGACCATGCTGGTCACAATCATCTCGTCTGGCTGATTCTTGTCGATGATAGCGCTCAATTGCGCCCGAACCGTATCAGGCGACCCAGTTGCAGAGCAGGACAAAGACTGTCTGACACGCGCGAGAACTTGCGACGGCACTTGCGCCTCGATGTCTTCGATAGGTCGCGGCAGCTTTCCAGGCTTGCCAGAGATCAGACGCGCAAAGGCAAGCTCCTGCGACGTGCGCAGGAAGTGAGCTTCCGCGTCCGTTTCGGCGGCCCATACACCCGCAGCAACCATGGCATAGGGTTCGGACAAGGTCTCAGATGGCCTGAAGGTGGACCTATAGACCGCCAACGCCTCGTCGAGCATGGCCGGAGCAAAATGCGAGGCGAAGGCATAGGGTAAACCCAGATGCGCTGCGAGTTGGGCACCATAGAGGCTCGACCCCAAGATCCAGACAGGGACGTGTGTGCCGACACCTGGAATAGCGCGGACGGCCGCATTGTCGGGCATATCACCAAGATAGCCGATCAGCTCCTGAACATCTTGCGGAAAGCTGTCTTCGGGCGCCATATGGCGGCGCAGCGCACGGGCGGTTCCCATGTCAGTGCCAGGTGCGCGGCCAAGCCCCAGATCAATGCGGTCACCGTATAGTGTAGCCAGCGTACCGAATTGCTCCGCGACGACCAATGGCGCGTGGTTGGGCAACATGATGCCGCCCGCGCCAATCCGCATGGTCTTGGTCGCGGCGGCCACGTGACCGATCACAACCGCCGTTGCGGCACTGGCAATACCGGGCATGTTGTGATGCTCGGCCAACCAATAGCGATGATACCCCGCCTGCTCGGCGACCTGTGCCAAGGAAACCGTATTGGCCAAAGCCTCCGCGGTGGTCTCGCCTTCTGGAACAGGTGATAGATCGAGGAGTGAGAAGTGTTTCATGGGAGCCTCCGTTTGCAAGGAGTTAAGCACCAGAGCGCAATAATCCAAGGTTCATAATAATCTTTGGAAGTCTTCGACTTAGAGGACGAGAAGCTGGCGCTCACGGCGAGCGTTCTGCTCGAGCTTCATCAAGGCGAACGCGACAGATCAGCGAGCGCTGCGGCAGACACATGAGAACTCAAGCTGTCGCAGCCCCAAGCGCCCTCCAAGGCCACGCAATTCCGAAGATTCGCGCGGCCTGATTGATCTGGTCGCTCATTCCGTCACCCTGCCATCAGCTCTATTGCGAGTCAGTCGCGAAAGGGCGAACGCCAACGTCGAGTAGACAACCACGAGAACGATCTGTGTTTGGATCGCCCCAGCTACATCCCGCGCCGAAGCGCCCATCTGATCCACCGCAACAAAGGCGGATATAGCCGTTGATGATGGCACAAGCATCGACAGGGTGCGCAGGTGGTCCGGTATCATTTCTACAGGCCACGAAATGCCTGACAAAAAGAACAGCGGCATCCCGATCACCACGAGAAAGAACACAACTCCTTCGCGCCAAGGAATGGCCATCGCGATAGCAAATCCCATAGCGATACAGGCTAGGATAAAGGGCACAGAGACCAACAGCAGCGTCGCAAAGTCGCCTGTGCGTGGAATACTGTAGAAATAGGGGATCGCCATCTGCGTGAATGCAACCCAAACCATATACAAGGCGAAGTAGGCCGCAATCGTGGCCAACATACGCGCGCCCGTTGGAGGCCTGCGCCCTGCATGTAGCAACCCGATCCCCATCAATAGCGTCTGCTGCAAGATCAAGACAAACGCCGCAGGGATCACGTAACTGGCATAGCCGCCTTGCGGATTGAAAACGGACACATTGGTAACAGACACTGGCGAGAGCATCGTGCGCGCCACGCCATCATCGACACCCATTGCGGTAAGGCGCGCATAATTGACCTGTGCGCCCATTGTTCCCGCAACCGTGCTGACGGCCCGCATCACATTGGAGTAGATCAATAGATAGCTGCCATCACTGTAGGCGGCCAAGGGCGCGGGACGGCTGGCAAGGATGTCCGCTTCAAAGCCCGCTGGGATTACGAATATCCCGTAAACATCGCGTCGGAAAAAGGCATCCCTTGCGGTTTCCATATCTGGCGCGGACATGGTCACATCAACCAAATCTGTCACGTCGATTTCTCGCACCAATGCCCGGCTCGCGGTCGAGTTGTCCTGATCAATCACAACCACAGGAACATCGCGCAACACCTCGCCGACGTAGGGCTGTGGATACAGAACGCTATAGATCAAAATGCCGACGATCATCGTGGATTTCGCACTGTCGTCGGCAAAGAGCCTGCCTATGACCGCGAACACCTCTGCAAAGAAATGGCTCAGCTTTTTCATGACGTACTCTCTTGCGCGTCTGCGTCAGCATTCTCAGAAACGGGGATTTGCGCCATTGTCTTACGTGTCATGAGCCACAACAGGGTTGAGAAGACCACGAGCTGGGCAAGCAGCCATCCCATTGTCGGCAAGGAATACTCAAAGGGTGCGCCGCGCAGGGTCTGGTCGGTTCGCAATTGCAGGTAAGGCGTCAACGGTATGATCGCGCCCCAGATCTGAGAAAAGAGCGTCATGCCGAAACGGGGAAAGCTGACCCCCGCAAAACCGAAAGACGGCGCCACGACCAAGCCCATCATCCCAAGAGCCCCCGTCGTGTCCTTGGCAAGCAGCGCTATCAACGCCCCCATGGCCTGACACGTCAGGATAAACACGAGCCCATTGAGGAAGAATACAAAGACATTGCCGCGAAAACTGGCATCAAAGACGTTGAACAACAACAGATCCCCAAGCAGCAAAACAAACGTGCCCACAAAGGTGTAGGGCAAGAGTTTTCCCAAGATTGCACGGGTTGGCGACCCTGCAATGCGCTGTAAGCGTGGCATTCCATTCGGGGAATGGTGTTCGCGCGAGAACGACAGCACTGCCGTAGCACAGATGAAAATCTGCAAGACAGTTGGCATGATCGTTGAAAGCAGGAACTGGATGTAGTCGAGTGAAGGGTTGAACAGTGGGCTTTGCTGGACGGGGATTGGCGTAATCAAATCCAGCGCGCGATCAGACCCTACTCCCTGAGCCTCAAGCAGGCGCAACGAAACGCCTGCCGAAAACGTCGAAACTGTTGTGCTCAGGCTACGCCCGACAATGCCGCCCGCCGTCAAGAACTGGCTGTTGGAGAAAATCACAACCTCTGGCCGCTGCCCCAGAAGGATATCGTGCTCAAGGCCTGCGGGGATCAAAAGAACCGCATAGGCGCGCTGTGCCACCAATGCCTGCCGCGCCTCCCTGAGAGATGCAAGCTGCTCGACAACCTCAACATCAGCGGCTGCATCGGCCATGCGCACGATCTGGCGTGACATCGTTGATCCATCAAGATCAACAACGGCCACGGGCAGATCACGCGGCAAACCTGGCGCAAAGATCACGGCCAGCATCAGAAACAGGATCAGCGGGAGCGGCACCAGCATGAAAGCAAGGGCTGGTCGCGTCGCAATCTGGCGCAACTCACGACGCCAGATCCGACGAAATCCCGGGGGAAGATGCGAGGAAGTCACTGGATCACTGTCCGCTTCGCGTTGAGGTGGGCCAATCGGCCAAAACGCTCATTCCGGGGCGCAACCCAGGGACCGTCTCAACAGGGTTCGCACGGACCGAAAAAGTTCGCAGATCAAAGTCACCCGTCGCCTTGGTCGCGCGCCAGTTGGCGTAGCTTCCTTGCACGTTAATTGACGCAATCACGGCATCAATCATATCGGAACCATCACCCAGAGCAGGAATTTGCACCTTCAAAGGCTGGCCAACTTCCAACCCCTCCAACAGATCTTCGCGCAGGTTGAACGTAAACCAGGCGTGATCAACATCCACGATGGAAATCAGCGGCGCACCCGCGCTAAACAACTTGCCCAATTCTGCGGTTCGTGCCGTCACCTCCCCGTCGATGGGCGAGGTCACAATCATTTCCTCTACACTTGCCTTGGTCTGCAAGACAGAGGCTTCGGCCTGCTTCACCTGTGCATCGGCAACGGCCTTTTGCTCAGGGCTTGCGCCATTACGCGCCTGATCAAGACTGGCCTGCGCGGCAGCTTGTGCTTGGGTTGCCGCAGTCAAGTTATTGGCGGCCTGATCAAGCGAAGCCTGCGACACCACAGATTCGTCTCGCAGTTGGGTGATACGGTCGAAATTGCTTTGCGCCAATTCTACGCTTGAACGTGCCGACTCCAACTGTGCCTCGGCAGCGGCAATCGTTTCAGGGCGCGTGGAATAGGTGAGATCGCGGTTGGCCTTCGCAACTTCCAGCGCGGCCTGTGCCGCGGCAAGTTGGGCATCCAGAATATCGCTTTCCAACCGCACAACGACATCGCCAGCGGCCACACGATCTCCGACATCAACAGGCGCTTCAGAAACGCGCGCCGAAATCATCGCCGACAAGTCAATGCGCGTTGCTTCTACTTCGCCTTGCACAAGGTAGGTCGCGGGCTGGCTCAGCGTCCAAACCAGATAACCTGCCACCGCGGCAACGGCGACCACAGAGGCCGCAACGGTTTTATTCAGTTTCATCGGGTATCCTTGACGTCATTTTAATTTGGAAAAGATTGCTTTTCTAAATTCATTTCCGATACTATGTCAATAATGAAATCAGTCATTCAAGACTTCGTGATACCTGTTTGGAATAGGCATTGCGCTCCCCCCTACATTTATGAAAATTTCCGTTTTCATAATCCACAAGAGGTGCGGCGATGACAAAACAGGAAACGACCAAAGCAAAACGACCGCGCGGCCGCCCCTCGTTACGCACAGAGCAGGAAACCCGCTCGCTCCTGATCGAGGCCGCAGCCGAAGTCTTTCTCAAAGAAGGATACGCAGGAACCAGCATCGAAGCCGTCGCCCGCAAAGCAGGCATGTCGACGAGAACGATCTATAAGACTGTGTCAAACAAGGCTGCCCTGTTTCGCTTGGTTGCAGATGACGCCATCAAGACAGGTATCGCGCATCTCGACATGCCTTCAAACGAGACTACAGTTGAAGGCGCTGTCTTGGCACTGTCACGCGCTTATAGCCAACTGGTCCTCGGCAATGAGGGTGTCTTGAAAACACGGGCCGTGTTCACAGAACAGTCTCAATTCCCCGAGTTTCGCGACAACTATCTATCGTCAATCAAAACAGTCGCCGAGGCGTTTGACCGTCGTTTTGTCGAGATTCTCTCTGAGGGCTCGTACGCGGAAGACGTTGATCTTCACGAAACGGCCAGGCTGCTACGGAGCATGATTAACGGCGCGCAAAGGGAAGCTGTGCTTGATCGCAGCTATGATGGAACGGCTTCCGACATATGCGCTTGGGCCGACAAATGCGCACACTTCGCCATGAGAGCGATACGGCCATAAATTCTAAATGGTATCGCGTCCGTCTCGACGCCCGCAGGCCTCCCTACTCTTGAAGGTCGGAGAGCGCCGTCAAAATAGCGTGTGTCGGTGCGCGAATGTTCGAAGGGGGAGCTACTCGCCCCCCCTCCTAAATCAGCGTCACCATCTTCCCGCCGTCACGGGATCAACTCGTCAGGCGTGAGATGACGATTTGCACCTCGGGTTTCTTGCCGATCTCTTCCTGCGCAGTTTTGCGGATGATGCGGCGCATGCTTTCTTCGAGTTTGTCATCATCGCTCATCGTCTTGCGATTGGCGCGTTGGAGGAACTGGTTCACGTCCTCCTCGATCACATCAACCAAAGGCGCGCGTGACAGCCCCACTTCGGGGAGGCCGCGCAACTCGCACCAGCAATCGCCCAGAGGCTCGTCATCCTCGACAATCACCGTTGCGACGATGATACCGTTTCGGGCAAGGCGGATGCGGTCGCGGACGATGCCATCAAGCGCACCAATCTGAACCGAGCCGTCAAGGTAGGTGCGGCCCGTTTCGACATATTCGACCACTTTCGGGGCCTTGCCGCTGAGATCCACGCCGACGCCGTTGGGTGCAACAATCGACTGCAACCCGTTCTCCTTGGCCAGTTTCGCATGTGCGCGCAGGTGGCGGTGCTCACCGTGCATTGGAACAACGATCTGCGGCTTGACCACCTCGTGCATGAAGGCAAGGTCGGGGCGGTTGGCGTGGCCAGAGACATGGATGTCGTCGCGGCCCGAGATCGTATCAACGCCAAGCTCGGAGAAGTTGTTGAGGATCTGCGCGACGGGAACCTCATTGCCGGGAATGGTCTTGGACGAGAAGATCACCGTGTCGCCCTCAGCCATTTTTAGGCCGAGATACTTGCCACGGCTTAGTTGAGCGGTGGCCGCGCGGTACTCGCCTTGGCTGCCCGTGGTGAGCAGCATCAGGCTTTCGCGTGGAATGTCGGCAGCGTGTTCGGGAGAGATCGTCTTGGGGAAGTCCTTGATGATCCCCGTTTCGATCCCTGCAGTAACCATGCGGCGCATGGCACGCCCCAGAAGGACCACGGAGCGCCCCGCGTTGGCACCTGCTTCCGCAAGCGTCTTTACCCGCGCGATGTTGGAGGCGAAGGTGGTCGCGGCGATCATCCCGTCGAGTGAGGCGACAAGCTCGTTGATCGGCTCAATCACTTCGCTTTCCGAACGGCCAGGCTTGTCGGTGAAAACGTTCGTGCTGTCACAGACCAGCGCCTTCACACCGTCCTTACACACGCTTTCCCAAAGGGCGCGGTCGAAAGCCTCGCCGACAACTGGAGTCTCGTCGATTTTGAAGTCACCCGTGTGGATCACGCGGCCCGCTGGCGTGTCGATGACAAGCGCCGAGCTTTCGGGGATCGAGTGCGATACGGGCAGGAACCCCACGGAGAACTTGCCTACCTTGGTCTGTTCGGGCCATTTGCCTACAGTCTTGATCTGCAACTCGTCATGACCGTGCTCTTCGAACTTGAGCCGCGCGAGGTGTGCGGTGAAGGCGCGGGCATAGATCGGCGCGCCGAGACGGGGCCAGAGGTGGCCGACCGCGCCGACGTGGTCCTCATGCGCGTGGGTGATGAAAATGGCGTCGATGCGGTCCTTACGTTCCACAAGCCACGCCACATCGGCGAAGATCAGATCCACGCCCGGCGAGCCGTCCATATTGGGGAAAGTGACGCCGAGATCGACGACGATGTAGCGCTCTTTGCCCGCGGGCCCGTAGCCATAGACGTAGCAGTTCATGCCGATCTCGCCGGCACCTCCGAGAGGTAGATAAAGAAGTCGGTCGGTCATGCGTTGCCCATTTCTTTGTTATAGTTGTGGATCACGACAAGGCCGTGGATTGTCAGGAACTCGTCATATTCGTCAAATAATGTGTGGCCCTGATTGAACAGCGGCGCAAGTCCCCCCGTCGAGATCACGCGCATCGGGCGGTCGTATTCCGCCTTGATCCGGTTACAGGTCTCTCGCACCAGCCCCACATAGCCCCAGAACACCCCCGACTGCATACAGTCAACGGTGTTTGTGCCGATCACCTTCTCGGGCATGGTCACATCGACATGCGGAAGGGCGGCGGCGGCGCGGTGGAGAGCTTCAAGCGAGTTGTTCACGCCAGGCGCGATAGCACCGCCGACATAGGCCCCGTCCTCGGCCACCACGTCGAAGGTCGTCGCCGTGCCGAAATCCACCACGATGAGATCCCCGCCGAAGCGGTCGTATGCGGCGGCGGTATTGACGAGGCGGTCGGGGCCGACCGTTGTACCCTCGTCCACGCGCGGGGCGCGCGGGAGAAGGCATTCGGGCTTGCCCACCACCAGCGGGCGGCAGTCGAAGTAGCGTGCGCAGAAGACACGCAGATTGAACACCACGCGTGGCACCGTGGTGGAAATGATCACTTCGGTGATGTCCGCTTCGATCTTTTGAAAGCTCATCAGTGTGGAGAGCCAGACGTAATACTGGTCCGCCGTGCGCTGTGTCTCGGTGGAGGTGCGCCATGTGGCGATGAATTCCTCGCCGTTCCAGATGGAAAAGACCGTGTTGGTGTTGCCGGTATCAATGCACAGAAGCATGGGCGGCGTCCTTTCAGAAGTAAACATCGGCGGCAGGGATGGAAAGCTGCCCCTTCGCCGTTTTAAGCACAAGATTGCCGCCCGCATCCACTGTTTCGAAGGTACCGTGGTGCTCTTCGGTGACGGTCCGCGCACGGATCGGTTGGCCGATTTTTGCAGCGCGGGCGAGCCATTCGGTGCGGATCGGGGCGAAACCGTAGGTGGTAAATTGCGCCTCCCAACGGGCAAAATTGGGGGCGAGAATGTCGAGGAATTCCTCGGGCGTGACGCGCGCGCCTGTTTCCGACAAAAGCGAGACAGGCGGTGTTGCGCCTTCTTCGACCTGTTCGGGCATGGGCGCATCGACGAGGTTGATCCCGATACCAATAGACAGATGCCGCGCGCCGCGTTCCAAAAGAATACCCGCGACTTTGCCACCGTTGAGCAACACATCATTGGGCCATTTGAGCGTGAACCCGTCAGGGCGCCCCGTCACGGTGACGAAGGTATCGTGCAGCGCGAGAGCGGCCACAAACGACCGCAGCGCGACCAAGGCGGGCGGCTCCGTGGGAAACATGAGCAGCGTGGCGGCAAAATTGCCCTTGGGCATGGACCACGCCCGCCCGCGCCGCCCGTGCGCAGCGGTCTGGTCGAGGGCAAGAATCCACTGCGGCAAGGCGGAAGAGGCCGCAATGCGAGCGGCCTCTTTCATCGTGCTGTCCGTTGTGGGCAGGACGAGACGCCCTACCCCATCGGGCCAGATATGGTCGTTATTTGACAAGGGCCTCGGCCGCGGTTGCTGCCATCTCACCGACACCGAAGAGGTTGATGATCCCCACCAGCATGATCACGGCGGACGCCATGAGCATCAGCGTCGCCATCGGGCTGGACACTTTGTCGAGCGGATCGCTCTCGGCACCGAAGTACATGTAGAACACGATGCGCAGGTAGTAGAAGGCCCCTATGACGGAAGCAATCACACCGAAGAGAACCAGATAGGACAGACCAGCACCCCATGCTGCCTCAAGCACCGCCAGTTTCCCGAAGAAGCCAAGCATCGGCGGCACACCCGCGAGCGAGAACATCAGCACCAGAACAGCCAGCGCTTTGGATGGCGAGGTGCGCCAATAGCGGTTGAGCGAGGAGAGATCGGTGACGGGTTTACCATCGCGCTCCATTGTCAGGATAAAGGCAAAGGTGCCGATGTTCATCGTGACATAGATCGCCATGTAAATCAGCGCCGCCTGCACCCCTTCCGCGTTGCCCGCGGCCAGCCCCATGAGGGCGAAGCCCATGTGGGCGATGGAAGAATAGGCCATCAGACGTTTGATGTTGGTCTGGCCGATACCAGCGACCGAACCGAGCAGCATCGAAGCCACCGCGATCACCGCGAGAACCTGTTGCCAGTCCCCGACAATGCCACCAAAGGCATCGTGCAGAACGCGGGCAAATAGGCCCATGGCGGCCAGCTTCGGCGCAGTGGCGAAGAAGGCGGAAGTCGGCGTGGGCGCGCCTTCGTAAACATCGGGCGTCCACATGTGGAACGGCACAGCGGAAACCTTAAAGGCAAGGCCCGTCATGATGAAGACGAGGCCGAAGAGCGCACCGAGCGGCACATCGTCCTGAACAACCGAAATGATACCTGCGAAAGAGGTGGTGCCCGTGAAACCGTAGGTCAGCGACGCACCGTAGAGCAAAAGCCCCGACGCGAGCGAACCAAGCACGAAGTATTTCAGGCCCGATTCCGTGGACTTCACGCTGTCACGGCGGAAGGAAGCGATGACATAGAGCGCCAGAGACATCAGTTCGAGGCCGAGGTAGAGCGCCATCAGGTCGCCTGCCGAAACCATGACCATCATGCCAATAGTCGAGAACAGCACGAGGATCGGATACTCGAACTTGAGCATTTCGCTTTTCTGCATGAAGTCGAGCGACATCACCAGAACGGCGGCTGCAGCCAGCAGTGCGCCAACCTTGCCGAAGCGGGAGAAGGCGTCGTCGATGAACATGCCGTCGAAGGCGACGTTCGTGCCGCCGCTGCCCAGTGCAATCATCGCCGCGATGATGACAAAGGCGCCTGCCGTGGCCCATGTGACCATGGCCGCCATCTTGTCCTTGCCCGTGTAAACGGCGAACAGCAGAACCGCCATGCCGTAGATCGCGAGCAGGACCTCTGGAAGGACAATCGCAAAATCGTTGGGTGTCATGGTCCGTCCCCTTAGTGACTGGTTGCGGCTGCGGCGCTGATGAGATCAGCGGGCAGTGCGGCGTTGTAGTTATCAAGCAGGTTGCTCACCGACGGGCCGATCAGATCGGTCACAAGCGCGGGGTAAACCCCGAGCAGGAGCGTCATGGCGATCAGCGGCGCAAAGATCCACTTCTCGCGTGCGGTCATATCGGTGATCGCCTTCAGGCTTTCCTTGATCAGATCACCCAGCACCACGCGGCGGTAGAGCCACAGTGCGTAGGAGGCCGAGAGGATCACACCCGTAGCGGCCACGGCGGCGACCCATGTGTTGGCTTGGAACATGCCGACGAGCGTGAGGAATTCACCCACAAAACCCGACGTACCTGGCAGGCCGACATTGGCCATGGTGAAGAACATGAAGACCAGCGCGTAAGCGGGCATACGGTTCACCAACCCGCCATAGGCGTCAATCTCACGTGTGTGGATCCGGTCATAGATCACACCGACGCAGAGGAAGAGCGCGCCCGAGACAAAGCCGTGGCTGAGCATCTGGAAGATCGCGCCATCCACACCCTGCTGATTGAGCGAGAAGATACCAGCCGTCACGTAGCCCATGTGGGCGACCGACGAATAGGCGATGAGCTTTTTCATATCCGTCTGCACCAGCGCGACAACAGAGGTGTAGACAATGGCAATGGCCGAGAGCCAGAGCACGAAATCGGCAAGATAGTGCGAGGCCACAGGGAACATCGGGATCGAGAAACGCAGGAAGCCGTAGCCGCCCATCTTCAGCATGATCGCAGCCAGAACAACCGAACCCGCCGTGGGCGCCTGAACGTGCGCATCGGGAAGCCATGTGTGCACGGGCCACATCGGCATTTTCACCGCGAAAGAGGCGAAGAAGGCGAGGAAGGCCAGCGTCTGCATTCCGCCAACGATATGGAAGCCGAGGACGTTCAGCGTCTGAGAAGAGAACTCATGCGCGAGAAGCGTCGGAATATCGGTGGTGCCTGCATCGACATACATGGCGATCATCGCCACCAGCATCAGGACCGAGCCGAGGAAGGTATAAAGGAAGAACTTGAACGCAGCGTAGATGCGCTCCTTGCCGCCCCAAATACCGATGATCAGGAACATCGGAATGAGCCCCGCCTCGAAGAAGAGGTAGAACAGGATCAGGTCCAGCGCACAGAACACGCCGAGCATGAGTGTTTCCAGAAGCAGGAAGGCAATCATGTATTCCTTGACCCGCGTGGTCACACCCCATGCCGACCAGATAACTAGCGGCATCAGGAAGGTGGTGAGCAGCACGAAGAGCACGGAAATACCGTCCACGCCCATCTTGTACTGCATCCCCATGATCCATTCGGCCTCTTCGACCATCTGGAAGCCCGTATCCTCGGGGTTGAACCCTGTCAGGATAAAGACCGAGATCAGGAAGGTGATCACGGTGGCAAAAAGCGCCAGCCGTTTGGCGTTGAGTTGGGCGGTCTCGTCGTCACCGCGCAGGAAGAGGGCCAGCACCAACGCTGCCACAGAGGGCAGGAAGGTGACGAAGGAAAGGACGTTATCCATTAGTTGGACCCTCCGCCGATCGACATCCAGGTAATCAAGAGTGCAATCCCCAGAACCATTGTAAATGCGTATGTGAAGATGTAGCCCGACTGCGCGCGCTGAGCGAGGCGGGTGAAGAAGGGCACGATGCCCAGAGCCACGCCGTTGATCGCGCCGTCGATGGTCCCTTGATCACCGCGCTTCCAAAGGAAGCGGCCGAAAGCAAGTGCGGGACGCACGAAGATACGGTCGTAAAGCTCGTCGAAATACCACTTGTTAAGCAGGAAGTCGTAGAGCACGGGCTGGTTCGCGGCCAGTTTTGCGGGCAACTTCGGCTTGCGGATGTAGAACACCCAAGCCGTGATGAAGCCGAGCAGCATGGCGATAAACGGCGAGACCTTGACCCATGTCGGCGCGTGGTGTGCATCGTCGAGGATCGTGTTGTCCGCACCGATGTAGATCGCGCCTTCAGGAGCAGCACCAGCCATCGCGCCGTGATCGTCGGCATGTTCGTCAGCCATAGCGACCTCTTCGCCATGCGTATCCACCGCCTCGCCATGGTCGCCAGCGGCGGCCTCGTGGTGGTGGGGAATACCGAAGAATTCGTTGTGCTTGTCATGATCACCGAAGAAGGAGCCATACCAGATCATGCCCGAGAACACCGCGCCGAGCGCCAGAACGCCAAGCGGGATCAGCATGACCATCGGGCTTTCGTGCGCATGTTCATGTGCGTGATGATCGCCGCGCTCCTTACCGTAGAAGGTCAGGAAGATGAGACGCCACGAGTAGAAGGAAGTGAACAGCGCCGCCACGACCAGTAGCCAGAAGGCGTAGCCGACACCAGAGGCATAGGCACTCTCGATAATCGCGTCTTTCGACAGGAAGCCAGCAAAGCCGATGTGGGTAAGCGGAATGCCGACACCTGTGATGGCCAGCGTGCCGATGATCATCGCCCAGAAGGTGAACGGGATCTTCTTACGCAGGTTGCCGTAGTTGCGCATGTCCTGCTCGTGGTGCATCGCGTGGATGACCGAGCCTGCACCGAGGAAGAGCATCGCTTTGAAGAAGGCGTGCGTCAGCAGGTGGAACATCGCGGGACCGTAGGCCCCTGCCCCTGCGGCAACGAACATATAGCCCAGTTGCGAACAGGTAGAATAGGCGATCACGCGCTTGATGTCGTTCTGCACCAGACCCACGGTCGCGGCGAAGAATGCGGTCGAAGCACCGATGTAGATGATGAAGGTCTGTGCCTGCGGCGCGTATTCAAACAGCGGCGACATGCGGCAGACGAGGAAGACCCCAGCCGTCACCATGGTCGCGGCGTGGATCAGCGCCGACACAGGCGTCGGGCCTTCCATCGCGTCGGGAAGCCACGTGTGCAGGAAGAGCTGCGCCGATTTCCCCATAGCGCCGATGAACAGCAGGAAAGCGATCAGGTTGGCTGCATTCCATTCGGTCCACAAGAAGTGAAGCTGCGTCTCGGCCAGTTGCGGACCAGCAGCGAAGATCGTGTCCAGATCAATGCTATCGGTGAGGAAGAACAGAGCCATGATACCGAGGATAAAGCCGAAGTCGCCAACGCGGTTGACGATGAAAGCCTTCATTGAGGCGGCACCAGCAGAGGGTTTTTTGAAATAGAAGCCGATGAGCAGGTAGGACGCCAGCCCCACACCTTCCCAGCCGAAGAACATCTGCACGAGGTTGTCAGCCGTCACCAGCATGAGCATGGCGAAGGTAAAGAAGGACAGGTAGGCGAAGAAACGGGCACGATAGGGCTCGTTGTCGCTGAAGTTCTCGTCATGCGCCATGTAGCCGAAGCTATAGAGGTGCACGAGCGCGGAGACCGTTGTGATGACGATCAGCATGATCGAGGTGAGGCGGTCCATGCGGATGCCCCAGTCCGTCGAAAGCGACCCACTCTCGATCCATTTCAGGATCGAAATGTGCTGCGTCACGGAGGCGTCGAGGCTGAGGAAGACAACCCACGACAGGAAGGCGGAGAGGAAAAGCAGACCCGTCGTCAGGATCTGTGCCCCTTTCTCCCCGATCATGCGCCAGCCGAAGCCGCCGATGAGGGCACCCACGAGCGGGGCGAATAGGATGATCTGTTCCATGACCCTTACCCTTTCATCACGTTGACGTCTTCGACGTCGATCGTGCCACGGTTGCGGAAGAAGCTCACAAGGATCGCAAGTCCGATCGCGGCCTCGGCGGCGGCGACGGTCAGCACGAGCATGGTGAAGATCTGCCCCACAAGATCCCCCGCAAAGGAGGAGAAGGCGACGAGGTTGATGTTGACCGACAGCAGGATCATCTCGATCGACATCAGGATGATGATGATGTTCTTGCGGTTCAGAAAGAGACCGAAAATCCCGATCACGAACAGCGCTCCCGCGACTGCCAGGTAATGTTCAAGTCCGACCATGTCGTCCCTCAGTTCTTTACTTGCGCCACACTTGTGGTGGCTTTTTCACGAGGCGGCCTCAGCGTCGCCCCAAGTTCTTACGCAAGGCGCGCGGGCTTATAGCCCCTGCCCTGGTTTCACGTCCTTCAATTCCATCGCCGCCGCAGGGTCGCGGTGCATCTGGGCCACGACATTCTGGCGTTTGACATCTTCGCGATGGCGCAGGGTCAGCACGATGGCGCCGATCATGGCGACCAGCAGGATCAGGCCCGCGAGTTGGAAGAGCATCAGGTAATCGTCATACATCAACTGTCCGAGTGCTGCGGTGTTGTGGACATCCGCAGGCGTCACCGCACCGCGCAGCCCCTCGGCCCCGTCAGCAGCCGTCCAGTCGCCAAAGGCCAGTCCCAATTGCATCAGGAACACCACACCGATCAAAAGCGCGAAGGGAAGGTATTTCGCCATCCCCGCTTTCAACTCGGCGAAATCGACATCGAGCATCATCACGACGAAGAGGAAAAGCACCATCACCGCGCCGACGTAGACGATAACCAGAAGCATCGCCACGAACTCCGCGCCCAAAAGCACGAAGAGGCCCGAGGCCGACAGGAAGGTGAGGATCAGCCAGAGCACCGAGTGCACAGGGTTGCGGGCCACGACCGTGAACAACGCCCCCGTGAGCATCAGGATGGCAAAACAATAGAATGCGAAATCAGCGACAGTCATTCACTGTCCTCCTTGCGGCTTTCGGCGCGTTCGGCAAATATCTCTTGCGCGAGCTCCAGAGCTTTCGACATTGCGGGAAGACCGCCCAGCAAAGACATCTGGTAGATCACTTCCGCGATTTCTTTCTCGCTCGCCCCTGCTTCAAGAGCATGACGAACGGTCATTTTAAACGGCGCCTCGGCCTGTGCTCCTTGCGCGGTAAGACCCGCGAGCACAACCAGAAGCCGCGTTTTGCTGTCCAGCCCGTCCTTGTTGAAGGCGTTGCCCCAAAGCATGTCCATTTGCTCTTTGGTCATCATGGGGAACATCTTGTCAAAGGCGGGCGGGGTGAACGTCGCCATAGTCGGATTGAAGGCAGCGGCCATCTTCTGGCCCTGCTCCATCATCTGTCCGAACATTTTGGCGAAATCGTTCATTGTCTGTCTTTCTGCGCCTTAACGGTAGGGCGCGTCGAGTTCGAGGTTGCGGGCAATCTCGGCTTCCCAACGGGCACCGTTCTCAAGCAGCTTGTCCTTATCGTAGAACAGCTCCTCGCGGGTCTCGGTGGAAAACTCGAAGTTCGGCCCTTCGACGATGGCATCCACGGGGCAGGCTTCCTGACAGAAGCCGCAGTAGATGCATTTCGTCATGTCGATGTCATAGCGCGTCGTGCGGCGCGATCCGTCTTCGCGGGGTTCCGCGTCGATGGTGATCGCCTGCGCAGGGCAGATCGCCTCGCACAGTTTACACGCGATGCAACGTTCCTCGCCGTTCGGATAACGGCGCAGGGCATGCTCGCCACGGAAACGCGGGCTGAGCGGGCCCTTTTCGTGCGGGTAGTTGATCGTCGCTTTCGGCGCGAAGAAATAGCGCAACCCGATGCGGAAACCGGCGATAATGTCGGTCATCAGGAAGTATTTCGCGGCGCGGGTGTAGTCGAGAGCCATGCGTTAGCCTCCAATCGCCCAGCGGGCATAGGCCCCGCCGAAGGCACCGTATTGAGCAAAGAACGCCACGATAACGACCCATGCGAGCGACAGCGGCAGGAAGACTTTCCAACCGATGCGCATCAACTGGTCGTAGCGGTAGCGCGGGGTGATCGCCTTCACCATCGCGAAGATGAAGAAGAAGAAGAGCATTTTCAGAATGAGCCACAGGATGCCGTCAGGCAGACCAGGCACGGGCGACAGCCAGCCGCCGAAGAACAGCAGCGAGACCAGTGCGCACATCAGAACCACGGCCATCAGCTCGCCCATCATGAACAAAAGGAAGGGCGTGGAGGAATATTCCACCTGATATCCTGCGACGAGTTCCGATTCCGCTTCGGGAAGGTCGAAGGGCGGGCGGTTCGTCTCGGCCAGCGCGGAGATAAAGAAGAGCACAACCATCGGGAAGTGCGCGACCCAGTACCACGAGAAGATGCCGAAACGGCCATCCTGCGCGGCGACGATCTGTCCGAAGTTCATGGAACCCGACGAGAGCACGACGCCGATGATGATCAGGCCGATCGAGACCTCATAGGAAATCATCTGTGCGGCGGAACGCAGCGAGCCAAGGAAGGGATATTTCGAGTTCGACGCCCAACCACCCATGATCACGCCGTAGACCTCAAGAGAGGAGACCGCGAAGATGTAGAGAATGGCGACGTTGATATCCGCGATCACCCATCCGTCATTCCACGGAATCACCACCCAAGCAATACAGGCGGTGACAAAAGTGATCATCGGCGCGAGGTAGAAGACGAACTTGTCCGCCCCTGCGGGCACAACGACCTCTTTGACGATGTATTTGATGAAGTCCGCAAAGGACTGCAACAGACCGAAAACGCCCACAATATTGGGGCCTTTGCGCATCTGGACCGCAGCCCAGACCTTGCGGTCGCCATACATAAGGAAGGCGAGCGCAACGAATAGCGGCACCAGAAGCAACAGGCATTGCCCGAGGATCAGGAGTGCTATCCCGAGATTAGTTGTCGTGAAAAATTCGACCATTTTTCAGCCTTTCACACCGTCGGTATTCTTTGTTCCCTGCAATTTGCGACCACGACTTCGGCGTCAATGGTTCGCAAACCTTCGGGCAGCGCTGACGAGATGGTGTAAACAGCATCCGCGCGCCAAATTCCAGCCTCTTGTGAGACATTTGTCCTTACATGTCGCGCAAACCCGAAACCGCGGATCAGCGCGTATTGCGCAGCAGCACATTCGGCATATGCGGCCACGTCATTTTCTTCATCCGCCCCTGCCATAGAGACATGGAAATTTACCAGATCACCGTCGAGCAAACGCGTATCAACTCCCAGATAGGATGCCCCATCTGTTGCGCTCGGCGTGTCTACAGGAGACACGCATCCGCCCATCAGCGCGGCTGCGGCAAGCGCCGCTCCCGTGCCCATGCGACGATATGCTATCCCCTGCCCCTGCATCACTCGGCGGCCACTGCGTCTGCGCGACGGGCTTTCGCCATTGCGGAAAGTTCGCCCATGAGCGCCGAGGCGCGGGCAATCGGGTTGGTGAGATAGAAATCCTTGATCGCGTTACGGAAATCCGCCTTCGCGGGTTTCTTGGCCTTGATCGGGGTCCATGTGTTCTCGGGCACTTCGTCGATTGCGGCGAGGTGCGGCACGGCGGCGATCAGGTCATTGCGCAATTGCGCCAGAGTGTCGAAGGGCAGCGTTTCTCCCAGACGCGCGGAGAGCGCACGCAGGATCGCCCAGTTCTCTTTCGCCTCACCCGGCGGGAAGGCCGCGCGAAGGGCCAGTTGCGGACGACCTTCGGTGTTCACGAAGAGACCGCCTTCTTCCGTATAAGCGGCGGCAGGCAGGATCACATCGGCACGGTGTGCGCCGCGATCCCCATGCGAACCTTGATAGATCACGAAGGCCCCGTCGGAAATTTCAACTTCGTCAGCACCGAGGTTGTAGATCACCTCTGCCCCGTCGAGCGCCTTTTCCAAACCACCTTCGGTCGCGGCCCCCACATCCATCGCGCCCACGCGAGACGCAGCGGTATGCAGAACCATGAATTTCGCGCCCGCGTTCTCAGCCAGTTTCATCGCCTGCGACAGAACCGCCTCGCCATCGGCTTCCGTCAGAGCGCCCTGACCGATGATCACAACAGTGTTCTTGCCCTCTTTGGTCGCCTTGGAGATGGATTTCTCGGCGGTCTCGACGAGAGCGGCACGGTCCGTGCCGACATGCACATAGTCATAGGTCAGGTCCACGGCCTCACCGATCAGCCCCACGGTCGCGCCATTCAGCCACGCCTTGCGGATGCGGGCGTTCAGAACAGGCGCTTCGTCGCGCGGGTTGGTGCCGATGAGCTGGATCATGTCGGCGTTGTCGATGTCCTCGATGGACGCCGTGCCAACGTAAGCGGAGCGATTGCCCTCAGGCAGTTTCGCGCCATCGGTGCGGGCCTCGACGGTGCCGCCGATGCTCTCGATCATCTGCTTGAGCGCAAAGGCTGCTTCGACGGGAGCGAGATCGCCCACAAGACCTGCGACCTTCTTGCCCTTCATGCCAGCGGCGGCGGCGGAAAGCGCCTCGTCCCACGTGGCTTTCTGAAGTTTACCGTCCTTACGCACGTAAGGCACGTCGAGACGCTGACGACGCAGGCCGTCCCAGACGAAACGGGTCTTGTCCGAGATCCACTCTTCGTTCACGCCATCATGGTTGCGCGGAAGGATACGCATCACTTCGCGCCCCTTGGTATCTACGCGGATGTTGGAGCCGAGTGCGTCCATCACGTCGATGGTCTCGGTCTTGGTCAACTCCCACGGACGGGCGGTGAAGGCGTAAGGCTTCGACGTCAGCGCACCAACGGGGCACAGGTCGATGATGTTGCCTTGCAGGTTCGACTGAAGCGTCTGGTCAAGGTAGCTGGTGATCTCGCTGTCCTCGCCGCGCCCTGTCTGACCCATCTGTGTAATGCCCGCGACCTCGGTCGTGAAACGCACGCAGCGGGTGCAGGAAATACAGCGGGTCATCGCCGTGCCAACGAGCGGACCGAGGTTCAATTCGGTCGAAGCCCGTTTGGGTTCGCGATAGCGCGAGAAATCAACACCATAAGCCATGGCTTGGTCTTGCAGGTCGCATTCGCCACCTTGGTCACAGATCGGACAATCGAGCGGGTGGTTGATGAGCAGGAATTCCATCACACCTTCGCGGGCCTTCTTGACCATCGGCGAGTTGGTTTTCACGACAGGCGGCTGACCCTCGGGACCAGGACGCAGGTCTTTCACCTGCATCGCGCAGGAGGCCGTCGGCTTGGGCGGTCCGCCCACAACCTCGACGAGGCACATGCGGCAGTTGCCCGCAATCGAGAGCCGTTCATGATAGCAAAAGCGCGGCACTTCGACCCCTGCGACCTCGCAGGCCTGAAGGATCGTCATGGCCGGATCGACGTCGATCTCGCTGCCGTCAATGATGATTTTGCGCGTGTCTGCCATATCACATCACCTGTTCTGTCGTGGGAAGCGCACCCGCGCCCGCCCGCATTGATCGAACGCTCTCACGTCCGGATTTCCGTTTGGTCCGCCATGCAATCGCGCACGCGGGCCGTCATTCACTTCGCCCGAAGCAGCGATCCTGTCACGCTGCCTTTGGCAATCTCCATCATTCCAAGATCACACAGACCTTGGGCCGTTGTCGGGTCCACACCCTGAGCACGGGCATAGTCAAATGCCACATTTCGGATGCGGTCTTTCTCCTCATCACTCTCGACATAGGCGCGGATCTCGTCGTCCGAATATCCCATCTCGGCGGCGCGGGTCTTGAGCGACCAAAGGAAGTTGAGCCCTTTGAGCTTGCGCGGCGCAATGGTCGGGCATTCGTCGCTGATCTCGATGGCCATAGCCACAGCCAACATATTATCGTCAATCTCGGGCACCTCGGAGAGGGGCGGAAGACTGTTTGCATTCACGGGCTGGGCTAGAAACGCAGCGCCAAAGGCCAGTGCTGAAAGCGTCTGTTTGATCGTCGTCATGGGAAAAGCTCCTCTGCTATGGGTCTGCGACGTTCCACTTGGAAAAGTCGCGCCACGTCCAGATACGATCCGCCAAAGGCAAGATCGCTGTCCCCATGTTTGTCGTGTGTGGCAAGGCGTTCGTGCGCCTTATCCACGTCGGGCGTTCCGCCCTTTTTCGTAGGCCGCAGATCGCGGCCCATATCCTCAACGGCATCTCCGCGTGTTAGCGCGTCGGCACAGACCGTCACAGCGGTATCAGCCCAGCCAAAGCTGCGCTCCCCGTGATCGACCGTTGCCATATGATGCCCGTTGAGATGCATTATTTACTCCGCCGCCATCGCGCCAGAGCGGCCCGCCTGCGTAGCTTTGATGCGATCCTCGATTTCCTCGCGGAAGTTGCGGATCAAACCTTGGATCGGCCAAGCCGCTGCGTCACCGAGTGCACAGATGGTGTGGCCTTCGACCTGCTTGGTCACGTCCCAAAGCATATCGATTTCTTCCAGCGATGCCTCGCCTTTGACCAGACGATCCATCACGCGCATCATCCAGCCCGTGCCTTCGCGGCATGGCGTACACTGACCACAGCTTTCGTGTTTGTAGAACTTCGACAGACGGTGGATCGCCTTGATGATATCGGTGGACTTGTCCATGACGATCACAGCAGCGGTGCCGAGGCCGGAGCCAAGCTCACCGCGCAGGTAATCGAAGTCCATGATCGCGTCTTTCATGTTCTCGCCGCGCACACAGGGCACGGAAGAACCGCCAGGGATCACGGCCAGAAGGTTGTCCCAACCACCGCGAATGCCGCCGCAATGCTTCTCGATCAGTTCCTCGAAGGAGATCGACATCTCTTCCTCGACCACGCAGGGGTTGTTGACGTGACCCGAGATGGCGAACAGCTTCGTGCCCGCGTTGTTGGGACGACCAAAGCCCGCAAACCACTCAGGCCCGCGCCGCAGGATCGTCGGCACAACGGCAATGGATTCGACGTTGTTCACCGTGGTCGGGCAACCGTAGAGACCCGCGCCCGCAGGGAACGGCGGCTTCATCCGCGGCATCCCCTTTTTGCCCTCAAGGCTTTCGAGCAGCGCGGTTTCCTCGCCACAGATATAGGCCCCTGCCCCGTGGTGCAGGTAGAGATCGAAATCCCAGCCCGACTTGGCGGCGTTACGCCCCAGAAGACCCGCGTCATAGGCCTCGTCAATCGCGGCCTGAAGCGCCTCGCGCTCGCGGATGTATTCGCCGCGAATGTAGATGTATGCCGCATTGGCCCCCATGGCGAAGGAGGCAATCAGCGCACCCTCGACGAGCGTGTGGGGGTCATGACGCATGATCTCGCGGTCTTTACAGGTGCCCGGCTCGGATTCGTCAGCGTTGATGACGAGATAGGCGGGGCGCCCGTCGCTTTCTTTCGGCATGAAGGACCACTTGAGCCCCGTCGGGAAGCCCGCGCCGCCACGACCACGCAGGCCCGATGCCTTCATCTGGTCCACGATCCAGTCGCGGCCCTTCTTGATGATGGCCGCCGTGCCGTCCCAATGTCCACGCGCCTGCGCGCCCTTCAGGGTGCGGTCATGCATCCCGTAGATATTGGTAAAGATCCGATCCTGATCCTTGAGCATCGCTCTACTTCCTTCAGCCTTGCTGGCGCGCACGCCAGATCTGGTAAATGTTCACGAACGCCCACACAAAAGCGGCGAGCGCTGCGAGATCGAAAAGGAAGACGAACCGCACAGGCAGTCCCATCTTCCCCCCGATCCATTGGGCCCCGAGCCAGACCACCATCGTTACCGCCATGACAACCCCGACCATGCGGGCCTTTCTGGCGATTGCGATCTCTTTCTCGGAACCCATCCTTCTCTACTCTCGTCCCGCGTCAGTACTTGGCGCGTTTGGAGAATTCGGTTGCCTCGCCACGGGCGAGCTTCTTGGCCTGACCAACCCAATCGTCGCGGTCGATCCGTCCTTTAAACTTCAAACGATCATCAAGCCACTCGCGCTCTTTTTTGCGCAGCGCGGCAATCTGGTCGTAGTGGTAGATGCCCAGCTCGTTGAGCGTGGCTTCCAGTTTCGGCCCGACGCCCTTGATCATCTTGAGATCGTCGGCCCCGTCCGCACGTGCTGCGGTCAGGAGATTGTCGGGTGTGCCATCCTTGGCCACGGGCGCACGTTTCGGCGCGGTCTTCGCGGCTGGCTTTGCGGGTGCAGTTTTTGCATCTGCCGCTTTATCAGTCTTGGCCTTGGTCGCTTTCGCGGCAGGCTTCTTCGCCGCCGCTGTTTTGGCAAGAGCCTTCTTCGCAGGAGCTTTTGTCGCCACGGGCGCTTCAGGTTCAGCCGTGTCTGCTACAGCAGCTTCTGCCACCACCACGTCCGTATCTGCCGCCATTTGGCTTACGGGCGTCTGTGCGCCATCAGTTGCAGCGGTTTTCGCAGGCTCGGGAGTGACAGCAGGTTCGGACGACGCGACGGCGGCAGTGGAAGCGACGGAAGGAGCTGACGCATTCGACGCCTCAGAATCCTCCTCATACCAACCAATCCACAAGAGGATCGCCACCAGAACAGCCACCAGAATGCCAACGATCAGGCTTGCACCCGTCGAGTAGCTTGCAATGAAAAGCAAAGCCAGAAAGGCCAATACGCCGCAAATCGCGGCGACCAGCCAGATCTTGGGCATCTTGCCCGCATTGGTCTCACTCATCGCGTCTCTCCTTTACCTTCGTCCCTGTTGGAAAGCGGCCATATTATTTTATGTTCGGCCGTCTTTATTCGGATCTGATCGTCAGTATTTCGCGCGTTTCGAGAATTCGGTTTCGCCGCCCTCAGCGAGTATCTTGGCCTGTTCAATCCAGCCGTCACGTTCGATACGGCCTTTGAAACTCAGGTTGTCGTCAACCCATGCCACCTCTTCGGGTGTCCATTTGGCAATCTGGTCGTAGTGGTAGAAGCCCAGATCATTGAGCATCTTTTCAAGCTTCGGGCCAACGCCCTTGAGCTTCTTAAGGTCATCCGCACCCGCCTTGCGCGGCGCTTTCATCGTGCGGGGCTTTTTCAGCGCGACTTCACCCGTGTCAGCGTCCTTAGCGGATGCAACGGGTTTTGCCTTGGTTTTGGCCGTGGCCTGCTGCTTTTGCACGCCCGTCTTGTCGGCGGGTGCCTTTGCGGCGGGCTTGGGCTCGGCCTTCTTGGCCTCGGCGGCCTGCTGCACGGCGGATTTCGCGGGCGCTTTGGCTTTCGGCGGCTGTTTCTTCTTCGATCCACCCTTGACCACCCAAGGCGTCAGGATCGGCACTTCGGTCCCGTCGATCCGCTTGAGCGTGTCGCCAATGTCGGCGGCGCGCTGGACGGAGGCGTTATATTGTGTCCTGCCGCTCTCGTGTTCGGTCAGCGATGTCAGACCGCTCAGCGGCTCGGCGGCGTAGCGACCGTTCTGCGGACCAGGCAAGGGCACCTGCCCTGCGGCCATGTCGTCGATCAGCTTGGCGAAATTCTCGGCTGTCAGATCCTCGTAGTAGTCCTTGCCGATCTGCGCCATCGGCGCGTTCGCACAGGCACCAAGACATTCGACCTCTTCCCAAGAGAACTTGCCATCGGCGGAAACCTCATGAGGGTTAGGCGCGATTTTCTCTTTGCACACGGCAATCAGATCCTCGGCACCACAGATCATGCACGACAGCGTGCCGCAGACCTGAATATGGGCCACAGAACCAACCGGTTGCAGTTGGAACATGAAGTAGAAAGTCGCAACCTCAAGCACGCGGATGTAGGGCATGCCGAGCATGTCGCCAACGTATTCGATGGCGGGTTTCGTCAACCAACCTTCTTGCTCTTGGGCGCGCCACAAAAGCGGGATCACGGCGGATTGCTCGCGGCCCTCAGGGTATTTCGTGATCTGACCCTTGGCCCACTCAAGGTTGGCCGGCGTGAATTCAAAGCTCTCGGGCTGTTCGTGATGCAGACGGCGCAGCATTAGCGGTCCACCTCCCCAAATACGATGTCCATGGTGCCGATGATGGCGGCGACGTCGGCCAGCTGGTGGCCTTTGGCGACGTGATCCATCGACTGAAGATGCAGGAACCCGGGCGCGCGCAGCTTGGCGCGGTAGGGTTTGTTGGTGCCGTCGGAGTTGAGGTAGACGCCGAATTCGCCCTTAGGCGCTTCCACGGCGGCATAGACCTCGCCTTCAGGCAGTTTGAAGCCCTCGGTGTAGAGCTTGAAGTGGTGAATGAGAGCCTCCATGGAGGTCTTCATATCCGCACGCTTGGGCGGGGTGAGTTTGCCACGAGCAAGAACGTCACCCTGATTTTCGGGCATCCGCAACTTCTCGATCGCCTGTTTGATGATCGAGGTGGATTGCGTCATTTCTTCCATCCGCACCAGATAGCGGTCGTAGCAATCGCCGTTCTTACCGACCGGGATCTGGAAATCGAACTCGTCATAGCATTCGTAGGGCTGGCTGCGACGCAAGTCCCATGCAAGACCAGAGCCACGCACCATGACGCCCGAATAGCCCCATTCAAGGATTTCCTCTTCGGTGACGATGCCGATATCCGCGTTACGCTGTTTGAAGATACGGTTCTCCGTCAGCAGCATGTGGATGTCGTCAAGCACGTTGGGGAAATGATCGGCCCATGCCTCGATATCGTCGAGAAGCTCGGGTGTCAGATCCTGATGCACACCACCGGGACGGAAGTACGCCGCATGCAGACGCGCGCCACAGGCCCGCTCATAAAAGATCATCAGCTTTTCGCGCTCTTCAAAGCCCCAAAGCGGTGGGGTCAGCGCGCCCACGTCCATCGCCTGCGTTGTGACGTTGAGCAGGTGGTTCAGCACACGGCCAATCTCGGAATAGAGCACACGGATAAGAGAGGCGCGGCGCGGCACTTCAACGCCAGCGAGCCGTTCAATCGCCATGCACCATGCGTGCTCCTGATTCATCGGCGCCACGTAGTCGAGGCGGTCGAGATAGGGCAGGTTTTGCAGGTAGGTGCGGCTTTCCATCAACTTCTCGGTGCCGCGATGCAGCAGCCCGATATGCGGATCGGCGCGTTCCACGATCTCGCCATCAAGCTCCAGAACCATCCGAAGTACCCCGTGCGCCGCAGGGTGCTGCGGGCCGAAGTTGATGTTGAAATTGCGGATCTTTTGTTCGCCCGTTTGCACGTCGCCCAGATTTCCGTCCATCATCAGACCTTTCTCCAGTTGGCCTGCCAGCGCTCGGGCAGCGGGCCGAAAGTCTTTTCTACATAGGCATAATGCGGCGCGAGGTAGTCCTGCGCGGCCCGCTTCTGCCCGTCATTCATTTTCACGGCGATCCCCTCGTGCACCCGCTTCTCCGTCTGCGCGGGCTGGTAGGTGAGGCCGAGGAAGTCACACAAATTCTGAACACCCTGCGGGGTGATCATCTCCTCGAAGAAGGTGATGTGGAGGCGGTCGGCGGGCACGGCCCGTTTCAGCTTCTCCACGATCACGGGATAGTCGCCACGAGCAACGATCCCCTCTTCCATATTCTTTCGCACGGCGCGGTTGAGGATGTTGCGCGATTTCTGCGCAATGTCCTGACCTGGCTTCAGGCGCCGCTTGGCATTCATCCGCACGTGGCTCCACAGACGATCAAGCGGGTCGCGCATAATAAAGACCACTCGCACATCGGGTGCCAGATCAGCCATCTGCGCCAGACGCTCTTCTGAAAGCAGCGCATAGGCGGGCGTCAGATCTGCCACCAGCTTTTTGCCATCCGCGTGGCGTGTCAGATAGGCCACATAGCCGTCGGTGTTTTCTTCACCCTGTGCGATCAACTCGCCCAGCAATTCGGCATCGCACACACGGTCAAGCGCCGCGTCGCGTTCACCGCCATTGGCAGCAGCGGCAACCGCACGCCACTTCGCGGCCTGTTTCTCCAGAGCCTTTAGAGCAAAGCCTGCGTTATCAAGGTCGAGACTATCGAAATAGTGCAACTCCTTGACCGCGCCGAGCGCGCACTCGTCGTGTCCGTGCAAATACTGGTAAAGCCAGGACGTCCCGGCTTTCGTTGCACCAACACAGAACATGAGTGTCTGCTCCAGCTTCACGCTCTTATGCCCCCGCCTTTTCGCTGTCGCTCTTCTCGTCACCGGGAAGGACATAGTGCGCACCCTCCCACGGCGAGAGGTTGTCGAACTGGCGGAATTCCTGCGTAAGCTTCACAGGCTCATAAACCACGCGCTTGAGCTCTTCGTCATAGCGCACTTCGGTGTAACCCGTCGTCGGGAAGTCCTTGCGCAGCGGATGGCCGCTAAACCCGTAGTCCGTCAGAAGACGACGCAAATCGCCATGGCCCGAGAAAATGATCCCGAACATGTCGTAGACCTCACGCTCGAACCAACCCGCAGAAGGATGAATGGCAGTGATCGACGGGATGCTCTCATCCTCGTCCACCGCCGTTTTCACGCGGATACGTTGGTTCTGATACATCGACAGGAAGTGATAGACGACATCGAACCGCGCGGAGCGCGCGGGGTAGTCCACCGCCGTCAGATCGACCAGCGTCGAAAACTTGCAGGTCGCATCCGACTTCAGGAAATCGACGAAATCGACAATGCGATTGGCTTTCACCGTAACCGTCAACTCGTCAAAAGCGACCTCTGTGGACACCACGTCCTGAGGGCGTTTGAGCTCAATGTGTTCGGCCAGATCTTTCAGTGCTTGGCTCATCCGCTCTCTCCTTAGCGCGCAATCGTGCCGGTGCGGCGCATTTTGCGCTGCAACTGGAGGATGCCATACATCAGGGCTTCCGCAGTCGGCGGGCAGCCCGGAACGTAGACATCCACAGGCACAACGCGGTCACACCCACGGACGACCGAATAGGAATAGTGGTAGTATCCACCACCGTTGGCACAGGACCCCATGGAGATCACGTAGCGCGGCTCGGGCATTTGGTCGTAAACCTTGCGCAGCGCGGGTGCCATCTTGTTGGTCAGCGTGCCCGCCACGATCATCAGATCGGACTGGCGCGGAGACGCACGCGGCGCGGTGCCGTAACGCTCAAGGTCGTAGCGCGGCATGGAGGTGTGCATCATCTCCACAGCGCAACAGGCCAGACCAAAGGTCATCCAGTGCAAAGACCCTGTGCGGGCCCAGTTGATAATGTCCTCGGTGGAGGTCAGCAGAAATCCCTTGTCCTGCAGATCCTTGTTGAGCGCCTGAACGGCATGCTCGGGATCGGCCCCAGCGGTATTCTGCGAAGTCATCACGCCCATTCCAGCGCCCCCTTCTTCCATTCGTAGGCAAAGCCCACCGTCAGCACGCCAAGGAACACCATCATCGACCAGAACCCGACCAGCCCCACATCCTTAAAGGCAACAGCCCATGGGAAGAGGAAAGCGATTTCGAGATCGAAAATGATGAACAGGATCGACACCAGATAGAAGCGGACGTCGAATTTCATCCGAGCGTCGTCGAATGCGTTGAACCCGCACTCATAAGCCGACACTTTTTCAGGGTCGGGATTACGAACGGCGATAATGATGGCTGCGAAGATGAACACGAGGCCTAGCGCGATGGCGAGGCCGAGGAAAATGACGATGGGGAGATATTCCCGAAGCAAGTCTTCCACGAGCGGCTCCTTGAGTTGCGGACCGGAACCCGACGAACAGGTTGCACAGGTGCGCGTGCTTAAGCTTGTCGTGGTTTAGCCCTCCCCGCCCATGTGGTCAACCAAACCGACCGATTTTTATCCCTGTAAAGACGGGGGTTTGGCGCATTCTGTCGATTGTGATCACGTCGCACACAAAAAAAGCAGCGGCCGCACCGCACCTTTTCGATTCGAGCCACTGCCTATCACAGATACCCTAGTATTTTACTTAGGGTTTGGGGGCGCACTCACAGGCGCGCTATCTCCTCGCGGATAATCTGCGCGATGAGCGTGCAATCCGCCTCACTAAAGGTGAGCGGCAGCCGCATATCCATGATCGCACGCAACACACGGTCGCTCTCGGGAAGACGCTGAGCCTTCGCGTAGTGCCAACTGTCATAGCGCGAGGTGAACCCCTGCGGCTGGGGCGCGCCGAACCATTTCAACTCCACGCCGCGCGCAGCACAGGCCGCGACAAGCGCCTCGATCCGCGCGTCCTCCCATTCGGTCAGCAGGAACTGGATCGAGGAGCCGACGAAATGTTCCTTCGCGGGACGGGCAATCATGGAGACCCCGTTGCACCCTTCTAGCCCCGCCTCCACCGCGCGGTAGAGCTTATTCCACTGCGCTACTTTTCGGGGAAGGTCGGGGAGCTGTGCGCGCAGGATGGCGGCGCGAAGATTGTCCATCCGCCCCGACACATTTGGCGTGTCAAACTTGTACTTTTCGAACACTTCAGGCGCAGGTGCAGCGGTATGGCGCGGGTATAGCATGTAAGAACCCGACAATAGCACCATTTGCGCGGCCAGATCGGGATCGTCGGTGACGATCAAACCGCCCTCCCCCGAATTGATGTGTTTGTAGGTCTGCGTCGAATAGCAGGCAATCGCACCGTGCCGCCCTGATGGCACCCCGTCCCACGCCGCGCCCATTGTGTGTGCGCAGTCCTCGATCACCGTCACACCATGCGCGTCGCACAGCACCATCAGCGCGTCCATATCAACGATGTGTCCACGCATGTGCGACAGCATCAGAACCCGCGCCCCGCTGTCCTCGATTTTGAGCGCGAGATCCTCAAGGTCGATCACCAAATCTTCTGTCACACCGACGAACACGGGGGCACCACCGACCGAAGCAATCGCCCCGGGAACAGGCGCAAGAGTAAACGCATTGGTGAGCACTGGCGCGCCCTGTTCCACGCCAACCGCCCTGAGCGCGCAGCCCATGGCGTAGCCACCCGACGCCACGGCCAGACAGTATTTTGCCCCTGTGAACGCGGCAAATTCCTCTTCGAGTCGCGATACTTCGCTGATCTCGTCGCCAACTGTATTGTAGCGGTGCAGCCGTCCCGTGCGCATCACCTCGACCGCCCGCGCAATCGCCTCGTCCGACAGCGATTCCTGCTGCGTGAACTGCCCTGAAAATACCACGTCTGTCATCCGATTAACGCCTTCGTCACCGATCCAAGCATTTGATAAGACGGCAGTAATGCCTCTGGCTCAAGCTCGGCCACCGCCGCACCGTCAGGCCCGAATGTCACGAGCGCACAGGGCACACCCGCCGCGCGGGCTGTCTCGCGGTCGGTCTCTGTGTCGCCCACGAGATAGCTTTGTGACACCGTCCCGCCCGCCTCTTCGACGGCGGCGATATATGGCTTGGGATCTGGCTTTGCGACGCCGACCGTCTGCGCTCCGATCATCGAGCTGAAGAGATCGCGCACACCGAGCGAGACCAACAAACGATCCGCGAGCGCCTCAGGCTTGTTTGTGCAGATACCCACGGCATAGCCCGCGCGTTTGAGATGCACCACCGCGTCCACCGCCCCGTCATAGAGCCGCGTATGCACGTCAATGGCGCTGGCATAGGCATCGAGCAAGACGGGATATTGCGCATCCACCGCTTCCTCGGACACCTCCGCGCGCATCCGCGAGAACCCGAGCCGCAACATCGCGCGCCCGCCTCGAAACGCCGTGCGCGCATCCGCTACGGGATCGAGCACATCGCCATAGCCCATCCCGCGAAAACAGGCATTGGCCGAGGCAATCAGGTCTGCCGACGTATCCGCCAACGTTCCGTCGAGATCGAAAATCACCGTCCGCATGAAAACTCTCCACTGGCTGCACCCTGAAATGCGCATAGGCAAATCTCTGCCCGCAGGTGTAATGTGGCGTCAGAATTAGTGAAGCCCCGCCCCTTGCGGCTATTCCCCCCTTGGGTAAAACGGCAGTCACATAAAGAAAAGAGCAGATCGGGACGAAGACTATGGCGAATGCGCTCATCATCCTTGCAGCAGGGCAAGGCAGCCGAATGAACTCGGACCTTCCAAAGGTGTTGCACAAGATCGGCAATGCGCCGCTTTTTGCACATGCTTTGGCGGCAGGTGAGGCGCTGGAACCCAGTGCGAAAGTGGTTGTGGTCGGTCATGGCGGCGATACGGTTGCCGCGGCGGCTGAGGCCATTGACCCCGAAATCACCATCGCCCGTCAGAACGAACAACTAGGCACCGCCCATGCCGTCGCCCAAGCCCGCGACGCACTGGCCGATTACGAGGGTGATGCCTTTGTCCTCTATGGCGACACCCCCTTTGTCTCGGCCGAAACGCTGGAGCGGATGAAGGCGGCACGCGCCACCCATGACGTTGTTGTGCTGGGCTTTGAAGCCGCCGACCCCGCCCGCTATGGCCGACTTGTCATGGAGGGCGACCGCCTTTCGCGCATCGTAGAATTCAAGGACGCCGATGAAGCCGAACGCGCGATCACATTCTGCAACTCTGGCGTTGTTTGTGCGGATGCCGCGACGCTGTTTGCGCTCATAGACGAGGTTGGAAACGACAATGCGGCGGGGGAGTACTACCTGCCTGACATCGTTGAAATCGCTTGGAAAAACGGAAAGACAGCGACCGCCGTTGCTTGTGAAGAACGCGAGACGCTGGGTATCAACACCCGCGCGGAACTGGCCCGCGCCGAGGCCGTGTTCCAGCAGATGAAGCGCGAGGAAGCGCTGGAAAACGGCGTGACGCTGACCGCTCCCGAGACGGTCTTCTTCTCCCTCGACACCTATCTGGGCCGCGACGCGGAAGTGGAGCCGCACGTGGTCTTCGGCGCGGGCGTGACGGTGGAAAGCACCGCCCGCATTCGCGCTTTTTCCCACCTAGAGGGCTGCCATGTTTCCATGGGCGCGACCGTTGGCCCCTATGCCCGCCTGCGCCCAGGTGCGGAACTGGCCAACAACGCCCATATCGGCAATTTCGTCGAGATCAAGAATGCGCAGATCGGCGAAGGCACCAAGGTCAACCACCTCACCTATATCGGCGACGCGGATATCGGGGACGGAACCAATGTCGGCGCGGGCACGATCACCTGTAACTATGACGGCGTGTTCAAACATCGCACCACCGTGGGTCGCAACGCCTTCATCGGCTCCAACACCATGCTCGTCGCCCCCGTCACCCTCGGCGACGAAGCCATGACCGCGAGTGGTTCGGTGATCACATCCGACGTAGAAGCGGGTGCCTTGGCACTTGGTCGCGCCAAGCAGGTCAACAAACCGGGCCTCGCCGTGCGAATGTTCGAAAAGTTAAAGTCCGCGAAGAAAAAGCAGCAAAAAGGTTAGTAAAATGTGCGGTATTGTAGGGGTTCTGGGAACCCATGAAGTTGCGCCTATTCTCGTGGAAGCCCTCAAACGCCTCGAATATCGCGGCTATGACAGTGCGGGTATCGCCACAGTCAACAACGGTACGCTCGACCGCCGCCGCGCGGTTGGAAAGCTGGTGAACCTCTCCGACGAGTTGGTCCACAATCCGCTCGCGGGCAAGTCTGGCATCGGCCACACCCGCTGGGCCACCCATGGTGCGCCGACCGTGACCAACGCCCACCCGCACAAGGCGGGCCCCGTTGCGGTGGTGCATAACGGGATCGTCGAGAATTTCCGCGAATTGCGCACCGATCTGGCCGCGAAAGGTTACCCTGCGGCGACGGAAACAGACACGGAGACCGTGGCCCTGCTCTGCCAGAGCTACATGGATGCGGGCAAAGCCCCTGTGGACGCGGCGATGGCCACGATTGACGGGCTCGAAGGGGCGTTTGCGCTGTGCTTTCTCTTTGATGGCGAAGACGATCTTCTGGTCGCTGCACGCAAGGGCTCGCCTCTGGCCATCGGTCACGGCAAGGGCGAGATGTTCGTGGGCTCCGACGCCATCGCTCTGGCACAGATGACCGACCAGATCACCTATCTCGACGAGGGTGACCGCGCCATTCTGACCCGTGACGGGGTCGATATTTTCGACGCAACCGGCGCACAGGTCCAACGCCCCCGCCGCACCATCGCTATGGATGCCGCACGGATCGAAAAAGCCGGCCACAAACACTTCATGGCCAAGGAAATTGCGGAACAACCGACCGTGATTTCCGAAGCGCTGGCCTATTATCTCAACGCCGATGAAACGGGCATCACCCTGCCCGACCCCGGCCTTGATTTCTCCGCCTTCGACCGCATCGTGATGGTGGCTTGCGGCACGGCCTATTACGCCTGCTTTACGGCAAAATACTGGTTCGAACAGGTGGCCCGCATCCCTGTGGAGATCGACGTGGCCTCCGAATTCCGCTACCGCGAACCGCCCGTAAGTGCCCGAACTCTCGCGATTTTTGTCAGTCAGTCGGGGGAAACGGCGGACACTTTGGCCGCACTCAGATATATGTCGGACAAGGCGGATAAAATCGTCTCCGTGGTCAATGTCGCAGAAAGCTCCATCGCACGCGAAAGCGACATTGCGCTGCCGATTCTGGCCGGTGTCGAGGTCGGCGTGGCCTCCACCAAGGCCTTCTCCTGCCAGCTGACCGTTCTGGCGCTGCTCGCTTTGGAGGCCGCCCACCAGCGCGGAGAAATCGACGGAGACACGCTGTCGAAACGGCTTACGGAACTGCGCAGCCTGCCCGGTCTTCTGACCCGTGCACTGGATCTGGACGAGACGCTGAACACCATTTCCAACACGCTCTCCGAGGCCAAGGACATTCTCTTCCTCGGTCGCGGCATGATGTATCCGCTCGCTCTCGAAGGCGCGTTGAAACTCAAGGAAATCAGCTACATACACGCAGAAGGCTATGCATCCGGCGAATTGAAACACGGACCGATTGCCCTGATCGACAGCCACACACCCGTCATCGTTTTCGCCCCGCATGACGCGCTTTTCGATAAGACCGTGTCGAACATGCAAGAGGTCATGGCGCGCGGCGGAAAGGTGCTTCTGGTCTCCGACCGCAAGGGGCTGGAAGTGGCTTCCGAGGGCGTCTGGCAAACGGTGCAAATGCCCGAAGTGCCCGACCTTTTCGCCCCCTTGCTCTACGCCATTCCTGCCCAGCTCATCGCTTATCACACGGCGGTCGCCAAGGGCACGGATGTGGACCAGCCGCGCAATCTGGCGAAATCCGTGACGGTGGAATGAGCGGGCGACACTGGCCCATTTTGCCCCTCACAGACCGGTCGGCTCCGCGTCGGACTTATGTCGGACACCTGTCGGGCACGCCCGCTGTGGCCCAATGGCACGTTGCGCGGCGCGGCACTCTCATCTATCACCGCCTGTAAATGGTCTGCTGGAAAGACCCGGCTGGAAGGAAAGCTGTCCCATGATGTTTGACGACGCGCTCGGAGCGCTCATGACCCACGCCGATACGGCCCGCGCGACCGAATTGGAAAACCGCTTCGGCGCAGGCAGCTATCTCGGCGTGGCCCCGCAGGCGATGGAAGAACTCGCGCGCAGCTGGCGTCAGGAGATCGACGCTCCTGAACGCCTCGCACTGGCACGCGCGCTTTGGGTCGATGGCCCGTTCGAAGCCCGCATCATGGCGGCGAAACTTCTGACCCAAGCGCGGATCAAGGACGATGCCGAAATCTGGGACCAGATTTGCGCATGGATTTCCGAGGCGGCCAACTGGGCCGAACTGGACGCGCTGGCCGCCGCCGGTGCGCGCAGGATCGTCACCGACCTGTCGCGGATGGAGACCGTCCATACGCTTGCCAAATCCGAACGCGTTCTGGACCGCCGCGCCGCCCTTGGCCTCTCCCTGCCGCTGGCGAAACTCGCCCACCCATCCGAGGCGGAAGTCAACGCCATCGACGATGTGCTCTACTGGCTCACCCATGCGCTTGAAGACAGTGACAAAGACGTGTCGCGCATGGCCGATACATGGCTCAAGAGCCTCGGCAAACATGACCGCAAACGCGCCAGCATGGTGCGCCGTGTGGTGCAGTCTCGCGCAAGTGATGGCTGAAAGGCTTGGCGACACTGCCAAAGCGCCCTAGATTGCCCCGCATGACATCCGCAACGCCCCGCCTCATCGACCCGTTTGCCCGACCGATCACCTATCTGCGGGTGTCGGTGACGGATCGCTGCGATTTCCGCTGTGTCTATTGCATGGCGGAAAACATGACCTTTCTGCCGAAAAAAGAATTGCTGACCCTCGAAGAGCTGGACCGCATGTGTTCCACGTTCATCGGGCTGGGTGTCGAAAAACTGCGCATCACCGGCGGCGAACCTCTGGTGCGGCGCGGGATCATGACCTTTTTCCGCGCCATGTCGCGGCATCTGGACAGCGGCGCGCTCAAGGAACTGACCGTCACCACCAACGGTTCGCAACTGGCGCGTTTCGCGGATGACCTCTATGCGGCGGGAGTTCGGCGGATCAATGTCTCTCTCGACACGCTCGACGCGGAGAAATTCGCCCGCGTCACCCGTTGGGGCCGGCTCGATCAAGTGCTTAAGGGCATCGATGCGGCGCGCAACGCGGGCCTTCGAGTGAAGATCAACACGGTCGCGCTCAAAGGCTTCAACGAGGACGAGTTATTCACGCTTGCCGACTGGTGCGCGCGCGAAGATATGGACCTGACCTTTATCGAAGTCATGCCAATGGGCGACTTGGGTAACGAGGATCGCGTCGGGCAATACTGGTCGCTCGATGATTTGCGCGGTGATCTGGCGGCGCGCTACACGCTCACCGATCTCGATGAAAGCTCAGGCGGCCCCGCACGTTATGTGCGGCTGGAGGAAACGGGGCAGAAGATCGGTTTCATCACGCCGCTCACCCACAATTTCTGCGAAAGCTGCAACCGCGTGCGGATGACCTGCACGGGCGAGTTGTTCATGTGTCTGGGACAGGAGGACAATGCCTCCCTGCGCGACATCATGCGCGCCTCGCCCGAGGACGACGCCCCGCTAATCCGCGCGATCGAGGATGCCATTGCCCGCAAACCAAAGGGCCACGATTTCGACTATTCGCGCCAACGGGCCGACGGTCAGGTCTCCCGCCACATGAGCCACACGGGCGGGTAAGACGCGCAGGAAAAAGCGCGGACAAATCTGCCCGCGCCCGATCGTTTCAAACGCGCGAACTTCCTTGCCCGCGCAGGCCCTTACCCCGCCAGACGGCTCTCGACCATCTCGACATACCACGACGATCCCGCAGGGATTGCCTCGTCGTTGAAGTTGAATTCGGGATGGTGAACAGGAGCGGTGTCGCCGTTACCCACAAGGATATAAGCACCCGGACGGGCTTCCAGCATATAGGCGAAATCCTCGCCGCCCATTACGAGAGGGCTTTCCACGCACTCGCCCGCAATTTTTGTCGCCGCCTCGACGGCAAATTCGGTTTCGCGCTCGTGGTTAACCATGACGGGATAGCCGCGATGGTAGTCCACCGTCGCCACCGCAC
The DNA here is from genome assembly GCF_048261515.1 of Celeribacter sp. Classification (GTDB taxonomy): domain Bacteria; phylum Pseudomonadota; class Alphaproteobacteria; order Rhodobacterales; family Rhodobacteraceae; genus Celeribacter. The sequence goes on from NZ_JBLXFZ010000001.1 coordinate 388,538, forward strand.
CAAAACTCGCAGCAATTCCCGTGGCGATTTCGGTAATGCGTTTCTCGGCTTGATCGCGAATCTCGTTTTTGAGCGTGCGGCAGGTGCCTTTGAGCGTGACTCGTTGCGGAATGACGTTGTGCGCCTTGGATGACGTCTCGAAAGACGTCACGGAGACCACGACCTGTTCGGTGGGATCGACATTGCGCGACGCGATGGTTTGCAGGGCGATAACGACATGGGAGGCAACAACCGTGCTGTCGATGGCCTCATGCGGTTTGGCCGCGTGGCCGCCTTTGCCCTCGATGGTGATGACATATTCATCGGCTGCGGCGAAGAACGGGCCCGAGCGAATGGCGAATTTGCCCACGGGATAGCCGGGCCAGTTGTGCATGCCGTAGACCTCATCGATCTTGAACCGCTCCATCAGCCCCTCTTCGCACATCACACGACCACCGCCGCCGCCCTCTTCGGCAGGCTGGAAGATAACCACGGCGGTGCCGTCGAAATTGCGTGTCTCGGCGAGATATTTGGCTGCGCCCAGAAGCATCGAGGTATGCCCGTCATGACCGCAGGCGTGCATAACGCCAGGGTTCTTCGAGGCGTATTCGACCCCCGTCGCCTCCATAATGGGCAGCGCATCCATATCCGCGCGCAGACCGATGGTGCGGCCAGAGGTGTTGGACTTGCCCTTGATCACACCGACCACGCCCGTCTTTGCGATGCCCTCAACCACTTCATCACACCCGAACGACCGCAGCAGATCAGCAACCTTCGCGGAGGTGCGGGGCAGTTCGAACATCAATTCGGGGTTTTCGTGGAAATCGCGACGCCATTCGGTGATTTCGGGTAACATTTCCGCAAGACGGTTTTTGACGGGCATGACAGGCTCCTTATGTTGAGGGGGATCTCTTGAGGCGAGAGTGATCCTCGCGACAAGTGGCGTCAAGGCGGGATGACGCCTGATTGATCGAAAGGTCAAAAAAGTGACCTTCCACTCAACGTAACCTCTTGCGGCATTTTGCATCTCTGTTACCGTTTCCTCAATAAGCCGTCCGAAACGAGGCGGAAACGAAGAAAAATGAACAAGACCAACAGTCTGGGGGGTCATGATATGGCCGATGGGGCCACACCTGTGCTTGATGTGCAGGACCTGAAAACCGTGTTTTCCACGCGCACGGGCGAGGTTCATGCTGTCAACTCTGTCTCCTTTTCGCTCAAGCCTGGTGAACTTTTAGGCGTTGTGGGCGAAAGCGGGTCAGGGAAATCCGTGACCATGATGTCGCTGATCGGCCTTGTGCCAAGCCCGCCTGCAAAGGTGACGGGCACTTCGGTGACATTTGGTGGCCAGAACCTGCTGACCGCGAGCGAAGACGATCTGCGCGCGATTCGCGGTGCGCGGATCGGTTTCGTGTTCCAAGACCCTATGACCTCGCTCAACCCTGTTTTTACCGTGGGTTTCCAGTTGATGGAGCCGCTGCGCAAACACATGGGAATGGACAAGGCGCAAGCGCGCGTACGGGCCAAGGAGTTGCTCGAACTCGTCGGCATTCCCGACGCCGAACGCCGCCTCAAGGACTTCCCCCACCAGTTTTCGGGCGGGATGCGGCAAAGGGTGGTGATCGCCATGGCGCTGGCCTGTGACCCCGAAGTGCTAATCGCCGACGAGCCGACCACGGCGCTCGACGTGACCATTCAGGCGCAAATCCTCGAACTCATGCACGAGCTGCGCGACAAACTCGGCATGGCCGTGATCTGGATCACCCATGATCTTGGCGTGATTGCGGGCATCGCGGATCGTGTGATGGTGATGTATGGCGGCCAGATCGTCGAACACGCGCCCATCCGCGAGTTGTTCAAGAACCCCCGCCACCCCTACACCCGCGCCCTGCTGCAAACCATGCCGCGCGTGCGCGGGGAACGGGCCGCGCGCCTTGAGGTGATCGAGGGGCAACCGCCGATCCTGATCGGCCCGCCAGTCGCTTGCCCCTTCCGTGACCGCTGCCCGAACCGTTTCGAGCGTTGCGACCGCGAAAATCCAGCGCGCTATGATGTGGGTGCCGGACATGATGTGGCCTGTTTCTACGATGTCGACACAGGAGGTCCGCGCGATGTTTGACAATGGCGATGCCACCCCTCTCGTCGTGGTCCGCGATCTGAAGATGCACTTCCCCATCCATGCGGGCGTCTTCCGCAAGAAAGTGGGTGAAGTGAAAGCCGTGGACGGAATATCCTTCGACATCATCGAGGGAGAAACCCTTGGTCTCGTGGGCGAATCCGGTTGCGGGAAATCCACCGCAGGGCGCGCGATCTTGCGCCTTTACGATATTACCAGCGGCTCCATCACACTGGACGGTCGCGAAATCGGGGCCGTGCCGCAGCCCGATCTGCGCGAGATGCGCACGACCATGCAGATGGTGTTCCAAGACCCGCAAGCCAGCCTCAACCCCCGCATGAAAGTGCGCGACATCATCGGTGAGCCGCTCGACGAGCATACCAACATGGGCAAGTCCGAGAAGCGCGAGAAGGTTCTGGAGTTGATGGATGCGGTTGGTCTTAACCGTGACTTCGCCAGCCGCTACCCGCACGAGTTCTCGGGTGGTCAGCGCCAGCGGATCGGCATCGCTCGCGCGCTTGCCCTCAATCCGAAGTTCATCGTCTGCGACGAGCCGATTGCCGCGCTGGACGTTTCCATTCAGGCGCAGGTCGTTAACCTTCTGGAAGATTTGCAGGAAGAGTTCGGCCTGACCTACCTCTTCATCTCGCACGACCTGTCGATGGTCCGCCATATCGCCGACCGCGTGGCGGTGATGTATCTGGGCCGTATTGTCGAGTTGGCCGACCGCGAGACGCTCTATTCCGCGCCCGCGCACCCCTATACTCAGGCACTTTTGTCCGCCGTTCCCGAACCCGATCCGTGGATCGAGGACAAGGTGGAGCGCATCATCCTGCAAGGCGACGTGCCCTCCCCTTCCAATCCGCCCAAGGGTTGCAACTTCTGCACGCGCTGTCCCAAGGTGATGGACATCTGTCGCGAAGTGGACCCCGTCTCGACCGAAATCAAACCTGGCCATGTCACGGCCTGCCACCTCTACACCGAGGCAGGAAAGGCGGCGCAGGAGGCGGAGACACAAAGCGCAGTCACGAACATACAAGAGAGCGCGGACTAACCGTGCCGGTATTCGAGGACAACAAGAGCATCCAACAAGGAGTGAATCTTATGAAGTTTAGAACAGCCCTACTAGGCGCGGCGGCGGCATTTGCCTTTACGCCCGCAGCCTTTGCAGAGCGCGGGGCCGATGGCCACGTCAACATCATCTATTGGCAAGCGCCCTCCACGATGAACCCCTATCTGTCGGGTGGCACGAAAGAACTCGAAGCCGCTTCGCTCGTCCTTGAACCGCTTGCGCGTTACGACGAAGGCGGCAACATGGTCCCCTTCCTCGCCGAGAGCGTTCCCACCGTTGAAAACGGCGGCGTGTCCGAGGATCTGACGCAGATTACATGGAAGCTCAAAGAGGGTCTGAAGTGGTCCGACGGCAAGCCACTCACCTCCGAAGATGTGAAATTCACATGGGAATACTGTACCTCTGAAGGCGGCGGCTGCTCGCAGTCTGAGAAATACAACGACGTGGTGGCGGTCGAGACCCCCGACGATCTGACCGTTGTGGTCAAATTCGGCGTGCCCAAGCCCTTCCCCTATGGTCCCTTCGTTGGCGCACAAGCCCCGATCATCCAGAAAGCCCAGTTCGAGAACTGTGTGGGTGAAGCGATGGCGTCGTGCACCGAAGAGAACTTCGCGCCCATCGGCACAGGCCCCTTCGTTGTTGACGAATTCAAGACCAACGACGTGGCGTCCCTGTCCGCCAACCCCAACTACCGCGACCCTGCAAAGCCCGCCTTTGCGACCGCTACGCTCAAAGGTGGCGGTGATGCCGCGGCTGCTGGTCGTGCCGTTCTGGAAACGGGCGAATTCGACTACGCATGGAACCTGCAACTTTCCCCCGATGTGCTGTCCGATATGGAAAGCAAAGGTCAGGGTAAGGTGGTCTCCGCCTTCGGCACACTCGTCGAGCGGATCATGGTCAACATGACCGATCCCGATCCCGCACTTGGCGAAGAACGCGCCACCGCCGCGCATCCGCACCCGATCCTCTCGGACAAGGCTGTGCGTCAGGCGCTTTCCATGGCCATCGACCGCGACCTTCTGGTTGAAATCGGTTACGGCACCGCAGGCCGCGCGACGTGTAACGTGCTGCCCGCACCCGAAATCTACGCCTCGACCGCCAACGACGCCTGCCTGACGCAGGACATCGAAGGCGCGAAAGCTCTCCTCGAAGAGGCTGGCTGGGTCGACAGCGACGGTGACGGCATCCGCGAGAAAGACGGTAAAGACCTTGCGCTGCTGTTCCAATCCTCGACCAACGCCGTGCGTCAGGATTTCCAAGCGATCATCAAGCAGTGGTGGACCGAAATCGGTGTTGAAACCGAGCTTCGCAACATCGACTCCTCGGTGTTCTTCGGCGGCGATGCGGGCTCGCCCGACACGTTCCAGAAGTTCTACGCAGACGTGGAAATGTATGCCAACAACTTCGACGGCACCGACCCCGAAGCCTACATGGCCAACTGGGCATGTGAGCAGGCTCCGCGCCCCGAAACGCAGTGGCAGGGCAACAACATGCCGCGCTTCTGCTCCGAGGAATATGACGCGCTGATCGCCGAAATGGCAGGCACAGGTGACATCAACAAGCGCGCGGAACTCGCCAAGGCGATGAACGACATGCTGATGCAAGAGTATGTCATCATCCCGCTGGTCGACCGTGGCCGCGTTTCCGCCCACTCCAACACGCTGGGCGGCGTGATCCTCAACACGTGGGATTCCGAGCTCTGGAATGCTGCTGACTGGTATCGCGCAGAGATGTGATCCGACCCACGACATTTGGGGGTGCCGCTGTAACGGCGCCCCCTCCCCCCACTCGCCACAACCAACTGAAAAAGACCTGAACCGAGGCGCCGCTCATGCTCAACTATACGATCCGTCGGCTCTTGCTCGCCATTCCGACGCTTCTGTTCATCTCTTTGGTGATCTTCCTGCTGCTTGATCTGGCACCAGGCGATCCCATGTCCTCCATCCCGCTCACCGTCCCCGACGAGGTAAAACAGCGTATGCGCGAGGCGCTTGGCCTCGGCGAGCCCGTGATGGTGCGCTATCTCGCATGGCTCAAGCAGTTCTTCTTCGTCGAGCCGCTGGTGATGTGGGACCACCTCTTCGGCACGAGTTTTTCAGCGGATATGCAGCGCGTTATCTCCTTCCAGAACCGCGCGCCCGTTATGGACACCGTTTACGAGCGCCTGCCGCAGACGCTCTGGGTCGTGGGCCTGTCCTATGTCTTTGCCACGCTCATTGCCGTGCCCATCGGCATCTACTCGGCCTACAAGCAATATTCATGGTTCGACCAGATCGGCACATTCGTCTCGATGGTCGGTTTCTCCATTCCCACCTTCTTCTCGGGCGTGTTGCTCATCGTGATCTTCTCGGTGATCCTCGGCTGGTTCCCCTCGATCTATGACACCACCTTGGAAGTGCGCAACTGGGAGACCTTCATGTTGCAGGTCAAACAGATGGCCATGCCCGTTTTCGTCCTCACCCTCTACAACGCCGCGCAGGTGAGCCGCTTCATGCGCGCCTCCACGCTCGACAATCTCAATCAGGACTACGTGCGCACCGCGCGGGCCAAGGGGATGAGCGAAAGGGTCGTGGTGCTGCTTCACGTTGTGCGCAACTCCATGATCCCCGTCGTTACCGTGATCGCCCTTGGCGTGCCCACCATCTTCGGCGGGGCGATCATCACCGAGCAAGTATTTCAGGTGAACGGCCTCGGCCAGCTTCTGATCATCGCGATCTACTCCGCCGATGCACCGATGGTGCAGACAGTGACCTTCATCTTCGCGGTGCTCATCGTGCTCTTTAACCTGATCGCGGACATTCTTTACGGCGTCCTCGATCCCCGCATCCGGTATGACTGACATGGCGCAAAATCCTACACCCGCAAGCCTCGACGCCGCCCACGCGACGCCCAAGCCGCGCAATCAGTGGCTGGATGTCTGGGACCAGTTCAAAACCCACAAGGGTGCGATGGCGGGGCTGATCTTCTTCGTCTTTATCATCCTCGCGGTTTATCTCGGCCCCTTCCTGTGGACCTTAGACCCGACCCATATCGACATCCGCGCCCGCAACACGGGTCCCTCATGGGCGCATCCCTTCGGGGCTGACCAGTTGGGCCGCGATATGCTCGCGCGGATGCTGTCAGGCGGGCGCGTATCCATCTCTGTAGGTCTGACCGCCATGGGGCTCTCGCTCATCGTGGGCACCTTCATCGGCGTGTTGGCGGGCTATTGGAAACGGCTCGACGGGTTGCTCATGCGCCTGACCGACCTCTTCCTCGCCCTGCCGCTGCTGCCACTTCTGCTCGTGATCATCATGTTGTTCCGCGACCCGCTGCGCGCGATGTTCGGGCTGGAAATCGGTATCTTCATGCTGATCGTTTTCGTCATCGGCATCACAAGCTGGATGCAAACCGCACGGATCGTGCGCGGTGATGTGCTGGCGCTGAAGGAACGCGAATACGTGCTTGCGGCCCGCTCTATCGGCACCCCGAGCCGCCGTGTGGTCTCGCGCCACATCCTGCCCAACATCATGTCGCCCATCATGGTCTCGGCCACCCTCGGCATCGCCAACGCGATCATCACCGAAAGTGCCCTGTCCTTCCTCGGGCTGGGCTTCCCGCCCGACTATCCGACATGGGGTCGCTTGCTCTTCGACGCCAAGGACATGATCCAGCAATATCCCGAGCGGGTGATCTGGCCGGGCGTTGCGATCTCGCTCACGGTGCTGTCGGTCAACTATATCGGTGACGGTCTACGCGATGCGCTCGATCCGCGCATTCGCGGGCGCTGAGACGCGTACACCTCTTCATATGCAAATAGGACCACTTGTCGCGCGCCTTCGGGCGCGCGTCGTCTTTTGGCCCATAGGGGCACGCAACCGCATGACGCCTGTCACGCGATGGCAGGCGAGTCTGGAACAATTTTCTTCGCGCCCCCCGCATTCCGCGACGATCCCCCCTTGCTTGCCCCGCTTTTCCTCATCTATCAGGAACGCCATTCCACCAAAGCCCTGAAGAGTTTCCGAGGAGACGCCCAATGTATGAACAACTTGGATTGCAGATCGAGCCGCGCACGGCTTCCATCCTCCTTGGCCTCCTCATCGGCCTCGCCTTTGGCGCAATGGCGGAGGTGTCACGCTTTTGCTTCCGCCGCGCAGTCGCTGGCCCCGCCTCCGAGCGAAAATCCGCCGCGGGCGTCTGGCTTGCGGGTCTTGCCGCTGCTGTGATCGGCACGCAACTGGCCATCGCACAGGGGCTGATCTCCTTCGACGAGCATCGCTTCATGGCAGCCGACCTGCCTTGGCTTGCGATCATCGCGGGCGGGCTGTTGTTTGGCGCGGGCATGGTGCTGACGCGCGGATGCGTGTCCCGCCTCACGGTTCTTGCAGGATCGGGCAACCTGCGTGCTGCTCTGGTCATCCTCACCTTCGCCACCGTCGCCCATGCCTCGCTCAAGGGCATTCTGGCCCCGATCCGCACAACGTTGGGCGCGGCCACCGTCCCGCTTGAGACCGCCGCCCTGCCGCAGGTCTCCGCATGGATTATCGCTGCCGCCGCAGCCCTCGCCGCGTGGCGCTTTGCCGACAGCCGCCGCAACCTTCTGCTCGGTGCGCTCATCGGTCTGCTGGTGCCCGCCGCTTGGGTCGGCACGGGCTATGTGCTCTTTGACGAGTTCGATCCGATTGCGCTGGAAAGCCTTTCGTTCACTTCTCCCGCCGCCGATACACTGTTCTGGACCGTGGCCTCGACCTCGATCCCTGCGCGCTTCGGCACGGGGCTTCTGGGCGGTGTGTTGCTGGGAGCCTTTGCCCTCGCGCTCCTTTCGGGCCGCTTCCAGTGGCAGAGCTTTGAAAGCCCGCGCCAGACGGGTCGCTACCTCGCGGGTGCCGCGCTCATGGGTGTGGGCGGTGTGCTGGCAGGTGGTTGCACCGTAGGGGCGGGCCTTGCGGGCGTGCCGACCCTCTCGATTGCCGCCACACTCGCGCTGCTCTCCATCGCCGCGGGCGGTGCGCTGACCGCGCGCCTTATCCGAGATGGTGGCGCTTCAACCGCCGCAGGCCAAGCCAAACCGTCACTACAACCAGCGGAGTGAGCGCCGCGAGCGCAAGCTCCTTCGTAACCCCTGTGGGTTCAAGGAACGGATAGACCGCATAGCCCGCAAGCCCCACGGCGTAGTAGCTGATCGCCACGACCGACAGCCCCTCGACCGTCTCTTGCAAGCGCAGTTGCAGGTCCGCACGACGATCCATCGACGCCAGAAGCGCTTGGTTCTGCGCCTGCCGCGCCACATCCACCTTGGTCCTGAGCAGGTCGGCGGCCCGCGCCGCACGTTCGGCGAGGTTGTCCAATTGACGCTCGGCGGCCTTGACTGTCCGCATAGCAGGATCATAGCGGCGCATCATGAACTCGCTAAACAACTGCCGCCCGCGAAACCGCGTCTCGCGCAGCACCTCGATCCGCTGCGTGACAATCGCCTCATAGGCCCCCGTCGCGCCAAAGCGGAAGTTGGTTTGCGTCACCAGTGTCTCGATCCGCGTGGACAGCCGCAGAATGTCGTCGAGCAACCCGTCGTCGCCCGTATCGCCCTCTTGCGCCATCGCCCCCATCAGACGCGACAGCTCCATCTCGATCTCGGCCAGTTCGCCCACCACGCGACGCGCCTGCACGAGACCGAGCATCGACATGGTCTTGTAGGTCTCGATCTCGCACAGCCGCTGCACCACCCGCCCGATCCGCCGCGCGCCCGTGTCAGGGCGTGGGAAGAGAGCAAAGCGCGTGTGGCCCGCCTCGTCGATGCGGAAGTCGCTGGCCACGATCAACGCCTCGTCGAGCACATGGGCGCAGGCAAGGCTCTCGCGCTCGAACCAGTCGTCGAGCCGCGTGATCATCTCGTCCGCGCTCTCCACCGCCTCAATGCGGATCAGGGCCGAGGCGACCCGCCGACCTGGTGCCTCGTCAAGCCAGTCCTGCGGAAAGAGGTCGAAGGTGCCATGATCAAACTTGGCCTCGGCCACACCTTCAGCGAAAACCGTATAGGTGACGAACTCGGTGTGGCTTTCCCATTTGAGGTGATACTTGCCGATCTGCCCCATGAAATGCGTCGCATCGGGCGCGGGGTGCGCGGCTCCATAGCGATCCAGCAACGCCAACAAATGCGCGCGATCCAGAGCACGGTCCCGCCGCGCGGCGTCCCCCTCGGCACGGATCGCGAGATAGGCCGCACGACCTGGCGCGCTCACTTTCGGAAAGGGACGCGCGTGCAGTTCATTGGTCAATTCGTAGCGGCGTGGGTGGTCGGTCAGGGCTGTCATCGGCGTCTCATTTTGGTGCGTTGGGTGGCACATTAGGGTGCCGTCCAACGCAAAGAAAGAGATAAATTGACGCAATATCAGTCGGTTATCGGAATACAACCGTATACCGCGCCGCCCAGACCCGAAAAGGACCGCCTCACATACCCGCGTTCAGCGCCGTATCCATCAACGCTTTGATCTCGTCGCGGCCCGTCTGCGCCACGATGCGACCAAGCTCTTCCTCACCGCGCAGCACGACCAGCGTGGAGCGGCGCGGGACGTTGAGATCGCGGGTAAAACTGTGCCGTCCGTAGTCGTCCCAATCGACATTGACGAAGGTGATCTGCTCCTCATAGGCGGGGTTTTCCGCCTTGAGCGCGTCGATCACCCGCTCCTGCGCGGCACAGGTCGTGCACCACGTCGCCTTGAAATCGAGGAAGACAGTCTCGCCCGCGGCAAGATGCTCTTGCACGATACCCGGAGTAAATTCGACGGGCTCGGCCGTTGCGGCGAAGGGAGCGGCGAGGAGGGCGACGGTGGCGGCGAGAAATCTGCGGCGGATCATGGGAAGTCCTTTCAGATGAGGATGTTAGAGAGATACGGAGAGATCAATGAGCCATGCGGGCAGGTTTTGAACCGCCCATGCTTCGATCATGTGATGGACGCGGAAGAGGATCATCAGCCCCACGGCGAGAAAGACCACACCGAGGATCGGGCGGGACCGTTCGGCCAGTGCCCGCATCATCGCCTGACGCTTTTGCAGAGCCGAGCGCGCGCCATAGGACAGGCCGATGATCAGCGTTGAGACACCTGCGGCAAAGCCCACCATGATGACCGTAGCCCACGCGAGGCTTTCGCCTTGGGAGGCCAGCGCGATAGCTCCGCCCAGTGTCGGCCCGATACAGGGCGACCAGACAAGCCCGAGCAGCGCACCGCCAAGGAACTGGCCCCAGAACGGGTCGCTGCGATCCAGCCTGTCGATCCGCGCATCGGCGCGCGCGGCAAAACCTGCGGTGGCGGTGGAGAAAGCGGCGGAGAATTGCGGCACAGTTAACACAAGCCCGAAGGCCACCATGAGCCACGCCCCGATCCGCGACAGCGTGTCCTGATCAAGCCCGACGGAATAGCCCACCGTGGTCACGAACATACCAAAGACCACGAAAGACAGGCTCATGCCCGCCGCCAGTGTGACAGGACCAAAGCGCCCCGCCTGCACGGCGGTGGCGAGGATGATCGGCAGAACCGGCAGGACACATGGGTTAATCAGCGTCAGCAGGCCTGCCCCGTAGGCGAGTAAAATTTCCATGCCCACAGGATGCACAGACCCCTGCCCGCCTGTCACCCGAACTTATCCTGACGCGCTCTCACAGCTTTGCCAGAATTGTTACCACCCATGCAAAAAGGGCGACCCGCGGGCCGCCCTTTCCGTCATCTGTTGCGTCAAACTCAGTCGAGTTTCGGCAGAAGCGCGTTCATCGAGTCCTTGGCGTCGCCGTAGAACATGCGCGTGTTCTCTTTGTAGAACAGCGGGTTTTCGATACCCGAATAGCCCGTGCCCTGACCGCGTTTGGAGACGAAAACCTGTTTCGCTTTCCAGACTTCGAGAACCGGCATACCCGCGATGGGGGAGTTCGGATCTTCCTGTGCGGCAGGGTTCACGATGTCGTTGGAGCCGATCACGATGACCACGTCTGTGTCAGGGAAGTCCTCGTTGATCTCGTCCATTTCCATCACGATGTCATAAGGCACCTTGGCTTCGGCCAGCAGCACGTTCATGTGACCGGGCAGACGGCCTGCCACGGGGTGAATGGCGAAACGCACATTCTTGCCCTTGGCACGCAGCTTGTTGGTCAGTTCCGACACGGCGGCCTGCGCCTGCGCCACGGCCATGCCGTAACCCGGAACGATGATGATGCTGTCAGCCTCGTTGAGCGCATTGGCCACGCCGTCGGCGTCAATGGCCACCTGCTCGCCCTCGACCTCCATCGCAGGACCGCTCGTGCCGCCGAAGCCGCCGAGGATCACGGAGATGAAGGAGCGGTTCATCGCCTTACACATGATGTAGGACAGGATCGCGCCCGAGGAACCAACCAGCGCACCAACAACGATCAGAAGGTCGTTGCCGAGCGAGAAGCCGATCGCGGCCGCGGCCCACCCCGAGTAGGAGTTGAGCATCGAGACCACCACGGGCATATCCGCGCCGCCGATGCCCATGATGAGGTGATAGCCGATGAAGAGCGCGGCCAGCGTCATGATGAACAGCGGGAAGAAGCCACCCGTGTTGAAGTACCAGATCAGGCAGATCAGCGAGAGCGCCGCAGCACCCGCGTTGAGTGCATGGCCACCAGGCAGTTTTTGGGCTGCCGAGGAGACTTTCCCCGCCAGCTTGCCATAGGCGATCACGGAGCCGGTGAAGGTCACCGCCCCGATGAAGATACCGAGGAACAGTTCGACCTTGAGGATGTTAAGTTCCACGTTGGTCTTATGGGCGATCAGCTCACCGAAGGTGCCCAGATCCTGATCGTGCATCCACGTAGCAATGCCCGTTTCCGTGAGACCCGTGGGAGCGTTTGCCAACAGGTCAGCCACATTGCCCATCTCGAAATGCGCGTTGTAGCCCACGAAAACCGCTGCCAGACCGACGAGCGAGTGCATCGCCGCGACCAGTTGTGGCATCTCGGTCATTTCGACCTTGTTAGCCACATACCAGCCAATCGTGCCGCCGCCCGCAATCAGCAGGAGCGAGAGCAGCCACAGGCCCTGACCCGGACCAATGAGAGTTGCAAACACGGCCAGCGCCATGCCCACGATGCCATACCAGACCGCGCGTTTCGCGCTCTCCTGTCCCGACAGACCGCCGAGCGAGAGGATGAAGAGGACGGCTGCGACCACATAAGCCGCGGTAGTAAATCCGAATTCCATTGTGCGTCTCCCGCCTTACGATTTCTGGAACATCGCGAGCATGCGACGTGTCACGAGGAAGCCACCGAAGATGTTGATCCCCGCCATAAAGACCGACAGCGCGGCCAGCAGGATCACGAGACCGGAGCCCGATCCGATCTGCATCAGGGCGCCGAGAATGATGATCGACGAGATGGCATTGGTGACGGCCATGAGCGGCGTGTGCAGCGAGTGCGACACGTTCCAGATGACCTGAAACCCGACAAAGACCGACAGCACGAAGACGATGAAGTGCTGCATGAAGGACGCGGGAGCAACGAGCCCCACGCCAAGCAGGAGCGCCGCACCAATGGCGATCAACGTCACCTGCTGCTTCGTCTGCGCCTTGAACGCGGCCACTTCGGCGGCGCGCTTCTCTTCTGGCGTCAGTTCGGGCTCGACCTCTTTGGGCTTGGCCGCAATCGCCTGAACCTTCGGAGGCGGCGGCGGGAAGGTGATGTCACCCTCGAATGTCACCGTCGCACCACGGATCACGTCGTCTTCCATGTCGTGCACGATCTGACCGTCCTTGTTCGGGGTCAGGTCGGTGAGCATGTGACGGATGTTGGTGGCGTAAAGCGTAGACGCCTGCGTCGCCATCCGCGAGGGGAAGTCGGTGTAGCCGATGATGGTCACACCGTTGGGGGTGACGATCTTCTCGTCGGCCACGGTGAGCTTGCAGTTGCCGCCCTTCTCCGCCGCCAGATCGACGATCACGGAGCCGGGCTTCATGGCCTTGACCATATCCTCGGTCCAAAGCTCGGGAGCCTCGCGGTTGGGGATGAGTGCCGTGGTGATCACGATGTCCATCTCGGGGGCCAGCTCGCGGAACTTGGCAAGCTGCGCATTGCGGAACTCTTCGGACTGCACGGAGGCGTAACCACCCGTCGCGGCACCGTCCTGCTGCTCTTCGTCGAAATCGAGGTAGACAAATTCCGCGCCCATGCTCTCGACCTGCTCGGCCACTTCGGGGCGAACGTCAAAGGCGTAGGTCACAGCACCCAGCGAAGTCGAGGTGCCAATCGCGGCAAGACCCGCAACACCCGCACCGACAACCAGAACCTTCGCAGGGGGAACTTTACCCGCCGCCGTAATCTGGCCCGTGAAGAAGCGGCCGAAGTTGTTACCCGCCTCGATCACCGCGCGATAGCCCGCGATATTGGCCATGGAGGACAGAGCGTCCATCTTCTGCGCACGCGAGATACGCGGCACCATTTCCATCGCGATCACATTGGCGCCCGAGGCTTTCGCGGCCTCCATGCCCTCTTCGTTCCCCGCAGGGTTGAAGAAGGAGATCAGCGTCTGCTCCTTGCGCAGCCGTTTCAGCTCGGTCGTGTTCGGTTGGCGCACCTTGGCGACGATATCCGCCGCTTTCCACAACGCCGCGGGGGTCTTGATGACCTCAACGCCTGCGTCCTTGTAGTCTTTGTCGGCAAAGCCCGCGCGTTTACCCGCGCCGCTTTCCACTGCAATATCATAGCCCAGCTTTTGTAGCTGAAGCGCGCTATCAGGGGTCAAAGCGACACGCGCTTCTCCCTCATAGACTTCCTTGGGCACACCGATTTTCACGTCACTGTCCTCTTTTCCCAGTCATTATGCCTCACCACTTGCGTGCGGCGCGGCGATTGGTGCGCGATCAGATCGCGCAACTCGATTTGCAACCTTCAAGGGGATTGGGCCGTCCAGAAACAGACGCCCGACCAATCGGCGTTTCTGTCACGAAACGCCCTCCCCCATGCAATGCTCCCGCCCCGCTACCTGCACCGTAAATACACGGTCAGGCGACCGATCGAGATACTCCTCCAGTCTGGGTTGCGCAAAGTAAAGAAAACGCGGCCAGTGTAAAGGCATCCGCGCATTTGATGAAAAAAGTGCTGCGCTGGCCGAAACCTTTGCAACGCGATAACATTCCTGAATGCGAACCCGCCCCCTTAAACCAAGCGACGCCGATGCCGCCTATGCGCTTTTTCACCGCACTGTGCGCGGCGGAACCTCCCAGTTTTACGACGCCGAGCAACGCGCCGCTTGGGCGCCCGCCCGCGATGCCGCGCCTCAGGACTGGGGTGAGCGCCTCACAACAGGGTTCTCCATCGGCGCATTCAGACGTGGGAAGCTTATGGGGTTCTTCACCATGGGGCACGACGGGCACATCGACTTTGCCTATGTCGCGCTCGAAGAGATGGGAAAAGGCACAGCCGCCACGCTCTACGCAGCCTGCGAGGACGAAGCGCGCCGCCTCGGCCTACCACTGATGGAAACCGAAGCCTCTCACCTCGCCCGCCGCTTCTTTCTCAAACGCGGCTGGGAGGTCACTGCACGCCAGACAGTTATCCGCGACAGCGTTGGCATCGACAATTTCCGCATGAGGAAGATGCTCTAGGCAGGTTGCGACACCCGCTTGCGTGCCCGCGCGAAGTCACGCACCGCCTCACCAAAGGCCTCGAACAGCGGACGCGACACGGGATCTTGGCCCGCGCGGAACTCCGGATGCCATTGCACGGCAAGCGTGAACCCCTTCGCCCCCTCGACAAAGATCGCCTCGGGCGTGCCATCGGGCGCATAGCCCTCGACCACGATCCGCTTACCTGGCTGCTTGATCCCCTGCCCGTGCAGCGTGTTGGTCATCACCTCGGTCGCGCCGAGAAGTTTATGAAACACGCCGCCTTCCGCCAGACGCACAGGATGGCGCAGCGCGAATTTCTCCTCGATGGACCCATCAGGGGGCATACGGTGGTTCATCCGCCCTGGCAGGTCGCGAATTTCGGGATACAGCGTTCCCCCCATCGCGACGTTGATCTCCTGAAACCCGCGGCAAATGCCGAAAAACGGCTGCCCCGCCTCAACACAGGCCCGCACGAGCGGCAGTGTCACCGCATCACGGCTGCGGTCAAACGCGCCATGCGCCTCTGTTTCCGTCTCGCCATATTCTTCGGGGTGCACGTTCGGACGGCCGCCCGTGAACAGGAACCCGTCACAGGTCGCCATCAATTCCTCGGTGGACACATAGTCGGGGTGTGCAGGGATCAGCAGCGGCATACAGCCCGCCACATCCGACACCGCCTCAGCATCCATCCGCCCGCCCGTGTAGGCGGGGTATTGGTCGTGAAGCAAATTTGAATTTCCGATAATCCCGACAACAGGTCGCGCCATGAGCATCTCCTTAGACAGGACCAATGTAGAGATTCGCGTCGGCTTGAAAAGGGCGCAGAGGCTGCACAGGCGCACGTCCCCCCTGCGTGCATTAAGAGGCACAACAAATGGGCATGGGGGGACGGCTTTGGTTTGGGGGGTGGCGCGGGACGCTTTACCCGCGCGCTTTCAACTCCAACCGCCGTGCATGAAGGACAGGTTCGGTATAGCCCGAGGGCTGCACCCGTCCTTTGAACACCAGATCACAGGCCGCCTTGAAGGCGATCCCGTCGAAATCGGGGGCCATGGGACGATAGCTCGAATCACCTGCGTTCTGGCGATCGACGACCTCGGCCATCTTCTTCATCGCCTCCATCACCTGCTCTTCAGAGACAACGCCGTGATGCAGCCAGTTGGCCAGCCCTTGCGAAGAGATACGACAGGTCGCGCGATCCTCCATCAGCCCCACATCGTGAATGTCGGGCACTTTGGAACAGCCCACGCCCTGATCGACCCAGCGCACGACATAGCCAAGGATACCTTGGGCGTTGTTCTCCACCTCGTCGCGAATTTCGTCGTCGGACCAGTTGACGCCCTTGGCCACGGGAATGGTCAGCAGGTCCGCAAGCGTCCCGCGCGGACCATGGGCCGCGTTACGCGCCGCGATGTCGTCCTGAACCTTGAAGACATCGACCTTATGATAATGTGTCGCGTGCAGAGTTGCCGCCGTGGGCGATGGCACCCATGCGCAATTCGCGCCCGCTTTCGGGTGGCCGATCTTGGCCTCCAGCATATCGGCCATCAGATCGGGCATGGCCCACATCCCCTTGCCGATCTGCGCGCGCCCCTTGAGCCCGCATTCCAGACCGATATCCACGTTGCGATCCTCATAGGCGGAAATCCACGGCTGCGACTTCATCTCGCCCTTGCGGATCATCGGCCCCGCTTCCATCGAAGTGTGGATCTCGTCGCCCGTACGATCAAGGAAGCCCGTGTTGATAAAGGCCACGCGATGCTTGGCCGCGCGGATGCATTCCTTGAGGTTCACCGAAGTCCGCCTCTCCTCGTCCATGATGCCGAGCTTCACCGTATATTGCGGCAGACCCAAAATGGCCTCCACGCGGGTGAATATCTCGTCGGCAAAGGCCACTTCCTCAGGCCCGTGCATCTTCGGCTTCACCACATAGACCGAACCGTGCTCGGAATTGCGCGGCCCTTCCGTCTTTTGCAGATCATGCATGGCGATCAGCGTGGTGAACAGCGCGTCCATCAGCCCCTCGCCCACCTCACGCCCCTCGGCGTCGAGCACGGCGGGGTTGGTCATCAGGTGGCCCACGTTACGCACCAGCATCATCGCCCGCCCCTTGACCGTGAGCTTGCCACCCTCGGGCGTCTCATAGGTCACATCGGGGTTGAGCTTGCGGGTGAAGGTCTTGCCACCCTTCGATACCTGCTCCTCCAGATCACCGCGCATCAGGCCGAGCCAGTTGCGATAGGCGCCCACCTTCTCTTCGGCATCCACCGCCGCCACACTGTCCTCGCAATCCATGATCGCCGAGACTGCGCTCTCAAGACGGATATCAGAAATGCCCGCAGGATCCTGCTTGCCCACGGGCGTCGTCGGATCAACACGGATTTCCAACAGCAAACCGTTGACCCGCAACAGCACCTGAAGCGGGCACGCCCCGTCTTGCAGATAGCCCACGAATTGCGACGGATCGGCCAGACCCGTGGTCCCCGTCCCGTCATCGGCCAGCAGCATATCGCCCTGAACCCGCAGCGCGATCACATCCGCCCACGACCCGCCCGCAAGCGGCGCCACCGCGTCGAGGTGCGCCTTGGCCCAGCGGATCACCCGCTCCCCGCGCCCCGCGTCATAGCCTTTGCCCTCAGGCAGATCGCCCATCGCATCGGTGCCGTAAAGCGCATCATAAAGCGATCCCCACCGCGCATTCGCCGCGTTGAGCGCATAGCGCGCATTGGTGATCGGCACGACCAATTGCGGCCCCGGAAGGCTGGCAAACTCGGGATCAACGCCCGTTGTCTCGATCTCGAAATCCGCACCCTCAGGCACGATGTAGTTGATCGCCCGAAGGAAGGCCTCATATTCGGAGGCATCAAACTCCGCGCCCTTGTTCATAATGTGCCAACCGTCGATCTGCTGCTGCAACGCCTCGCGATGTTCCAGTAGCGCGCGGTTCTTCGGCCCCATCTCGTCCACCAGTTGCGCCAACCCCGCCCAGACGGTCTGCGCCTCAACGGGCAGCCCCGCCAAGGCCTCATCCTCGACAAAATGGACAAGTTGATCGTCGATAGAGAGGCCATGTTTCTCGATACGGGTCATGCGGAATCACCTGATGTTGGGGTATTTGACGGCCAAGGGTAACGTGTTTCCTATCGGAAACAAGACCCGCCACGCCGCAACCGCCTCCGCAGCAACGCACAGGGGCAAACTGCTCAAACCATGTGCAAATCGAGCGGCGCAGCACAGCACCCGCGCGACTTCGCGCACAGGGGGGAACCACGCCTGACCAGTTGAACCCGCCGCGCCACGGCACTAACGTTCCACCCTCAGCACAGGTTGCATTCCGAAAGGCCCCACCGATGAAAGACGCCGCGCCCGAAACCATCTTCCTCAAGGATTACGCCGAGCCGCATCACTGGGTGCGCGAGGTTCACCTGACCTTCCGCCTCGCGCCGACCGAAACGCGCGTCCTGTCGCGGATCACCTTTGTGCCCAATGCGCAAAACGCGGGTGATCTGGTGCTCAACGGCGAGGACCTCAAACTGATCACCGCCACCGTCGACGGTGCCATCGTGCCGATGGATGTGAGCGACACCCACCTGCGCATCAAATCCGCCGACCTGCCGACCAAGCCCTTCACCTTCGAAGCAGAGGTTGAAATCAGCCCCGAAACCAACACCGCGCTCGAAGGGCTCTATATGTCCAACGGCATGTATTGCACCCAATGCGAGGCCGAGGGCTTCCGCAAGATCACCTATTACCCCGACCGCCCCGATGTCATGGCGACCTTCACCGTGCGCATCGAGAGCGATCAACCCGTGATGCTCTCCAACGGCAACCCCACCGCCTCAGGCGAGGGCTGGGCCGAATGGCACGATCCGTGGCCCAAACCATCCTATCTCTTTGCCCTCGTGGCGGGCGATCTGGTCAACCACCCCGACCGTTTCACCACGAAATCGGGCCGCGATGTCGAGTTGAATATCTACGTCCGCCCTGGCGACGAGGACAAATGCGCCTTTGGCATGGAGGCGCTCAAATCGTCGATGAAGTGGGACGAGGACACCTACGGACGCGAATACGACTTGGACATTTTCAACATTGTGGCCGTTGACGACTTCAACATGGGTGCGATGGAGAACAAGGGGCTGAACATCTTCAATTCCTCTTGCGTTCTCGCCTCGAAGGAAACCTCGACGGATGCCAATTTCGAGCGGATCGAAGGCATCATTGCCCATGAGTATTTCCACAACTGGACAGGCAACCGTATCACCTGCCGCGACTGGTTCCAGCTTTGCCTGAAAGAAGGGCTGACGGTTTACCGTGACCAGATGTTCTCAGGCGATATGCGCAGCCATCCCGTGAAAAGGATTGAAGAAGTCCTGCAATTGCGCGCCCGCCAGTTCCGCGAGGACAACGGTCCGCTCGCCCACCCCGTGCGCCCCGAAAGCTTCGTCGAGATCAACAATTTCTACACCGCCACCGTCTACGAGAAAGGCGCGGAGATCATCGGAATGCTGCGCCGCATTCTGGGCGACGAGGACTACTATAAGGGCTGCAACCTCTACTTTGACCGCCACGACGGTCAGGCCGTGACCATCGAGGATTGGCTCAAGGCGTTCGAAGATGCCACAGGCCGCGATCTTTCACATTTCCAACAATGGTATTCGCAAGCGGGCACGCCGCGCCTGAAGGTAAGCGAGGCTTGGGAGGACGGCACCCTGACGCTCACCTTCACGCAAACCACGCCCCCCACACCTGGCCAGCCTGATAAGAAACCGCAATTGATCCCCATTGCCGTGGGCCTCATCGGCCCCAATGGTGACGAAGTGGTGCCGACGACCATTCTGACCCTTTCCGAAGAGACACAGAGTTTCACCTTCGACGGCTTGGGAGCGCGTCCCGTGGCCTCGATCCTGCGCGACTTCTCCGCGCCCGTGATCCTTGAGCGCGAGATCGACGCCGCCACCCGTGCCTTCCTTCTGGCCAATGACACCGACCCCTTCCAGAAATGGGAGATGGGGCGGATGCTGGCCAAAGACACGCTGATCGACATGATCACCCGTGACGCCACCCCCGCGACTGACTACCTCGACGCGATCAAGGCGGTTCTGACCGACGAAAGTCTCGACCCCGCCTTCCGCGCGCTGGTGCTTGGTCTGCCCTCCGAGGACGACATTGCGCAGACGCTTTTCGACGCGGGGCAGACGCCGCATCCGCAAAAAATCCATGCGGCCCGCCAAACGCTGCGCCAGACACTTGCCATACACTTGTCCGACGCATGTCCGACGCTTTTCCGACAGCTTGAAACGCCAACATTCGTGCCTGACGCGGACGGTTCGGGTAAACGGTCGCTGCGCATGGCTGTGCTTGGTCTGATGACCCTGAACGATGGCGGAGAAGCCGCCCGAGCGCTTTATGCCAAGGCCGACAATATGACCGAACAGCTCGGCAGTCTCAGCGCGCTTCTGGCCGCGGGACTTGGCGCGGAGGAAATACAAGCCTTTGAGAAACAATGGAAAAACGACCGCCTCGTGATGGACAAATGGTACACGATGCAGGTGGTCCACGCAGCCCCGGACAGCACGGCGACAACCGTTGAGACTCTGACGCAGCACCCTGATTTCACGCTGCGCAATCCCAACCGTTTCCGCGCGGTCTTCGGTGCGCTGACCGCCAACCACGCGGGCTTCCACCACGCCAGCGGCGCGGGCTATGAAACTCTAGCCAACCACTTGATTAAGCTGGATAAATTAAACCCGCAAACCACCGCCCGCATGTGTGGTTCTTTCGAGACATGGCGGCGTTACGACGCCGATCGACAAGCCCTCATCCGCGCCCAACTGGAACGGATTTTGGCAACCGAAGACCTCAGCCGCGATACCACGGAAATGGTCAACCGCATCCTCGGTGATTGAGCATTCGGGCGGTCCGCCTATAGCGGGCCGCTCAACCTCTCCTCGGACAAAAGCACGTTGGCCTCGACGTTCCCGACGCCGGGAAGAGTCATGATCCGCCGACGCAAAATCCTTTCAAAATCAGGGAGATCGGTGGCAACAACGCGCAGGCGGTAGTCGTAAAGACCAAGCACGTGCTGCACTGTTTGCACCTCGGGAATGGCGGCCACAGCGCGTTCGAAATCCTCCAGAGAGACCCGTCCCTTGGTCGCCAGTTTGATGCCTAGATAGACCGTCACGCCAAAGCCCAACTGCTCCAGATCGAGGTCGACCCGTCGCGGCTCAAAGACGCCCGCATCGCGCAACCGCTTGATCCGCCGCCACGCCGCAGGCTGGCTCAACCCAAACGCCCGCCCAAGCGCCCCCGCCGACTGGGTGGCATCCTCACACAGCGCCGTAATCAATGCGCGGTCGATATCATCCAATTCGATCATAGCGGCACCGCGTGACGGTCCTTGACCTTGGCCACATGCATAAGCGCCTCGATGTCGGAAATATGCGGTAAAGTCAGGATCTTATCACGATAGACGCGCTGGTAATCAGGCAGGTCGCGGGCAATCACGAGGAGCCGCACATCGACCTGTCCAAGGAAAGTGCCAATCGAAATCACCTCGGGCACCTCGCGCGCCGCAGCGATGAATTCGTCAAAGGCGCGCGGCGCGGTTTTGTCGAGCGTAAAGCGCAGCGACACCTCGACCGAATAGCCAAGCGCGTGCCAGTCGATCTCCTCACGGATCGCACGAATAACCCCACCCGCCCGCATCCGTTCAACGCGGCGGGTAAAGGTCGCGGGCGTGACCCCTGCCCGCTCTGAGAGATCCGAAAACGGCGCATCGGGGTCCGCCTGTAGCTGCCGCAGGATGCGGCGGTCGGTATCGTCGACTTGCATTATAATTTCACCAATTTGCCTTTTAGCGAATGATTTTTTGTCATTATACGCAAATCAACCGAACTTTGAAACGGGTAAACGCCATCACAAGGGCATATTGACGCCAGTTCTTACCGCCCGCGATTCTGGCCTTTGTCGGGATTGGGGGCACCAAACCAACCTTAGGAAGGGAGCGCCAACATGCGCGTTTATTATGATCGCGATTGCGACGTTAACATCATCAAAGAAGCCAAAGTTGCCATCCTCGGCTACGGCTCGCAAGGTCACGCACACGCGCTGAACCTGCGCGACTCTGGCGCCAAGAACGTCGTCGTCGCCCTGCGCGAAGGCTCCCCCTCCGCCAAGAAAGCCGAAGCTGAAGGTCTCAAAGTCATGGGCATCGCCGAAGCTGCCGCATGGTGTGACGTGATCATGTTCACCATGCCCGACGAACTTCAGGCCGAAACCTACAAGAAATACGTCCACGACAACATCAAGCCCGGCGCAGCTATCGCATTTGCCCACGGCCTGAACGTGCACTTCGGCCTCATCGAGCCGAAAGAAGGCGTCGACGTGATCATGATGGCCCCCAAAGGCCCCGGCCACACCGTGCGCGGCGAATACGTCAAAGGCGGCGGCGTGCCCTGCCTCGTAGCTGTTGACACCGACGCCACAGGCAAAGCCCTCGAAATCGGCCTGTCCTACTGCTCCGCCATCGGCGGCGGCCGCTCGGGCATCATCGAGACCAACTTCCGCGAAGAGTGCGAAACCGACCTCTTCGGCGAACAAGCCGTTCTCTGCGGCGGCCTTGTTGAACTGATCCGTTGCGGCTTCGAAACTCTGGTCGAAGCGGGCTACGCTCCCGAAATGGCCTACTTCGAGTGCTTGCACGAAGTGAAGCTCATCGTGGACCTGATCTACGAAGGCGGCATTGCGAACATGGACTACTCCATCTCCAACACCGCTGAATACGGTCAATACGTCACTGGCCCGCGCATCCTGAAATACGACGAAACCAAAGCCCGCATGAAAGAGGTCCTTTCGGACATCCAACAGGGTAAATTCGTCCGTGACTTCATGCTCGAAAATGCCGTTGGTCAGCCCACGATCAAAGCGTCCCGCCGCGCCAATGACGAGCACCTGATCGAAGAAACAGGCACGAAACTGCGCGGCATGATGCCGTGGATTTCCGCAGGCAAAATGGTCGACAAAGAGCGCAACTAAGCGCGCATCTGTCACACTGGAAACAGGAAAGGGCGCCTTGCGGGGCGCCCTTTTTCATGAACTAAGTGGGGTGGCTATCAACCGCATCCTTGAGGCTCACACATGCCGAAACATACGCCAGACACAGTGCGCTGCGAGACCTCCGACGGCAGTGACACGCCCTGCGGCCCCTATCGCGCGCGGCTGTTTTCAGACAGCGGCGGGTTAACGCAATTCGGCGCTTTCGAGGAAACACTGCCACCTGGGTCATCCTCATCGATCAAACATTGGCACGCCATCGAGGATGAGATGATTTACATGGTTGCTGGAACTGTAACCATTGAGGAAGGCACAGACAGCTACAGATTAAGTGCGGGCGAAGCCGCAACATTCAAAGCGGGCGTTCCAAAGGCTCATCGGGTGATCAACACCTCTGACGCCCCCGCAACCTACCTCGTCATCGGCACCCGTTCGGCAGGCGACACAGTCACCTACCCCGAGCATGATCGCGTACTGCGCTTTACGCGCGAAGCGGGCGAGGCTCCCTTAAACAACCGTGAATACACGACACTGGACGGCCGCCCGGCGACCTCCCCCTACACTGTGGAAGACTGAACCATGACCAACGACCATCTCCCCGAGGACCTGACGCCCGACGACATGGAGGCGATTGCCAAGGAGCGGCAGAGGTTCATGACGCGACGGTTCTGGGTGAGTCTGCTTAAAGGACAGGAGCCGCTCGGCGACACCTTTTGGGCGGGCAACTATCTGGCGGCGCTCTATTTTCTGCCGGTAATGATCTTTCTTCTGGCGCTCGGTTCTTTCGTGCCAGCACTATCGGTGCTCTTGTCGATGTCCTTCGTGATCTTCGGCATCTACATTCTGGGAGTGGCGCGCGCCGTGGCTGTGGCCAAACCCAAGGGGCAAGCGGTGAAAGGCTGGCGCATTGTGGGCGTGACCTGGACCCTTCTCAACGCCGCAACCCTGCTGACCTACGCCCCATTCGCGGCGGGACAGTAGACTGGTCCACTCGGACAGTTGCAACATTCTGGCATGTGAGCGGCCCTGATGAGCCGCCCGACATGACCTTTTCGAACGTTCTATGGCTCAGAGCGTTGCGGCCTGAACGGCATCGACAACACTGTCCACCGTCGCGTTCAACACCGCCTCGTCCACGCTTTCAGCCATCACGCGGATGAGTGGCTCTGTGCCCGACTTGCGGATCAGAAGCCGCCCGTTCCCGTTCAGCTTCGCCTCGGCATCGGCAATCGCCCGCGCGACATTGCCATCCTCAAGGGGGCTTTGTCCGTCGCTATAGCGCACGTTTTTCAACAGTTGCGGAAAGGGTTCAAACACGCGGGTCAGTTCGGACGCCTTTTTCCCCGTCTCCACCATCGCCGCGAGGAATTGTAGCCCCGCGAGCAAGCCGTCGCCCGTCGTCGCGAAATCGGTCATGACGATATGGCCCGACTGTTCACCGCCCAGATTATAGCCCCCCGCACGCATCCGCTCGACCACGTAGCGGTCGCCCACAGAAGTGCGTTCAAGACGCAACCCTTGATCGTCGAGGAATCGCTCCAATCCGAGGTTCGACATGACCGTGGCAACCAAGGCTCCGCCTGTAAGCTTACCTTGATCCGCCCATGATTTCGCCATCAGCCCCATGAGCTGATCGCCATCCGCAACCGCGCCCGTTTCATCGAGGATCATCACGCGGTCGGCGTCCCCGTCGAGGCAAATCCCGACATCCGCCCCATGCGCAACCACGGCGCTGGCGGCGGTATCGACATGGGTCGATCCGCATTTTTCGTTGATGTTCAAACCATTAGGAGAGGTCCCGATCTCGATGACCTCCGCGCCGAGTTCCCAAAGAACCTCGGGCGCAGTGCGGTAGGCCGCCCCGTTTGCGCAGTCGATCACAACCTTGAGGCCCTGTAGAGACAGGCCACGCGGGAAGGCTCCTTTGACCCGTTCGTTATAGCGGAACCGCCCGTCGTCGATCCGTTTGGCACGCCCGATATTATGCGACTGCGCGAGTTCGACGCCTTCGGTCAGAAGCCGCTCGATTTCCACCTCTGCTTCATCGGACAGTTTGAACCCGTCGGGGCCGAAAAACTTGATCCCATTGTCCTCGGCAGGGTTGTGCGATGCGGAAATCATGACACCAACATCGGCGCGCATTGAGGGGGTCAGAAGGCCAACCGCAGGGGTCGGCACGGGCCCGAGAAGGAAGACGTTCATCCCCGTCGAGGTGAAGCCCGCCGTGAGAGCGTTCTCGAACATATAGCCCGACAGGCGCGTATCCTTTCCGATCACAACACGGTGCGCGCGCGAGCCGTCGCGGCGGAAATACCGTCCCGCCGCCGCACCAAGGCGCAGCGCCAATTCCGCAGTCATCGGGTGGCTGTTGGCCTTGCCACGCACCCCGTCGGTACCAAATAACTTACGCTTCATCACTACTCTCCTCGGTCTGTCCCAATGTGACCGCCTGCCACAGGGCAAGGGCTTGTTTTGTTTCCTTGATATCATGCACGCGGGTGATCTGAACCCCTTGCGCCACCCCAGCAAGCGCCACGGCGACGGAGCCGTGAACGCGGTCGAGGGGGTCAGGCGCGTTGCCGATCACGCCTATGAACCGCTTGCGCGACGCGCCCAAAAGAACCGCGCAACCCAGCCCGTGAAACAGCGACAGCCGTTGCAGCAGCGCGAGGTTGTGCGCACGTGTTTTGCCAAAGCCGATGCCAGGATCGACGACAATACGCGCCCGATTGATCCCTGCCGCTTCGGCAACCCTGATCCGCGCCTCCAGGAAGTCGTAAACGTCTAGCAGAACGTCATCGTAATGGGGATTGTCCTGCATCACCTCGGGGTCACCCTGCGCGTGCATCAGGCACACGGGCGCACCCGCATCTGCCGTCACACCCGCCAAAGCTGGATCATGGGTGAAAGCATAAACGTCATTGACCAAATCCGCCCCCGCCTCCAGCGCGGCCTGTGCCACTGCGGCTTTCCGCGTGTCTATGGAGATCGGTGCGGACAGCTCGCCGCGGATCGCGGCAATGATCGGCGCGGTACGATTAATTTCTTCGCCTTCAGACACATAGGCCGCCCCTGGCCGTGTGCTCTCGCCGCCGACATCGAGAATATCGGCCCCGTCGCGCACCATTTCTAGGGCGTGTTCGATGGCGGCAGCGGGCGCGTTGAACTTCCCGCCATCGGAGAAACTGTCAGGCGTGGTGTTGAGAATGCCCATGAGGTTCGGGCGCGAGAGATCGAGCCCCGCAAGAGGCGGTCGCGGCGCGGTCAGGCGGTGCCGCACGGGGTCGGGCAGATCGGCGGCGACGACAATCCGAGGGGCCTCGCCACGGCTCAGAACTTCCACGCGATCAAACCACGTCCACCCGCCAGCAAGCGTCAACGCACCTTCGGGGCGGGCGGGATCGGTGGACGGGATCGGGCGATAATAGGCTGTGGTCATGGTATCTCTCACAAGCGCGCCGTGGCATCACGATCCAGCAGGCGCATCGGGACATTGCACGTTTCAGGCGGTTGCACATCAACCACCACCAGCTCAGCGGCCCCGATATGTTCGGCAAGCCATGCGGCAACGGGTGCGGTTTCGGCGGGAAGAGGCTGTGGCGCGTCCAGCACCAGACGCGATGGCGCCCAAATGGTCAGATCGCCACGCCCCGCGGCCCAATCAATCTCGGTTCGGCTGGCGCGGACAGTGAGGCGGGGGTCGCGGGCAGCGGCGGCCCATGCGGCCTGATCCAATGCGAGCAGATCAACGCGGCGTTGCGGCTCCTCTGCGGGTACGCGTAGCGCGCAATCCAGCAGAGAAGGCACGAGGATCACGGGGCGCGGTCTGGCTAGCGCCGCATCAACCCATGCGGACAGATGATCGTGCATGGCAGCTTCAGAGAGGGCAACAACCAAAGGGCGCGGGCCGCTCGACCGTGCGGGCGCAACGGTGGTATCCCCCTGCCCCGCACGCCGCTCGATCTCGACACCGAGCTTGAAGGGGCCACGATCCACCTTCTCAATCCGCACGAAAGTCCGCACGGCTTGCGGCTCGGACAGAACGCGCGCGGCGATACTTTCGGCCAATGTCTCAAGCAGGCTCACGCGCTCGGCGGCCAAAGCCGCATCTACGGCTTCGATCAGTTTGTCATAGGATAAGATGCGATCAACGTCGTCCTCGGCATCGCTCTCGGAGGGGCGCAATTCGACCACGATATTGAACGATAGGCGCTGCGTCGTGCCCCGCTCAACCTCGAATGCACCGATCTCCACCGCCACGACATAGTCGCGCAGGGACAGCCGATCTGGCGAGATGCCTTTCGTGCTGGCCTCGGCACGGGCCAACGGATGATCAAAGGCGAGTTGAACATCTCTCGGAGTGTCGTTCACGTAGCAACCTCTCACATGGCGCGTTATCGTGACGCCCGTGCTAGCCTGTTTTGCCGCTTAGGTCCAACATCGCGCGCCCCCAAAACAAAGGCCACCGCACGGAAATCCGCCGATGGCCTCGCGAAACGTTACAATTCTGTCAGAGTGCTTGGCCCGAAGGAGATCAGGCGCGCGGCATCCGGTAGAAATAGTGGACACCGATCTGCGCGGTGCGTGCAAATGTGCGCGACCAGCGGGGTGCCACTGCAGTGGTGTGGTAATGCGTTGCCCCGTTGGTGAGGACACGCGGCGCGCCATCGAGCATCAGGCGCGCGACCTTACCCACACGAGAGAAGGCTTCGGGTTCGTGGATATTTTCAGCATGGCCGTCGCACGTGTAAGTGAACTGGCACCCGTATTTCTTGCCCGTGCCCTGATTGATCACACCGCAAACACTGCCGGGGAACGCCTCCGACGAAACGCGATTGAGGATGACTTCGGCCACAGCGAATTGGCCCTGCACACTTTCACCACGCGCCTCGAAGTAGAGCGCCTCGGAAAGACATAGCCATTCCTCGTCGCCTGTCGCTTCGGGAAGCCCAGCAAGGAACTCGCGGCTATACTCGATCTGCGGTTCGCGGGCGGGCTTCTGCGTAGGTTTGTAGTTAGCCAGAACCTCCGCCATCGCGCTGCTGTCCACCGTGCCGAGCGCATCACGCTCTTGGGCAAACAGGGCGGTCAATTCGGAATTGAGAACGGCCTCGGGAGCGTTCGACTGGCTCAGCTTCACCTCCGCCGACATCGGCGCGGAAACGCACGCCGCGCAAACTGCGACAGCAAGCGCGAGCGCTTT
This sequence comes from Celeribacter sp., assembly GCF_048261515.1. Lineage (GTDB taxonomy): Bacteria > Pseudomonadota > Alphaproteobacteria > Rhodobacterales > Rhodobacteraceae > Celeribacter. The sequence continues at coordinate 416,555 of NZ_JBLXFZ010000001.1, forward strand.
TGTTGGATACCCTAGGGTCATTTGTGTAGCTCCAGTCCAAGAAATTCGGACGCGTGGGGCGTCCAGATTTGGCGGCTAGATAGGGCAAATGAGTCCCGCGGTCCACCCTCGTGGATCAAAAGCGCGTGCTCAGGGGATATGCGTCAGACGCATAGCTTACAGCATAGGCAGTCTTAAAATAACAATTTCAACACCTTAGCGGATCACCTCTCAAGGCGCTCCTTGGCGACCAACTGGGCTGCGGCCAATCGCGCAACGGGCACGCGGAAGGGCGAACAGGAGACATAATCAAACCCTGCCGTGCGGCAAAAGGCAATAGATTCGGGGTTACCACCATGCTCTCCGCACAGCCCCAGCGTCAGGTCAGGCTTGGTCGTCCGACCACGCTCCGCTCCAATCTGAAGCAGCTCCCCCACCCCGTCGGGATCGAGGGTGTGGAAGGGATCTTCGGGGAAGACACCCTGCTGGACATAGGCATTCATGAACCGCCCCGCATCATCGCGCGACAGGCCGTAAGCCATCTGCGTCAGGTCATTGGTGCCAAACGACAGGAAGGCCGCGTGCTGTGCGATCTCATGGGCGCGCAGTGCGGCGCGCGGCGTCTCCACCATCACACCAAGACGGTAATCGAAATCCGCGCCAGTCTCACCACGCACGGCGGTTGCGACAGCATCCACCCGCGCCTTGACCAATTCGACCTCGCGCTTGGCAGACACCAGCGGGATCATGATCTCGGGCACCACGGGGTCGCCGTGTTTAGATGCCTCGACGGTGGCCTCGAAGATCGCGCGCGCCTGCATCTCGTAAATCTCGGGGAAGGTGATCCCCAACCGCACGCCGCGCATCCCTAGCATCGGGTTGAATTCGGACAGCCACTCGATCCGCCGCGTCACATCCGAGAGAGGCAGGTCGAGCGCCTCGGCCAACTCCTTGGCCCCCGCGCGGTCGGAGGGCAGGAACTCGTGCAAGGGCGGATCGAACAGGCGGATGCACACGGGCTGGCCCTGCATGATCTGGAATAGCTCTGTGAAATCCGCGCGTTGCATCGGCAGGAGCCGTGCGATCACCTCGTGACGATCTTCTCGTGTCTGCGCGAAAATCATCTCGCGCATCACGGTGAGGCGATCCCCCTCGAAGAACATATGCTCGGTGCGACACAGCCCGATGCCCTGCGCTTTGAAGTCACGGGCAACAGCGGCGTCGGCGGGGGTGTCGGCATTGGCCCGCACACCGATGTCACGGATACTATCGGCCCACTCCATCAGTTGCAGATACCACTTGTCCTTGACCACGGGCAGCATCTTCGCCTCGCCCATGAGCGCCTCGCCCATGGTCCCATCGACAGTCAGTGTATCGCCCTCGGCCAACTCGCGCCCGTCCTCAAGCGTCAGCGTGCGTTTGCGATGGTTAATGCGCAATCCCGCCCCCACCACACACGGCAACCCCATCCCGCGCGCGATCACAGCGGCGTGGGAGGTGGCCCCGCCGCGCTCGGTCACAACGCCGACGGAGGAATGCATACCACGAATGTCCTCTGGCGCGGTTTCTCGGCGCACGAGGATGCAAGGTTCTCCACGCGCTTCACTGGCCTGCGCGGCATCAGAGGTAAACACGATCTTACCCACGGCACCACCAGGCGAAGCGGCAATCCCGCGTGCAGCCACATCGCGGGGCGCGTCGGGGTCGACCTGTTGGTGCAAGAGTTCGGTCAAAGACCGCGGCGGCACACGGCAAATGGCCTCCTCGACGGGAATCACCTTGTCTTCGGCCAATTGCACCGCCGCGCGCAGAGCCGCCCGCGACGAGCGAGGCACGCGTACTGCGTCGATGATGTGTAACTCACCGTCCTGAATGGTGAATTTGACCTCCATCTCCTCGCGCAACCGCGTGCGGCATATCTGCGCCCAATGCACGAGCTGCGTATAAGCCTTCGGGAGAACATCTTCGAGCGAGGGGCCGCGTGGGTCTTTTGCGAGGTAAAGCGTTTCGGTCGCGGAGGCGGGAGCTGCAGGGTCGCTGGACTTGCGGGTGAAGCGGCCCTTCACGATCTGCTCGCCCGTGTTCGGGTCGATCAACTGGACCACCCCCGACCCGCTCTGCGCACCGCCCAAACCGGGTGCCATGGCCTGCACCACAAGCCCCAGCCCAGCATCGGCGGGCGCGCCCTTGGCTTGGCGCAAGAGCCGCGCAGTGGTGCCTTCCCACGCGCGCGCCATTGAACGCAGAACAGAGATCAGTTGCAGGGAAATGTCTTGCGGGAAATCCTCGTCGGTTTCTTCGAAATAGAACTCAAGTGCACGTTGCAGCGCCTCGCCCGAGGTCAGAGAATTGTCAAATTCGAACAATTCGGGGTCCAGACGCTCAACGTGGACCGCGTAGGCTTGCACAAACCGAAGGTATAGCGTGTCTGCGTCATCCTGCCCGTATTGCTCGGCCAGCTCGGCGTGACGGGCATCGTTCATGCCGATGTTGAGAATGGCACCTGGCCCACCCCAATCGGGATCTTCCGATGACGGACGGACGGAGAGAAGCGGCGCATCACCAAAGACGTTGAGCAGCGCGGTGATATCGATTGGGCGCCCTTCGGCCAGCTGGTGCACCGCGTCAAAACCAAGTGCCACGGTCAACGGCACGGGCAGATCAAGACGCACAAGACGCTGCAAGCACTTCGCCCGACCGCCGTGAGTGTTCACGGCAATCGGTGCAACCCGTTTGATACGGGTGAAACCGAGGGGGGTTACTTCTTGCTGCACTGCGGCGCTCCCTATTCGCAGGGCACGTTACGCCCTTTGCCGCGCCTCCCGCAAGCCTTAGCTTTGCGAAAGGTCTTGTGCGTAGAGGGCTTTAGCCTTCGATTTTCGTCAAATCGGCCACGCCGAGGCAAACCTGTCGGATACGACCCAAGAGATTAAGACGATTACGGCGCACCACATCGTTGTCGGCATTGACCTGAACAGCCTCGAAAAAGGCGTCCACGGGTCCGCGCAAGGGGGCCATCGCCTCCATCGCGGCGGTGAAATCTTCTGCCTCCATCGCGGGCGTGATCTTTGTCTCGGCAACGTCGAGGGCGGCAAACAGGCTGCGTTCTTCGTCGGTCTCGGCAAACTTGATGTCAGGGCCGAAGGAGTATTCAACGCCGTCCTTCTCTTCCGCCTGCGTGAGAATGTTGTTGGCACGTTTGAACCCTTGGATGAGGTTCGCGCCATTCTCGGTGTCGAGCATACCTTGAAGCGCACGGGCACGTTTGACCAGAAGCGTGATGTCGTCAGCCCCGTCCATTGCGAGGCAGGCGTCAATCACATCGTGGCGGATGCCCTCGTCTTTGAGGAAGACTTTGAGACGGTCATGGAAGAAAGCGAGAAGGTCGGCGGATGTGTCTGGCACACCGCCCGCGGCCGAATTGACAGCGGCTTTCTCGTCTTCCGATAGCCTATCGGAAATTGCCTCGAATGCGGCGCCGAAAACACCATGTTTGGCGATCTCTTCAAGGATTTCCTTCAACGTGTCGATGACGCCGTCGTTCTCATCCGCAACCGCGATTTGGTGCGCCACAAGCTGCTCGTCGATGAAACGGTCGAGATGCAGGCGGACGTTATTGGTGAGCAACAAACGCGTCACACCAAGCGCCGCACGACGCAGGGCGAAGGGGTCTTTCGAGCCGGTCGGTTTCTCGTCAATCGCCCAGAAACCCGTCAGCGTGTCGAGTTTGTCGGCCAGTGCCACGGCGACAGAGACAGGCTCGGTCGGCACGTCGTCGGAGGGACCAAGCGGGCTATAGTGGTCGCGGCAGGCGTCGGCCACGGCATCCGAAAGGCCCGCAGCCTTGGCATAGTAGCGCCCCATAATCCCCTGCAATTCGGGGAATTCGTAGACCATCTCGGAGGACAGGTCGGCCTTGGCCACCTTCGCCGCCGTTTCCGCCTCATTAGCGTCCGCGCCCACAATCGGCGCGATCTCGCGGGCAAGCGCGGCAATACGGGTGATGCGGTCGGCTTGAGAACCCAGTTTGTTGTGGAAGGTGACGTTTTCGAGCGGCTTGGACATGGCTTCCATGCCGTCGCGCGCCACCGTGCGCAGGTCATTTTCCCAAAAGAATTTCGCATCCGACAGACGCGCAAACAGCACCTTCTGGTTCCCCGCAAGAATGGTCGCGCCGTGGTCGGCGGTTTCGCGGTTGGCCACGGTGATGAACTTCTCGATGCGACCCGTTTTGGGGTTCTTCACAGAGAAGAATTTCTGGTGCTCTTTCATCGAGGTTTGCAGCACTTCGGGCGGCAGGTCGATGAAGTCCTCGGCAATATCGCCCATCAGAACGACAGGCCATTCGACAAGCCCTGCAACCTCGGCCAGAAGCCCCTGATCTTCAACAACTTCAAGCCCTTGAGCAAAAGCCTGGTTCGTCGCGTCGTGCCAGATGTGGTCAGCGCGTTCCTGCGGGTCGAGGATAACCTTATGGGTTTTGAGCTTGGTCACGTAGTCATCAAAGCCTGAAACGCTGAAGGTTTCGGGCGACATGAAGCGGTGGCCGAAGGCGGTGTTGCCTGCTTTGATCCCGTCGATGTCGAGCGGGACAACCTCGGCCCCGTCCTCGGCGGACAGGATGCACAGGATGGAATGCAGAGGGCGCACCCACTTGAGGCTACCAGACCCCCAACGCATGGACTTGGGCCACGGGAAATTGCGGATGGTCGCCTCAAGCACCTCGGCGACGATCTCGGCGGCAGGCCGACCCTGCTTGGTGATCTTGGCGAAGTAGACCTGACCCTTTTTCTCGTCACGGATTTCGAGGTCATCCTTGGACACCCCTGCCCCGCGCAGGAACCCTTCGAGCGCCTTTTCGGGCGCATCGACGCGGGGGCCTTTGCGCTCCTCAACCGTGGTCGGGCTTTCGGCCAGAAGACCCTCGACCGACAGTGCAAGGCGGCGCGGCGTGGCGAAGGCCCCTGCGGAGGCATAGGTCAGACCCGCCTCGACCAAGCCGTCGGTGATACGTTTCTTGAGATCTTCGGAGGCGCGCTTTTGCATACGCGCGGGAATTTCTTCGGAGAAGAGTTCGATCAACAGGTCGGGCATGTCTTACTGTCCTTGCGCGGGCGCCTCGGGGCAGCCCTCGGGAGCGGGGTTTCCGTCGAATACGGCCTCCCCGCAGTGGTTAATCTGGTTCCAGGCATAGGCGGAGCCATCGGGGTAGACGGCGATAACGCGATCGATGCCATAGGTGATGTTTTCCTCGCCAAGGAAGGCGAAGGCTGTGCCGTTCTCAATATCAGCGCCGATCCGCTTGGCATCGAAACAGTCAAACCAGCGAGGCGCGATCAGCGGAGCGGCTTTTTCATAGGGCACGAAGGTTTCGGTCATCATCGCGATCGAAAGCGGCGTGGAGAAACAGGCGCGGTATTTGATCGGAGATGTGGGCGCGTCGACACCATCAAAGCCTTCGGCCAGCAAGTCCTCGGTGGTGCCCATGAACGTGGTCGCACGCACCTCGGCCGCGGGCGCACCAACGCTCACGCGGTCGTAGAAGGCATACTCCTGATTATAATAGAGCGCCCCGCCAAAGAGGATGGCTGCCAACACGATAAAACCTGCGACCCACTTTCCGTTCATGTCACTCGGCCGCCTGCGGCACGTAACCGCCCGCCGCGGTCTGCACGAAGGCATCTGCGCAGGCCTTGGCCAACGTGCGCACACGACCGATGTAGGCCTGACGTTCGGTGACGGAGATCACACCGCGCGCGTCGAGCAGGTTGAAGATGTGGCTGGCCTTGATGCACTGGTCATAAGCGGGGTGCGCCATGACGATGCGCTTGCCGGTTTTCGGGTCGATGTGATCCTGCGCCAGAATGGCGTGGCATTCTTTTTCGGCATTCTCGAAATCAGAGAGGAGTTTCGCGGTATCGGCCACATCAAAATTGTGACGCGAATATTCTTCCTCGGTCTGCTTGAACACGTCGCCATAGGTCAGCGGGATCGGTGCGTCGGGGTCGTTGAAGGGCATGTCCATGACATGATCAATGCCCAGAACATACATCGCCAGACGCTCCAAGCCGTAGGTCAGTTCACCCGAAACGGGGCGGCAGTCGTGACCACCGACCTGCTGGAAATAGGTGAACTGCGACACTTCCATGCCATCACACCAGACTTCCCAACCCAAGCCCCATGCGCCGAGTGTCGGGCTTTCCCAGTCATCCTCGACGAAGCGGATGTCATGCACCTCGCTGTCGATACCGATGGCCTTGAGGGAGCCGAGGTACAGCTCTTGCAGATCGGGCGGGCTCGGTTTGATGAGCACCTGATACTGGTAGTAGTGCTGGAGACGGTTCGGGTTTTCGCCATAGCGGCCATCGGTCGGGCGGCGCGAGGGCTGCACATAGGCGGCGGCCCAAGGCGTCGAGCCGAGGCTTCGCAGGGTTGTGGCGGGGTGGAACGTGCCCGCACCCACTTCCATGTCATAGGGCTGCAACACCGCGCAGCCTTTGGCGGCCCAATAGGCCTGAAGCCGCAGGATGATGTCCTGAAAGGAACGCGGTTTATCGGTCGTGTTTGCCATGCGTCTGATCAAGCTCTTCGGGTTCGGGTCGGGTGCGGGTTCTCAATAGGCAAGGGCGGCGGGGGCGTCAATGACCCCCTCACCACACGAAAGCGGCGATCCGCCCCGCACGCTCCGCACCTGAATGCAACGCAACGTCACAATTGAGCGCGCGGACGGGTGCGGGAGGTTGACGTTTCAGGGCAACCTGTTTTCTAGTCGCACCAAGGGGCTGTTGTAGGGGCTTTCGGATTGTTCCGACCTGCAAACGCATACAAACCCGCGCGCGACGCGGGGCGCGAGCCGCAAACAGAAACGCGATAAAACACAAGGGTAAATATGAAACGGATTTCTGCTGCGCTGCCGATTGGACTGGCCGCCGCTCTATTTGCAAGCACCGCTCTGGCCGACGTCTGGGTCCAGATCGAGGCACAACCCTCCCTCACTCAAGCCACCGAGCGCGCGCGCGCCTACGCTTCGCGCCTGCCGAATGTGGTAGGGTTCGAGTTGCCTGGCCGCTGGCACGCCATCGCAGTCGGGCCATACGCCGACGAAGCCGATGCCGCGCTCGCGCTGCAAAACCTGCGTCTGCAAGGGCTCATCCCCGCCGACAGCTACACCACCGAAGGTGAGCGTTTCGGCACGGCTTTCTTCCCCGTTGGCGCCAGCTTGGACACCTTGCGCGTAGCCACACCCGAGGAAGCCGACACCACCGAGGCGGTCGAAGAGGCTGCTGCGGTGGAAGAAGTCGAGGAAATCGCGCCCGAGCCGATGGCCGCCCCCGACGAAACCCCGCAGGAGGCTCGACGCTCCGAAGCACTCCTGAACCGCGAACAGCGCATGGAGTTGCAAACCGCCCTGAAATTCGCAGGCTTCTACAACTCTGCCATCGACGGGGCATTCGGTCGTGGAACACGCGGTGCAATGGCCGCATGGCAAGAAGCAAAAGGCTACGAGGCGACAGGCGTTCTGACCTCGATGCAACGGGCCGAAGTGATCGGTGCGCGTCAAGCCGTAATCGACAGCCTCGGCCTCGCGCCTGTGTCTGACACCACCGCAGGCATCGACATCACCCTGCCGCTCGCCACAGTTGACGCGCCGCAATACATCCCGCCGTTCGTGCGTTACGAGGCGAAGGATGGCTCGGGCGTGCAGGTTCTCCTGATCTCCCAAACGGGCGACGCGGACACGCTCGGCGGACTATACGAGATCATGCAGACGCTCGAGATTGTTCCCGTTGACGGACCGCGTAGCCGCGATGGCGACAGCTTCACTCTGACGGGCTCCAACAGCGAGATCACCACCCATATCGAAGCACGCTTATCTGGCGGCACGGTTAAGGGTTGGGGGCTTGTCTGGCCGACAGGTGACGAGCAACGCCGCTCCATGGCGCTTGAGGCGATGAAGTCGAGCTTCACCCCGCGCGGCGACGAGGTTCTGCCTGATGCCTATGGTGAAGGCGCGGCACAGGACATTGACTTGCTCGCGGGCCTTGCGATCCGTCGGGCCAGCCGCACGGGTACGGGCTTCTTCGTGGACGAGGCAGGCAAGGTGCTGACCGATGCCGCTGTCGTGGAAGAATGTGCACGGGTGACGTTTGACGACGATCTCGCCGCCTCGGTAAGTGCGATGTCGGACGGCATGGCCCTTATCACACCGCAGGAAGCCGTGGCTCCGCTCGGCACCGCAAGTTTCGACAGCCGCCTGCCCCGATTGCAAGCGGAAGTTGCCTCCGCAGGCTATGCCTATGGCGGCCGCCTCGGAACACCGACTCTGAACTTCGGCACACTGGCCGAACATGCGGGACTGAATGGCGAGACCGACCTTCTGCGCCTCGACATGACCGCACTTCCCGAGGAATTTGGCAGCCCGCTCATGACGCTTTCGGGCGGCGTGATTGGCATGGTGGGCAACACGGATACAGGCGCGCGCGCCCTGCCCGAGAACGTGAGCTTTGCCTATGACGTCGAGCGGATCGCGGGTTTTCTAGGTGAAAACGGTGTGAGCGTTCCTGCAACTGAGGCCACAGACGAATTGTCAGGCACGGAGTTGATCGAACTCGCGCGCGACATGACGGTTTTGGTGTCCTGCTGGGACGACTGATGGCTAGGGCGTCACGCAGGTCGAACCCGCTCGGACGTCACAAATTCAACCCCGTCCGCATATCCTGCGGGCGGGGTTTTTCATTGCCCTAACCGCGCCAGAACCGCACGGTGAAGAGCGCATAGACCGACATAACTTCCAATCGCCCCACGAGCATGGCAAAGGCGAGAATCCACTTGGCCTCGTCGTTGAGCGAGGCGAAATTCCCCGATGGCCCGATGATATCTCCAAGTCCTGGCCCCACGTTGGCAATCGCCGTCGCAGCGCCGGACACGGAGGTCACGACATCAAGTCCCGTCGCGGCCAACATGACCGCGATCACGCCGAGCGACACGATGAAGAACGAAAAGAACGCCATGACCGAGGATAACACGTCCTCACCTACGGGGCGCCCCTGATAGCGGGGAGTGAAGATGCCGTGGGGGGAGTGGATCTTCTGGATCTGCGCGCGCATCGAGGCGATCAGAAGCTGGTATCGGAAAACCTTGACCGAACAGGCGGTCGACCCCGCGCACCCGCCAATCAACCCGATAAAGAAAAAGGCCACCGCAGGCAGTGCGCCCCACAGCTGGTAATCCACCGAGGCGAACCCCGTCCCAGAGATGATCGAAGTGACGTTGAACAACCCCTCGCGGAACCCGTGTTCAAAGTGATCGTTGTTCACGATCAGGCGGTAGGCGGTGAAGGACAGAACAAAGGAAAAAATGATGGCGAGATAGGCGTGGACCTGCGTGTCGCGCCACAGCGGCTTCCACGTCCCCGCGAGCAATTGCACGTAGCGCACGAAAGGCAGCGACGCGAGGATCATGAAGACGGAGGCCACATATTCGCCTGGCCCCTGATAGACCGCGAAAGAGGCGTCATGGGTCGAAAACCCGCCCGTCGAAATCGTGGTCAGCGCATGATTGAGCGCATCGAAGGTAGGCATTCCGATCAGCACGTAGCAGGTGTAGCAGGCAACCGTCAGCCCGAGATAGATCACCGAAATACGGGACGCGATCTGGGCGGCGCGCGGAAGCACTTTACCGTCGGTATCAAAGGCTTCGGTGCGGAAAACCTGCATCCCGCCCACGCGCAGTTCGGGCAGAAAGACCATCGCCACCACGATGATGCCAACGCCTCCGAACCATTGCAGCATCGAGCGCCAGATATGGAACCCCTCGGGCAACTCGTCGAGTCCCGTAAACACGGTCGAGCCCGTGGTGGTCAGCCCTGACATGGCCTCGAAAAATGAATCCGTCACCGTGGCGTGTGTGTCCCCGAGGAAAAAGGGAATACCCGCAAAGATCGGCAGCACGAGCCAAACCAGCGAAGTGAGAAGGAAAATCTGCTGGATGGTGAGCTTGTCGCTCTTGGCGTTCGAGGTCGATAGGGCAACCGCCCCGCCCGCCACGAAGGTCGCCACCCCCGCCTCAAGGAAGACCGACCAGTCGCCATTACCATAGGCCAGATCGACCACCAGCGGGACAATCATCGTCAGGCCCAAAAGGGCGACGAGCATCCCGATCACATATCCAACAGGTCGCAGGTCAGTCATGGCGAGAAGGCTTGTCCTTGTGTGGCGCGCAAGTCAAGCGCGCAGGCGACGGGGCCGCGGGCGTCAACCGACGTGGATCAGCGTAGAAAACAGTTTCGGGTCAAGGCTTTCCGCCTCGAAGGTCTCGCCTTCGGTCAGCACCGACACTGCGTCATGGGAATGCAGGCTCTCTTGGTGGGAGGCAATGATGCGGAAATCACCGATGCGGGGCTCTGCGCGTAGCGCCTCGCAAAACAGTCGCGCAGCATCCTCGACAAAGATCGGGTTGGCCGCGTTCAACTCGGCAAAGGCCTGTTCGTCCTCGCGCTTGACCATAACCTGTGTCTCTGTCGACACGGCGCGGCGCGCGATGTCGATCAGGTCTTCGAACCACAGCACCTTATGTGCGGGCAGCACCTCGACCGAGAGCCGCGCAACCGAGCGTTGCGAATGCGGCGTGGCGAGTTGGTGGCGCGTGCGGCGCGCATGTTCGGCAAGCTCCAGCGAACAGGGGCAGGTCGAGGAATAGACGTAGTCGAGATGCATGATTTTCTTGCGCACCCCTGCCCGCTCCACGAACTCCAAAGCGATGTCGTAATACTGGTAGCCCTCAAGCCCCGAACGCAGTGACGGGACTTTCATCGGGAAAGAAAACCGCATCTGTATCCGCGCATCAAAGCTTTCCAGATCGGTCATATAATCATCAAGCGCCGCCTCGATCACGTCGAAGGAAAAGGTGCGCTCGGCGTGGCGGTAGAAAGAGCGCATGATGCGGGACATGTTGATGCCCTTCTTCTCGGCATCAAGCGAAACCGTCCCCGTCACCGAAGCCTCAAGCGTCACATCCCCGTTGTCACGGCGGTGAAAGCGCACAGGCAGGCGAAAGTTGGAAATGCCGACATGCTGGATCTGCTGGCGCGCACCCTTGATCAGGCTTTCGGGTCCGTTTTGCAGGTCGGGCAACGTGTCGCGATAGGCCTCGTCGGAAACAAAATCCTCGGGGTAAGCGCGGCGCAACGCGGGATAGTTGGCAAAATCCTGCGACGAAGGCAGGAGCCGCGCAATCGCGGGATCAAGCTCCGCCACTTCGGTCGGCGTCGCCTCAACCGCCCAAGCCCGAAGCGCATCCAGCGCAGCCTCGGCCACGGCGCGTTTGCTGTCTTTGTCCATATCGCTCTTTTGCAGGTTCATGAGCCCACCCCGTCAGACCGTCGATCCAACAGGATCACCTCCATATAAAGCCAAAAGGGGCGAAGACCAACAGATGATCACCGCCCCTGCCCATGTCACATCGCGCGTGCTCGCGCGTCAAACCGCCTCTAGCGCCGCTTTGATATCCGCGATCAGGTCGCCCTCATCCTCAAGCCCTGCCGAGAGACGCACCAACCCGTCGGAAATACCCAGCGTGTCCTTCTGCTCTTGCGGCAGGCGCTGGTGGGTGGTTGTCGCGGGATGGGTCACGATGGACTTGGCATCGGCGAAATTGTTGGAAATCGTAATGATCTCCAACGCATTGAGGAAACGGAAGCAAGCCTCCTTGCCGCCCTTGATCTCGATGGAAAGCACCGTGCCGCCCGCTTCCGACTGCGACTTCGCCAATTCGTATTGCGGGTGAGAGGGGTGCGTGGGGTAGCGCACGGAGGCGATTTTCTCATGACCTTCGAGCGCATCGGCAATCGCCAGCGCAGTCTCCGCCTGACGACGCACGCGCAGATCAATGGTCTCCAGCGCTTTGAGATGCACCCAAGCGGTAAACGGGTTCATCGCGCCGCCCGTGTGTTTGACGTAGGTTTCAACGGGGCCGCGGATCAATTCCTTGCTGCCGCAGATCAGACCGCCGAGCATCCGCCCCTGACCGTCGACATGTTTGGTCGTGGACAGGATTGACAGGTCGGCGCCACAGGCATGTGCATAGGAGAACACGGGCGTGGCCATAGCGTCATCCACCAGCACCAGTGCATCATGCTTATGCGCCACATCACAGACATGCTTGAGGTCAATCACCTCCAACGTCGGGTTGGAAATGCTCTCAAGGAACACCAGTGTCGTGTCGGGGCCGATGGCCTCTTCCCACGCCGCTTTGTCCGTGCCGTCAACCAGCGTGATCTCGACACCGAAGCGGGCCAGCACGTTTTCAAGCACATATAGACAGGATCCGAAGAGCGCGCGGGAGGCCACAACTTTGTCGCCCGCCTTGAGCAGCGCCATCATCGCGCCATTCACCGCAGCCATCCCAGAGGCACAGGCAAAGCCGTCCTCATAGCCGAGAATCGTCGACATACGGTCCTCGAACATGCGCACCGTCGGGTTGCCGTAACGCGCGTAGATGAACTCGTCCTCGCCACTGGCGATGAAACGCTGTTCCGCCGCTTCAGCGCTTTCGTAGACAAACCCCTGCGTGGTGAAAATCGCTTCGGACACCTCGCCATATTGCGACCGCCGTGTGCCTGCATGGATGAGCTTGGTGCGTGTGTTCCAACTGTCTTGAGCCATGGAGTGGACCCTTTCGCCAATAAAAAACCCCCGTCGATCAAGAACGGGGGCGCGGCATTTGCGTCTCGTCTCGACCTTTTAGCAGAATGTTTTACGTGGCCCGCAATCCGGTGAACAAATCGCCACGACACCCCCCGATTACAAAGCCCGAAACCGACTGTCAACCGCGACCACGATCGCGCCACTCCCGCCAGTCGCACAAGCACATATGCGTGTGGAGCCCTTGCGTGCGGAGGAATAATACCCTCATGATCGCGTGAAACGCAGGAGAGCGAAATGACCCACGCACCGATCGACCTTTACTTCTGGCCCACTCCGAATGGTTGGAAAATCTCCATCGCTTTGGAAGAGATGGGACTCGACTACAAAACGCACTTCGTCGACATCGGCAAAGGCGAGCAGTTTGAACCGGACTTTCTCAAGATCTCCCCCAACAACCGTATGCCCGCAATTGTCGACCCCGACGGTCCCGATGGCGCGCCTGTATCGATCTTTGAAAGCGGGGCGATCCTTCAATACCTCGCGCGCAAGACAGGCCAGTTCGGCGGCGAGACCGAGCGCGACCGCATCGCGGTGGAACAATGGCTGATGTGGCAGATGGGCGGTCTCGGTCCGATGGCAGGTCAGGCGCACCATTTTCTGAAATACGCCCCTGCCATGGACCCGCCCAACGACCTGCCCTACGCTAAGGACCGCTACCGCAACGAGACCGCGCGGCTCTATGGCGTTCTGGATCGCCAGCTTGCGGCGAACGAATACGTTGCGGGTGATTTCTACTCGATTGCCGACATGGCGATTTGGGGCTGGGCCTCGCTTTGGGAAGGGCAGCAACAGACCCTCGACGACAAGCCCAATCTGGCGCGCTGGCTCGACCTTGTGGGGTCACGCGAGGCGGTCAAGGCGGGACGCGCCCTTGGCGCGGAGAACCGCAAGAAGTTGGAAGAGGACCGAGACGCGCAGAAAGTCCTGTTCAAGCGCGAAGGCTAGGCACACCCGCGGGCACAACCCGCGGGCACATATCGCAAACGAAAGGGGCGCAGAGTGATCTGCGCCTTTTTTTCGTGCCGCATTAACGCAAGATCAGCCTTTGCTCTCATCACCCGCATCAGAGGCGTGACGCGACAGCAGACCCGCCTGCGCCATGAAGAAGGCAAACATCGCAACGGGCAGGCCGAATGTCTTGAACTGCACCCATGCGTCCGTGCTCATCGTCCGCCAGATAACCTCGTTGGCCACGGCAAGACCGAAGAAGAACAGCATTGTGCGCTTGGTAATCGCCATCCATCCCTCATGCGTCAGCGGCAGGGTCTCCCCCATCACCGCGCGCATATAGCTTTGGCCGCGCAGCAAACCAACCGCCAGCGCACCGCCGAAGAGAAGGTAGATCATCGTCGGCTTCATCTTGAAGAAACGTTCGTCATTGAGCCAGATCGTCAGCCCGCCGAACACGACGACCAGCACGAGGGTCATCACCTGCATCGCGGAGAGCTTCCCCGTCAGTTTCCACAGGGCATAGGTCGAGGCGCACAGGATCGGAATGAAGAGCGCGGTCATCACGATGAAGCCCGAATAAGCCTCGCCGCCAAGGGTGAAACTTTGATCGCGCAGGAGCAGATAGCCGACGAAAAAGGCGATGATCGGCCCCATCTCCAACGCCGTTTTGACCCACGGTGCGGGCGCCTTTTGCGCGCCGGATGTGGGGGCGGCGGTCTCTGTATCAGGGCTGTTTGTCGGCTCGGTCATGCCTAGGGCTCCGTTGATTGTGCGTCACACTTAGGTGGCTGTGCGCAGGGCACCTGTCAACCGCCCATTTCCACGATCACCGCCCCGAGTGCGATCAGCGCCATCAGAGAAAGGCGGCGCGGCCCGACCTTTTCGCCAAGGATCAGCCAGCCGATCAGCGCGGCAAAGACGGTCGAGGTCTCACGCAGCACCGCCGCCTCCCCGACCTTGTCGAGGCGGGTGGCGAGCATGACGGAACCAAAGGAGAAAAAGGCAACAACCGCTCCCAGAACACCGCGCGAGAACAACGGGCCGAGCGCGGGCCGTTCAGCCATCGAGCGATAGCGCAGCCCTGCGATCACCGAGAACGCCACGCTGTCGATGAGGAAGAACCACGCCAGAAAGGTGAAGGGGTCGGCGGTGGCACGGATGCCGTAGGCGTCGTAGGTCGTATAGAGCGCCACGAATGCCCCTGTCAGCACGGCCAGCATCAGTGCGGGCATCATGGTCTCGCGCCCCACAGTGATGGTGCGCAGGTTATAGACCGCCAGTCCGAAAATCCCCGCGACCAACGTAAACACCCCTGCCCATTGCACCCCAGTGAAATGCTCGCCAAAGACGATCCCCGCACCGATCACCGCGAAAAGCGGCCCCGTGCCCCGCACCACGGGATAGACCACCGTGTAGGCGCCGAAGGTGTAGGTGTATCCCTGCGCCAGTTTATAGGCGGTGTGGATCACGAAGGCGCCCGCGAAAATGGGCCACATATGCGGCTCGGGCCACGGGACAACGAAGAGCGCGAATGGCAATGCCATGAGACCGTAACAGAAATCGATCACCCCGCGAGACAGCCACGGATCGTGCCGCCCCTTCTGAAGTGCGCCGAAAAATGCGTGCAGGAGCGCCGCACTGAGCGCCAGCATCATGGCAAGCTGATGCCCCGCCTCGGTGCCTTCCAAAGAAACAATCCAGTCGCTCATTTGGAACCACCTTGCGTCGGGTGCGTTGGGTTAGTTCGGAGGTGTCGCATGCTCGAAGGCCTACAAGGTGGATTTCTGGACCCGTTCGCAAACGTGTCGCTCACTGATGCAGCGATGCGCATGTTTGCGGCGATCCTTCTCGGCGGATGTATCGGTTTGGAACGGGAACGAAAAGGAAAATCCGCAGGGTTGCGCACCAATATCATGGTTTCCCTCGCGGCTTGCCTATTCACGCTCATCGCCTTTGATCTACTCTCGGTGCCCGCCTCCGAAGACGACATGATCAAACTGGACCCGCTTCGCCTGATCGAAGCGGTGACTTCTGGTGTGGCGTTTCTGGCGGCGGGTCTGATCTTTGTCGATGGCGGCCGCGCGCGCGGATTGACGACGGGCGCAGGCATGTGGCTCGCGGGGGCGGTCGGTCTGGCCTGTGGTGTGGGCAATGTAATCTTGGCGGCAATGGCCTGCGCCATGGCGGTGACGGTGCTATTCGGCTTGGGCGTGCTAGAGAGCCGCGCAATGGGCGACGACCACGAAAATTCCTCCGAGGACGATTAAGCCTCGAAGGTGGTCATAAGGTCGCCCATGATCATCTCGAATTCGCCGTAGGGGTTGGGAATCATCCGCCCGTCCGACCCTTCGATCACATCATGCTCAATGTCCACCGCACCATCACGCAGCAGCGCCTCTTCAAGAGATTTCACAAGGAAATCCGTGCGATAGGCAGGAAGGATGCCCATACCCCAGATCCGCGCAGGCCCCTCCGCGCGATCGCGGTCCACCACCAACATGCCCGTTGCGACCAGCGTGTCACCTTCGACGATCACCAGTTCGGAATGCAGCACGCGATCTTCGGGCCAGTCCTCGCCCAGTTGATCGGCGCACTCGGGATGAGCGTAGAACAGGTCTTCCATGGCCGCACGCCGATCAATGGCGTCGCCTTCCGACAGCCAGTTGCCCGGCCCGATCGCTTTGCGAATTTCTAGCATTAAACCTCCAGACCCGTCAGGGCCGCCGCGAATTCCTCTGGATCGAACGGTGCGAGATCGTCGATCTGCTCGCCCACGCCGATCGCGTGGATCGGCAAACCGAACTTGTCGGCGAGGCTGACCAGAACACCGCCTTTGGCCGTGCCGTCCAGTTTTGTCATAACAAGCCCCGACACATCGGAGATTCGCTGGAAAGTTTCAACCTGGGAAACAGCATTCTGTCCCGTTGTTGCATCAAGCACGAGAAGCGTGTTGTGCGGCGCGGTTTCGTCCTTTTTGCGGATGACGCGGACGATTTTAGCGAGCTCCTCCATCAGATCGGCACGGTTTTGAAGGCGCCCTGCGGTGTCGATCATCAACAGGTCCGCCCCCTCCTCCTGTGCGCGGGTCATCGCATCAAAGGCAAGAGAGGCGGGATCGGAGCCTTCGGGCGCAGTCAGAACGGGCACGCCCGCGCGATCACCCCAGACCTGAAGCTGTTCGACAGCGGCGGCACGGAAGGTGTCACCCGCCGCAATCACCACGGATTTACCCGCGGCCTTGAACTGCGAGGCGAGCTTACCGATGGTCGTGGTCTTGCCTGACCCGTTCACACCGACAACCAACACCACCTGCGGCGTTTGCGGGTAGAGCGGCATCGGCTTGGCCACGGGTTCCATGATCCGCGCAATCTCGCGCGCCATCAGGCGTTTGATTTCCTCGACCGAAAGCTTCTTGCCAAAGCGCCCCTCGGCCATCGCCGCCGTCACGCGCAGCGCTGTATCCACGCCCATGTCGGCGGTGATGAGCAATTCTTCGAGCTGCTCAAGCATCTCGTCGTCGAGCGTTCGGCGCACGACTGTTTTGGTTTCCTTACGCCCCAACAGGCGCCCCAGAAAGCCCTTTTGCGGCGCGTCAGGGGACGCATCGCCGGCTTCCGCGACGATCTCCTCAACCTCCGCCTCGACGGTTTCCATGACATCCGCAGCCGATTTTGGCGGATTGGTCGGGATTTCCTGCGGCGCGGGGGCCACGGGCATCTCGACGGGCGCAGCGGGATGGGTGTCCTCGTAAGGGGAAGCGGGCGTGGGCAGCGGCACTTCAACAGGCACCTCATCGGGCACTTCCGTCGGCGTCGGCGCGGGTGTCTCTTCGGGCTGCGTGGGGACAGGCTCAGGAGCAGGCTCGGGTTCAGGCTGCGGCGCAGGCTCCGGTTCTGGCGCAGGTTCGGGGACTGGCGCTGGTTCCGGCTCAGGTTCTGGGGCAGCTTCAGGCTCAGGTGTCGGCTCAGGATCAGGCGTATGGACCGCCTCTTCCGTGACCTCTTCGACAAAGGCCTCCTCAGCACCGCTTTCCGTGCCACCCTCGGAGACAATCGCCTCCAGCCCCTCGTCAATCTTAGACGACGACTTGAACAGGCGAGATTTCAGTTTTCCAAATAGTGACATAAGGGTGCCTCCGTTGGATGCTCACTTAATCCGTCTTGGCTTGCGAGAAAAGCCCGCCCGTCAAAGAAAGGCAAACAGGATTGCTCCCTGCGCCGCGATATAGGTCGCCCAAACGACCACTCCGACCTGCCGCGCACGCGGGCTATCGGGTGTCAGGCGAAACTCGCGCGCGGCCAGAGCAAGGTCGGAAATCAGGAAGAGGCACGCGCCAATAGCGGCCAAGCGCCACGGCGCATCAAGGCCAAGTGCGCTCCACGTCATCGCCAGAATGATCACGGCATAGGCACGCGCAGGCCAGACCAGCCCCCCGCGTCGCGGCAGAACAAGCGCCGCCATCATGCCTCCGATGACAAAGACCGCCACGCCCGCGATCAGTTCGCGCTCAACCATGCGCGGCACAAAGAGCGCGATATAGGCCAGATGGGCCAATGCAAAAGCCACAAGCCCTGCCAGAAAGGCCCGTTCTCCCCGCCGCGACAGGGCGAAATCGCCAAGTGCCGAGAGGGCAAGACCGAGCACCAACCAAAGAGGCACGTGAGCGCGCAGGGCGAGAATCGTCGCAAGCACGAGCGGAAGCGTCTTCACGCCAGAGCGCATCCAGCTTTCGGATCGTTCGGACAGCGGAAAATAGGCAAGCGCCGCTGCGAGCGCGCAAACCGCCAGCACAAGGTCCAACACTTCAAACCGCGTCAGGACTGTTGCAAAATCTGTCATCATGTCGCGTCCCCTCCCCCTTTGCCCTTTGCGCCCCTCGCGCAGCAGGCCTATAGTTCCTGAAAGTAGTAAAGGGTTGGCCGTGCTATGGAAATGCCTCGCCAAAAAACATCTCACATTATCCGCTACTTTGCCGTCTCGACGCTTGCGCCCGTGGCGCTCTTGGCCTTGGGCGCGGTGTTTGGCGGTTTGTGGGCGTTGGCCGCCCTCCTCTACATGACCGCACTGGCCTATTCGCTAGATCAACTGGTCGCTTTGGCCCGCGACCCTGCCGATCCCGAGGCTGAATTTCCCGACGCCAACGCACTTTCCGTCATGCTCGCACTCGCACATTTCGCGCTGTTGCCACTGGCGATCTGGGGGCTGAAAGGGGCGGGGCACGGATTTTTGGAGCGTGCGGCGATGTTCTTTGCCATGGGCCTGTTTTTCGGTCAGGTCTCCAATTCCAACGCCCACGAGTTGATCCACCGCACCGACCCGACGCTGAGAAGATTGGGGACGTGGATCTATATCACGCTGCTTTTCGGCCACCACGCGACGGCACACCTGCGGGTCCATCACCGCTATGCCGCCTCGCCGCTTGATCCTAATTCCGCGCCCCTCGGCATGTCCTTCTACCGCTTCCTTCCACGCGCGTGGCTGGGGTCGTTTCGGGCAGGTCTGCGCGAGGAGAACGCCCTTAGGGCACGAGGGAAGAGTGACGATCTGCATCCCTATGTGCTGTATCTGGGTGGCGCGCTCACCTGTCTGGCGCTAGCCGCGATCATCGGTGGCGCAGCGGGTGTTGTGAAATATATACTTCTCGCAGGCTACGCCTCGTCGCAACTGATGCTCTCGGACTATGTGCAGCACTACGGGCTGGCGCGCGAACAGCGTGCGGATGGTGGTTTCGAACCCGTCGGCCCAGCCCATTCGTGGAACGCGCCGCAGTGGTTTACCTCCTTCCTGATGCTCAACGCGCCGCGCCATTCCGATCACCACGCCAATCCGATGCGCCCCTACCCCGCGTTGGAACTCACCGAAGAGATGCCGACCCTGCCGCGCTCCCTGCCCGCGATGGCTACGCTCGCGCTCGTCCCGCCGTTGTGGCGGCGCGTGATGGACCCGCGCGTGGCACGACTTCGGGCGCAAGAGACCATGCCCGCCGCGCGCCCTTAACCCGCTGTTAGGATTGTGAATGGCCCACAGCGCCCCCTTGTGGCAGATTGGGTCCATGACCCATTTTGCGCTCCACACAATGACCAGACCAATTTCCGCGGCAGCACTCCTGTGCGCCCTCGCTATGCCGTCGCAGGCCGCCGAGCCCATGACGGCGGAAGAGTTCGACCAATACACGCGCGGCAAAACCCTTACCTATGCCGAACAGGGCATCCCCTACGGCATCGAGGAATACTATCCCGACAAACAGGTCAAATGGGCCTTCGAGAACGGCGATTGCATGAGCGGCTTCTGGTACGAAAAGGACCAGAATATTTGCTTCATCTACGAGGATGGCGGGCCAACACAATGCTGGGCCTTCTACCTCGAAGAGAACAAATTGCGTGCAGTTTTCGTCGGCGACAGCGGCACGGAGCTTTACGAGGCATGGACCTCGGATCGCCCGCTCCAATGCGAAGGGGCACCGCCGCTGGTGTGATCTGACTACCCACGACGCGTTAGAACAGGCTTCCCTGATCGGGCGCATCGCCCTTCGGCTTCTTCGCGGATGTCGGCTTGGGTTTCGCGACAGCAGCACTCCCGCGCGAAATCTCCGCGCGCCCGTCGGCGAACTCGATGGCGGCGATGCGGCCTGCATCCACCTTCGACTTGACGAGATTTCCATCCCCATCAAAGGCCAGCGCAAAACCGCGTGCCATCGTCGCCTTGTGGCTCAGCGCCTCCAAAAGCCCGCCCCGACGATCCAAATCGTTGCGCCACGCCATAAGATTCGCCGTCCCAGCCCGTGCGAGGCGCTGTGAAAGGTTGTCGAAACGGTCTTGTTGTCGATCTATACGTCCGCGCAGCGTTGCTGGCTGGAGCCTTCCTGACAGGCGTGAGAGCGAAAGCGCGCGGTTGTGCACGCCGTTCTTCAGCCCCTGACGCAGACGCATATCGGCCTGATCTACACGCTGACGCGGCCCGTCGAGCAAGCTGTCAAGGCGCGGCATGGCCCGCGACAGATCGCGCAGGCGATCGGCGCGGCGATCAATCAACCCGTTGAGAGCGCGGCCAGAGCGGTGTCCCAGATCCTGCAAACCCACCCACAACTCGCGCCGCACGGGCACGGCCATTTCCGCCGCCGCCGTGGGGGTCGGTGCGCGCTGATCCGAGGCGAAGTCGATGAGTGTCGTATCGGTTTCATGCCCCACAGCGGAGATGAGCGGAATATCAGAGGCGGCGGCGGCGCGCACCACGACTTCCTCGTTAAAGCCCCACAAGTCCTCAACCGACCCGCCACCGCGCGCCACGATTATCAGATCGGGACGCGGGATCGCGCCGCCCTTTTGCAACGCATTGAAACCCTTGATCCCTGCAGCCACCTCGGCGGCGCAATTCTGCCCCTGCACCGCGACGGGCCAGAGAAGCACATGGCGCGGGAAGCGGTCGCGCAGGCGGTGAAGAATGTCACGGATCACGGCCCCCGACGGGGATGTGACCACGCCGATCACCTCGGGCAAATAAGGCAACTGCTTCTTGCGCTCAGGGGCAAACAACCCCTCGGCGGCCAGCGCCTTCTTGCGCTTCTCCAGCATCGCCATAAGCGCGCCTTCGCCCGCGACTTCGACCTGATCGACGTTGAGGTTGTATTTCGACTGCGGCCCGAAGGTGGACAGCCGCCCCGTGACAATCACCTCCATCCCCTCTTCGGGGATGACGGAGAGCCGCGCAGCCTGCCCTTTCCACGTGTTGCAGGCGATGACGTTCTTGTCGTCCTTCAGATCATAGTAAAGATGGCCCGAACGCGCATGCATCACTCGCCCGATTTCGCCACGCACCCGCACCCGTCCGAAGGCGCCCTCAAGCGTGCGCTTGATCGAGCCCGATAGCTCGCCCACGGTAAATTCGGGGGTATTGCTCACGCCTTTGGGTTCGTCATCATCTTCGAAAAGTTCGGACATGGGGATGCTCGCGCTTGTGTCGTCTTTTGTGAGACTTTAGAACGCGCGGGACCAAAGGGAAAGCAGGGGACGACGCATGAATATTCTCATTCTCGGATCGGGCGGACGCGAACACGCATTGGCGTGGGCGGTTCTGCAAAACCCCAAATGCGACAAACTGATCGTAGCACCCGGAAATGCGGGCATCGCAGCGATTGCTGAATGTGCCGATCTCGACATCCTCGACGGAGCGCAAGTGGTCGAGTTTGCCGCCGAGAACGCGATTGATTTCGTCATCGTCGGCCCCGAAGCCCCCTTGGCAGCGGGTGTTGCCGATGCGCTGCGCGCGGCGGGACTTCTAACCTTCGGCCCATCCAAAGCGGCCGCACAGTTGGAAGCGTCCAAGAGCTTTACCAAAGAGATTTGCGATGCCTGTGGCGCACCCACGGCGGGCTACGCGCATTTCACCGATGCCGAAAAAGCCAAGGCCCATATCCGTGCCGAAGGCGCACCGATTGTGGTGAAGGCCGACGGACTTGCCGCTGGCAAGGGCGTAATCGTGGCGATGGACGAGGCGACCGCGCTTGCCGCCATCGACGACATGTTCGACGGCGAATTCGGCGAGGCGGGCGCGGAGGTCGTGATCGAGGAATTCATGGAGGGTGAGGAAGCCTCGTGGTTCATCCTGTGTGACGGCGAGAACGTCTTGCCCGTGGGAACCGCGCAAGATCACAAGCGCGTGGGTGACGGGGACACGGGGCTGAATACTGGCGGCATGGGAGCCTACTCCCCCGCACCCGTGATGACCGATGCCGTGATCGCCAAAGCGATGGACGAGATCATCAAGCCGACCGTTGCCGAGATGGCCAAGCGCGGGATGCCCTATCAAGGCGTGCTCTACGCGGGTTTCATGATCAAGGACGGGCAGCCGCGCCTTGTCGAATACAACTGCCGCTTCGGTGATCCCGAATGTCAGGTGCTGATGATGCGTCTGGGCGCGCAGGCGCTCGACCTGATGCTCGCCACCGCAGACGGAACGCTGGATCAGGCGCAGGTGAACTGGGCCGACGATCACGCGATGACCGTCGTGATGGCGGCAAACGGTTATCCGGGCTCTTATGCCAAAGGCACGGTGATCAAAGGACTCGACACCCTCCCCGCGAGCAGCACCCAGATGGTGTTCCATGCGGGCACCGCCGAGAAGGACGGGGCTATCGTTGCCAACGGCGGGCGGGTGCTCAACGTCACGGCACGGGGCGCGACCCTGCAAGAGGCCCGCGACCGCGCCTATGCGATGGTGGATCAGATCGACTGGCCCGAAGGCTTCAACCGCAGCGATATCGGCTGGCGCGCGCTGTAGCGGGCGCGGAGTTTCAGGCGGCGTTAGGCGAACGTTAACCTTAATGCGCTAGAAACGGGGCGTGCGAAAACCGCACTTTCGGCCCGGTGAATGACTGGATCGCCCCGATTGAGTGAACCTCAAGCGATTTTACAAATGAAACAGGGTGTGCTCGAATGGCGCACCTTGTTTCTTTTCCGCGCCTCTTCACTGCGGGGGAATTTGCGGCTAGAGCGCCCTGCCCTCGCAGGCGTGGTCGGGCGCTCGGCGCTTTGAAAGGTCCACTGGACCTTTTAATCCCGCGATGCGGGACCGCGCCTCACCCCATTCTCTCACTCGCGTATCCGCCAGGGCTGGCGGGGAAGACAACGGTTTTGTTGCCGTTGAGAAAGACGCGGTGGTGGATATGAGCGTGGATGGCGCGGGAGAAGACCTGCGCCTCCACATCACGACCAAGCGACACGTAGTCCGCGGGGCTTTGCGCATGGGTCACACGCACCGTGTCCTGCTCGATGATCGGCCCTTCATCAAGGTCGGCGGTCACGTAATGCGCGGTCGCTCCGATCAGCTTCACACCACGCTGGAACGCCTGTTTGTAGGGGTTCGCGCCCTTGAAACTGGGCAGGAAGGAATGGTGGATGTTGATGATGCGGCCGCTCATCTTCTGACACATCTCGTCGCTGAGTATCTGCATATAGCGCGCCAGAACGATCAGTTCCGCACCCGTCTCCTCGACCACATCCATGATCGCAGCCTCGGCCACAGGCTTGTTCTCGGGTGTCACCTTGATGTGGTGGAAGGGGATATCGTGGTTCACCACAAGCTTCTGATAGTCCATGTGGTTCGAGATCACCGCAACGATCTCTACGGGCAAGGCACCGATCCGCCAACGGTAAAGCAGGTCATTGAGACAATGGCCAAAGCGCGAGACCATGACGACGATCTTTGTCTTTTTGGCCTCGTCGTGGATCGCCCACGTCATGCCGAACGCCTCCGCGACGGGGGCGAAGGCGGCGATGATGTCGTCACGCGTGCTGCCTGTCTCGGTCACGAAACTCACCCGCATGAAGAATTGCGCGGTATCGGGATCGTCGAATTGGGCACTGTCGGTGATATTGCAGCCCAGTTCCGCGAGTTTTCCCGAAATGGCGGCGACAATGCCACGGGTCGACGGACAGGTCACGGTGAGCACGAGATTGGTCATGGGTTTGCCCTTGGTTGTTCTTTTGGCTTGTTGTTGATTTGGCGGCGAGTTTTGCCAAAGCGCACGGGGGATGCCAGCCCCGAAATGCACCTTTTGATCATAGGCGAGAGATTGTGCGTGGACAAAAGTTTCCGAAAGGCGTCAGTCGCAGGCAAGATAGGGCGCGAAACTGTCGGAGCCCTGATAGGGGGCGACAGCTTCGTGGGTGATTGTGTCACCTTCGTATCGCGTCTCGACGATCTGCGACCAATCGGCATCGGCGGTGACAATCACAGGCGCCGCGCCGTCACAGGTCCGCACTCCGCCCTCGATGACAGATGCGCCATAGTGATGGTTGGTCAGCCCCGCCACCCGCGCGATCTCGGAAATGTGCAATCTGTCTTCAGCGGGTTCCACCTCCAGCAGAACCAACTCCTTGGTCAGGTGGGGACGATCAATATAGGCGATCTCGGGCAGTCCGTCGCCGTCGAAATCCGCAATCCCCGCAATCGAAAGCCAGCGGTGCCGCTGCCCGATGGGGCGGTTCTGCCCGACAATCGTGAGCTTGCCGCCGCCCGCACCCCATATCTGGATCATCGCGCCGCCGACATTCGTCGAGAAAACGGTCACGATCTCGGGCGCGCCATCTCCGTCGAAGTCATAGAGCCGTGGTGCTGTGTCCTCGAAAACGCCACTGCGCACATGGATTTCACGCTCCGAGCCATCCGAAAAGGTGACGCGCAGACCCTCGAATTCACCGTCAAGAAGCGCGCCATGCCCATAGGCGTTCGTCGGGCGCACATAGTCCGCCGTGACCGCCTCCTGCGCGATGGCGGGAGCGGCCACCAGCGCAAGACAGATGGCCAGCGCACGCATCAGATCTGCTTTTCGGGCATGTTCACGACGAGACCGTCGAGCGCATCCGTGACCTTGATCTGGCAGGTCAGGCGCGAGCGTTCGGGATCGGGCTGGAATGCGAAATCGAGCATGTCCTCTTCCATCGGATCTTTCGGCGTCAGCTTTTCGACCCACGCAGGGTCCACATAGACATGGCAGGTCGAACAGGCACAGGCGCCGCCGCAATCGGCGTCGATCCCCGGAATACCGTTATCGCGCGCGCCTTCCATGACAGTGCGCCCGTTGGGCACGTCCACAACATGCTCGGTGCCGTTGAACTCGATGTAGGTGATTTTGGCCATCGGTGTGCTTTCTGTTCTCGATTGTCGTTGCCGCAAAGGTCTACCGCTCCCGCACCCTGATGAAAAGGGGGCGTGCGGCTTGGGGCGATCTGTCTCACGCGATCTTGCGTTCGCACCCATATGTTCTATATTTGTTCTCGTTAAGGATTGGTGTCATGGCCCTCTACAGCGCGCAAAGTCCCCACCCCGATGCATGGCCCCGCCCGCCCTGCGCCATTCCCCATGCGTGGTTGGATCGCCCGCCCGTTGGAGCGCGGGTGACTGTGGCGGGGCTGGTGCTGGTGCGGCAACGTCCAGGCACGGCGCGCGGTGTGGTCTTTGTCACGCTGGAGGACGAGACAGGCGTGGCCAATGTGGTGATCTGGCGCAAGGTGTTTCTGGCCAACAGGCGTGCCGTGATCGCGGGGCGGATGCTGCGCGTGACGGGGTGGCTGGAACGGCAGAACGGGGTGAGCCATGTGATCGCCGAACAGATCGAAGACATCTCGGAAATGCTCGACAGCCTGCTCGCTCCCGAGGATACGGGCAGCGGCGCACCCTAACGCTCTGGCGCGGAGTGCGCCTTTCGGGTTAGGATCGTGCAAGCGCTCGCGGGATCAACCCGCGGCACAGGACACGAAGGCAGACCCGATGCGCCCCTCGCGCGGACAGGTCACAAGCAGAGAAGGCCCGCCCATGCGTCGCCGTTCATCCCCGTTGCGCATCGCTGTGGCGCTTGGCGCTACCGCGCTCTTGTCCGCCTGTCTGGCGAACAACGGACCACGCGCGGAGATCTTGCGCGCGGGCGAAGTGCCCAATGCCCCGCCAGGGGCCGATCCCGAAGCCTGCTACGCGCGCACCACCACGCCCGCCATTATCGAAACGGTGACGGAACAGGTGCTGGTCCAACCACCGCAGATTGCTGCCGACGGCTCCGTGACCTACCCCGCCGTCTATCGCACGGAGACCCGTCAGGAGATCGTGCGCGAGCGCAAGGAGCTGTGGTTCGAGACCCTGTGCGAAGAGGAGATGACACCCGAATTCATCGCCTCGCTACAACGTGCGCTTGAGGTGCGGCAGTATTTCACCGGTGCCATTACGGGCCGCATGGACATCCGCACCCGCCGCGCGATCCGCGCCTATCAGGGAGAACAGGGCGTGGAGAGCGATATCCTGTCACTGGCGGCGGCGCGCAAACTCGGCCTCAAGGAAGTCGAGCGCACGGAGTAGCCCGCACGGTGCGGACGACAAAGGCAGCGGTACGACACCTCAGGTTTCAGGCACGAAAAAAGGCGACCCGCGCGGGCCGCCTTTCTGTTTCTTATAAGGCGTCACAGGGACGCGACGGACAACCGCTTACTCAACACCGAGCGCGATGAAGCGCGGCTCGCCCGCACTGCGCACCAAAAGCAAGACCGTCTTGCGGCCACCATCGCGCGCGTCTTCGACACGGGCTTTGAGGTCAGAGACCGAGGCGACCTTCTGTTGACCTGCTTCGGTGATCACGTCGCCTGCGCGCAGGCCCTTCTCGAAGGCTTCCGAGTCCTCGGCCACGTCCATCACGGCCAGACCTTCAGTCCCTGTTGGCGCACCCAACTGCTCGCGCAATTCGTCGTTGAGTGGCTGCAAGGTGAGACCCAACATTTTGATGGTCTCAGGTGTTGCGGGGGATTGCGTGTCCGCATCGGGGAAGGCGGTGCTTTCAGCCTCTTCACGACGGCCCAGTGTGACCATCAAGGTTTGCGTGCCACCATCGCGGAAGACCACAACGCGGACCGCTTTGCCCACTTCGGCCTCTCCAACAGTGCGCACTAGCTCGCGCGTGTCCTCGACCTCGACGCCGTCGAAAGACAGGATCACGTCGCCACTCTGGACTCCGCCATCTTTCGCGGGCCCGTCAGGCACATCCGTCACAAGCGCGCCGCGTGCTTCTTCAAGCCCCATGGCCTCGGCCACATCCTCGGTCACGTCCTGAATGCGGACACCAAGCCAGCCACGACGGGTCTCGCCATATTCGCGAAGCTGATCCACCACTTTAGAGACAACATTGGACGCCATGGAGAAGCCAATCCCGATGGAGCCGCCATTGGGCGACAGGATCGCGGTGTTCACACCGATCACGTTGCCATCCATATCAAAGAGCGGGCCACCAGAGTTACCACGGTTGATAGCGGCGTCAGTCTGGATGAAATCGTCATAGGCACCGGAAAGTGCGCGGCCACGTTGGGACACGATACCCGCAGACACCGAGAAGCCCTGACCGAGCGGGTTGCCCATAGCCATGACCCAGTCGCCGACCCGTGCATTGTCGCTGTCACCAAAGGTGACGAATTTGAGCGGTTTGTCACTTTCGACCTTCAAGAGCGCGATATCAGTATTGGGATCGGTGCCGACCAGTTTGGCGGGCAATGTGAAGTCCTCGAAGAACTCGATCTCGATCTCGTCGGCCCCGTCGATGACGTGGTTGTTGGTGACGATGTAACCGTCCTCGGAAATGACAAAACCCGAACCAAGCGCCTGCGAACGACGCGGGCGGCCTTGCTCGCTCTGTCCGTTGCGGTTCATGAAGTCATTGAAGAAGTCTTCAAATGGCGACCCTTCGGGCACCATCGGGAAAGGGTTGGTGGAGACCTCAACCACGGTGGTGGTGGTGATATTGACCACGGCGGGGCTGACGCGCTCGGCCAGATCCGCGAAGCTCTCGGGCGCGCCACGGGCCTCCGCCATCACGGTTTGCGCCAGAAGCGCCAGCGCGCCGAGCAAGGCCAGACCCCACATGCGCGGATCAATGCGCGGGGTCAGGCGTGGCATTGCGAGTGCGTATGCCTTTGACATGTTTAAAAGTCCTCCAGTTCTAACGTAGCAGCGACGATCGTCGCCCCTGCCGCGAGTGCAGTGATGTCTTCTGCTGCTCCTATGGTCATATAGATAGGCACACCAGCGCTCAACTCAACGCCCGTCGCGCTCAGTCAACTGCATGTGAGTGGGTGTGACAAGCGACATGAACATGGGGCCCACGATGTCGCAGGGCGCGTGCGTGTAACTAGAACCCGTATCGCGCACGAGCAAAGGCGGTAAGGCCCACGCCAATTGCGAGTGCGACAATGCCGATGAGCCGCCGTGTGGATGCGGGCATCTGTGCAAAAGCGGCAAGCAGGTCTTCCATACGCGAAGGGGCCAGCGCAAGCACCAGCCCCTCCACACATAAGACAAGTCCGATCGCAAGGATCGCGAAACCCATGGGATCAGTCCTTTTACTGACCCGCAGGTGCGTCGCCGACCCCAGTGGGCGCATCGGGGCGGCCATTACGGCCCTGATCGCTCTTGAGGTAGTCGAAGAACTCGCTATCGGGGGAGATCACCATAGTGGTGTTGCTTCCCTGAAGTCCCGCGCGATAGGCGTTCAGCGAGCGGTAGAACTCGAAGAACTCCGGATCGGCGCCAAAGGCCTCGGCGAAGATCGCGTTGCGTTCGGCGTCAGCCTCACCGCGAATGATCTCGGCCTGACGCTGGGCGTCGGACTCAAGCTCGGTCACGGTACGGTCGGCCTGCGCACGCACGCGCTGCGCGGCTTCTTCACCGCGCGCCCGCTCGTCGGCGGCTTCGCGTTCACGCTCGGCACGCATCCGTGCGAAGGTCGCGTCGAGGTTCTGGTCGGGGAGGTTCGTCTGTTTCAGACGCACATCGACGACTTCGATCCCGAGGTTCTGTGCCTGACGGTTGGCGGCTTCCGTGATCCGCGACATCAAAGCAGAACGCTCCGAGGACAGGATCGTGTTGGAGGTCACACCATCGGAACCGAGCACGGCACGAATCTGCGGGTTGATGAACCCTTCGAGGCGCTCTTCGGCAAGGCGGATACCGCCCGTCGAAACGGCCTGACGGAAGCGCACGACATCATTGATGCGGTAACGCGCGAAAGCATCGACCACGAGACGGCGGTCATCCGAGGGCGTCACCTCGATCTCGGGCGTGTCGAGCGACAGGATACGGTCGTCGTAGTAAACCACTTCCTGAATGAAGGGAATCTTGAACGAGAGACCGGGGTCTTCTTTGACGGCCTTGATCTGACCGAACTGAAGCACGAGGGCCTTCTGACGTTCGTCGACGATGTAGATCGAAGACATGGCCACGACCAGCGCGACGACGAGCAGACCAAAGAAAATTGAGAGACGGTTCATCAGTTGCTCCCTCCCGTGTTCGATGAGGTCGTGCTACGGCGCAGCTCGTTGAGTGGCAGGTAGGGAACAACGCCCTGACCACCATCACCACCAGAGTTCTCGTCAAGAATGATCTTGTCGACGTTTCCGTAAATTTCCTCGATCGTCTCCAGATAAAGACGTTTGCGGGTCACTTCGGGCGCTTGCAGGTATTCGGCCAGAACAGCGGAGAAACGGCTGGCTTCACCACGTGCTTCGTTGACGACCTGCGCGCGATAGCCTTCGGCCTCTTCGAGCAACTGCGCGGATGTACCGCGTGCGCGCGCCAGAACGGTATTGGCATAGGCATCGGCCTGACGCTCAAGGCGATCACGCTCCTGCTCGGCTGCTTGCACGTCGCGGAATGCGTCGATCACCTCTACGGGCGGATCGGCCTTGTCGAGGTTGACACGGATCACCCTGATACCAGCGTCGTAGCTGTTGAGCGTGCTCTGGATCAGTTCAAGCGCGGTGTCAGCAATCAGACCACGGTCACGGTTGAGGATCGGTGCCAGTTCGGACGCCGCGATGATTTCACGCATGGAGGATTCCGATACGGCCTGAACGGTCGCGCGCGGATCTGCGAGGTTGAAGAGGAACTTCGCGGGATCGGAAATATCCCAGACCACCTGAAAGTCGATGTCGACGATGTTCTCGTCGGTGGTCAGCATCAGACCCGTCTGCCCTTGCGCGGCGACACCGATGCTCTCGGTGCGCTCCCCAGTCACCACGACCTTCTCGAAGGTCACGAAGGGCCAGGGCGCGAAGTTCAGGCCGGGTTCGCCGATCGAGGAGAAGTCGCCGAGGAACAACTCGACAGATTTCTCTTCGGGGCGCACTGAATAGAACGAGTTGAAGGCCCAAAGGCCCACGGCGACCAGCACACCAAAGCCGATAAGCGACTTGGAAAAACGCGGGCCATCGCCGCCTGCGCCGCCGCCCGTGCCATTACCGCCGCCTTTGCCGCCCATCAGCACCTTGAGGTACTCGTTGCCCTTGGACAGCATCTCGTCGATTTCTGGAATTTGTGGCTGCTCACCAGGTCGGCGTCCGTTGCCGCCGCCCCCGCGATTATCTCCTCCGCCCGAGCTACCACGGTTGTCACCGCCGCCCGAGCCCCATGGTCCGCCATTATTGGCCATAAAGGTTCGTTCCTTTCTAGGTCATGTCCCGTCGGCCATATTGCATGGCCGCGTTGCACAAAATCGCCCCGCGCAACTGCGCAGAGCGAGGTTAATCACTAAAGTGTTCTTTTCGGGGCCGAGTTTCAAGGGCATACGCCCGTCTGTGCCCCGATAGGGGCCGCGCTTCGCCGCTTTTGGGGCCTGCAGCCTGCGCCACACGCCCCAACAGGCCACTCGGAGGCCAGATTACGCGTGAACGCGGATCGGCTCGCGCATCAGAACGATCTCTTCGGCCATGGTCGGATGCACCGCCACCGTCGCGTCGAAATCCTCCTTGGTCGCGCCCATTTTGACCGCGACACCTGCAAGCTGGATCATCTCGCCCGCGTGTGGAGCGATGATGTGACAGCCCAAAACCTTCCTCGTCTCGGCGCAGACAATGAGTTTGAACATCACCCGCTCGTTCTTCTCGATAAAGCTGTTCTGCATCGGGCGGAAGGCGGCGCTGTAGACCTCGACAGGCCGCTCGTCGCGCGCCTGTTCCTCGGTCATGCCGACGGAACCGTATTCTGGCTGGGTGAAGATCGCGGATGGCACCGCCACGTGGTCGGGTTTGGTCGGGTTGCCCTTGAACACGGTTTCATGGAAAGCCACCGCCTCGCGGATCGCCACGGGTGTGAGCTGGATACGGTCGGTCACATCGCCCACGGCGTAGATCGAGGGAATGTTGGTCTGGCTGAAGTCGTCAACGATGATCTCGCCGTTGCGTCCTGTCTCGACACCGGCCTCTTCAAGTCCGAGGCTCTCGGTATTGGGTTTGCGCCCCGTGGCATAGAGAACCACATCGAAGATCGCCTCACGCCCGTCGGTCGCCTTGACCCAAAGCCCGTCGTCGCGCTTCTCGATCCGCTCGACATCGGTGCCAACGTGCAGGTCCACACCCTGATCCGCGATCAACTCGGCGATATGGCCACGCGCCTCGTCATCGAACCCACGCAGGATTTGCGCCCCGCGATAATATTGCGTGGTCTCCGCCCCCAGCCCGTTAAAGATGCAGGCAAACTCGGAGGCGATATAGCCGCCGCCGACGATCAGGATGCGCTTGGGCAGTTCGGGAATGTCGAAAATCTCGTTGGAAGTTATGGCGTGTTCAATCCCAGGCACAGTGTCGGGTTTGAACGGACGTCCGCCCACAGCCACAAGAATGTGCTTGGCCGTGACCTCCGTGCCATCGGCAAGCTGCACAGTATGGGGGTCTTTGAGCGTGGCGCGCTGGTGGAAAATCTCCACACCCGCATTGCCCGCGTTCTTGGTGTAGATGCCTTCAAGCCGCGTCAATTCGTCCTTGAGCCGCGTTTGAAAAGATGGCCAGTCGAATGACCCCATGCGAATATCCCAACCGTAAGCCTTCGCCTCCTTGGCCGCAGCGGCATATTGCGAGGCGAACACCATCAGTTTCTTGGGCACACAGCCACGGATGACGCAGGTGCCGCCCATGCGAAATTCCTCGGCCATGGCCACTTTCTGCCCGCCTGCCGCTGTGAGACGTGCGGCACGCACGCCGCCCGAGCCACCGCCGATCACGAAGAGATCATAGTCGAATTCCATTTGTTGCGCCTTTTCTGAATGGTCTGGGGAGCCCCGTCGCGCGGAGCCGCGATAATGTTGGCACAGATGTAGGCGCTCACGGCACAAAGGAAAACCCCGCCAATCCGTATTGACGGGGTCGTGAAGCCTGTTGCAAGACCGTCTGCCCTTCAGGGCGCGGCGGGGGCGTTCCCCTTGGCGTACTAGAGGTCGGCGAAGATATTGTCGGTATCGGCGAACTCCACCATGCCTTCGGTGTTCTCGCCCGTGATAATGTCGCGCACCTCCACGCGCCCGTCACCGTGACCGATCACCACCTTGTCGCAGATGTCGATGAACAGCCCGTTTTCCACCAGGCCAGGCACCTGATTGAGAACAAGCGCCAGTTGCCGCGCGTTGCCGATGCGCTGGAGATGCAGGTCAAGGATATGGTTCCCCTCGTCGGTGACGTAGGGTGCCTCGCCGTTCATCCGCAGGGTCGCGGACTGGCCCAAAACATCCATCGAATTGAGCGCCTCTTCAAGCAGCGCCTTGGAGGTCTGCCAACCGAAGGGAATGACCTCGACGGGCAGCGGGAAGGCCCCGAGCGTCTCGACACTTTTGGAAGCGTCCGAAATTACGACCATCTGGTCGGAGGCGGTCGCCACGATCTTCTCCTGCAAAAGCGCGCCGCCGCCGCCCTTGATCAGGTTCAACTCGTCGTCGAATTCATCCGCGCCGTCGATGGTCATGTCGAGCCACTTCGCCTCGTCGAGCGAGATCACCTTGATCCCCAACGAACGGGCCAGTTCGGCGGTGCGTGTGGAAGTGGGCACGCCGACGATGTTAAGACCTTCCTCGCGGATACGTTCAGCCAGACAGCGCACCATCCATGCCGCAGTGGAGCCCGTGCCGAGGCCGAGCTTCATCCCGTCCTCAACAAATCCGACCGCCTGCTTGGCGGCCACGAACTTTGCCGTGTCGATTGGAGAAAGTGTTTCGGACATGGAGCCCTCCCTACTGGCCACGATGAGTCGTCTGCGCTTATAAAAGACGCAAGGCACTGGTGGTAGCCGCTATCTGGCCTATCTATGGTAAACCCGCGCGACGCCGCCATGCAGCTTGGCGACTATAATATTGGGCGCGTGGTGCGATCCCGAACGGAGCAAAAGTGGCTGTGGTCCAGAAATATGTGCATCTGACAATCGGCTGGTTCTGCATCGCGCTGGCGATGATCGGAGCCGTATTGCCCTTGCTTCCAACGACCGTTTTTGTCCTGCTCGCGGCCTATTTCTTCGCCAAAGGCTCGCCGCGCTTGCGGCTGTGGCTCGTCGAACATGCCGTCTTTGGCCCCTTGATCCACGACTGGGAGGAGACAGGCGCCATCGCCCCACGCTACAAATGCATCGCGCTTGGCATGATGGGCGCGGCCCTTCTGCTCTCCGTGGTGCTGGGTCTCTCGGTGATCATCCTGCTGATCCAGGCGGCATGCATGAGCGCCGCGGCC
Organism: Celeribacter sp.; assembly: GCF_048261515.1. GTDB lineage: Bacteria > Pseudomonadota > Alphaproteobacteria > Rhodobacterales > Rhodobacteraceae > Celeribacter. The sequence continues at coordinate 450,201 of NZ_JBLXFZ010000001.1, forward strand.
TGCTACATCCTGACGCGCCCCAGTGCGTGACAGTTAAAGTGCGCGCAGCGCAGCGACGACCGAACCGAGCGCCGCACGCGGCAGGAACATCAGCATCCCCGCCCCGTCCATTTCGATCTCCAAACGTTCCGCTGCCATTTCGTTGGACGTGCCAATCCGACCGTCGGATGCAAAGGGAATACCCGCGATCGGCCACTTCAACCCGCGCGACACCCCGCGCACCTTTGCCATGGGGAAGAGCGACACCCGCGTGCCTACGGGCAAATCAAGCGACAAGGCTCCATCGACATGCAAGCAGACATCCGTCTCCCCCACGACAATCACCCGCCGCGCCCCCGCCCGCAGGCCAGAGTGGCGCACAATTGCGTTGTAGACCGCAAGTTCATGATCGGGCCGCTTGCCCATGAACCCCACGGCAAGGATCAACGGCGCCTCGACACGGGTCAGACATTTCTCGAAATCGGTGCTGTTCTGCTCGGGGACATGGTGGAGGGTCGCGGGATCGAGTGCGGCGCGCGTGGCCTCGTCCAGGCTGTCGAAATCGCCCACAACCGCCCGCGGGGTCAGGCCGAATCCCCTCAGGGTTCCCGCCGCCCCGTCAGCCGCCACAAGGTCGGGCGCATGTGTTAACGCTTCCACAAGTGTCTGGCGCGTAATCTCACCGCCACCTGTGACCGTCACCCCGTTTTCAGAGGTTAAAACCGGAACTTGCATGGTGTTTTCCCGTCCACTTTCGACCCTTTGCCACATTTCGGACAGGAAAAAATCACGCCGATATCCTTGTTCTGTTCCTAATTCCGAACCAATTCATGGTAAATATGAGCGTGCTAAGCAAGGGCAGAAAGCGAGTTAGCTATGGTAACTGACAGCAAAATCCTCACCGTATCCTACGGCACGTTCTCCTGTACACTTGAGGGGTTCGACGATCCGTTCAATACGATGAGGTCGATTGCGGAGTACTTCCGCGACCTCGCAGCCGACGACCGGTATTTCGGTGCCGAGCCGCCGACCCCTGATCCCCAGATGCTTCAGTCCATCGCCGAGCGCGAGATCCAGCGCCGTGTCGAGACAAAGATGGAAGAGAACGGCATGATCCTGCGCCAGACGCAGGAAACACCTGAGCCCGAGGCCGCTGCCCCTGCCTCTGCTCCCGCCGCGGCTGTCGTCGCCCCCACGCCTGCACCAAAAGTCGAGGACGCCGCGCCAGCCGAAGTCGCGCAGGCCCCTGTCTCTGCCCCCACTGTCGCAGCCGCGACAACCGCCGCCGCAGCCTCTGCAGCGCCCGCAGGTTCCATTGCCGAGAAACTCGCCCGCATCCGCGCCGCCGTTGCCAACCGCGAGGATGCGCCCTTTGCCGAGGACCAGCAGGCTGCCACCTTTGCTCCTGCCACCGAAGCCGCCCCTGCGGTCGAAGCCGAGGCCGAGGTTGAGGAAGAGGTTGCACAAGAGCCGTCCGCGCCAGCCAATGATCCAGCCAATGACATCGCGGCTCCCGAAATGGATGCTGCGGAAGAAGACATCGCTGACCTCGCCGCCTTGGACGGTGTGAGTGCTGACGAAGTTGCGGAAGTCGAAGACGTTCAAGAGGACACCGCTTCAGAAAACGACCTTGTCGAAGAGGAGGCCTCCGAGGCCGATACGCTCGAAGCAGAGGCAGAGGCAGAGGCAGAGGATGAGGTCGCCGACACGACTTCCGAGGTGATAGACCTTCCCGATGTGGACGACAGTTTCTTTGCCAATGTGACCGCCGCGGTTGCCGAAGATGACACAGCCGACGCGATGGAAGGCGACGCCGAGGACGAAACCAAAGCCGAAGACATCGACCTGTCCGATGCATTCGAAACCGATGAGGTAGAGATTGCGGAGGAGGATGTTGCGGAAACGGTCGACGAGGATGCTTCCCTACACGAGATGGACCCCAACCTCGCCGCCGACATCGCCGAAGCCACTGCAATGCCCGCGACCGAGGAAGATGCGGAGGCTCCCCAAGACCCGCTGACCCGCGTGCGTGCTCGCGTGATCAAAATGCGCCGCTCCGACTACGAGGCCGAGATTGCCGAGCAGAAGGCCATGGCCGCCGCCGAGCGCGACGACACCATGCTTGAAGAGACCGCACCAGAGGAAGAGGCCGCCACAACCGACGACACGCAGGAAGATGACCTCGCGGAAAAACTGCGTCGCGAATTGGGCGAGACCAGCCTGCCGGAAGACGAAGAAGACGAATTACTGCGCGAACTGGCCGAAGTGGCCGCCGAAAGCCAAGCCGCAGAAGATCTGACGGAAGAGGATGCGCAGGACGATGACGTCGACCTGAGCGCACTTGCCGCCATGGACTTCGACGCGATTGATACGGACGAAGACCAGATCGAACATGAAGCCGAAGTCGAAGCCGAAGCCGAAGCCGAAGCCGAAGCCGAAGCCGAAGCCGAAGCCGAAGCCGAAGAAATTTCCGACGAGGATGACGCGCCCGTCAACCTGCTTGACGACACGGAGCAGGAAGACGACGAGGACACAGACTTACAGGCCGAGGCGCAGAACGTCTTCTCGAAAGCCACCGACGACGATGTTTCGCGTATTCTGGACACCACCGAACGCGAGATGGAACGTGGCGATGGCCCCCGCCGCCGCTCCGCCATCGCCCACCTCAAGGCCGCAGTTCTCGCCACCCGCGCGGATAAGTCCGACCTCGAAGTTGAACCAAAGCAGGAGCCCGAAGAAGCCTACCGCGAAGACCTTGCCCGCGTCGTGCGTCCCGTGCGCCCCGAACGTAGCAAATCCACGCGCCGCAATCTGCCGCCGCTGATGCTGGTTTCCGAGCAGCGTATCGACACGCCCGAGGACACGCCGCTTGGTGCCGACATCACGCCCGTGCGCCCGCGCCGCATCTCCGCCGCCGCAATTGCCATGCAAGAGGAGCAGAGCGACTCGCAGGTCGATGTGGGCGATGCCAGCGACTTCGCGGAATACGCCGAGACTGTCGGGGCCGAAGGGCTCGCCGAACTGCTCGAAGCCGCCGCTGCTTACTCCAACCATGTCGAAGGCAAGGACACTGTTTCGCGCCCGCAAATCATGCGTCTGGTGGCCGAGGCCCTGCCCGAGGAAACACCGTTGGAAGAGCGTCTGCGCTCCTTTGGCCAACTTCTGCGTCAGGGCAAGATCAAGAAGATCGCGCGCGGCAAGTTCCAAGTCTCCGAAAGCTCGCGTTTCACCCCCGACGATCGCAAACACGGCTAATCCCGCGCGCATCGGCGCGCAACCAACAACGCAAAAGGCCACCCGCGCGGGTGGCCTTTTTCACTTTGGAAATCGCAGACTAAGGTATCCCGATCAGGGGAGTGGATCGTCGTCGAACCGCTTGATCGGCACGTCGGGGTCGTGTTGTCCTATCCCCTTGAACACAGACTTAAGCGGCGCGATCCAGATGATGCCCAGCACCACATAGATCGCCAACTCGCCCAACATCGATTGCGGTGCGATCCACGTCGCGAGCCATGTCGCCACCAGAATATAGGCGGGCAGACCCACAACAAGGATCAACAGCGACAGGCGCCTGCGGGTTTTGTAACTCATAGCCATAGGCGTGAGTTAGTCCGCAAAGGGGTCGGTGACAAGGATCGTGTCCTCGCGTTCGGGCGAGGTGGACACCAGTGCCACGGGGCAGTCGATCAGTTCTTCGATGTGGCGCACGTATTTGATCGCGTTGGCGGGCAGATCATTCCACGTCCGCGCGCCTTCGGTGCTTTCCGACCAACCAGGCATTTCCTCGTAGATCGGCACGCAACGCGCCTGCTCTTCTGCCGCAGTGGGGAGATAGTCGAGGCGCTTGCCGTCAAGCTCGTAGCCAACGCAAACCTTGAGTGTCTCGAACCCGTCGAGCACGTCGAGTTTGGTCAGGCAGATACCGTTCATCCCTGAAGTCGCGCAGGTCTGGCGCAGGAGGGCGGCGTCAAACCAACCGCAACGGCGTTTACGCCCCGTGGTGGTGCCGAATTCGTGGCCGCGCTCACCAAGGCGCTGACCGTCTTCATCCTCAAGCTCGGTTGGGAACGGCCCCTCACCCACGCGAGTGGTGTAGGCTTTGACGATACCAAGCGTGTAGTCGATAGAGCCTGGTCCGATGCCAACACCCGTCGCCGCCTGACCCGCGATTACGTTGGAGGAGGTCACAAAGGGATAGGTGCCGAAGTCGATGTCGAGCAATGCGCCCTGCGCCCCTTCAAAGAGGATGCGCTTGCCTGCTTTGCGCTTCTCATTGAGCACCTTCCAAACAGGGCCCGCATAGGGCAGGATTTTCGGTGCAATTTCTTCGAGTTGAGCGATCAGAGCGTCACGGTCGATCTCTTCAAAGCCGAGGCCACGGCGCAGCGGATTGTGGTGTTGCAGCGCGCGATCCACCCGCGCCTCCAGCGTGGCGCGATCAGCAAGATCCATCACGCGGATCGCGCGGCGGCCCACCTTGTCCTCATAGGCCGGCCCAATGCCACGGCCCGTCGTGCCGATCTTGGTGCCCGCCGATGCGGCCTCTTCGCGTGCGCGGTCCAGCTCACCGTGGATCGGCAGGATCAGCGGCGTGTTTTCCGCGATCATCAGCGTTTCGGGCGTGATTTCCACGCCTTGTGCACGGACCGTTTCGATTTCGCCAATCAGGTGCCACGGATCAAGGACAACGCCGTTGCCGATGACCGAAAGCTTGCCGCCGCGCACAACGCCCGAGGGCAGCGCGTGGAGCTTGTAGACCTTGCCGTCGATGACAAGCGTGTGGCCTGCGTTGTGGCCGCCTTGGAATCGCGCAATCACATCCGCGCGCTCCGAGAGCCAGTCCACAATCTTGCCTTTACCTTCGTCACCCCACTGGGCGCCGACAACGACGACGTTAGCCATGATGAATCCTTTGGTGTTGGATTAAACCCGCGCCCGTATAACGGTCCGCGCGATGCGATGAAACCGAAAAACGCGAACGGCGTCTCCTGTGCGACCTATGGCGCAGGGGGCGTCAGACCCCGCCTAGCGGGTGAGCGCAGACAGGTCGACCCAACCAAAGGCCGTCTCGCTCACATCACCGCCATGCGGGTCGGTGCGGGTGCGGATCGCTTCACCACCGAGCGCCTCGTAAAAGGCACAGGCCCCCGCGTTGTTACTGAGCACCCAGAGAGCGGCGGCGGCATGTCCACCGTCCGCAAGTCCGTGACCGAGCCACGACATAAGCGCCCGCCCGACACCCGCGCGTTGATGATCGGATAACACGTAGAGAGATGTCACTTCGCCCGTGAATCCCTCATCCTCCAACTCCGCCTCGCGTTGCGGATTCCACGAGCCGAAGCCCACGATTTCCCCGTCCCGCTCGGCCACCGCCGCCGCACCGCGCCCGCTTTCATCATAGGTGTTCAGGATCTTTTCCCACATCGTCGTGCGGTCAGGCACACGCATCTGATCGATGAGAGCATCAGGGACCAGACCACGGTAGGCCACGCCCCATGTTTCGACCTGAACACGGGCGATTTCGGGGGCGTCGGCAAGGGTGGCTTGGCGGATGTGGATCGGGCGGGTCATCGGTTTCTCGTCTGTCATTTCGGGGCGATTTGCGGCCCATTGGTGGCGCGCAGGCGACGAAAGCACAAGAGTGCACGCACAAGTTCGCCCTCCTCCCGCCTTCGGGGTTGCGCCTGCCTGTTATAGACCTTAAGTAGCCGCATCGAACCAATCGAAGGTCTGATCCATGGAAAACGTCGTTCTTGTTATCCACCTTGTCATCGCGCTCTGCCTGATCGGCATCGTGCTGTTGCAGCGCTCTGAGGGCGGTGGACTTGGCATGGGCGGCGGTGGCGGCGACGTCATGTCGAGCCGCGGTGCAGCTACCGCTCTGGGCAAGCTGACATGGATCCTCGCGGCCGGGTTCATCATCACCTCCATCACCCTGACAGTCATCGCACGTCAGAAAGCCAGCTCCGGTTCGGTGATCAACGACACCGTTCTCGAAGAGGTCGTCGACGCACCTGTCACACCCACGCTGCCTGACGGCGACAGCCTCCTGCCGCCTTCCGCGACAGATGCGCCTGTGGCACCGCCGCGCGCCGACTGATACGGCAAACGACCCCTAAAACTTGGCGTTGCGGGAAAATATCCCGCAACATGTAGCGGTTTGGTTGCGCGGGACGGCCGAATCTGATAGCTCTTAAATCCCGTGATGCAGGTGATATTCGATCGCCTGTGCAAAGACTTTTTTGACTATCACGGGAGCCTCCTCAACCCATGGCACGCTACGTATTCATCACCGGCGGTGTTGTATCTTCATTGGGGAAAGGCCTCGCATCCGCGGCCCTTGGCGCCCTGCTTCAGGCACGCGGCTACTCGGTGCGCCTGCGCAAGCTCGACCCCTATCTCAACGTTGATCCAGGCACGATGAGCCCGTTCGAACACGGCGAAGTGTTTGTCACCGACGATGGCGCGGAAACCGACCTCGACCTCGGCCACTACGAACGCTTTACAGGCGTGTCTGCGCGCAACACCGACTCGATCTCATCGGGCCGCGTTTACACCAACGTGCTGGAGAAGGAGCGTCGCGGCGACTACCTTGGCAAGACCATTCAGGTCATTCCGCACGTCACCAATGAAATCAAGGACTTCATCGACATCGGCGACGATGAGGTGGACTTCATGCTCTGCGAAATCGGCGGCACGGTCGGCGATATTGAGGGTCTGCCCTTCTTCGAGGCGATCCGTCAATTCGCGCAGGACAAGCCGCGCGGACAGTGCATTTTCATGCATCTCACGCTGCTGCCCTATATCACCGCGTCGGGCGAGCTGAAGACCAAGCCGACACAACACTCGGTCAAGGAGCTGCGCACCATCGGCTTGCAGCCGAACGTGTTGGTCTGCCGCTCCGAGCATCCGATCCCCGAAAAGGAACGCGAGAAAATCGCCCTTTTCTGTAACGTCCGCACTGAGGATGTGATCGCCGCACCCGATCTGAAATCCATCTATGAGGCCCCGCTGGCCTATCACCGCGAGGGGTTGGATCAGGCAGTGCTGGATGCGTTCGGGATTGCGCCGGCGCCGAAGCCTGATTTGACGGTTTGGCACGATGTTGCGGATCGGGTTTTCAATCCCGAGGGCGAGGTCAAGGTCGCTATTGTGGGCAAATATGTCCAGCTTGAAGACGCTTACAAGTCCATCGCGGAGGCGCTCACCCACGGCGGCATGGCCAACCGTGTGAAGGTCTCGGTCGAATGGGTGGACGCGGAGATCTTTGAGAAAGAAGACCCCGCCCCGCACCTCGAAGGCTACCACGCGATCCTCGTCCCTGGCGGCTTTGGCGAGCGCGGGACAGAGGGCAAAATCAAGGCCGCGCAATTCGCGCGCGAGCGCAAGGTGCCCTACCTCGGCATCTGTCTCGGCATGCAAATGGCGGTCATCGAAGCGGCCCGAAATCTGGCAGGGATCGAGACGGCAGGCTCCGAGGAATTTGACCACGAGGCAGGTAAAAAGCGTTTTGAACCCGTGGTTTACCACCTCAAGGAATGGGTGCAGGGCAACCATACCGTGCGCCGCAAGGAGACCGACGACAAAGGCGGCACCATGCGTTTGGGCGCCTACACGGCGGTTCTCAAGGAAGGCTCGAAAGTGGCCGAAGTCTATGGCACGACCGAGATCGAGGAACGCCATCGTCACCGCTACGAGGTGGACACGAAGTATCGCGAAAAGCTCGAAGACTGCGGGCTGATCTTCTCTGGCATGTCGCCCGACGGACGGCTTCCCGAGATCGTCGAAGCCAAGGATCACCCGTGGTATATCGGTGTGCAGTATCACCCCGAACTGAAATCCAAACCCTTCGCCCCCGCGCCGCTTTTCCGCGATTTCATCCGAGCGGCGAAGGAAAATTCGCGACTGGTCTAATGCGGAAGGTTCAACGTCTTTAGGGCGCGGGTTTGCAAGTGTCGCATGTCTTTGTGACCGCCATTTGCAAGCGTTGCGTGTCTTTATGACGGTGACTTCAAACAATCGGGCGTCAGGACGACATCAGCACCAATGCACAAAAGGCGCCCCTTGGGGCGCCTTTTTCTCACCTCACGCACAAGCCATCCCGCGCGGGGACGCGGCGACGCGACCGCCCCTCACCCCTCCGATTTAGGAAAGCTCGCGAGTGCTTGGGCAATGTCGATTCCCTGTTCACCACCCTCGGCCATGAGGCCGTGGTAGGTGCCCGCGCGGTCCTGCTCGCTCTTGTCCTGATTGACCTTCCACTTGCCCTCCATCCGCGCCACCTCGACACGCAGCCCGACGATCCCGCGTTTGAGCGCGGCGATATAGGCGACGGGAGCATCGGATACGGCCCACGGATCGGCGCGACCCGCCTCGTGGCGGTTGGTCAGTGCGGCAAGGTGGGCATGAAGCCAGTTGCCATCGTCAATCGCCATAAGGCTCCCGTGGGCATGGACGGTGATATAGGCCCATGTCGGCACGGCCTTCCCGTGGACCTGTTTGGAGGGGTAGTGGCTCGGGGAGATATAGGCCTGCGGCCCCTGAAAGATCACCACGGATCGCCCCCGCCCTGCCAGTTGCCAATGCGGGTTGGCGCGCGCGATGTGGCTTTCGAGATAGGTCTTCCCCGCCTCTTCGCGCACCAGCCACGGCACATGGGTGATCTCGATGCCCTCGGTATGCGGCGTGACCAGCGCGCCAAACGACAACTCCGTCATGGCAGAACGCAGAAAAGCAGGGTCGTCGATGGCGGTGTTGTTGGGGCGATACATGGCGGGCCTTGCGCGTTTGGAGATGTCGATCCCGCCTATCATGCGCAGCGCAAGGGCAGAACCGGAGAAACGCCGCGCCCGCCCAATTGAGCGGTTACGCGCGCAGATCCTTGGGACTTTCCATGACGATATGGGAGGTGATCGAGGCTACCTGCGGAAGCGTGGCGAGAACCTCGGTATGGAATTGCTTGTACCGCTCGATGTCACGGGTCTCCACGCGCAGGAGATATTCAAAGGCCCCCGCGATATTGTGACATTCGACGACCTCATCCGCGACGGCCATAGCGCGTTCGAATCCCTTCTGCGCCTCCTTGGAATGCACCTTGAGACCCACGGCGATATAGGTGGCAAAGCCGCGCCCTGTGGCCTTCGGGTCGGTCACTGCACGGTAGCCGCGAATGACACCCCTGCGCTCCAGTTCGGCCACGCGCCGCGAAGTGGCGGAGGCGGAAAGACCAACGCGGTCGGCGAGGCTCTGGTTAGAGATGCGGCCGTCGCGCACAAGCTCACGCAAGATATTCTCATAAATTTTGTCCATGACCACTATTCCTTGCGAATATTCAATCCAATACGCGCAAGATTGCACACAATAGGAGACAAAGCGCATTTAAATTGCGCCCATGGATATAACCCTCTTTCTCGCGCTGCTCTCTTTCGCCTTCGTCGCCTCGGTCACACCAGGGCCGAACAACCTGATGCTGCTCGCGTCGGGGGCAAATTTCGGATTACGGCGCACGCTGCCGCATATGTTCGGGGTCTCTCTGGGCCATTCCTTCATGGTCTTTGTGGTCGGCCTGGGGCTTGCCACCCTGTTCCAGACCATTCCCGTTCTGCGGCGTGTGATGCTAGTGGTCTCGGTGCTCTACATGTTGTGGCTGGCGTGGAAGATCGCCCACGCCGCGCCCCCACGCGCGGGTCAGGCCGAAGGGCGTCCGTTTACCTTTCTTCAGGCGGCGGCCTTTCAATGGGTCAACCCGAAGGCTTGGATCATGGCAATCGGTGCGCAGACAACCTATGCGCAGGGCGCGGGTTGGACGGCGGCGGCATTGGTGGGCATGGGGTTTCTCGCGGTGAACCTGCCCGCGATTACGCTTTGGGCGTGGTTGGGAACGGAGGTGCGGCGGCTCCTGTCCGATCAAAGGCGGCTGGTGGTTTTCAACTGGACCATGGCGCTTTTGCTCGTGGCCTCGCTCCTTCCGATCCTGTTTCACTAGGGCACTCACGCAATCGCAATCAGTGCGGGCTTCCCCTTGACGCGCGGGAGGCCTATATCTCTGGGCATGTTCGCAGAATTTCTCAAAAAGCTGATACAGCCCGACCCGCCTCGCCTGCCCGACACAGATGCCCGTCTTGCGCTTGCCGCCCTTTTGGTGCGCGTTGCGCGAACGGATGGACGCTATGACCCCACCGAGCAAAAAATGATCGATGATGCGCTGGCGCGTCGCTACGGGCTTTCGCCGAATGAGGCGACTGGGTTACGTGCGCAGGCCGAGCAGTTGGAGCAGGAGGCCCCCGACACGGTGCGCTTCACCCGCGCGATCAAGGATGCGGTGCCTTATGAGGACCGGTTTACCGTGATCGAGGCGCTTTGGTCGGTGGTTCTGGCTGACGGGAAACGCGACCACGAGGAAGATGCGCTCTTGCGACTGGTGGCCAACCTTCTGGGCGTGAATGACCGCGACAGTGCCTTGGCGCGCAAGAACGTCGAAGCCCAAGGGTAAGCGAGGGCGCAAGCCTGAGCACCCTGTGCGCAGGATGTCGGGTGCGAAGGGCTTCGCAAACTGCACAAACCTGCGCCACGGAGGGGAGGATTCGCGAAATTCTCCACGCGACGCGCCGTCATCGTGCTAATCATTATTGCATCTGCCTCAATTTTCGCCCTAACTCGGTTCGATGTTGACCAAGGATTCAAATTCCGCCGATGCGGCGGCGCCAGTTACCGCTGCGGCGACCCCCGTGATCGAGATTCGCGGGTTGCATAAAGCCTATGGCGATCTCGAAGTGCTCAAGGGCGTGTCGATGACCGCGCCGCGTGGCCATGTGGTATCGCTGATCGGTTCGTCAGGCTCGGGGAAATCCACACTGTTGCGCTGCGCCAACCTGCTTGAAGACAGCCAGCAGGGCGAAATCCTTTTCGAGGGTGAGCCGATTGCGTGGAAAGGGACGGGTCTCAACCGCCGCCCCGCCGATCGCAAGCAACTCATGCGCATCCGCACGAACCTCTCGATGGTCTTTCAACAATTCAACCTCTGGTCCCACATGACGGTTCTCGAAAACGTCATGGAGGCTCCCGTCACGGTGCTTGGCCGCGACAAGGCAGAGACCGAGGAACGCGCGCGGATGTATCTCGACAAGGTGGGAATCGGCGACAAATGCGACGTCTACCCTGCGCAGATGTCGGGCGGCCAGCAGCAGCGGGCGGCGATTGCGCGGGCGCTGTGCATGGAGCCCAAGGCGCTGCTGTTTGACGAGCCGACATCGGCGCTTGACCCTGAGTTGGAACAAGAGGTGATCCGCGTGATCAAGGCGCTGGCCGAGGAAGGCCGCACCATGCTTATCGTCACCCACGACATGCGCATGGCGGCTGATATTTCCGACCATGTTGTCTTTCTTCATAAGGGTTTGATCGAAGAAGAGGGCGCGCCCTCGGAACTCTTCGGAAATCCCAAATCCGAACGCCTGCAACAGTTTTTGAGCGCGACTGTGCCGGCCTGAAAAAATGCGCAACCAAACCTGGGAGTAACTCAATGAACAAACTGATCCTTTCCGCCGCCGCATTGGCGCTGATGGCTGGTGCTGCGACCGCCGACACCATCCGCATGGGCACCGAGGGCGCCTACCCTCCGTATAACTTCATCGACGATGACGGCGAAGTTGCTGGCTTCGAGCGCGAAGTGGGTGACAAACTTTGCGAGATCGCCGAGCTTGAGTGCGAGTGGGTGACGAACGAATGGGACACTATCATCCCCAACCTCGTGAGCGGCAACTACGACACGATCATTGCGGGCATGTCGATCACCGCAGAACGTGACGAAGTGATTGATTTCACGCAAGACTACTACCCGCCGACCGCCTCCGCCTACGCCGCTCTGAGCGCAGACGTGGACCTCGAAGGTGGCGTGATCGCAGGTCAGACCTCGACCATCCAAGCGGGCTACGTGGCCGAAACCGGCGCGACGCTGGTGGAATACGCAACCCTCGACGACACCATCGCCGCCGTTCAGAACGGTGAAGTTGATGCCGTGTTCGCCGACAAGGACGCGCTTGTGCCCTTCGTCGAAGAAAACGGCTTCATGTTCGTAGGCGACGATATCCCGCTCGGTGGCGGTATCGGTGTCGGCGTGCGCGAAAGCGACACCGAGCTGAAAGCCAAGCTTAACGCCGCAATCGACGCGATGAAGGCTGACGGGTCGCTCAACGAGCTGCTCATCAAATACTTCGGCGAAGAAACCACGACCTATTGATCTGACAGGTATCGGCGGGGGCTCCACGCGAGCCCCCGCCTCTTTATACGCGCATCGCGATGTTTCAATTTTGCAGTGACCCCGACAGCCTCGAAGGACTGAGCTGGCTTGCGTGTTATCTCACGACGGGCAAGCATATGCTGTTCTACCAGTCGTTTTTCGTGGTGCTCGCGCTTCTTGCGATCACCGCGCCGATTGCGCTGGCTTTCGGCTTTGCGGGCGCGATGGCGGCACGTGCGCGTTTTGCGCCGCTGCGCTGGATCGGGACGGCCTACACCTCCATGGTGCGCGGCGTCCCCGACATTGTTTTCTTTCTCTTCGTGCCCTTCGGCATGGATCAGGGCATCGAGTGGCTGCGCCATAAGGTGAAGTGCCCCGACTGGTCCGAGCCAATCCGACAGGGCAATGACTTCCTCGTCTGTGCGGAAGCTAAAATGCCGCTCAACTCCGCGCCACAGTTCTGGCACGAGGCCTACGGGTTCGCGCTCGCCGTGGTGGCATTCGCCATCGTCTTCGGCGCCTTTGCCGCCAATGTGCTTTCGGGCGCGATGCGGGCCGTCCCTCATGGCCAGATCGAAACGGCGGAAGCCTATGGCATGTCGCACCGTCAGGCGTTTTGGCGTGTGATGGTGCCACAGATGTGGCTTTTCGCCCTGCCTGGCCTGTCGAACCTGTGGATGATCCTGATCAAGGCCACGCCTCTGCTCTTCCTGCTTGGCGTGGAAGATATCGTCTACTGGGCGCGCGAGCTTGGCGCGTCGAAAACCTCGCAATACAGCTATCCGCACCCTGACTGGCGGCTGTGGTATTTCCTTGGGCTGCTGGTCTTTTACCTCAGCTTCACCCGCGTCTCCGAGGTCGTCCTCGACCGCATCACCCGCCGCCTGTCCCATGGTCAGGCCACGGCACTCGGCGAAGAGATGAGGAAAGCGGGATGAGCTGCGCACAGACCATTTCCGACTACGCGCTGCGCTCCATCGGCATCGGGGAACGCCTTCTGCCGCGCGCGGATATCACCCTGTGCGAACAGGTGACGCTGATCGGGTCGGGGATGTTGTGGAACGTCTATTTCGGCGCGTTGGCGCTGGCTTTTGGCTTCTTCTTCGCCACTGCGCTGGCCGTTGCCAAGGCCACCCCTGCGCCCCTCATCCGCAAGCCCGCCGAGTGGTTCATCTTTATCTTTCGCGGCTCCCCGCTCTTCATCCAGTTCTTTCTGGCCTACGAATTGTTCGTCAACCTGCCGCGTGTCGGGATCGAGCTGTTCGGGATCACACTCGCCACGGCCAATCTGACAAAGGCATGGGCGGGCGCGCTCATTGTGCTGTTTCTCAATACCTCCGCTTATTCCGCCGAGATTTTCTATGGCGCTCTGCGCTCCGTGCCCAAGGGCGATCTGGAAGCAGCGGATGCCTACGGCATTACAGGCTGGACTCGGTTCCGTCGTATCACGTGGCCGACGATGATGCGGCTGGCGTGGCCCGCCTATACCAACGAGGCTATCTTCCTCTTCCACGCCACAGCACTGGTGTTTTTCTCGGGCTTCCCCGCGTGGCAGCAGAAGGGCGATGCGCTCTATTATGCCTCCTATTTCGCGGAGAAGACTTTCAACCCCTTCGTGCCTTATCCCATCGTGGCGGGGTATTTCGTTGTGCTGACGCTGGCCGTTATCCTGACTTTTGGCGCGATCAACCGCCGCCTTAACCGTCACCTACCGCAGACGCAGCGCCCGCGTCTGCGTATCCGTCCGCAAATCGTTCGGTGAGGCATCTGTGATGCGGCTTGGCGTGTTGCAATGCGGCTATCCCCCCGACCTCGTGCGCGAGACGCATGGTGATTTCGCGGCAATGTTTACGCGTCTCTTTGCGCCGCATGACGTGGAGATCGTGACCTATAACGTGGTCGATATGGTCTTTCCCGAGGGCATTACGGACTGCGACGCGTGGTTGGTATCGGGGTCGAAGCACGGCGCCTACGAGGATCACGCCTTCATCCCGCCTTTGGAAGAGTTCATCCGCGACTGCCACACGGAAGGTCGGCGGATGGTGGGTATCTGCTTCGGCCACCAGATCATCGCGCAGGCGCTCGGCGGGCGCGTGGAGAAATACGCGGGCGGTTGGTCGGTGGGGCGACGAGCCTATGACTTTGGCACGCTTGGCACTCTGCATCTCAACGCATGGCATCAGGATCAGGTGGTAGCCCTGCCGCAAGGGGCGGAGGTAGTGGCGTCGAACCCGACCTGCGCCAATGCCGCGCTGCTCTACGGCGACACGATCCTGACATTGCAGCCCCATCCCGAAATCACCAATCCCGTGGTTTCGGATTACCTGCGCGCCTTTGACGGCTCCCCCGCCTACCCTCCCGAGGTGCTTGACGCGGCGCGGGCGCAGGGCGGGCAGCCGAATGACGAGACCACCGTGGGGGCGATGCTTGCGGCATTCCTGCGCGACGGCCGCGGGGCGCTCGATCAGCGCGATCCATCCGCTCATTTGTGACATTTCTGCGAAAACCCGCCGTTCTCGCTGCAGCACGCTAGATTCATGGCGGCGCGCCCTTTACAGTTATTCCAAAGATGGAATTTAGAAATGGTGAAAAGAATGACCAGCGGGCCAAATGTCTACGATGCAGAGCCGATCCCCGAAAGCGCACGCGACGAGGTGTTGCGCCTGTTGGAGACGGGCGACCTGTTTCGTTACACGGCACCCGAAAACGCGCCCGTGACGCTTCTGGAGCGCGAGTTCGCGGAGATGATGGGCAGCCGTTACGCTTTGGCCGTGGCCTCCTGCTCCGCCGCGCTGTTCCTGTCGCTCAAGGCGCTTGACCTGCCGCGTGATGCGAAGGTGCTGATCCCCGCCTTCACCTTTGCCGCCGTGCCCTCCTCGATTGTTCACGCCAATTGCAAACCCGTTTTGGTGGAATGCGGCGACAACTACCGCGTAGACCTCGACGACTTCCACGCCAAGATCGCGGACGCCGACGCGGTGATGATCTCGCATATGCGCGGCCACACCTCCGACATGGACGCAATCAAGGCGGCCTGTGACGCGCGCGGCATCCCCCTGATCGAGGACGCCGCGCATTCGCTTGGCACGCAGTGGGACGGGCAGAATATCGGCACGATCGGGAAAATCGGCTGTTTCTCCTTCCAGTCCTACAAGCTTCTTAACGCGGGCGAAGGTGGTATCTTGATCACCGACGACCCGGAAGTTATCGCCCGCGCAGTCATCATGTCGGGCGCTTACGAGCACAACTGGGCCAAGCACAATCCGCAACGCGACAATGCACTGGTCGAGGCTTTCGCACGTTGGCAGAACAAGCTGCCGCTCTACAATACGCGCCTGTCGAATATGTCGGCCACCATCGTGCGTCCGCAGCTCAAGGAAGTGCCGCGTCGCGTGGCTGATGGTCGTGCGAACCATGACTATGTGGCCGAACGGCTTGAGGCTTGCCCGCATCTGACGGTGCCTGCGAAACTCGAAAAGGAGGTACGCGCGCCCGACAGCCTCCAGTTCAATCTGGTCGATTTCTCCCGCGAGGAAGCAGCGGCGTTTCAGGCAGCGGCCAAGGCGCGCGGTGTCTCGGTTCAGGTCTTTGGCCTGTCCACGGACAATGCGCGGGCGTTCTGGAACTGGGAGTTTTTGGGAGAGACACCCGATCTGCCCAAGACACGCGAGATGCTCTCGAAAGCCTGCGACACGCGCCTGCCTGCGCGGCTTGAACGCGCCGATCTCGATTTCATCGCGGATGCGTTGATCGCCGCAGCAGGTGAGGCGAAATCCGTCCGCGCCGATGAGGTCGCGGCGCAGTAGTCACCCGCCCAACACGGAAAGACGATCCCCGAGCCACGGCCAATCGGCCCGCGCGGGGGTCACGATATTGTCGCCAATGAGCCTGCGCAGACGGGCGGCGATGTCGTCGGCAATCTCGCCCATCTCGTCGCGGCGGGCAAACAGGCTCAAGCGGCGCTCCAGCGGGGCAACGGGCATTTCCTCCACCTCGATCTGATCCGCGAACCGTCCCGCGTGCAACGCGCCGAGTGCGGTCAGGATGGTCCAGCCATTCCCTGCCGCAACCATGGCAATCATCGCGCGATAACTGTCCAACTCGAACCGCTGCGCAGGGGCCAAGCCCGCGTCCAAGAGATGGCTGGCGAGCTCGCGGCCCATAGCATGGCGGCGGGTGTAGTTGATAAGTGGCAGGCCTTCAGCCAGCGCCTGATCCGCGCGCATCCCCTTGGGCACCATGGCGACAAAGGGATCACGCAAAAGCGGGCGCACCTCCATCCACGGCGCGTGCGTTCCCATGTCGGCAGCCACAGCCACGTCACAGGCGCGATGCTCTAACGCGTCAAGAAGGCGGTGCGACGGTCCCGTTTCCAACTCGAATCGCGTGTTTTTCAAATGCTCGGCCATGCCCGTGATGAGTTGCGGCGTGACGGTGGCCTCGAAATCTTCAACCATTCCGAGCCGCAGGTTGCCCAACTGGCTCAGATCCAGCCGTGCCATATCCGAGCGCGCGCTGTTGGCCTCGTCGCGAATCCTCTGCGCACGCGGTCGGAAAATCCGCCCCGCAGGCGTGAGCGTAACAGGCCGTTCGCGACGGTTGAGCAATTCGGCCCCGAAAAGCGCTTCAAGATTGGTGAGTTGTTGCGAGATCGCGGAGGGGGATGCGCCAAGACGGCGCGCGGCGGCGGTGATCGAGCCTTCTTCCGCCGTGGTCAGGAACACATCCACAGCCCATAGCGTCAGGCGGTTGACGGTATCGCTCATCGCACAGATCCCCTCGCGGTCCGATGTGACCGCCGCCGCCACACATTACCCGAGAGGGGGTGCGCGGCGGGGGCGTGGTTATTTCAGCTTGGACAGTTTGTCCTGAAGTTCGGCGAGCTGTTTCTTGATCTCGCCAAGGTCTTCCTTGTCGCGGGTCTCCTCGGCGGGATCGTCGTCGCGCACAGGTGCGGACCAGTTGCCCGCCATGCCGCCTGTCATCGCCTTGAGGAAAGCCTCTTGCTGCGCCTGCATCGCTTCCATCCCTGGAAGCGCGCCGCCGACGCCAAAGCCTTGGATCATCTTTTCCTGACTGTCGCGGAACATCTCGAAACTCTGGGCGAGGAACTGCGGCACGACGGATTGAATATCGGTGGTGTAGCTGCGCACGAGGTCGGTCAGCACGTTGAGTGGCAAGACGTTCTCACCGCGGCCTTCATGTTCTGCAATGATCTGGAGCAGGTATTGGCGCGTCAGATCATCTCCTGATTTGAGATCAACGATCTGAACATCGCGCCCCTCGCGGATGAAACCCGCGATGTCTTCCAAGGTCACGTAGTCGGATGTCTCGGTATTGTAGAGACGCCGCGATGCGTAGCGTTTGATCAGCAGTGGATCTTTCTTGTCTGCCATGGTCTCCCCTTCCCTATTCCGCAATGCAGAAAGGCTACGGCATGGATTTTGCAAAAGCAAAGGAATTTGCCGCCGTCAGGGTCGCGGACTGTGCAACGCAAGGTATGAGGGTGCGAAGAAAACAAAAACGGGTCCCCTTTGGATAAAGGGAACCCGTCTCGCGATCCGAACGTCTGCGGGAGGAGGTGCAGAGTTCAGACTATTGGTGCGATCTTACTTCGCGGTCGCTTTCTTGGCAGCGGCCGTCATTTCGGTCGTTGCTTTCTTAGCGGCTGCGGTCATGTCTTCACCCATGTCCTTGCCAGCAGCGAGCATCAGTTCGACGGTTTCCATCTGAACTTTTTTCGCGACTTCAGCGAATGCAGCCATGTTTTCGGCGGCAAGCTCAGCCTGCGAGGAAGCGAAGTCGGTCATCGCTTTGGTGTAGTCGGTGGGCTCGTCTTTCAGCTTGGCGAAGTCACCAACCTTAGCGAGGGTTTCTTTGGTCCACTTGGAAGAAATCTCGGTGGATTTCTCAGCGGCTTCGATGGCGACTTTGGACATTTTCTCACCAAGGGAGGCTTGGGTTTTGAAGGATTCCTGCATCGCGGACATGTCGATCGGGAATGCGCCCATCATGTCTTTCATCATCTTGGTCATTTCATCGGTCTTGGCCATGGTAAAACTCCTAAACTGGCTTTTCTCACGGCGGGACTACCAACGATTTCGGTGGCTGCCGTTTCTGCGTCTGCAAACAATATGCACGCTGCAACGCAGAAAATCAAGCCCCCGCAATGCTGCAGTGCAGAAAAACTCAGTGACACAGAATTTTACACATCAAAATCAGTCACTTGACTCAACCTTCACATAGAGGCCCGGCGCAGGCACAAGCTCTTCAAAGCCCGACTCACCTATAACGCGAGCAGGAATTTGCTTACCTGAACGCTTGGAAAGCCACTTTTCCCAGCGAGGCCACCAGCTGCCTTCGTGGAATTGGGCGGTGCCTTTCCATTCCTGTGGCTCCAGTGTCATGTCCTCGTTGGTGTAATGGCCGTATTTCTTTTTCGAGGGCGGATTGACGATGCCCGCGATATGGCCGCTCTCGGACAGGATGAAGGTTTTGTTCTTCGATCCCATCTTGCGCACGCCGTTATAGGAGCTGTCCCAAGCGGCAATGTGGTCTGTCTCGCACCCAATGGCACAAAGCGGCACGGTCACATCAGACAGATGCACCGTCTCCCCCGCGATGTCATAGCCTTTCGTCGCCAGATGGTCGTGCTGGCACAGGTTGCGCAGGTATTCCGTCGCCATCTTTCCAGGCAGGTTGGTGCTGTCGCCGTTCCAGTAGAGCAGGTCGAAGGCGGGCGGGGTCTCGCCCAGCATGTAGTAGCGGATCGCTGGGCGGTAGATCAGGTCGTTGGCACGCAGATAGGAAAAGGTCCGCGCCATGTAGAGCGATTTCATCACCCCCGTGCGCGCCGCTTCTTCCTCGATCCCGTCCACGAAGTCGTCGTCGAGGAACACACCGATCTCGCCCTGATCGGAGAAATCCGTGAGTGCGGTGAAGAAGGTCGCCGCGTTCACCGATTTGTCGCCCCGCTTCTTCATCAGCCCCAGAGCGATGGCCAAAGTGGTGCCCGCGATACAGTAGCCAATCACGTTGATCGACTTCTGATCGGTGATCTTCTTGACCGTCTCGATCGCGGCCATGTAGCCCTCTTCGACATATTCTTCCATGCCGACATCACCGTAGCTTTCATCGGGATTGACCCAAGAGACCACGAAGAGCGTGTAACCCTGATCCACGATCCACTTGATCAGCGAATTACGCTCGGTGAGATCAAGGATGTAGAACTTATTGATCCACGGCGGGAAGATCAGGAGCGGTTTGTTATGCACCGTCTCCGTTGTCGGCGCGTATTGGATCAGCTCGAACATGCGGTTGCGGAAGACCACAGAGCCTTTGGTCGTGCCGAGATTGCGCCCCACTTCAAAGGCATCCTTGTCGGCGAGATTGACGATCATCTCCCCGTCATGATCCTCCAGATCGCGCACAAGGTTCTCCAGCCCGCGCACCAGGCTTTCGCCATTGGTGGCGACCGCCTGCTCCAGCGCATCGGGGTTGGTGGCGAGGAAGTTGGTGGGCGCGAGCATATCGACGATCTGGCGGGTGAAATACTCCAACCGCTTGTGATCGTGCGGGTCCACGCCCTCAATATCGTCAACAGCAGTCTCAATAGCCTCGGCGTTGAGCATGTATTGCTGCTTGAGGAAGTTGAAATAGGGATTGGTCTCCCACAGGGGATTCGAGAAACGGCGATCCGTCGGCGTCTCGTCGGTGGGCGGGGCCAGATCGCCCTTAGCCAGTTTTTGTTGTGCCTCAACGTAATGTTTTAGCGTTTTGCCCCAATAGCCGATCTGATGCTCCACGATCTTGGCGGGATTGTTCATCATTTCGGCCATATAGGCTGTGGCTGCCTTGAGGAACAATTCTTGGCTAGGCCCTTGAAGTGCGGGAGGAATTGGCTTTCGGCGGGTGAGCGCCGTGGCAAGACGCTGCGACAATTCCTCGATGCGCGCGATGTTCGCATTGAGCGCGTCGACATCACCAGTCTTCGGTGTCTCGTCTTGGGCCATCTCGTTGCCTCCGTCTATTTTGCACTTGCAGCATCCCATAATGCTGTAAGAATGTGTAATCCACGTTACCTATAGGATGGGTGCGAGGAAAGGCGCTGCGAGCGCTATCACCCGAGAGCTTGGAGAAACGCATGCGTTTTATGGCGACTTACGACCTCATGGAGACAATTCGAAACACCAACCAGTGGATGGGCGCGACGGCTCAGGCACTGGGGTCCTACCCTGCGGTCTCCTTCGCGCCTCACCCCGGGTTCCAATGGCTTGCCGCATGGGGCGAAGTCACCGAGCGCGCCTTTTCGCGCATGGTCGTCAAACCCGACTGGAACATTCAATCCGTTGTCGGTGAGGATGGTCGCGACCACCTCGTCGAAATCGTTCAAGCGATTTCCCGCCCATTCGGCGATCTAATCCACTTCAAAGTGCAGGGCCGCGCGGAACAGCCGCGCAAGGTTCTGCTCGTCGCACCGATGTCAGGCCACTACGCCACGCTTCTGCGCTCTACCGTGGTGTCGCTCCTGCCCGATTGCGAAGTCTATATCACCGACTGGCACAATGCGCGCGACATTCCCGTGTCCGAAGGCAAGTTCGACGTCGAGGATTACACCCTCTACCTCGTTGATTTCCTGAAGCATATGGGACCGCAAACCCATGTGATCGCGGTCTGCCAACCTGCCCCGCTGGCGCTTGCAGCGACCGCCTATCTCGCAGGCGAAGAACCTGCCGCACAGCCCCGCTCGCTCACCCTCATCGGCGGTCCGATCGACCCCGACGCGACACCCACCGAAGTCACTGATTTCGGCAACCGCGTCACAATGGGACAGCTTGAGCAAAGCATGATCCAGCGTGTCGGCATGAAATACGCAGGCGTGGGTCGCAAGGTCTACCCTGGCCTGTTGCAGCTCAGCTCCTTCGTCGCGATGAACGCTGAAAACCACATGAAGGCCTTCTCCGACCAGATCACCCGCACGGCCAAGGGCGAGGCTTCCGAGCACGACAAGCACAACAAATTCTACGACGAATATCTCGCCGTCATGGACATGACCGCCGAATTCTACCTCTCCACCGTGGAGCGCATTTTCAAAGGGCGCGAAGTCGCGCGCAACTGCTTTACCGTGGCTGGCAAACAGGTGGATATCGGTGCGATCACCGATGTCGCGGTCAAAACGGTCGAAGGCGAGAAGGACGACATTTCCGCGCCAGGGCAATGTGTCGCCGCGCTCGATCTTTGCACAGGGCTCGACGACAGCAAGAAGGCATCGCATGTCGAACCTGGGGCGGGTCACTACGGGATTTTCGCAGGGCGCAGCTGGCGCAACAACATCCGCCCGCTGGTGCTGGATTTCATTGACCAGAATTCTGGCCCGCGCGTTGTGGGTGGCAAGAAGACGGCCACCAAGTCAGGCAGCGGCAAGGCAACCCGCGCAGGCGCAGCCTGACGAGAGGGCGCGTTACGGCACCCGAAAAAACGACACGGCCCGCGATCATCTCGCGGGCCTTTTCTTTGGTCATGGGAGTTTCGGAGCGCTCAGGTCAGGACCAGCGGCGCGGAGACATCAAGCCAATCGCCAATTACGCGGCTCACCGTTTCGGGCGCCTCCAGCATCGGCAAATGCCCTGCGTTTTCAATGACGTGCAATTCCGCCCGCGGCATCAGTTCGGCGATGAATTCCTGCCTGCGCAGCGGACAGAGCGTGTCATACCTGCCGCCGATCACAAGCGCGGGGATCTTCGCGCGGCGCAGGGTGCCTTGGAAATCAGGGCGGCGCTGCACGGCGCGGCAATGGTTGAGATAGGTCTCTGGCCCCGCCTCCAGCGCCATGTCGATCCAGTAATCGCGGATCTGGTTGCGCAGCGGCCCTTCGGCCAGCGCACCCGTCGGCATGTCCTCAAACAGCACATCCCCCATCCGCCCCGCCCGCACCTTGACCATGCGCGGTTCGCGCGCGGCGGCAACTTGCGGCATTTCGGCCTGAGCATTGGCGCAGATCAGCGCGATACGGCTCACACGTTCGGGCGCGCGGGAGAGGATTTCGGAGGCCACGGCGGCCCCAAGATCGTGACCGCCAAGCGCGAAACGCGGCGGCGCATAGGCCAGCACCTGCTCGGCCATTTGGGCCACCGATGTCCCCACAAGCGGCGCGACCATGACCGCGCGCTTGCGGGACAGCCCCGCGATAACATCCGCATAAACCCGCCCGTCGGCCAAAAAGCCGGGAAGAAGCACCAGTGCTTCGCTCATCTGCCTCACCATTCGTCTTTTCGACTGTTGTTGGCTTCACAATGACGCGCCGCGCATACGGGTCAAGCGTTGCGCGATCTGCCGATGCAAGATTTGTCGAATATGTGCAATTTGAGCCGCAGATACGTGCAATTTTCGCGATAATTTGTGCGAAAAGGGCAAGTCACCCAATTGCGGCATCAATCTCCAACACCGCGTTTTGCACCCGTTCGAGACAAGCTGGCGTGGAGAAGGAGTGATCCGCGTGGCGCACGAAGGTCAGCGAGACATCCTCACCCTCGATATGATCAAGCAACCGCAAAGCCACCTCGCGCGTCACCGATCCATCCTCGGTCCCTTGCAGCAGACGCACAGGGAATGGCAGCGGCAAAGCCTCGCGCAGCACAAGGTTCTCGCGCCCGTCCTCGATGAGGCGGCGGGATATCGCATAGGGCTCCTCGTAGCCCGATGGCACATAGGTCACGCCCTTTTCTGTCAACTCGTCGCGCTGGTCCTGCGAGAACCCCGCCCAGAAACGGTCCTCGGTGAAGTCTGGCGCGGCGGCAATGCCGACGAGCCCCGCCACACGCTGCGGCATCCGCTTGCACATCAGTAGCGAAATCCAGCCGCCCATGGAGGAGCCGATCAGGATTTGTGGCCCCTCGGTGAGTTCCGTGATCGCGGCCTGCGCATCCTCGGCCCAATCCCCGATGCACCCGTCAGCGAATGCGCCGCTGCTTTGCCCGTGCCCCGAGTAGTCGAACCGCAGGAACGGCCGCCCCTGCGCGCGCGCCCAGTCCTCCAGAGCCACCGCTTTCGTGCCCTCCATGTCGGACATGAAACCGCCTAGAAAGACGATACCGACCCCTTTTCCATCAATGCGGTTGTAGGCGATGCGGCGTCCGTTGTCGCAGTTGAGAAAGTCGGTCATGAGAGGCCTCCCGTGCTATATTCAAAGGGGCGCGCCTGTGTCGCACCGCCATTTCCGCACACTGGGTAGCTTGCCCGCGCGGGCTTGGCAACGGGTCTGCAATCGGGGAAAACCGAGGCCATGGATTGCTGCACACCCCCATTGGTGAACGGGTTTCACCACGTCGCCGTGCTCGCGCCGAACCTCGACTATGCGCTTGAGTTCTACGGCGTGATCCTCGGCCTGTCGCCCCTGCCCCTGCCCGATGGGCTGAAGGGGTCGGTGCTTTGGCTTGATCTGGGATGTGGCAACCAATTGCACGTGATGAAGGGCGAACCGACCCCCGATGGACGCGCGCATTTCGCGCTGGACGTGGGCAGCGCACAGGAATGGCGCACCTATCTGACCAAGCACGAAGTGGAGTTCTACGAGCCCGATGTGCAGATCGCGGGCAAGGAACGCATCTTCATCACCGACCCCTTTGGAAACCTCATCGAGTTGACCGAAGCGCCCGAGAGGCGTTGACAAACCCTCCCGCTGGGAAGAAAAAGCAGCACACATACTTACCCGCAACCGGGCGTTCCGTGGGCGCCAAACCGACGAGGAGAGCCGATATGGCCCTTGATACCCCTTCCGTTTCCCTGACATTTCCCGATGGCAATTCGCGTGAATTCGACGCTGGCGTTACCGCCGCCGAAGTCGCCGCCTCTATTTCCAAATCGCTGGGCAAGAAAGCCATCTCCGCGACCGTGAACGGTGCGCATTGGGATCTTCAATGGCCGATCGAAGAAGATGCCTCCATCGCCATCCACACCATGCAGGATGATGAGCAGGCGCTTGAACTGATCCGCCATGACCTCGCACATATCATGGCCCGCGCGGTGCAAGAGCTTTGGCCCGATGTCAAAGTGACCATCGGCCCCGTCATCAAAGACGGCTGGTATTACGACTTCGACCGCGAAGAGCCGTTTACGCCCGAAGACCTCGGCGCAATCGAGGCGAAGATGAAAGAGATCATCAACGCCCGCGATGCCGTGCGCACCGAAGTGTGGAGCCGCGCCGATGCCATCGCGCATTACGAGAAGACGGGCGAGAACTATAAGGTCGAGCTGGTCAACGCGATCCCCGACGACGGGCAGCCGATCCGCATGTATTGGCACGGCGACTGGCAAGACCTGTGCCGCGGCCCGCATTTGCAGAACACTGGCCAAGTGCCCAACAACAGTTTCAAACTGATGTCCGTTGCGGGCGCCTACTGGCGCGGCGACAGCAACAACGCCATGTTGCAACGGATTTACGGCGTGGGCTTCAAAGACCCCAAGGCACTCAAGGCGCATCTAACCATGTTGGAGGAAGCGGCCAAACGCGACCACCGCAAGCTGGGCCGCGAGATGGACCTCTTCCACATGCAGGAAGAGGCCCCTGGTCAGATTTTCTGGCACCCGAACGGCTGGCGCATCTACACGACGTTGCAAGACTACATGCGTCGGATGCAGGAGCGCGACGGCTATGTCGAGGTGAACACCCCGCAGGTCGTGGACCGCAAACTCTGGGAAGCCTCGGGCCACTGGGACAAGTATCAAGAGAACATGTTCATCGTCGAAGTGGACGAGGATCACGCCCGAGAAAAGGCGATCAACGCGCTCAAGCCGATGAACTGCCCCTGCCACGTGCAAGTGTTCAACCAAGGCCTCAAATCCTACCGCGACCTGCCGCTGCGCATGGCCGAATTCGGCTCGTGCAACCGTTACGAGCCTTCGGGCGCGCTGCATGGCATCATGCGTGTGCGCGGCTTTACACAGGATGACGGGCATATTTTCTGCGCCGAGGACCAGATCGAGTCCGAGACGAAGAAATTCATCTCCTTCCTCGCGAAGGTCTATGACGATCTGGGCTTCCACAACTGGACGATCAAACTGTCCACCCGCCCCGAACAGCGGATCGGCAGCGACGAGACGTGGGACAAGCTGGAGAAATCTCTGGGCGATGCCTGCCACGCGGCAGGATATGACTACGAGATCCTTGAGGGCGAAGGTGCCTTCTACGGCCCGAAACTCGAATTCACCCTCACCGATGCCATCGGGCGCAACTGGCAATGCGGCACGCTTCAAGTGGACAGCAACCTGCCCGAACGTCTGGACGCGACCTATATCGGCGCGGACGGGGACAAGCACCGTCCCGTCATGTTGCACCGTGCAACGCTCGGCTCTTTCGAACGGTTCATCGGCATTCTGATTGAGGAACACGCGGGCAAGCTGCCCTTCTGGCTCGCACCGCGTCAGGTTGTCGTGGCTTCCATCATCTCCGACGCCGACGATTACGTGCATGAAGTCGTCGCCGCGCTCAAGGCGGCAGGCGTGCGGGCCGAGGCCGACATCCGCAACGAGAAGATCAACTACAAGGTTCGCGAGCACTCTTTGGGTAAAGTCCCCGTCATACTGGCGGTTGGCGCACGCGAGGTGGAGGAGAAAACTGTTTCAGTTCGCCGCCTTGGCGAGAAGCAAACCTCTGTCGTCACGCTCGACGAGATCGTGGCAACGCTCAAGGATGAGGCGCTTCCTCCCGACTTGAAATAATCCCTCAAAGCATTGCAACCATTGGAAAAGCGTCCCGATATCGGGGCGCTTTTTCGCATTATTTACGCCGCGCAACTCACAAAACCGTTTGTTACAGGGGCTGACAGGCGCGTGCGCACACACCCTCGTGAGTGGCCTGTGATCGCCTTAACCCGTCATCTTGCCTCCACCGCATCACTGCGGACAAACGCATGACCCTAAGGGAGACACACATGTCCAACTACACCAAGACACTCACCATCGCCGCCGCTGCTGCCGCTGCACTGACCGCGCACACCAACACTGCCGCCGCTCAGGAACAAGAGAAGTGCTTCGGCGTTTCTCTCGCTGGCGAGAACGATTGTGCGGCTGGCCCTGGCACGACTTGCGCGGGCACCTCGTCCGTCGACTACCAAGGCAACGCATGGACCCTCGTGCCTGCTGGCACCTGTATGGACATCGAACTGCCTGCCATGGCTGACGGCACGGCACGCGCAGGCTCGCTTGAAGCCCTCGACCGCGACATTCCCGCCTAAGATACGCTCCGTTTCGACGCGCCGTGCTACCCTGCGGCGCGTCGAGCACCTCCGTCCACGAGCAACAAGCGAGCATTCGCCATGTCCCCGTCCCTTCCCGCCGCCACAGGTGTTGGCTACAAGGCGCAGCACTTCGCCGAGATCATCCGCGATCCCGCGCCCGTCGAATGGCTCGAAGTCCATGCCGAAAACTACATGGGTGCGGGCGGACGTCCCATTGCGCAACTTCGCGCGCTGGCCGAGCGGATGCCTGTTTCTGTGCATGGCGTCGGCCTGTCCATCGGCGGCGAAGGGCCGCTTGACCCCGACCATCTCGCCCGCCTCAAACACCTCGTGTCATGGCTGAACCCCGCCTCTTTCTCCGAACATCTGGCGTGGTCCACCCATGACATTCCTGGCAGCTCGGCCTATTTCAACGACCTGCTTCCCCTGCCCTATACGGCGGCGACACTGGCGCGGGTTTGCGCCCATGTCGACGCGGTGCAGGAGGCCCTTGGGCGGCGGATGCTGCTCGAAAACCCGTCCTCCTATCTGGCCTTTTCCGAGAGCACCTACGGCGAGGTCGATTTCCTGAAAGAAGTGGTTTCGCGCACGGGCTGCGGATTGCTGCTCGACGTCAACAACGTCTTTGTTTCCGGCACCAATCTCGACCTCGATCCGCGCGCCTATATCGACGCCTTCCCCCATGAGGCCGTAGGCGAGATCCATCTTGGCGGCCATGACGAGGACGAGGATGACCACGGTGCGCCGCTGCTCATCGACAGCCATGGGCGCGAGGTGGCCGATCCCGTCTGGACACTCTATGCGCACACATTGACGGTCGGCGGCGCGAAGCCCACGCTGATCGAATGGGACAATGATGTGCCCGAATGGTCCGCGCTAGCGTCCGAGGCGCAACGCGCCGCCGATACGCTCGCCAAGCACACCGCCCCGCGCGAGAGCCTCTCCGCATGAGTAGTACCCTGACACAAGAGGCCTTCGTCGCCGCCGCCCTCGACCCCACGGCCCCCGTGCCGCAGGGCCTAACGGGCGCGGACGGACACCCCACGGTCAAGCGCTTCAACGTCTATCGCAATAATATCGTCGTCGGGCTCAAAGACGCGCTGGCCACGGGTTTTCCCGCTGTGCGCTCCCTTGTCGGCGCGGAGTTTTTCGACGCTATGGCAGGGAATTACGTGCGCGCCCACCCGCCGCGCTCGCCGCTCATGCCTGCCTATGGCGAGAGTTTTGCCGATTTTCTCGACGGGTTCGAACCCGCCAAATCGCTGCCCTATCTCGCGGATGTTGCGCGGCTCGAATATGCCCTGCGCGCCGCCTACCACGCCGCCGATGCAGCACCCGTGGAGGCCGAAAAACTCCGCGACCCGCTCGCCTTCACCCGCAGCGTCACACTGGCCCCTGCTCTACACGTGCTGCGCTCGCCCTTCCCCGTGAGTCAGATCCAAGCCGCAGCCCTTGGCGGACCGAAGCCCACGGGCGGGGCGGAAGATGTGCTTGTCATGCGCCCCGCTTTCGACCCGACGGTAACGGCCTTCCCCTCCGGCACGGCGGCGATCATTGATGCGCTCACCGCAGGCCGCTCCCTTGGCACGGCGCTGGAACTGGCCCCCGCCGCGCTCGACCTGTCCGATTTCATCGCAGCCCTTCTGTCGGGCGGCGCCATCATTGCTTTGGAGGATTTCTAAATGCTTGCCCGATTGCTCGCCCCCTACGGCCGCGCCACACAGGCGCTCGACCGCACCGCGCCTGCGCTCCTCCCGCTGCTTGCACGCCTCGTCTTTGCTGGCGTCCTGCTGCGCTACTTCTGGGGATCAGCGGCGACGAAGCTCGACGGTCTGCTCACTCCCTCGCTCGGCGCCTATGCCCAGATATTCCCGCGCCAGATGGAGGCGGCAGGCTATGACGTGTCGCAATTCGGCGCGTTTCACTGGCTCGTAGTGATGGGCGGAGCCTATGCCGAATACGTCCTGCCTCTGCTGATCGTGGTGGGCCTGTTCACCCGCCTCGCCGCGCTTGGCATGATCGGCTTCACCCTCGTGCAGTCGCTCACCGACATCATCGGCCACCATGCCGATACGACCACCATCGGCGCATGGTTCGACCGCGCCTCAGACGCGCTGATCCTCGACCAGCGGGCCTTCTGGGTGCTGCTCTTCCTCACGCTTGTAGGCTTCGGCGCGGGGGCCTTTTCCCTCGACGGACTGTTGAAGCGGCGGGGTCAGGCGACGCCCAAAGCCGCCTGAACATCCTTGCCCCAACCGAGGTAGAGCTGCCCGTCGCGCTCGATCACGGGGCGCTTCATCACCGTGGGATGGGCGGCAATCAGGGCGGAGGGATCAAGGCTGCGTTCCGCCTCGTCCAACCCGCGCCACGTGGTTGAGCGGGTATTGACCAGCGCCGCTCCGAAGGCCCCGACAAAGCGCGTGATTTCCTCGCTTGAAAGCGGCTCAGCGCGCACATCGCGCAAATCTGCCCCCAGTGCCTTCACCGCCTTGCGGCAGGTGTCGCAGGTCTTGATCCCATAAACGCGCGTCATGTCGCCCCCTCTCGCACGGATTTTCGCGCATAAATTCGCCGATTTCGCCCCCGCATCCAAGCGTGAGAGCGCTAACATTGCCCGTTTTAGTAAATTGTCACTTGTTTTAGCAACGGATCGATTCAAACTGACGGCGTGACTGCTACCTTTCTGGAACGACGTGCTCCTTTTCCCAAGGGGCAGCTGGAGACCTTGGAAGCCTGGCTGCACCGGACCCGTCGCACGTTGGCGGCGGAAGACTGAAGAAGGAGAACGGAAATGCCGACGGGCACCGTGAAATGGTTCAACACCACTAAAGGCTACGGGTTTATTGCACCCGATGATGGCGGCAAGGATGTGTTCGTGCACATCTCCGCGGTCGAACGCGCGGGGATGACGGGCCTCGCGGACAATATGAAAATTGAATACGAACTGATCGAAGGCCGCGACGGACGCGCCTCCGCAGGCGATCTCAAGGCGCTCTAAGACGCCCAACAGACTTGCATCCGAACGGCTCCCAACGCTAAATTGGGGGCCGTTTTTGTATCTTGCGCCCCGCGCAACTGCCCTTCCGAACCATCGAAGAAAGTGACCGTCATGCCCCGACTGCTCTGCTACGGCGACAGCAACACCTACGGCGCCGCGCCGCTCACCGATCAAGACGCGCCCATTGAGCGCTTTGATCTGCGCTGGCCGATCCACGCTGCCCGCGCGCTTGGTTGGGATCTGGTCGAAGAGGGCCTTCCCGGACGCACGACCGCCCGCCCCTGCCCCGTGATGGGGCCGCATATGGACGGGCGGATCGGCATGTTCATCGCGCTCGAAAGCCACGGGCCGATTGATGCGCTGGCGATCATGCTCGGCACCAACGATCTCAAGGCGCATTTCGGCCTGAGCCCCGATGAGGTGGCCGAGGGTGCAGGCACGCTTCTCGACATCGCGCTCTCCGACGAGATGCAAAAGCGCCACGGCGGGTTCGAGCCCTTCCTCATCGCCCCACCCCCACCCTTCGAAGCGGGGGTTCTCAGCGAGGAGTTTGCAGGGTCTGGTGCCAAGGCAGAACAGTTCACCGAAGCCCTGCGCAAACAAGCGGAAGCCCGCGACGTGGCGTTTTTCGATGCGGGCCAGGTGATCGCCTGCTCACCCGTCGACGGCGTCCATTTCGGAGCCGAAGCCCATGCCGAGCTTGGCCAAGCCTTTGCCAAGTTTCTTCTGTCGGAAATCGAGACCCACGCGGGCTAGGGTTCAGGAGCCGTCCCAGCTGTCGGGCGACTTGCCCATCGGGATTCTCTCGGGCGCGTAGACAGGCGCATTCGCTACATAGCGGCGCGTGACGGGCGCATCGACATAGCCCGTCGCCGTCGGCGTGCCGCAACAGACCACACCGTTGTAACGGACGGGCTGCGTGCCTGCGGGACAGTAGTTTGCCACATTGGCCTCATAGGCAAAAAGCTCCACGCCATGCTGCGCGGGCTGGGTTCCGCCCGCGAGTGCTGGGGCGGCGAGCAGGGTCAGACCTGCGACGGTGAGAGCGGTTTTGAACATGGGCGACACTCCTGACATACCAACCGAATTCGCGTTATCCACAGCATAGGCCGCAAGGCGTTCCAGCGTCAAACAAGGTAAACGCGCGCGCTGGCATTGTTGCGGAGGTACGAACAATCCGCCCAATCAGCGCGGATTGACTACACCCGCAACCATTCCACCACGAACGCGGTAGGCTCCGCCCCCGCAAGCTCCAACCGTCCCGCCTCGCGCCATTGCGCGTCATCGAACTCGGGGAAATGCGTATCTGCCCCTTCCACCACCGTATCCACCTCGGTGATCAGCAAACGGTCGGCCACGGGCAGCATCGCGGCATAAATCCCCGCGCCACCCATGCCGTAAATCCGCGCCTGCCCCTGCGCACGGGCAAACGCCATCGCATCCTCCAGCGTCGCAAAGACATGCTCGTGATCCACGCCTTTTGACGAAACCACGATATTCAGGCGGTTCTTCAACGGACGCACGGCGGCGGGCAGGCTGTCCCACGTATTGCGCCCCATGATCACCGCCCCGCCCAGCGTCTCGCGCATGAAAAAGGCGAGATCCTGCGGAATATGCCACGGGATGTCATTGTCCTTGCCAATGGCTCCGTTGCGATCGCGGGCGACGATAAGCGTAATCATACCAGCCTCACACGGCCACGGGCGCGCGGATCGCGGGATCGGGATCGTAGTCGCGCACCTCTATGTCGTCATAGGTGAAGTCGAAAAGGTCCGTCACATCAGGATTGAGATGCACCTGCGGCAGCGGCTTGGGGCTGCGCGAGAGTTGCTCATGCACCTGATCGAGATGGTTGGAGTAGATATGCGCGTCCCCGATGGAATGCACGAACTCCCCCGCCTCATAGCCCGTCACCTGCGCCAGCATCTTCAGCAGAAGCGCATAGGAGGCGATGTTGAACGGCACGCCGAGGAACATATCCGCCGAACGCTGGTAGAGTTGCAGATGCATCTTCCGCCCGAGAATTTTCACCTGCCACAGCGTATGACACGGCGGCAGCGCCATATCGGGCACATCGGCGGGATTCCATGCCGAGACAATGAGGCGGCGACTGTCGGGCGTGGCCTTGATCGCCTTGAGCAACTCTTCGATTTGGTCAATCGTGCCGCGCTCGCCACCTGGCCACTTGCGCCACTGACGCCCGTAGACGGGGCCGAGATCGCCGTTCTCGTCGGCCCATTCGTCCCAGATAGTCACCTTGTTGTCGCGCAGGTAACGGATGTTGGTGTCCCCTGACAGAAACCACAAAAGCTCGTGGATGATCGAACGCAAGTGCAGCTTCTTTGTCGTCACAAGCGGGAAACCGTCGGCAAGCGAATAGCGCGCCTGCATCCCGAAATAGGAAATCGTGCCTGTGCCCGTGCGGTCCGTGGTCTCGACGCCTTGGTCGAGAATGGTGCGTAGCTGGTTGAGATATTGCTGCATTTGGCTGTCGGCCCTTCCCCCGTTTGGTCCCCACTTGGCGCAGCCGCAAATGCGACTGAGGCCGATCCACGGTGCATGAATGGCGCGATGCAGGGACGAATCACGGCCCACCATATCTGCCCTGCGAGCCATATTCACCCGCTAGATAAGCCAAATCACTCCCCAACCGCGGCACGCAGCACACGGGCGCACGGAATTATGAGCCTTGAAGCGTTCACATTATTGACAGCGCCCCCCCACTTTGGAACCAATGGTGCAATTCGAGCATTTGACGCCCTTGCACAGCGGGAAGATATCCGTGAACGCGGGCGCACCAACCCGCCAAGAGGCCACGATGTCCATTACCCGTTTGACCATTTCCGCCCTCCTCCTCCCCGCCCTCGCCGCCTGTAGCGGCCCTGGAACATCCGTTGGCCTCGACGGGAGTGGTTCGGGAGGGGATGGCGATGATTATACGGCTGTTAGTGGACTGCGTGGCACCGAGGCCGAAGACGTCAGTGCGGATGGTGCCATCGTGCGCCTGCATGCGGCGAGCACCGACCCTGCGGCGGACTACTTCCTCAGCGAAGACAGCGTGACCGTGCGTGACAATGGCGACACGTTGACCATCGAGGGCATGCCTTTCGACGGC
Source organism: Celeribacter sp. (assembly GCF_048261515.1). Lineage (GTDB taxonomy): Bacteria > Pseudomonadota > Alphaproteobacteria > Rhodobacterales > Rhodobacteraceae > Celeribacter. The sequence goes on from NZ_JBLXFZ010000001.1 coordinate 482,762, forward strand.
GATGACAGCTATGTGCGGCTGACCTCAGGAAGCAATACAGGCACGGCGGGGCAGAACGGTAAATTTTTCCTCTATGAGAACGCCGAGTCGACGCAAACGGACCCCGTTGGCGGCAGCACGATTGACCAATTCTACTATATCGCCCTCCACCAGTCGAAAAACGTGGGCGACGACCGCGTCTATGTCACCATTGTGGGGGGCGACCAGTCTTCCGACTCCATCCCTTTGGAAGGGTTCGTCTACGGACGGACGGGTGGTGTTGTCATGGCCACCGCCAATCAGGGCAAATGGACGGGTGATTACGCCGCCGTGCGCACGTTCCACGACACCGACATGCTCGACTATGTCTCGGGCTTCATGGAGCTCGAAATCGACTTTGAAGAGCTCAATAGCGCGGGGGCGATCCGCTATGTGATTTCCGACCGTCAGGTGTTCGATATAAACGGTGACCCGATCGGTTCTCTCGATCCAATTGGAGTGTTTGCGGAAAACGGCGCACTCGATGCACAGGGCGAGTTTCAGGCTGATGCGAATGACATAGAGATTACAGGCACAGTGACGGGCAACGCTACGATCCAAGGCATGTTGGCTGGCGACGACGCTGAAGTCGCGGTCGGCACGGTCGTCATGGAGTATGATGAGGCCACCAATGGTTCCGTCGTCGAGACGGGCGGATTTATCCTCGACCGCAATCCCTGATGCCTGCGCCACGCCGCATTCTCCATGGGATCGGGCTTGCGTTTTGCCTTATGGGGGCGCCTTTGGCTGCCACCGCGCAATCCGCGCCTGCACCGCTGGAACTGACCCAGTCGCAACTCCTCGACCTCGCCGCGCGTGAACTGGCTGCGGGGCGGGCGCAGGTGGCGCTTGATCTCGTTGAGGGGCTGCTTGCCACGCGCCCCAATGTCTATGACGCCCACCTGATCCGCACCGATGCTTTGCGCCAATTGGGCCGCACCGACGAGGTTCTGCCCAGTGCGCGGGCGGCATGGCGCGAGGCCACATCGGACGCCGAACGCACCCGCATCGCACGGCTGGCGGCACATGAGGCCTATCGCAACGGTCGGAACTTCCAGTCGAAATTCTGGCTGCGCCGCGCGATGAACACCGCCAAGAGCCCGCTGGCGAAGCAGAATATCATTCGCAATTTCAATCAGGTGCGCCAAGCCGATCCGTGGCGCACGCAACTGTCTTTCAACGTCGCGCCCTCCTCGAACGTCAATAACGGTGCGCAAGGGTCACGCTATGTCGTCGATGGCATCACCCTGCCCTTCGACCTCTCGGTCAGCCCGACCTCACAGGCGCTTTCGGGCTATCGCGCCTCGCTCTCGGGCAGCGCCAGCTACACATGGGACGGGGACGCGGGCACCGATTATTCGCTCGGCATCAAACTAAGCAGCACCCGCGTCGTCCTTTCGTCAGAGGCCAAGGCCAGCGCGCCCAGCGCGAAGGGTTCGGACTACGACACTGACACCGTGGAGCTTGTCTTCGGAGGCAGCACAACGCTCAACGCGCGCCACGGCCTGACGTGGAGCCTCGGCGCGGGGCGGATCTATTCGGCCCACGCGCCTTATGCCGACACCGCGAGCCTCACGCTCACCGATCACCACAAGCTCAAGAGCGGCGCGACCTTCCGCCATGGTCTGACCGCACGCTACGAGCGCCCCACGGAGGCCACCCGCGCGCCCGCACGCAGCCTTCAATACAGTGTTGAACACGCAAAACTGGCGCGTGACATCGGCGTTTTCCGCAATGCGGCTTATGTCGAGCGAGTGTTTTCCGACGACCCGTCAAAAGCGCGTGACAGCCTCGGCCTGTCCACGTCGCTTGAGCTAGGAAAGCCCGTTTTAGGCACGAAGGCGAGCTTTACGCTTGGCGCGGAGATGAGCCATTACGAGGTCTATCCCTTCCTCGTTGCCACCGACAGAACCGACAAATCGCTCTATCTTTCGGCGCGTTTTACGCTGGTCGAGCATTCCTTCTACGGTTTCGCACCCGAAGTGCGGATGGATTTTGGCAAGACATGGTCCAACATCTCGCGCTTCGACACGCGCACATCCTCCATCGGCCTCGGGATTAAATCCACCTTCTGACCTACGCGCCCTGAACCGCTCACGCCTTCGCGATTGTTTTCGCATAGGGGCCGCGCATAAGGGCGGGTGGCGGGGACGTGGATGCGTGCTATCTTTCGGCCAATAGCAGACAAGACTGACAGAAAACTGGAGGACACATGCGATATTTGCACACGATGGTTCGGGTCAAGGATCTTGAGGCGTCGATGGCGTTTTACGCCCTGCTCGGCCTGAAAGAGACCAAGCGGATCGACAATGAGGCGGGACGTTTCTCGCTGATCTTCATGGCCCCCGAAGGGCAGGAAGAATGCCCCGTCGAGCTGACCTACAACTGGGACGGCGACGACGGCCTGCCCTCCGACAGCCGCCATTTCGGGCATCTGGCCTATAGCTGCCCCAATATCTACGAGCTGTGCCAGCACCTTATGGACAATGGCGTGACCATCAACCGCCCACCGCGCGACGGGCATATGGCCTTTGTGCGCTCGCCTGACAATATCTCGATCGAGTTGCTGCAAGAGGGCGATGCGCTCCCCCCTGCCGAGCCTTGGGCCTCAATGGAGAACACAGGCCACTGGTAAGATGAGCCGCGCCTGACGGCGGCGCGGACACAAACGACTGTTGGCGGGCGACTGATAGGGTCGGCCGCCGACAACAAGGATACCCTAGTAAATATAGCGTATCTGATCGGACCAATACCGCTCGACCCGGCGCAGCGCGGTGTTGATCTCCTCGATTCCTTCCGAAGAAATCACATTCTTGCCCTGCAACCCTTCCGCATGACGCGAGAAGAGATTGGCCACCGTATCGCAGACATGCCGCCCCTTCTCGGTCAACCGCACACGCACCGAGCGACGGTCGATCTCGCAGCGCTGATGGTGCATGTATCCCATATCCACCAACTTCTTGAGATTATAGGACACGTTCGATCCCTGATAGTAGCCGCGCGATTTCAACTCGCCCGCGGTCACTTCGTTATCCCCGACATTGAAAAGAAGCAGGGCCTGAACGGCATTGATCTCCAGCACACCGACCCGCTCGAACTCGTCCTTGATCACGTCAAGAAGAAGCCGATGCAGGCGCTCCACAAGAGAAAGGGCCTCCAGATACTGCGACATGAATGCCGTGTCGTTCGGATTGGGAATCATGGGATGGACGCTCATATGTCACTCCGCGAAATCATTGCAGGAACGACTGTGACGCCAATTCACCAAGATAAAGTTAAACCGCCCGAATTTTCTGCAAATGCAACAGGTGGGCGGTTCGCAAAGGCGCGCAGGGCCGAAAACGCGCGTTACTTTTTCAACCACAACTCGGGATCGGCGAAGGCAACAACCTTGTCGAGCGTGGGCTTGAGATCGGCGGGCGCGTCCTGCTGTCCTGTGGCCCAAGCCAGCAAATCCTGATCGTTCTCATCCATCAGCGCCTCGAAAGCATCAAGCTCCGCCTCGCTCATCGACGCCAGATTTGCATCGGCATAGCCACCGATCAACAGGTCCATCTCTTTGATCCCGCGACGCCATGCGCGGATATTGATCCTTTTGAGGCGGTGTTCATGGGTCTCGGACATGGGTGGTCTCCTTTGTGGTCGCCGCTTTTTGCACCCGCCACGCGGGCGGCGCAAGTGCGGCCTTTGCACGCGAGCGAAAAGCGGTCTATCAAGGCGATGCTTGCAACCACAGGAGCCGCATATGCCCTTTCTCTCCGACACACTGTCTCGCGTCAAACCTTCGCCGACCATCGCCGTGACCAACAAGGCGCGCGAGTTGAAGGAAGCAGGCAAGGATGTGATCGGTCTGGGCGCGGGCGAACCCGACTTCGACACGCCCGAGAATATCAAGGCGGCGGGCATTCGCGCCATTGAGGAAGGCAAGACGAAATACACCGCCGTTGACGGTATCCCCGAGTTGAAAGAGGCGATCTGCGCCAAGTTCAAACGCGACAACGGGCTGGACTACACCCCCGCGCAGGTCTCGGTCGGCACAGGCGGCAAACAGATTCTCTATAATGCGCTCATGGCGACGCTCAATGAGGGCGACGAGGTGGTGATCCCCGCGCCCTATTGGGTCTCCTACCCCGACATGGTGCTGCTTGCGGGCGGCACGCCTGTCCCCGTGGCGGCGACGCTCGAAAACGACTTCAAACTGACGCCAGAGCAGCTTGAGGCCGCGATCACGCCCAAGACCAAATGGCTGATCTTCAACTCCCCCTCCAACCCCACGGGCGCGGGCTATTCGCGCGATGAATTGAAGGCACTCACCGATGTTCTGCTACGCCACCCGCATGTCTGGGTGATGACCGACGATATGTATGAGCATCTCGCCTTCGACGGGTTCCAATTCTGCACCCCCGCTGAAGTCGAACCGAAACTCTACGACCGCACCCTGACGATCAACGGCGTGTCCAAGGCCTATGCGATGACGGGCTGGCGGATCGGCTATGCGGCAGGGCCTGTCGAATTGATCGGCGCCATGCGCAAGATCCAGAGCCAGTCCACCTCCAACCCCTGTTCCATCTCGCAATATGCCGCCGTCGAGGCGCTCAACGGGCCGCAGGACTATATCGCCGCCAACAACGAGATTTTCGTGCGCCGCCGCAATATGGTGGTCGAAATGCTCAATGCCGCCGAGGGCATCACCTGCCCCATGCCCGAAGGGGCTTTCTACGTCTATCCCGACATTTCGGGCTGCATCGGGAAAACCTCCGCAGGCGGAGCGAAGATCACCAATGACGAGGAGTTCTGCACCGCGCTTCTCGAAGAGCATGGGGTCGCCGTGGTCTTTGGCGCGGCCTTCGGCCTGTCACCGAACTTCCGCGTCTCCTATGCGACCTCGGACGAGGCGCTCAAAGAGGCCTGCACCCGCATCCAGACCTTCTGCGCGGGGCTGAAATGACAGCATGGATGACAGCACGCACCACCCAGAGCGGCCCAAGCGGCGCACCGTGGCGCGTGGCTGAGAACGGGAGACCATTGGCATGAGTTCCGAGCTTCCAGAATATTACTTCCGCGTCCGCGAGAACGGCGCCTTTGTCTTCCGCGTGGACACCTCGAACCGCCAGCGGCGGATCGAGATGGACCAGATCGCCTCGCTCAACATCCGCAATGGCGAGATCAAGCCGCATGGTCAGCGCGAGTTGAGCGACGAGGATATCCGTGTGATCCGCGAGTGGATGGAGGCGCGCAGGGAGATTCTTGCCGAGCGTGACATCGACGACATTCACCGCGCGGTGGACCATCTCAACCTCACCGCCCATTGGGCGCAGACCCGCGCTACCGACGAGCAGTTGGAGCATGTGACCGACGATCTCCTGTTGGCGATGCACGACCTGCGCACGGTATTGGTGCGCAAGAAGGCGGATCGGCTCACAAAAAGACCGTAGCGCGACACGGGGGCGAAGGCTCCCCGCTTGCGGTGCGCACGCGCGGATCAATCAATCTCGACAGGTATGACGCGCGGGTAAATGCAACGCCCGATGGGGTCCGACAGATGTCCGACACATAGCCGACAGATATCCGACAGGGAATTTTGGACGGGTTGGTGGCTTTCGCGCGGGGCGCGTCAGGCCGCGTCAGACGTCGCAGGTTTCGGCCCGATCCGCGACTTGTTCAGCCAGAAACGCAGCCCCATCATCACCCATGCCGAGGAGAGGCCCACGAGCAGGCCGAACCAAATACCCTTGCCACCGAAGTCCATCACGAACCCCGCGACATAGGCGGCAGGCAGGCCGATGAGCCAGTAGGACACACCCGCATACCACATGGGCACCGTGGTATCCTGCACCCCGCGCAGAAGCGACAGTGCCGTGACCTGTCCCCCGTCGGAGAACTGGAACAAAGCGGCAAAGAGCATGAAGCCCGCACCCGTTGCCAGCACCATGTCACGCGCAGGCTCGTCGGGCGCAATAAACAGTCCGATCAATGGCTTGGAGTAAAGCAGGAAGACCGCAAACGTCATCGCCGCCACCACCAGAGACATCACTGTAACCACCACTGCACTGCGGCGCAATTCGTCCTCGTCGTGGCGACCATAGGCGTTGCCCACACGGATCGTGCCCGCCTGTGACAGGCCGATCTGGAGCATGAAAGCGATTGCCGAGAGTTGCAGCGCCACACCATGCGCAGCCAGCGCCACTGTGGAAATCCACCCCATCATCAGCGCCGCCGCGTTGAACAAACCAACCTCGGCCAGAGCGGTCAGACCAATCGGCACACCCATCTTGAACACCCGTTTGAACATGTCCCAATCGGGTTTGAGCACATTGCGGAACAGGTCGTTTTCGGGCGTTGCCCAAGCGGCATAAACCGCGAACCCCGCCACAAGAGCGATGTTCACCAAAAGCGACGCAATCCCCGCCCCGACGATGCCCAGTTCGGGCGCACCGAAGTTGCCGAAGATGAACACATAGTTGAGGAAAAAGTTCAAGGCGACAGCCAGAATAGTCCCCACCAGAACCACCCGCGTACGCTCCAATGCGGAGAAATAAGAGCGGAAAACAGCCACGACCAGCGCAGGCAGCATCTCGATCCCCGTCACGGCCAGATAGGGCCGCGCCAGCGCCGCCAGTTCCTCTTTCTGTCCCAGTGCCACAAGCACCCGTCCGGAAAAGCCGAAGAGCGGATAGACCACGACAGCGGCAATGATCGACAGCCAGATCGCCATGCGCGTGGAGCGGCGCACCATCGTGGTGTCGCCCTCGCCTGCGGCCTTGGCCACCAGCGGCATGACCGCGAATGCGAACCCCGCAAGGAAGATGAAGGTGATAAACCAGAAGCCCGACCCGAGAACCAGTGCGGCCAGCTCGTCGAGACCATACCACCCCATCATGATGACATCGGTCATATGGACAGCAAAGCTCGCCAACTGGCTTGCCGCCAAAGGCAGGGCCAGTGCGGTCACGGCACGGACGTGTTCGGAGTATGTCATTTGGCTGCTCATGACGAGCCTATAGCCGCGAACAGCCCTGACCTCCTAGTCAAATTTTTGCACATCCCCCATAACGCTTCGTGATCGTGCGGAAGGGGCCGCGCCGCCCGCTACCCGTCGAGCACATCGCGCCAGTTATGAACGGGCGAAAAGCCCAGTAAACGCTTGGCTTTTTCGTTGGAATAGACGGTCTCCTCGCCCTCCAACGCACGTTTGACAGGAACGCCCTGATAATAGCGGTCGATGATCTCCTGCGTGGTGAGGTTGACCGAATGGTTGTCGTTCGAGGCGTTGAAAATCTCGAATCCCAAACCGTCCTTGTGCAACATCAGATCGACCATCTGGCCAAGGTCGCGTGCGTCGATATAGGCAAAGATATTGCGCCGCCGCATGTCGGGGTTGGCGAAATAGGCAGGGAAGTTCTCGGCATATTCATGCGGCTCGATCACGTTGTTGATGCGGATACCGTAGATGTCGATGCCAGACCGCTGATGGAAGGATTTCGCCGTGACCTCGTTGACAACCTTCGACATGGCATAGCTGTCCTCGGGAACAACGGGATGCTCCTCATCCACAGGCAGATACTCGGGCTTGCGCTCGCCATCGGCGAAACAGACGCCATAGGTGGTTTCCGATGAGGCGAAGATCACCTTGGGAATACCGAGCTTCACCGCCGCTTCCAGCACGTTGTAGGTGCCCATCGTGTTGACGCGGTAGGTCTCGTTGTCAGGGCGCAGCAGGATGCGCGGCACGGCGGCGAAATGCACCACCGCGTCGAATTTCGGCACGCCCGTTCCCGGCTCCAACTCGTCGAAATTGGCGTAGGATGTCAGCGCGTTAAAGACCTGACCGCTGTCGGTGATATCGACCGTCAGGTTGTCCACACCCTCGCAATCGAGCGGCACAAGGTCGGCGTTCACGACCCTGTGGCCCTTGCCGAGCAGGTAGGGAACCACGTGCCGCCCTGCCTTGCCCGAACCGCCTGTAAACAGAATGCGCATGATGTTTCCTCCCTAAGCGTCTTTCTTGTCTTATCGGCGTCGTGCAGGTGAGAGGCGGGCGATGTCGAAACCGTTCCACGCCAGTATCTCCCGCGCCGCCGCGCGTTTGTCGTCCCTGATCTCCAGACGCCGCGACAGGATATGGGCGCGGCCCTCAGGCGTGGCGAGCACCGCCACCTCATACTCCTGATCGACCCAGAGCACCCATAGCTCACGGCCTTGGAAGTCGAACCGCCCTGGCCCGATGCGGCGGGCAAATCCGCGCTGCGGCGCACCATCGGCGCAGGGGCCTTCGGTCACGGTCATGTCGCCACTCTTTTGCGGCGAGAAGGTCACGGCCCCGATCACGCAACTCGCACCTGCAGGCAGGTAGGTCTCCACCTCGTACCAGCGCCCTGCGAAGGCCTTGGCATCGAAGGCGGCCAGCGAGGACATCGGCACGGAGGCATCCCGCGTTCCCGTTGCCTCGGGCGCACCGCCAAGGCAGGCCGACAGCATCATAACCGCCGCCATTGCCAGCATGGGCCGCGTGCGGGTCAATCGAGGCACAGCGTCACCATACGTCCAGAACTGTCGAGCACGTCATTGCACCCGATTAGCGGCTTGATCGGCGCGCAGGAATGTGAGCGTGCGAGGCATTCGGTCTCGCAATCAGTGGAGCGTTCACAGGTCTTGCCCGCGTCACGCGGCGTGGTGAAACAGGCCAACAACCCCGCATGACCAGCCTCTCTCCACTCCCCTCCGCGCGCCTCGCAGGCGGCTTGGGCCTTGGTGATATTGGACGGGTCGCTTTCCGCGGCACCGGGGCCGAGAATAAAGTTGCTGCCCTCGGGTTCGGTCTGACATGCGGTCAGCAAGACCGTCGCACAAAGCACGGCGGCAAGGCGCAGTCGGTTCATAGTGGCCTCCCCTGTCTTTCACGCGCCCGCTCTCGCGGGCGCTTCTGGAATGGCACGTTACGCGCCCTCCTCAGAAAGGCAAGGCGTGGAGGCGGTAGGCCTTGGCAATATCGGCGAGAACCTCGTCGGAAAGCGTCAGATCCTCGGCATCCAGCGAGTGCTGGAGCTGCTCCACCGAGGTCGCCCCGATGATCGGGATCACGTCGAAGGGCCGCGTCATCGTCCATGCAATCGCCATCGCGGTCGGGTCCAGACCATGCTTGGCCGCGACATCGACATAGGCCTGGGCCGCGGGCCAGACCTGCGGCGTCACGCGCCCGCCAAGGTCGCCGTTGATCGCAAGGCGCGTGCCCTCTTCGATCTTGGTGCCACCCTCGTATTTGCCCGTCAGCAGACCACAGCCGAGGCAGGAATAGGCCAGAAGTGTGATCTCCTCATGCTTGGCCAGTTCCGCCATGTCGGTGTCATAGAGACGGCACAGCAGGGAATATTCGTTCTGGATCGACTGCATCCGCGGCCCGCCCGTTTCCTCGGCGATGCGCAGCCATTGCGCCATGCCCCAAGCGGTCTCGTTAGAAGTGCCGAACTCGCGCACCTTCCCCGCCTTTTGCAACTCGGCCATTTTCTCACTCACCGCACGCATCTCGTCTAGGATCTCCTCCTTCGACGGTTGCTTGCTGGGATCATAGCTCCAGTGCTGACGGAAATGGTAGGAACCGCGATTGGGCCAGTGGAACTGGTAGAGATCGACGTAATCGGTCTTGAGCCGCTTCAGCGAGTTGTCCAGATGCGTCTCCAGTGTCTCGGGCGTGATTCCTTCCGGCCCGATAATCCCCGACGGTCCCGCGATCTTCGACGCCACGATCCAATCCTCACGATCACCGCGCTCGGCGAAATATTCCCCGATGATGGCCTCCGTGTCGCCAACCGTCTCCTTGCTGACGGGGTTCACGGGGTACATCTCTGCCGTATCCATGAAATTCACCCCCGCCGCCTTGGCGTGGTCAATCTGGGCATGGCCCTCTTTCATGGTGTTCTGGGTGCCCCATGTCATCGTGCCGAGACAGATTTCGGAGACGTTGAGATCACTTTTACCGATCTTGCGGTAGCGCATGTGCAGTCGTTCCTTTTGCCGCGCACCCGTCCTTGGCGCGGGTGGCTTTATCGGGCGCTATCCTATGGGTCAGGCAACAGATGACAAGGGCGCAAACCCCGCGCCTCGCGTAGGTGCGCCTTGCACATTTGCGGGAGTCGGACGCCTCCGCAGCCTGCGCCGCCCTCTCGCCCCCGAAGGAAACGAATCTCTTTAAGAACAAAAAGAGAACATGTATCCTACCACCATGCCACAGCAACTGATCACCAAAGGCGGGATGCCCCGCCGCGACCGCCCCACCGTGACGCTTGCGGGAGAGATGACGCTGGCGCTCGGACGGGTGCATGAAATCTGCGGACGGGCACGCCATACGCTCGCCGCCGAAGTGGCCGCCGCGACCTCGGGTGATGTGATCTGGATCGCGCCCGCATGGTGGCCCGGACGGATCAACGGCGACGGGCTGTTTCATATCATGGAGCCGGGGCGCGTGATCTTCGTCCATCCAACGCGGCCCGAGAACATCCTGTGGTGCATGGAAGAGGCGCTGCGCTCGGGCGTGGTGCCGCTGGTGATCTGCGAAGTTCCCGAACCGCCACCACTGACGCCCGTGCGGCGTTTGCACCTTGCGGCCGAGGCGGGACGCGAGATCGGCAAGTGTCACCCGCTCGGATTGATCGTCACCACGGGCAAAGGCGGAGCAGCGGGGGTCGAAAGCCGCTGGTCGCTGGAACCCGCCCACAGGATCGAGACAGACCCGCGATGGCACCTCTCACGCCTGCGCGACCGCACCGCACCGCCCAAGGACTGGATACTCCACCGCCACGGCGGGCGCCTTGTCCCTGCACCCCGCGCCCCCGCGCAGACACGCGAAACCGCCTGACCCTCTGGCCCTTTGGGCAAAGGCGCGCTAGAGACGGTGCGACAGAATTCCAACGCACGGAGCCGCACGGCCATGGCACGCACGCTCATCACCTCCGCACTGCCCTATATCAACGGGATCAAACACCTCGGCAATCTCGTCGGCTCACAGCTTCCCGCCGACCTCTACGCGCGCTACCGACGCGCGCGCGGCGACGAAGTGTTGTTCCTGTGCGCCACCGACGAACACGGCACCCCCGCCGAGATCGCCGCACAGAAGGCAGGCAAGGACGTTGCCGAATACTGCACCGAGATGCACGCGGTGCAGGCGCAACTGGCAGCGGGCTACCGTCTCTCCTTCGACCATTTCGGCCGCTCCTCCTCACCGCAGAACCACAGGCTCACGCAGCACCTCGCCAAGCGCCTCTTTGAAGAGGGGCTGATCGAGGAAGTCGAGGAAACACAGGTCTATTCCAAGACCGATGGCCGCTTCCTGCCCGACCGCTATATCGAAGGCACCTGCCCCAACTGCGGGTTTGAAGGCGCGCGGGGCGACCAGTGTGACAACTGTACCAAGCAGCTTGATCCCACCGACCTCATCAACCCCTATTCCACCATTTCGGGCGCAACCGATCTGGAGGAGCGCAAGACCAAGCACCTCTACCTGCGTCAATCGAAGATGCGCGAAGCCCTCTCCGAGTGGATCGATTCCAAAACCGACTGGCCGATCCTGACCACCTCGATTGCGAAGAAATGGCTCAACGACGGCGATGGTCTGCAAGACCGTGGCATCACCCGCGACCTCAAATGGGGCGTGCCCGTCCAGAAGGGCGACGAGCCGTGGGAAGGCATGGAGGGCAAAGTCTTCTACGTCTGGTTCGACGCGCCCATCGAATACATCGCCTGTGGCGCGGAATGGGCCGAGGCCAATGGCAAGACGGATGCCGACTGGGAACGCTGGTGGCGCACCGACAAGGGCGCCGACGATGTTCAATATGTGCAATTCATGGGCAAGGACAACGTGCCCTTCCACACCCTTTCCTTCCCCGCCACCATGCTGGGGTCGAAAGAGCCGTGGAAGATGGTCGACTACATCAAGTCGTTCAACTACCTCAACTATGACGGTGGCCAGTTCTCCACCTCGCGCGGACGTGGCGTCTTCATGGATCAGGCGCTTTCGATCCTGCCCGCCGACTACTGGCGCTGGTGGCTCCTGTCCCACGCACCCGAAAGCTCGGACGCAGAGTTTACATGGGAGAACTTCCAGGCTTCGGTGAACAAAGACCTTGCCGATGTTCTGGGCAACTTCGTCTCCCGCGTCACCAAATTCTGCCGTTCCAAGTTCGGCGAAGAGGTGCCCGCAGGCATCGACTACGGCGCGCGCGAAGAGGCTGTTATCGCCACGATTTCCGAGAAGGTCGTCGCATATCAGAACCACATGGACGCAATTGAGATCCGCAAGGCAGCGGGTGAGCTGCGCGCGATCTGGGTGGCGGGCAACGAATACCTGCAAGAGGCCGCACCTTGGGCAACCTTTAAGGAAGATCCCGAAACGGCAGCGATGCAAATCCGTTTTGCCCTCAACCTGATCCCGCTCTACGCGGGCCTCTCCGCCCCCTTCATCCCCGACGCCGCAGGACAGCTCTCCACGGCAATGGGAACGGGCGCGGCCACATGGCCCGAGGACGTCAAAGCCGCCTTCACCCGCCTGCCCGCTGGTCACACCTTCGCGGTGCCCGACAACCTCTTCGGCAAGATCACCGATGCGCAGCGCGAAGAGTGGCAGGAGCAGTTCGCAGGCAAGCGCGACTGAACGGCACGCGCCGCGATTGTTGGAAATGTGCAAGCGGCCTCCCTGACGGGGGGCGCTTGGGCCGCAAGCCATCCGCCCTTTCGGGCGCGGTCTTCAGAGAATCAGATGATGGTACCCGCGGCCGGACTCGAACCGGCACGGCCTATACGGCCTAAGGATTTTAAGTCCTCTGTGTCTACCATTCCACCACGCGGGCGCTTTCGGGCCAGCCGAAAACAGCGCGACAATAGACGCGGGCGGCGCGAGTGAAAAGACCGTTTCGCAGTGGGATGCCTGACGAATGCCCGACAGATGTCCGACACATAGCAGACGGATAGCCGACACAGGCGAACGCGGGTGCGACACATCCGCTTGACGCTCCATGCGTTTGCGGCGAACGTGACCGAATGTTCCCGATACGCGACCACAATCCCTCCCGAAGCCCCGCCATCGTCACCTATGTGCTCATGGCGATCAACATCGCCGTTTTCGCCGCGATGCTGCCTTCCTATGGCAACGATGCGGCCTTGATCCGCATCTATTCCGAATGGGCATTGGTCCCTGCGCGGCTGTCATCGGGCGACGGGGTTACGACCCTTGTTTCCTCGATGTTCATGCACGGCGGCTTCATGCATATTGCAGGTAACATGCTGTTTTTGTGGATATTTGGCGACAACCTCGAAGACGAGATGGGCCCGCTGCACTATCTCGGATTCTACCTGCTGTGCGGGATTGCGGCAGGGCTGGCGCAATACGCGGTCGCGCCGATGTCCCGCGTTCCTATGGTCGGTGCTTCGGGAGCGATTGCTGGCGTCATGGGCGGCTATCTCCTGCTCTTCCCAAAGGCGCGGGTGGACGTTCTGTTCATCTTCATCATCTTCTTCAAGGTGATCCCCTTCCCCGCGTGGTTGATGCTCGGCATCTGGTTCGCACTGCAACTTTTCGGCGGCTTGGGAAGTTTGGATCAATCAGGCGGCGTCGCCTACCTCGCCCACGCGGGCGGTTTCGCGGCAGGCGTTCTGGCCGCCTACCCAACGTGGAAAAAGCGCGGCGGGCGTAGGTTCTGGAACCGGACGCATGGCCATCCGCCACACGCGGAAGCGCGATACAGGATGCAGGCCAGCCGCGTTCCAGTCGTGAAGAGGAGAAAGTGATGGATCTCGCTGCGCACAAGCGCGTAGGGACTAATTCTGTTCTGTCGCCGCTTTTACGGCGTCATAGACATCATTTTCGAGATCGCTGTTAATCGTCTCGGCAAATTCGGTGGTACCCGAACTAATCACCAACATCACAGCGATGCCCAGACCGACAATCGCCGAGGTCAACACGACCCAATCCACCGTTACGGCACCAGCCTCGCTTTTATGAAAGCGGGAAATTGCGTTTTTGATGTAAGCCACTGAATCTGTCTCCATGCATTTCCCCGAAATAACCAGTCGAAATAGGCAAAAATGGGGCATGAAAACGTTGATCTTGGGTGAAACCGTTAACCATACGGTCAAAACAAGACGAGCGGATAGGGCCACGCCTGCCGAGCGCAGCTCACCTTACAAGTGTCAAAGAAAATCAGGTGTTTCGCACGAGGGCGGCAAATCGGTCGAACACTGGCTCGTTTGCGCAGACCACTTCGCCATCGGCAATGCAGTCGCCTTCAGGGTTAATGGGCTCAACCAAACCGCCTGCCTCTTTCACGAGGAGAAGTCCTGCGGCCATGTCCCACGAATTCAGACGACGTTCCCAGAACCCGTCGTAGCGTCCAGCAGCCACATAGGCGAGATCGAGCGCGGCGGCCCCGTAGCGACGGACGCCCGCGCAGGTCGGCAAGATACGCGCAAGATCCTGTAGGGTCGCTGGCAGATCGGCACGTCCGCCGAAAGGCAGCCCAGTGGCAAAAATCGACTCGATCAGCTTGCCACGCTGCGACACGCGGATACGGGTCTCGTTCATCCACGCGCCTGCACCTTTCTCAGCCCAGAACAGTTCGGACTTCGCGGGATCGAAGACAACGGCGGAGACGATCTCGCCCTTATGCTCCAGCGCGATCGACACTGCCCAATGCGGCAGGCCATGCAGGAAGTTCGTCGTGCCGTCGAGCGGATCGACGATCCAGCGGCGGGTGGGGTCTTTGCCCTCGACCGGCTTGCTCTCTTCACCGACCCAACCGTAATTCGGGCGCGCCTCCATGAGCGTGTCGCGGACGATCTCTTCGGCGCGGATGTCGGCGCGGGACACAAAATCACCCGCCCCTTTGGCGGTGACGGTCAGCGCCTCGACTTCGCGGAAATCCTTGACCAGCGAGCGGCCTGCCGCGCGGGCGGCTTTGATCATGATGTTGAGATTTGCGCTGCCTTGCATGGATCGGCTCCGATTGGTCGTTTAAATGGGGCGTATACGCCACGTCCGACACGATGTGAAGCGCGAATGCGTGGTGGCGTTAAGGCTCCGCTCAGCGTTGCAATTTCACCGCCTCGGTTTTTGCAATGCGAATGAAATGGGCCATGTAGGGCTTGGCCGCGTCCTCGTCACGCACCGCCGCATAGAGCCGCCGCGTCCGCCCCTCTTTGGTCAGCGGGCGCACGGCGTAATCGGCATGATCGCGAATGTCGCGCATGACCCAATCGGGCATCACCGCAACACCACGGTTGGAGGCAACGAGCATCAGGATCACATCGGTCAACTCCACCTGTCGCACATGGGCGGGCTCAACACCTGCGGGCGTGAGCAATTCCTTGAATACATCAAGGCGCGCGCGGTCCATCGGGTAGGTAAAGAGCGTTTGGGAGGCAAAGTCCTCCGCGTCGACATATGCCTTTTCAGCCAACGGGTTTTTCGACGACATCACGCATTTAGGCGCGTAGTCGAAAAGCGGGATGAACTGCACCCCCTCGCCCGCATCGGGGTCTGAGGAAATGACCAGATCGACCTCCTCCTTGACCAGCGCGGGCAGAGCACCAAAAGCCAGACGGAGGCGGATGTCCACGTCGATATCGGGCCAGATCTTGCGGAACTGGTCAAGCACCGGCATCAGCCAGTCGAAACAGGCGTGGCATTCGATGGCGATGTGCAACCGCCCCGCCGTGCCATCCTCGATCCCGAGAAACTCCGCCTCGACGGCTTCGATCTTCGGCAAGATTTCCTCGGCCAGAGCCAAGAGCTTCATCCCCGCCGCCGACAGTTTCAGTGGTTTCGAGCGGCGCACAAACAACTCAACGCCCGCTTGATCTTCCAACCCCTTCACCTGATGCGAAAGGGCGGATTGGGTAATGTTCAACCGATCAGCGGCACGCGCCAGCCCGCCCGCCTCGTGGATGGCCTTGATGGTTCTGAGATGGCGAAATTCGAGATGCATGAATGTGAAGCCCGCTCATGTTCAACTTGAGAATTATGAATTTGTCTCACAGAGCGTGTCGTGAGACAAGAGCCTCCAAATTGACACGAGGACTAGCCCATGGCCACCGCGCCCAACATCTCTTTCGAGTTCTTTCCGCCCAAGAACATGGGGGCTGCCTTCGGTCTGTTCGAGACCGTCAACGCGCTGCATTCCACGCATCCCTCCTTCGTCTCGGTGACATATGGCGCGGGCGGGACCACTCGAACGCTGACGCATGAGGCTGTGGAATTGCTCCACAAGAAATTCGACCTCAACGTGGCCGCGCACCTCACCTGCGTTGATGCCACCCGCGCGGAAACGCTCGAAATTGCAAATGCTTATGCGGATGCAGGCGTGACCGAAATCGTGGCGCTGCGAGGTGATCCGCCCAAGGACAAGGGGCAGTTCGAACCACACGAGGACGGGTTTGCCAATTCGGTCGAGCTGATTGAGGCGCTCGCGGAGACAGGTCGTTTTACCCTGCGCGTAGGCGCCTATCCCGACCCGCATCCCGAAGCCGCCGACGAAAACGCCGATGTGCTCTGGCTCAAGCGGAAGTTTGAGGCGGGCGCGGATTCGGCCATTACCCAGTTCTTCTTCGAGCCTGATACCTTCTTCCGCTTCCGCGACCGCGCGGCGTCAGAGGGAATCACGGGCAAGATCATTCCGGGCATTCTTCCCATCGTTTCGCTCGGCGGATTGAAACGCTTTGCCGCAACCTGCGGCATGACGGTGCCAACGCATATCGAAGAAGCATTCGACGCGGCGGGCAATGACAGCGAGGCGCTGTCAATCGATCTGTCGACGAAACTTTGCGAACGGTTGATCGAGGGCGGCGTCGAGGATCTGCATTTCTACACGCTCAACCGTCCTGGCCTGTCGAAAGCCGTGCTCGCCAACCTCGGCATCGCGGGCGCTTAAGCCTACGCGAACCACGCACACACCCTGCC
Organism: Celeribacter sp.; assembly: GCF_048261515.1. Classification (GTDB taxonomy): domain Bacteria; phylum Pseudomonadota; class Alphaproteobacteria; order Rhodobacterales; family Rhodobacteraceae; genus Celeribacter. The sequence goes on from NZ_JBLXFZ010000001.1 coordinate 499,722, forward strand.
AGCTCATCGCGCGGCGGGGTGGACAATCTCCGATGGGTCGGCGCCAACCTCGCGTTCCACCCGCAGCCAGAAGAGCTTGCCCCACCCGCGGTTCATCCCCGCAGATCGCGCCTGCGGATCGCCGAGAAACCGCGTCCGCCAGTCGCGCGGCAGCTCAAGGCCGTGGCTCTCGGCCTTATCCAGCATCCAAACCAACGTCACATTGGCCAATTTACGCGCCAACTCGTCATCGCCAACCTGCCCGCCGACATCGCCGTGCGACCCGCGAAACCACATCTGCACCAGCTTCTGGTCAGGGTTGTCGGGATTGGTTTTGAACATAACGGGCGCATAGGCACGACGGCGTTCGTTGCGGGCGAGCGCGTGATAGGCGGCGCGAACACAGCGCGCGGGAAACTGGTCGTGGAAGGTGTGAAAGACCGACGAGAAACGCCACAGGATCGGGAAGTGCAATCCGACCGCCGACACCGTGTCCCAGACCCCCAGAAAGGCAATGGGCGTCTTTGCATGGCAGTAGGCATTCGAGAATGCCACTGCGGACGCGCGCGTCGGGTCCGATTGATAGTGGCGAAAAGCGGTAGTGATGTTGTTTTCGGTCGCATGTTCGGCCTTGAGCAGCCCCACCGTGTCGATCAGTCCCGACAGCGAGCGCACCGCATAGGCACCCCGAGAATAGCCAAAGAGGTAGATCCGATCACCAGGATGATACCGTGAGGCAAGCGCGCCGTAGACGCGTTTGATCTGCTGGTTGATGCCGCGGCCTTCGATGACACTGCGCGCGTCGCGCCACGTCCGCCATTGAATACCCGCCTCGTAGCGCACCAGCATATTGGCACCCTGCGCCCCCTCGGCCATCTCGGTGCACAGCCGATAGGTCAGCCCCGCGTTGGTCTCCCGCCCACGCTCCAGCGAGGACATGGTTCCGTCGATCACGATGACATGCGTCATCGGTCCGCGACGGTGTTGACCGCCCGACGTGTGGACCTTTTGACGGAAGGTGAAGAGGCGCGCGATGCGCCCCGCTAGACTATCACTGCGCGGCAATCTCCGCTCCATTCTGTGCGGTGTTGAGCGCGCGCCAGACCTTCTCTGGCGTAAACGGCATGTCGATCTGCCGCACACCAAGAGGCCACAGCGCATCCGTCACGGCATTTGCCACGGCGGCCAGTGCCCCCACGGTCCCCGCCTCGCCGCAGCCCTTCATCCCCATAGCATTATGGGTGGAGGGAACGGGTTCCGAGATGAATTTGACAAAGGGAACATCATCCGCGCGCGGCATTGCGTAGTCCATGAAGGAGGCGGTCAGAAGTTGGCCATCCTCATCATAGACCACCATCTCCGTCAGCGCCTGCCCGATGCCCTGCGCGACACCGCCGTGGACCTGCCCCTCCGCGAGCATGGGATTGATAAGATTTCCGAAATCATCCGTTACGCTGTATTTGACAACCTGCGTCCGTCCTGTCTCCGGATCGATCTCGACCTCGGCGACATGGCAGCCGTTGGGATAGGAGCGACCGTCAAGCACTGCCTGCTGGCGCACGGACAGAAGATCGTCACGCCCCGCCTCACGCGCAAGGGCGGCCACCTCCAGCATGGTCGGCGTCTCGTTGGTGCCTTCGATGCGGAAGCGTTCGTCGTCGAAGTCCACCGCCCCGCCGAAGCGTTCCGCGAGAAAGGCCTGCATCCGCGTGACGATCATCTCAACGGTTTTCAGCGTCGCGTTGTTCTGCGTTGTCACCGAGCGAGATCCACCCGTGCCACCGCCCGACGGGATACGGTCACTGTCACCCTGCACAACGTCGATCATTTCGGCGGGAATGCCCGTTTGGTCGGCGAGGAACTGGGCATAGACAGTCTCGTGCCCCTGCCCGTTCGACTGGGTGCCAACATAGAGATTGACGCCGCCATCCTCGCGGAACTCGACATGAGCCCACTCATCGGCATCCCCCAAAATGCTCTCGATATAGTAGCATAGCCCCCGCCCGCGCAGTTTGCCCGCAGCCTCGGACGCCGCCTTGCGCACGGCAAATCCATCCCAATCGGCCTCGGTCAGACCGCGCATCAGCACCTTGTTGAAATCACCGACGTCGTAAAGCTCACCTGTGGCGGTGCTGTAGGGGAAGGCATCGACGGGAATGAAGTTCTTGCGCCTGAGCGTGACAGGATCGACGCCCAATTCGCGTGCGGCCTGATCCATCGCGCGTTCCAGTGCAAAGATCGCCTCTGGCCGCCCCGCACCGCGATAGGCGTCGACCAGCGTAGTGTTAGTATAGATGCCCCGCACACGCAGATGAGCATTCTGGCAATCATAGGTGCCCATGAGCACTTTTTCGAAAAGCGCCGACTGGATCGCCTGACCGAAATGCGAGTTGTAGGCACCGAGGTTGGAGATCGTGTCCACCGCGTAGGCGATCAATTTATGATCCTCGTCAAAGCCCAATTCACAGATGGATATCAAATCACGTCCCGCATGATCCGACAGCATCCCTTCGGTGCGCTCGGACATCCAGCGCACGGGGCGGCCGACGACCTTGGCGGCAATCGCGAGGACGAAATACTCGGGGAACGGCATCCCCTTGAGGCCGAAACCGCCACCGACATCAGGGTTGGTGATGCGCACCATCTCGGGGTCAATGCGCAGGTTTTCCGCCAGATCGCCTTTCATCCCCCACACGCCCTGACCACCAAATGAAAGATGCACCCGCCCGTCCTCGCCCCATTCGGCGAAAGCCCCGCGCGGCTCCATCGGCGCGATCATCACGCGGTTGTCGTAGACGGGAACCGTGACGCGATGCACAGCCCCTTCAAGCGCGGCACGCACCTCCGCGCCGTCACCCTTCTCGTAGTCATAAGCGATATTGTCAGGCGCTTCCTCGTGGATTTGCGGCCCGCCCGTCTCAAGGCCCGTATGCACAGGCAGATCGTCGAAGTCGACCATGATCATCTCGGCGGCATCGCGCGCCTGCGCCAGCGTTTCGGCGATCACACAGGCAATCGGTTCGCCCACATAACGCACGCGGCCCTCGGCCAGAATGGGACGTTTGGGAGCCGCCGCCTTCGTACCGTCAGCATTGGTGATGACCTCGCCCTTCTGGTAAGGGTGCAGCCCCGAAGGCTCCAGATCGTCAAAGGTCAAAACCGCCAGAACGCCCTCGGCCTCGCGCGCATCCGCGACATCCAGTTCGGTGATCTCGGCATGAGCGACAGGCGAACGCAGGAAAATCGCATGGGCCGCCCCCTCAGGCGCGATGTCATCCACATAGCGCCCCTGCCCCGTCAGAAAGCGCGTGTCCTCCTTGCGCTTGACTGGCTGGCTCTTGCCGAATTTGTCCATTGCGCCTCTCCCTTTGCCATCTCTGTCGCGCACAGGGTCACAAATGAAAACCCCGCCGCTATCGAGAGTAGCGGCGGGGGGACAAAGGTAAAGGGGTCAGGCGCGCATCACCCTTGTGCATTTGGCGCAATTACGCGTGACGTCAGGCAGCGACTTCGACGGGGGCTGCGAGATGCTCTTGCACGGTCTCTACGGTGATGTTTCCAAAACCGTTGAAACGGGTCGCGGTGGCCAGAGAATAGGCCCCGACACCATAGAACATCACGTGGTCCTCTTCTTCCATATCGGCGGGGAAACCGATGTCGGAGGGCAGCTTGTCGGTGCTGTCGCAGGTCGGGCCAAAAACGGTGCGCAGGACAGGCGCGCCGTTGCGCTTGTGCCCTTCTGGACCGAAGGCTTCGATGCGGTCAATCACACCGACGAGGTGCAACTCGGAGAGCGCTCCATAGATGCCATCGTTGATGAAAACATGCTGATCATCGCGGATCGCGCGGACGCGGGTGGCAAGGCTGAAGCTCTCGGCAACAATCGCACGCCCAGGTTCGCAGACCAGCGTGGGCGCGCATTCACCAAATGCGGCGCGGGTTTCGGCCTCGATCAAAGCGAAAATCGCGTCAAGCTCGGGCACCACGTCGTTCAGACGATGGGAGGGGAAACCGCCGCCCACGTTCAGACGATTGATCTGCACATCTGCCTCACGACCAATCTCTGCTGCGGCATGGATATAGGCTTTCCACGCCTGCGGGTCCGTGCATTGCGTTCCAGGGTGGAAGGTCAGCGAGGGCGTGAAGCCTAGTTGCTCCGCCAGACGCACCAGATCAATAGCAGCCTCAACCGTCGCACCGAACTTCGCGCCGAAGTTATAGGCTGCTCCGTCTACGGGCAGTTTGAACCGCACGGAGATTTCCACACCGTCGGCGGGCACCAACTCGCCCAGTTTGATCAGTTCGGAATGGCTGTCGACCGAATAGGATTGCACACCTGCGTTAACCGCATGCTTGATCTCGGAGCGCGAGCGCACGGGGTTGTTGTAGTGCAGCGCGGCATCGGGCGCGAGGCGCAGGATCGTATCGATCTCCACGGGAGAGGCCACGTCAAAGCCACGGATACCCGCATTGATCAGGTTTTCGAGCACCATCTCGTCGGGATTGGCCTTGACCGCATAGGTCACAAAGCCCGGAAAGGCGTCAAGGAAATGACGCGCACTCGCCGCGAGGATCTCGGGCGAAAAGAACAGAACCGGATGCTCGGGAGCATGGTTGCGCAGGTATTCGGCGGGCGTCGCCCAGATATGATTAGAGAGCCCCATCGGCGTATCCTCACCAACAAGGCGCAGCCACTCTCTTGCCCGGGGGTTCCGGTTGGGATTGCGCTTACGCGGTTATCCAAACCAGGGCAGGTGCGCGGTCCGAATCTGCTGATCGACGCGCCCTGTCATCCTGTAATCAGTTTCCGCTATATGCGCGGTGATTTGACCGATAAAAAGAGTTGAAATGTTCGGAAGTGGTAACATTTTGCTAGTTTCGTCGGTTAAATTGACATATTCAGCCACCCTATGCTCTCGCACCGCCCAATGTCTGCAATTGTGAATTGAGCGCGGCAGGCAGGCGGCGCGGATACGGGGACGTGATGTCAGGGAGGGCGCAATGCTCGACGATCTTGATCAGAAGATTCTCAACGCAATGGTGGCGGACAGTTCCACCTCGGTGTCGCGCATGGCGCGTCGGTTCAAAGTGGCCCGCTCGACGGTGCAGGCGCGGCTCGAACGTATGGAAACCAACGGCACGATTGCTGGCTACACAATCAAGCTCGGCGACGTGATGCAGGCGCGACGGGTGCGTGCGACCGTGTTGATCGAGATTGAACCACGCAGTTCGGCGGGCGTCGTGACCAAACTCAAAGCCATCCCCGAAGTGGAAATGGTAGCCACATCGACGGGGCGTGTGGACCTGATCGCGCAGATTGCCTGCGGCTCGACCGAAGAAATCGATGATACGCTGGAGCGGATTACAGCGCTGTCGGGCGTCACCGATATCGAGAGTCTGATCCACCTGTCGACAAAATTCGACCGCAGCGTGTGACCCCTCCCCGAAGCGGCACATGGTCGCCGCACAGGTTTCGCCCTTTCCCTTGGCTCCCGCGCGCGATAAACAGCGCAGGATCAGAGGCGACTTGCGGGCATGGATATTATGGAACTGGACAAACCTTTTGACGCCAAAGAAGCGGAAACGCGGATTTATGACGCTTGGGAAAAAGCGGGTGCCTTCAAGGCAGGCGCGAATGCCAAACGCGACGAGACTTTCTCGGTCATGATCCCGCCGCCCAACGTGACGGGCGCGCTTCACGTTGGCCATGCGTTCAACAACACCATTCAGGACATCCTCGTGCGCTGGCACCGGATGCGCGGGTTCGACACGCTCTGGCAGCCCGGTCAGGACCACGCGGGCATCGCCACGCAGCTCATGGTGGAAAAAGAGCTAGCCAAGACAGGCCAGCCCTCACGCGCCGATCTTGGCCGCGACAAATTCCTTGAGAAAGTTTGGGACTGGAAGGGGCAATACGGCTCCACCATCATCAACCAACTCAAACGTCTTGGCTCCTCCTGTGACTGGTCGCGCAATGCGTTCACCATGTCGGGGGCGCCCAATGCTCCTGCGGGTGAGGAAGGCAATTTCCACGACGCGGTGATCAAGGTCTTCGTCGAGATGTATGAGAAGGGTCTCATCTATCGCGGCAAGCGGCTTGTGAACTGGGATCCGCATTTCGAGACCGCCATCTCCGATCTGGAAGTGGAAAACATCGAAGTTGCGGGCCACATGTGGCACTTCAAATACCCGCTCGCCGACGGTGTGACCTACACCTATGTCGAGAAGGACGAAGACGGCAATGTCGTGTTCGAGGAAGAGCGCGATTATATCTCTATTGCCACCACCCGCCCCGAGACAATGCTGGGCGACGGGGCCGTGGCCGTTCACCCCGATGACGAACGCTATGCGCCCATCGTTGGCAAGCTGTGCGAAATCCCCGTGGGGCCGAAAGAGCACCGCCGTCTGATCCCGATCATCACCGACGAATATCCCGACCCCGATTTCGGTTCGGGCGCGGTGAAGATTACGGGCGCACATGACGCCAACGACTATGGCGTGGCGATGCGCAACAACATCCCGCTCTATCGCCTGATGGACACGAAGGCGTCCATGCGCACCGACGGCACCCCCTACGCTGAGGCGGCGGCTATCGCCATGGAAGTCTCCAAGGGCAAGCGCACGCTGACCGAGGCCGAAACCGACACGATCAACCTCGTCCCCGACGAGCTTCGCGGGCTGGACCGCTTTGAGGCCCGCAAGGCGGTGGTCAAGCAGATCACCGACGAAGGGCTTGCCGTGATGACCACAGTGACCCGCAACGTCAAGGACGATGATGGCAACGATGTGGAAGTCACCGAGAGTGTTCCCTTCGTAGAGAACAAGCCGATCATGCAGCCCTTCTGCGACCGCTCGAAAGTGGTCATGGAGCCGATGCTGACGGATCAGTGGTATGTGGACGCCGAGAAGCTCGCAGGCCCCGCACTGGAGGCCGTGCGTTCTGGCAAGACAAAGATCATGCCCGAGAGCGGGGAAAAGACCTTCTACCACTGGCTTGAAAATATCGAGCCATGGTGCATCTCGCGGCAGCTGTGGTGGGGGCATCAGATCCCTGTCTGGTATATCCCGGGCGAAGAGGACTGGTATCCGATCTGCGCTGCGACCGAAGAGGAGGCCATCGAGAAGGCCAAGCTGCAATCGCCCGAAGGCACCACCTTCCGCATTGTGGCTGATGCTCAGGAAGCCGCCGAAGTGCTCAAGTCGCAACTGCCGCTCATGGACACCCATGACGAGGGCGCGATCCGCTCCTTCGAGGGACCGATGGACCTGCCGATGTTCCGCGATCCTGACGTGCTGGACACGTGGTTCTCCTCTGGCCTGTGGCCGATCGGCACGCTGGGCTGGCCCGAATGGGACGAAAGCACATCGAAATACTTCCCGACCGATGTTCTGGTCACGGGGCAGGACATCCTCTTCTTCTGGGTTGCCCGCATGATGATGATGCAACTGGCCGTCGTGGATGAGGTTCCTTTCCACACCGTCTACCTGCACCAGCTCGTGCGCGACGAGAAGGGCAAGAAGATGTCCAAGACCACGGGCAACGTCATCGACCCGCTGGAGATCATCGACGAATACGGCGCTGATGCGCTGCGCTTCACCAACGCCTCGATGGCCTCCATCGGCGGTGTGCTCAAACTCTCCGTGGATCGCATCAAAGGCTACCGGAACTTCGGCACCAAGATCTGGAACGCCGCGCGCTTTGCCGAGATGAACGAGGTCTTTACCCACTACGATCCCGCCGTCATGCCCGCCCCGCAGGCCACGGTGAACAAGTGGATCATCGGCGAGACCGCCAAGGTGCGCGAGGTGGTTGATACCGCCTTCACCGACTACCGCTTCAACGACGCGGCATTGGCGCTTTACGGCTTCGTGTGGGGCAAGCTCTGCGACTGGTATGTGGAACTGTCCAAGCCGCTCTTCTACGACGGTGACGAGGCCACCAAGGCCGAGACACGTCAAACGATGGGTTGGGTGCTGGATCAGGCGCTCACCATGCTGCACCCGATCATGCCCTTCATCACCGAGGAGCTTTGGTCGAAGATCAAGGCCGACCGCCCCATGCTCGCCATCTCCGATTGGCCGACCTATGGCGCGGAACTGGTGGATGCCGAAGCCGACCGCGAGATGAACTGGGTGATCGATCTGATCGAGAGCATCCGCTCCAGCCGCGCCGAAGTTCACGTGCCTGCGGGCCTGAAAATCCCGATGGTTCAGGTCGAACTGGACGCGGCAGGAAAAACCGCTTGGGCCAACAACGAGGCGCTCATCATGAAGCTCGCCCGCATCGACAGCCTGTCCGAAGGCCCGATGCCCAAAGGCGCTGTGACCATCTCCGTAGCGGGCGGCGTCTTTGCCCTTCCGCTCGAAGGGGTAATCGACATCGCCGAGGAAAAGGCACGTCTCGAAAAGGCGCTTGGCAAGCTGGCGAAGGAATTGGGTGGGCTGCGTGGCCGCCTGAACAACCCCAAATTCGTCGAAAGCGCCCCCGAAGAAGTCGTGGCGGAAGCAAAAGAAAACCTCGCCGCGCGCGAAGAGGAAGAGGCCAAAATCAAGGCCGCCATTGCGCGACTGGCCGAGTTGGGCTGACCCGCCTCTCTAAGACAGACCAGCGGCCCCGCCCCATCACAGGCGGGGCCGTTTTCCCATCCACCCTTGCGGCCCGCGCAGGAATGCACCATCCCTAGGTCATGTCTGATACCACCGATGATCCCCGCCTGACCGCGCTTGTGCGCTCACTTCCCTCGACGGTCCCCTTCGTGGCGCCCGAGACGCTGGAGGCACAACGCGGCGCACCGTTTGACGCCCGCCTTGGTGCCAACGAATTGTCCTATGGCCCCGCCCCGGCTGCCGTGGCCGCGATGAAAGCGGCTGTGGGAGGCATCTGGAAATACGGCATGGCGGACAATGCGCCGCTGGCTCGCGCTCTGTCGGAGCACTACGGAATTGACCACGCGCATTTCACGATTGGCGAGGGGATCGACGGGCTGCTCGGCAATCTCGTACGACTCTTTGTGGAGCGCGGCGATGCGGTCGTGACCTCCGCAGGCTCCTACCCGACATTCAATTACCACGTGGCGGGCTTCGGCGGGACGATCCACGCCGTGCCCTACCGCGACCTACTTGAAGACCCCGACGCGCTAATCGCCAAGGCCCGCGAAACGGGCGCGAAACTGGTCTATATCTCCAACCCCAACAACCCGATGGGTGGCGCGCATTCGGCCACGCGGATCGAGGCGATGATCGAAGCCCTGCCCGACGGCTGCCTTATGGTGCTTGACGAAGCCTATACCGAATTTGCCGATGCGGCGACGCGCCCTGCCCTAGAACCAATGGACCCGCGCGTGATCCGTTTCCGCACCTTCTCTAAGGCCTATGGTATGGCGGGAGCGCGGGTAGCCTATGGCATCACGCATCCCGAAATCGCCGCCGCCTTCGACCGCGTGCGCAACCATTTCGGCGTCAACCGCATCGCCGTGGCGGGGGCTGTCGCCTCACTTGCGGAACAGGATCGACTTGCCGATATCGTTGCCCGCATCAAAGCAGGGCGCGAGGAGCTTGCCGAGATCGCAAAGGCTCACGGCCTATCCCCTCGCCCGTCACAGACCAACTTCGTTGCGATGGATACGCACCGCGATGGCGCATTTGCCCGCGCACTTGTGGCCGAGCTTGATCGTCGCGGGGTATTCATCCGTATGCCTGGCGTTGCACCGCTCAACAGCCATATCCGCGTTTCTGTTGGCACGCCTGAAGAAATCGCGATCTTCGCCTCACGCCTCGGCCCCGCGCTGAACGCCATCGGATAAAACCGAGGCGCCCGCGCACCGTGCCTTAGCCGCCTGTTGGCGTCACATCCGCGTCTGCGCCCAGTTGCGCAAGAAAAGTCGAGGCTGCCGTGACGCCGCCCGACTTGTGGGGGATATCGAGGGCCACCAGAGACGACTCGATTGCGCCGCAGATGCCCAGAACCATATGCGCGTTGAAATGGCCCATATGACCAATGCGGAAGTGGTCATTGCCCGTCCCCGCCCCGAAGGAACCACCAAAGCCGAGCGAAATGCCAAGGGTAATTCCGAGGTGTTCGGTCAGCCAGTTACGCAGGCGCTCCCCGTCGCCGCCACCGATATGCACAGTGCTCACCGCATGTGACCTGTTCGAGCGCTCGGGAATGTTGAGGGCAATAGCCCCTTCCTCACCCCAATGCTCCAGTGCGGCCCAATAGGCCCGTGCCAAAGTCGCATGGCGCGCCCAGACGTTTTCGAGACCTTCCTCCAAGATCATATCGACCGCCTTGCGCAGCCCGTAGATATGGTGGGTAGGCGGGGTGCCGTCATAGAAATGATAGAGGAATTCGGGATTTGCGCGGTCGGTCCAGTCCCAGTAGGGCGTGCGCATATCCGCGCTTTCGCCCAACTTGGCTGCCTTTTGCGAGAACCAGACGAACCCCATGCCTGGAGGTGTCATCAACCCTTTCTGGCTCGCCGCGATCATCACGTCGACGCCCCAATTGTCCATCTCGAACCGCTCGCAGCCCAGCGAGGCGATGCAATCCACCGCAAAGACCGCAGGGTGTCCAGCCGCATCAATCGCCTTGCGCATCGCGGGAATGTCGTTGCGCACCGAGGTTGCGGTGTCGACATGCACGGTCATCACGGCTTTGATTTCATGGTTTGTATCAGCCCGAAGCGCCTCCTCCAGACGCGCAGGGTCCACAGGGCCCTGCTTGCCGAAATCAAGCGTATCGACTTGCGCGCCGAGCTTTTTCGCCACATCTGCCCAGCCTTCGCCGAAACTGCCCGTAACACAGGCCAGAACCTTATCACCGCGCGAGAGAAGATTGGTCAGCGACGCTTCCCACAGGCCATGCCCGTTGCTGATGTAGTTCGCGAGATGGCCATCAGTTCCCGCAATCCGCTTGAGATCGACCATGAGGCCATCGCTGATATCGTGCAATTCACCCGTATAAATGTTCGGCGCGGGCCGATGCATCGCTTGTAATACGGGATCAGGGATCACGGAGGGGCCAGGAATGGCGAGGTAATGGCGTCCGTTGGACAGGGTCATGCGCGCACCTTAGACAGGGGCACCCTCGCAAGGCGAAGGCGCGGGGAGGGAATAATCGCAACACCACGCACCCGTCACCCACGGGCAGAACACCGATGGGATGGGCACGTCTTGGTCGCGACCAGACAGGGTTATATCCACCACGCGCGCCCGTCAATGCGACGCCTTTGCAGGCCGACTTTGCATCTGCGCACGGCCTACCGATCCACGAGCGCATTCCAAACACGGGATTGAAGCGGGCGATTGGAGCGTTTACATCTTTTCCGACACAGGCGCTGCCACGGCGCTGGTGGGCCAAGGAGGCTCTGGAGCGAACATGGCGAAAACGCACGACGCGGCACGCGCGAAAACGACCACCACCGCCGCCCCCGCGCAGGCACAGCCCCCAGCGACCGCGGGCGGACCAGATGCACGCACGCAGAGCGCCTCCGAACGGTCAATCCTGACGTGGTTCTTCAAAAACTACCTCAAACCTCTGCGGAAGAAGCTCTTCGGCACATTGCTCTTCATGGTGCTCGAAGGGCTGATGCTTGGCGCGCTGTCCTACCTCATCAAGCCCATGTTCGATCAGGTGCTCGTCGCCTCGGATGCTGGCGCGGTCAAATGGGTGTCGCTCGCCGTTCTAGGCGTTTTCGCGATCCGTGCCCTTTCGTCCTTTGCCAATCGCATCCTGATGACCATGGTGCGCCTGCAATCCTCCGCGCATCTGCAAAGCGATCTGGTGCGGCATGTTCTGACCCTTGATGGCGATTTCCACCACCGCCACCCGCCAGGCGTGTTGCTTGAGCGCACGCGGGGCGACTGTCTTGCCGCCTCTACCCACTGGGGCACGATCTTCGCCACGCTGATCAAAGATGTTGTCGGCCTCATTTCGCTTCTTGCGGTCTGCATCTCGATCGACTGGCAATGGGCCGCCGTCGCGATGATTTCAGTGCCTATAATCGCCATCCCGATTTCGACGCTGCAAAAGCTGGTGCGCCGCAATTCGCGAGCCGCACGCGCCGCCTCAGCCACCGTATCTAACCGTCTGGACGAGATTTTCCACGGCGCTACCTCGGTCAAGCTCTCGGGCACCGAGGAGCGTGAGGCACAGCGGTTCCACCGCTCGGTCCTTGACTATGTTAACGAGGAACTGCGCGCCGCGCGCGGCCAAGCTGGCATCCCCTCGCTGGTCGATTTCGTCGCGGGCCTCGGTTTTTGCTCCGTGCTCTATTTCGGCGGGATGCAAATCATCTCGGGCGAGAAAACCGTGGGCGAATTCATGGCCTTTTTCACCGCTTTGGGCCTCGTCATCGACCCCGCACGGCGTCTGGGCAATATCTCTGGCGTCTGGCAATCCGCTATGGCTGCACTCGAACGAGTTCACGAGGTTTTCTCGGAGCAGCCCACCATCACCTCTCCCCCCAATCCCGTGCCGCTTGCGGTCCCTGCGCCACAAGCCGATATCGAGCTCGATAACGTGGCCTTCTCCTACACCGACGCTCCCGTGCTGAACGGCACAAACTTCACCGCCAAAGCGGGTCAGACCACGGCGCTCGTAGGCGCATCGGGTGCGGGGAAGTCCACCATCTTCAACCTACTGGCGCGACTGGCAGACCCCGACAGCGGCGAAATCCGTATCGGCGGCATCCCCACACGCGACCTTGATCTGGCCGAATTGCGCGGGTTGTTTTCGGTGGTCTCGCAAGATGCGCTGCTTTTCGACGAGAGCCTGCGTGACAACGTCCTGATGGGCGCGGAGGTCAGCGACGAGACGCTGCAAAAGGCGCTCCACGCCGCCCATGTCGATGCCTTCGTCGGAAAGCTCGACGACGGGCTGGACACCAAGGTCGGTCCACGCGGCTCGGCGCTTTCGGGCGGGCAGCGGCAGCGGGTCGCAATCGCGCGTGCCATCCTGCGTGACGCGCCGATCCTCCTGCTCGACGAGGCCACCTCGGCGCTCGACGCACAATCGGAGAAAGTGGTGCAGCAGGCCATTGAGGAGTTGTCGCGCGACCGCACAACGCTCGTCATCGCGCACCGCCTGTCGACCATCCGAAACGCAGACAAGATCGTGGTGATGGACAGAGGCACGGTGGTCGATCAAGGCACCCACGATGAATTGCTCGCGCGCGGCGGTCTCTACGCTGACCTCTATCGCCTGCAATACTCGGAAGGGAAAACCGTCACCGATCCTGGTAATCGCGGGCAAGTTGTTGCGGATCGACCCCGAAAAGGTAGCGTAACAGACGCCAAAGGTTCCGGCTTCCTTGCGCGCGCCAGCCGCCAGATTGGTAGCGCCTTGGGTCTGTTTGGACGGCGCGACGGCTAAGAACGATCCGCTTGCGCCCAAGGGCGCGGGCAATTGCAACGTCTTCCATGAGCGGCTGGTCGGGATAGCCCCCGATCTCGTCATAGAGCGCGCGAGAGATCAGGAGCGCCTGATCCCCGTATGGCAGCCCGAAGGCCCGCGTGCGCAGGTTCGCCCACATCGCCGTGATCCGCGCCATCGCCTCGGGGGCATTGCGAAACGACAGGGAAAAGACCAGCGCGGCATCGGGGCGCGAAATATGTCCGAGCGCCTCCTCAACCCATTCGGCGGGCAAATGTGTATCGGCATGGAGAAAAAGCAGCCACGCGCCCTGCGCCGCCTCTGCCCCGCGCGCCAGTTGGCCGCCCCGCCCTGCTGGCCCCGTGACAAATGTAGCACCCACAGCATCGGCCAGTTTCGCGACATCATCCGTAGAACCGCCATCCGAAATGATCAACTCGCGCACCAGCCCCGCATCGACGCCCGCCATCACCCGCGCCAAAGTTTCGGGCAATGCGGGGGCTGCATTGAGGGTCGGGATAATCACGGAAATCGGCGCGCGCATGGGTCTCTCGCTTTTCATGTCTCCATTCTTCCCTATATGAAGGAACGCAGAGATGGGAGAGATCATGACACACCGCCGCATCCTCGCGCTTTCGGGCGCTGATACCCGCAAATTCCTGCAAGGCATCGTGACCAACGACGTGGGCGAACTGGATCACGGGGCGGTCTATACCGCACTCCTGACGCCGCAGGGGAAGTTCCTATGTGATTTCTTCCTGATTCCCGAAGGAGACAGCGTTCTTGTCGATGTCGCCGAGGAGTACGCCGATGCACTGACCAAGCGCCTCACCATGTACAAGCTGCGCGCCGATGTGCAGGTCGAGACAACCGACCGCAAGGTTGCGCGCGGGCTTGGTCCCACGCCCGAAGGCGCCTTTGCCGATCCGCGCCACGAAGGCCTTGGCTGGCGCGCTTATGACGGACGCGAGGGTGATGAGACGATCGACTGGGACGCCCTGCGCGTGGCCTATGTGATCCCTGAGACAGGAATTGAATTGACGCCCGACACCTTCATCCTTGAAGCGGGGTTCGAGAGGCTCTCGGGGGTGAACTTCAAAAAGGGCTGTTACGTAGGCCAAGAGGTCACGGCGCGGATGCACCACAAGACCACTTTGCGCAAAGGGCTGGTTCAGGTCGTGATCGACGGTTCGGCGCCAGTAGGCACGCCGTTGCTGACAGAAGATGGCAAGGAGGCGGGTACGCTGTTTACCCAGTCGGGCGGGCGCGCCATTGCCCATCTGCGCTTCGACCGTGCGAACGGGCCGATGACGGCAGGAGATGCAACCGTGACCTACAGGCCGCAAGGCTGAACGAAAAAAGCCGCCCGAACACGCGGGCGGCTTTCAATTCATTGTGATCACGTGCCCTCAGGCGCGCTCGGAATATTCCATTGTCTCGGTATTCACGATGATCGCCTCACCCTGACCAACGAAGGGCGGCACCATAACCTTCACGCCATTATCGAGGATCGCGGGCTTGAAGGAGTTCGCGGCGGTCTGCCCCTTCACCACAGGCTCGGTCTCTTCCACGGTGCAGGTCACTTTCTGCGGCAAGGTCACGTTGAGCGCCTCGGTGTCATAATACTCGATCACCACCGTCATACCGTCCTGCAAGAAGGGGCGACGCTCGCCCAGAAGATCGGCAGGAAGCTCGACCTGCTCATAGGTCTCTGTATCCATAAAGGTCAGCATTCCGTCCGTTTCGAACAGGAATTGCTGGTCTTTTTGCTCAAGGCGCACACGCTCGACCTTATCGGCGGAGCGGAAGCGCTCGTTGAGTTTGCGGCCGTCGCGGAGGTTCTTCATCTCCACCTGCGCAAATGCACCGCCCTTACCGGGTTTCACATGGTCGCATTTCACAGCGACCCAAAGGCCCCCGTCGTGTTCAAGAACATTTCCGGGACGAATTTCGTTACCGTTAATCTTGGGCATTATGTCAAAACCTTTGCAAAAGGTTGAAGGGAAGTCGGCGCACTCTATATCTGGACCAGTGTGACCGCGCAAGGCGCGGGATATAGGAGCATAGCGCGAGGACACATGCCCTTAACGCATAGGAGCTATGCATTTGAGGTGTATCCGAATCGGATCGAACCTGTCATAAGGCCCTTCGCGCCTGAAAAGACAAGACCAATATAACAAGGACTTCAAATGGCTGATTTCGTTGACGGCTCCGCATTCAATTACGAGCAAGGACAACGCGCGCGAAAGCTCTTCGCCGCGGTGGTTCTGGCCGCTCTGGACGATGCGATCGCCGATGACAAGAAATACGGCAACGGCCCCGAGCAGATCGCGCGTTGGGCGCGGTCGCGTGACGGGCGCGAAGTTCTGTCCTGCGCTGGTATCGACCCCAATGAACGGGTTGTGTCTGGCCTGATGGAATTCGTTGGCAAAGGGGTGCGCACCTCGGTTGCTCTTTCCCGCGAGGAAAGTGAACGCCGCAATGCGCAACAGGCCGAAGCGGCCTGATCCTGCTGCCCAAGATCGCTGCTATCTCTTGAGAGAAAACGCGCCGCCCCATGGGTGGCGCGTTTTTCGTTCGGAACAGCGAGACTGACCCTCTATCATTCGCAGGAACTGCACCGGATTTCGGATCTTGGAAAAGACCCTTTGCGTCTTCCGCGCGCCTCCAATACTCAGGTCGGAGCGGGCCGAGGGAGATGGAAACGGTGGCAAAGGCGATCATGGTTCAGGGCGCGGGCTCGAATGTCGGCAAGTCGATGCTTGTCGCAGGCATCGCGCGCGCATTGACAAAGCGTGGTCTGCGCGTCGCACCGTTCAAGCCCCAGAACATGTCGAACAATGCTGCCGTGACCGAAGACGGTGGCGAAATCGGTCGCGCTCAGGCCTTACAGGCACGCGCCTGTGGTCTTGCACCGCACACGGATATGAACCCTGTTCTGCTTAAACCCGAAACCGACACGGGCGCACAGGTCGTCGTTCAGGGCAAGCGCGTGGCCACGCTCAAGGCGCGCGACTACGGCGCGATGAAATCAACTCTTATGCCCGCTGTTCTGGAGAGCTTCCATCGGCTCGCGGCACAGGCTGACATCGTTGTGATTGAAGGCGCAGGCAGCCCCGCCGAGGTTAACCTGCGCGCGGGCGACATCGCCAACATGGGTTTTGCCGAGGCGGCAGATGTGCCCGTGGTCTTGGTGGGCGATATCGACAGGGGCGGTGTGATCGCGCAACTGGTCGGCACCCATGCCGTTCTGGACGACGCCGACCGCACGCGGATCAAGGCATTCTGCGTCAACAAGTTCCGTGGCGATGTGCGGCTGTTCCGTGATGGCGCAGCGGTGATTGCCGAGCGCACGGGATGGGCCGATCTTGGCACCGTGCCGTGGTTTGCGGGTGCGCATCGCCTGCCTGCCGAGGACGTGATGGACATCACGTCCCGCGGCGATGGTCGGGTCAAGATCGCGGTGCCGCGCCTATCGCGGATTGCGAATTTCGACGACCTTGATCCGCTCGCGGCAGAGCCTGATGTGATGGTCGAGATTGTGGAGGCAGGACGCCCCCTGCCCGCCGATGCCGATCTAGTCGTGATCCCTGGCACCAAATCCACAACAGGCGATCTTGCGTTTTTCAAGGCGCAGGGATGGGACATAGACCTCCACGCCCATGTGCGGCGCGGCGGGCATGTGCTCGGCATTTGCGGCGGATATCAAATGCTCGGCACTTGGGTCGATGATCCCGACGGGATCGAAGGGGCGGCGGGGCGGCACGCGGGACTGGGGTTGCTTGATGTAACCACAACGATGGTCGACGACAAACGCCTCGAAACCGTCACGGCGACTGATCTGGCTAGCGGAGCGAAGGTCGACGCCTATGAAATCCATATTGGCCGCACAAAGGGGCCCGATTGCGACCGCGGGTGGCTCGATGTGGCTGGATCGCGCGAAGGGGCTGCGAGCGCGGACGGGCGCGTGACGGGATGCTACCTGCACGGGCTTTTCGCCTCAGACGCCTTTCGCCACGCCTATCTCGCGCGCTTCGGCGTGCTGGACGGGTTGTCGGATTTCGAGGGGGGTGTCGAAGAAACGCTGAATGCTTTGGCCGCGCACCTTGAGACCCACCTTGATCTCGACGCACTGCTTACCCTCGCGGGCGGCGTTCGGCTTTAGCGGGTCTGGTCGGTCTGTCCGTCAGGACAGGTCGCGCATTGCGAGTGCGCGCTGCACCTCGCGACGCACGAGACGACGGATATTACGCGTCATACGCTCGCCCAAATGACCGCGCAGCTCCTCGCCAAGCACATCAGCAACCACGGCGCGCAGCGCAGCTTCGTCGAGCGTGACAGGCGTCTCCGCCTCCTCCTCGACCTCAGGCAGTTCGTCATCGAAAGCAAAGTCTCCGCCATCCTGCACGATGGCGGCAGAGGACGGGTCGTCATGGAAACCCGCAGGGGCGAAATCGTCGACCTCGGGGAATACGGGTGCCAGATCGTCCTGCTCCATGGCATCGACCGTGGGCGCCTCGGCATGCTCTTGATTGGGCACAGCACGGCTGCCGAAACTGCCCAGAACATGCACGTTGTCGCCGAGAGGAGTAGCGGTTTCTACGGGCATCTCCTGCGACGCCTCATCCTGTGCAGCCTCGCCCTTTGGCGCGTTGCCCTGCGCGGCGTGGTCGTCCATCACCGCCTTCTGCGTAAAGGCGCGCGGCACCTCGTGGGGAATTTCATCGTCGAGATCGAGGGAACCATCAGGCTCCCACTCATCCTCGACAGCACCAATGGCCTGCTCCAACTCGGCGATGCGTTCCTCAAGGGATAGCCCCGCAACATGACTTGCGGCATCTGGTTCAGGCGTATCGTCGAAATCAGCGGGCCACGGGGTCTCATCCGATGCGGCACCCATTACGGCTTGTTCAGGGCCGAGCACCAGCGGCGGAAGGTTGCCCTCTTCCTCTGCCAGATCGGTGCTCTCACCAGCCGGCGTGGCTTGCACCTCCTGCGCAATTAGAAGGTCGGACGACAGAACAAGCGGCGCGTCATCAATGTTGGAGGTCGCGTCGGATGCGGCGGCTTCAGACTGCGCGAGTTCCTGCGTGTTCAAAGTCGACTGATCCTTGGACTGTGCCTTCGCGAAAGGCGTTTTCAGTTCACCCGAAGTAACCGTTCGGGGAATGTGACTGTCCGCGACCAGCCGACGGATAGAGGCGAGAATATCCTCCGTCTCATCGAAATTTGTCATCGGATCCGACATCCTGTTCCCCTTGCGACTCTGCAACCTATACCCGTGATGGTAGCGACCTTACCGCTACGACACAACAGATGGATAAAGCCCACCGTCCTGTCGGAGCGGCTGGCTTTGGCTCATCTGGTGTGACTACTTGCGACCCAGTGCTTCAAGCACGCGGTCTAGCTTTTCCCCTTCGGGGCTTACGTAACGGGTCGGGCCGTCCTTGACCGCGTTGTAGTATGCGGCGGGATCGTAAACAGGCACGTCGAGCTTGAGATGCTCGACCGTCAGCAGCCCCATGGACTGCAGCACTGCGTAGGCTTGGCTCTCGCGGGCAATGGTGGCTTGGATCGCGGAAACCTGCGCATCAAGCAAATCCTGTTCGGCGTCAAGCACATCAAGCGTCGTCGAAGCGCCAAGATCGGCCTCTTCGCGCACGCCATCATAAGCGACGCGCTGAGCCTTCACGAGCGCTTGCGAGGCTTGTTCGGAGGCGGAGACCACCGAAAGCATGGCCCAGTTGGCGCGCACGGCTTCCTCGACATCGCGCGCGGTGGTCAACAATTCGGCACGCGCGGCGTCGCGTTGCGCCACGGCTTCGCGGATGGCGGAGGCAATTGCACCACCTTGATAAATCGGACCAGACAGGCCCAGACCGATGGAGCTCGTGCTGTCACCATCTCCGTCGATCGAAACGGAAGCGTCCGCACCTAGCGTCGGGAGCTGACCGCGCTCGGCCACTTCGACACCAAGATCAGTCGCAGCGACACGGTGTTGGAGCGCTTTGAGCGCGGGATGATTCTGGCGCGCAATGTTAACGGCGGCATCTGCCGAGCTTGCAGGCAGGCGCACGGAAGGCGGCTGGCTGAGGCTCACAGGATAATGACCAATGATGTTCTTGTAACTCTCGCGAGCTGAAGCAAGTCCACCCTGCGCCACCGAAAGCTGCGCGCGCGCGGAGGCCAGTTGCGCCTCGAATTGCGAGACTACGGTGCGCGTGACCTCACCCACTTCGAAGCGGTCCTGCGAGGCGCGAAGGTTTTGCGTTGCCAGACGGACCGCACTCTCGCGCAGCGACACAAGAGATTGCTGCTCACGTACGTTCATGTAGGCGCTGATCGCATCCGACAAAACTTGCTGTTCGACATTGACGAGTGACGCGCGAGTGGCAAGCACCGTTTCCTTGGCAATATCGAGTGCGATCTTGTTGCGACCGAAGGTGTAGAGCGTCATGCTGGCATTGAACGCCAACTGTTCGCTCCACGCTTTTGTCGCGGAATTGTACCCCGTGCTTGCACTATATCCGATGGAGGGACGCAAATTGGCAAGCGCCTGCGCGACCCCTTCGTCAGTGGCCCGCAGGTTGGCACGGTTCTGTTCAAGAAGACCTGAATTCTTGTAAGCCGAAGCCAGCGCATCACCGAGGCTCTCGGCCTGCACTGCCAAAGGCGCCAATACAACGCTTGCGGCCAAGGCCACCATGCGCAGACTGCGCGGAAAATTCTTATGTTTCGTCATCGGGTTACCTTCGTCTGCCTCACGCTATTATCGTGGACCCCGACCTCGGCATAATACCGGCCCGTCCGGCTCACGAGCTAAAGCGCAAATGCGCGTTCGGCCGCAAAACCAGAGAGCACTGGTGCTGTCGCGTTAAACGCCATACGCCAGTTGATCTGTCCATCTATTTTGTGCCCCACCTTGGCAATACCAAGGGCTCCGTCAAGAAAAATGCAACCAATGCGGCCGCCTTCTTTGAGTTGATCGGTAATTTTGGCTGGAATTTGTTCGACACCGCCCTGAATCACAATAGCGTCATAGGGGCCGTGCTTTGCTGCGCCATCGGCCAGACTGCCCGTTTCGACAACGGCATTGTCTACCCCGTGCTCGCCCAAGGTCTCGGTGGCGGCAGCGGCGAGGTCGGCATCTTCCTCAACTGCGATTACGGCCTCGGCCATATGCGCGATCACAGCGGTGGAATACCCCAGCCCCGGCGCGATATCGAGAACCAGATCGTCGGAATGGATATCAACCGCATCAAGCATCATTGCCAATACGCGAGGATCAAGCACCACTCGTCCGTTTCCGATGTCCACATCTCCGCCAGCATAGGCCGCGTCACGTTTGGCCGCGGGGACATAGGCCTCGCGCGGGACAGATAGCATCGCCTCGATGACAGGGTATTTGGTCACATCGGAGGGGCGGACCTGCGTATCGACCATCGTGGTGCGCAGCTGGGAAAAATCGGGCATATTCCGAACTCTTTCGTTCACGTGATGTTGCCGACCTTATAGACCCATTCATGTAGCAACGGCAACACGCGAAACACCGTGATTTGGCCGCTTGCGCAGCGTCGAACCTTGGTATAAACCCCGCAGCACACCACGGTGGCGAGTTGGCGGAGTGGTGACGCAGCGGATTGCAAATCCGTGTACACCGGTTCGATTCCGGTACTCGCCTCCAATAAAATCAATGACTTGCGTCATCCTTTCTCTCCTTCACTGCCATTTTTGAAACAAACGTTGAAACTTTCACGTTTCGGTCTTGCTTCGTTCCATTTGATTTCTTGCCTCTTGAGCGCGCTTGGCGAGCTCTCTTTGCCGGATCGGCCCACCGTACTTTTTCAGCATCTCAACGCCTGAATGGCCGGTGACCGCCTTGACCATTTCGTCATCACATCCAGCCAGATACAGCTCGATCGTCGCATTTTTCCTCAGCCCGTGCGTTTTGTAGTAGCTCGCCTTCTCGTGCTTCATCTTCTTTTTGATGGTGCGCATTTCCTCCGCAACGATCCGGTAGCTCACTGGCCGCCCCTTGGTGTCGGTCACGACAGTGCCGTCTGTTCGCGCAATGCCTTCGAGGTGGGTTTTCAGGCGGTCGGTGAGCGGGATCCAAAGAGGCTTGTCGGTTTTGCCCTGCGTGAAATCGAATCCTTCATCGGAGAAGTGCTCCCACTTCATCTTCACGACATCGCCAATGCGCTGGCCTGTGCCAACGCAAAGCTCGTAAACCAGCCGCGCCCGTTTTGAAGCCAGCGCTTCGAACTCTTCCCGAACATCATCTGGCCACGGCTCCCAGCCGTCGCTCTGCTGCTTGAAAAGCGGAATACCCTTCGCCGGATTGCCGTGCTCCTTCTTGATGAAGCCGATCAACCGGGCGTGATTCATCAAGACGACCATGACCTGGACAAGATAGTTGGCTTGCCGCCAGTGATCCGCATTTGCCCGGTGCAGTTCATAAATGTGGTGGGTTTCGATCCTAGCCGGGTCTTTGTCGGCCCAGATCTCACGAATGTGGCTGATATACCGCCGATAGTCGGATCTCGTCCGGGGCTTCAGCTTCTTGTAGGCGTCGCTCTCATAGTAGCTGAGAATCAACGCCTCAAAATTGCGTTTCACCGGCGCTGGCGCTGGTTTTCCCTTCAGCAGGCGATTGTAGTGATCCCAAAATTCCGGCGTGCCCGCTTCCTCGTGCATCATGACAGAGATACCGCGCGAACGCCGGATGAACCGTAGGTAGCCCCTGTCATTATAGACGTATTTTGGCAGGCTCTTTCGGGTCATTCGCCCATTCTCAAGTCACTATTGAGAAAGTCGTCGGCTGCCTCTGGCGCGACCATGTTGGCATCGACGATGACGCTGCCGTCAGGCTTAATCTCGAACTTCGCGCGCTGCCAGCCTGCCTCCCGTGCCTCGCGGATGAAGGCGGAGGCTGCTTGTTTCGCCTTTGTCTGTACACTTGCTTTGGCCATATGATCGACACCTCTCTTAATCGTTAACAACGCGCACTATCACCCTGATCCATATTGATATTTCCAACTGATCCGAGTGTGGACCGCCTGTCTTTCGCCGCGCGAATGGCGCGGATCACTTCTGAATTTTGGGAGTTTCCATTGCGATCTGACTCCGCCTTGATCCACTCTTTGAGCTCTTGCGGAAGCCGAAGCTGCATTGGTTTACGACTTTTCATGAAACGCCTCCAGGTTGAAACCACAACCTGTTAGTGGCACTTAGCCACTATTGCGTCAATTGCTTTTTATGGCACAGTGCCACTATGCCAGAACAAAGCTCTCAAAATCAGGATAAATTCATCGTGCGTCTGCCAGACGGCCTGCGCGATCGAATACGCCTCGCGGCTGAGGCCAACCATCGCAGCATGAATGCTGAGGTCGTCGCCCTCCTCGAAGAAAACTATCCAGTCCCTGTACCGGAAAACGTCACCGATCCTGCTGCAAGGCTTCTTTTTTGGCTTGCCAAAAGAATACGACGCAGAACGCCTAAACCGGGCTCAGCGAGAGAGCGCCAAGCGGCGCTGTACGAGAGCATCGCGAGCGACATTACCGCTCGGATGGAGGCGATTAATCAGAGCAATCAGAAAGGCGGCAATGGTTAGCGAATTGAACGTTTAACCTCTAGAATCTGCCGAGAGAAAAATGCCCAAAACACTTTGGCAACGCACGAAACACGTTGCCTCAACCTATACTTGGACCTTCATAGTTGTGATGGTCCTCAATCAACTTCTATTCTTCGGCTTTTGCCTCAATCCAATTTGTTTGATCGCG
Organism: Celeribacter sp.; assembly: GCF_048261515.1. GTDB lineage: Bacteria > Pseudomonadota > Alphaproteobacteria > Rhodobacterales > Rhodobacteraceae > Celeribacter. The sequence goes on from NZ_JBLXFZ010000001.1 coordinate 522,855, forward strand.
GCTATGCCGCATGTTCTTGCTATCACAGTGGCGTTGGGTAGCTGGTTCAACAAAATCAATGGCTGGGGCGGTGGCGACCATGAAGTGGAGCGATCCCCCCCTTCAACGAGGGTCGTTCCAAAGAGAGTCCCAGCAATTGGGCCCGGTTCAGAGTATTCAGATTGGCGCAGCGCTTGGTCAACATCCATTGAACCGAACAGATGGATCCCCAAAGGTGAAGCCGAGAACATTGTCCGACGCTTTCCACCATTTAAGAACGGGAGCGAAGAAGCTGAACCCACTTCGCAGTATCCGCATTTTCATAAGGCTCTTGCAAAGGAGTTTGATGCGGCCAATTCCGCTTTTGGCAAAAAACAGAAAGAACGGTTGAGCGATTTTTTTTCGTCAATCGAGCGGAACCCGCTCACCGATGAGCAAATGGATTGCTGTATCTGCATGGACAACGCGCTTCAAATCGTTGCCGCTGCAGGATCGGGTAAAACATCAACTATCATTGCACGTGTCGGGTATGCGCTAAAAGAAGGCCTAGTCCCACCTGAGGGGATTTTGATTCTGGCGTTCAACCGATCCGTAAAGGACGAACTGGAAACTCGCATCAAAGAACGCCTTGGTGATTTTCCCAACGTCCAACGCATTAATGTAAAGACATTCAATGCTTTCGGCCTGGGGGTAATCGGAAAGAGCACCGGGCGAAAGCCGAGGTTAGCTGACTGGGTTGAACCTGGCAAAGACGTCCAGGCCATCTCAGAAATTGTAGAAGACCTTCGCCAACGCGACCCCCGCTTCCGGCTTGACTGGGACTTGTTCAGAACGGTCTACGGTCGCGGCATCGACGAGTGGGAGAACCTCAAGCAACCGAAAACCGACGTCATAGGTAAAGGCAGCATTCCAACGGCAGACGGGAAACTGGTTAAGAGCCAAGAAGAGCGCATGATCTGCGATTTTCTCTTCTACCACGGCGTGCCATATGAGTACGAACGAGCATACGAACAAGACACTGCCACAGCAGAGCACTCCCAATACCATCCTGACTTTTATTACCCCCGCTTGCACCTTTACCACGAGCATTTTGCGCTAGACGCGGATGGCAAGGCACCGGCCCATTTTTCCGGCGATTATGTTTCGGGTGTCCTCTGGAAAAGGGAGCTACACGACGAAAAAGGAACCCAGCTATTCGAAACCACCTCGCATGGCTTGCGAAACGGTAACGACCTAGATCGGCTGAAATCCGAACTGGAGAAACACGGCGAAGTTCTGGAGTTCGACGAAAACCGCAAATCCACCGGCCAAGAGCCAATTCCAACCAAGCAACTAGCCTCGACGATCCGTGCTTTCCAGCAGCATGTCAAAAGCAATGGACTGAGCCCGAGGGACTTGCACCAGAAGATTGCTGTTCATGAGCGTGGCCACCGCGACCGGCTAACGCGCTTCGTTAAACTCTACGAAAGAGTCGCCGAGGAATGGCAGCAGCGTCTTGCTGTCGAAAACTGCATCGATTTCGATGACATGTTGCTCGATGCGATCAAGCACCTGAAAGAAGGGACATATCAAAGCCCCTTCAACATGGTTCTTGCGGACGAGTTTCAGGATGTTTCTCAGGCGAAGTTGCGTTTACTCAAAGCCCTCATAGAAAGCTCAGGGGCTTCCGCAAGCTTGTGCGTTGTTGGCGACGACTGGCAAGGGATCAACCGTTTCGCTGGAGCCGATATTTCTGTCATGACCGGTTTCGACCGAACATTCCCGAACGCCACGCAGCTCACACTAAGCAAAACGTTCCGATGCCCTAAGGTTTTATGCGAAGCATCCAGCGACTTCATCCAGAAGAATCCGATCCAAATAAAAAAGACCGTTGAAACCACCAACACTTATGAAAGAGCCGGACTTCATACATTTGCAGCTGAGACGATGAGTGGCGCACTTGAGCGTATTGAGAAAGATCTTAGGCAGCTGCATGGTGCCGCCAAAATTGGCCAGCTTGACGTGCCCGACGGCAACAAAATCACCATCATGCTCTTGGGCCGTTATCACAAGGATAAGCCCGCCAGCTTCAACAGCTGGAAGCGCGCCTATGGCGATCAACTTGAGCTCCGTTATTCTACTGCCCATGCCGCAAAAGGCCTCGAGGCTGACTATGTGATGCTTCTCAACGTCACCGAAGGCTTGATGGGTTTTCCAAGCCAAATCGTTGACGACCCTGCATTGCAGCTCGCGATGCCAGAGCCCGATGACTTCCCACTGGCTGAGGAGCGCCGCCTTTTCTATGTTGCCCTGACACGCGCCCGCCGACAAACGCGCATCTACACATTGCAGGACAAGCCTTCGAGATTTGTCGTCGAGCTCGCGAAAAACGGGCACACCGAGATCAAAAGCGAAAAGGCTACTTTGAAGGTCTGCCCAAAATGCGGGGCTGGCACACTCAGCCAAAAGACCGGACGATTTGGGCCGTTTGAAGCGTGCAGCGCGCATCCAGAATGTGATTATACCAAGCGACTACTTACGGTTGGTAGAGGCAGCGCTTCCGCAGTGAAATCCATTCGACTAAAAGACCCCATAGCTGAAGGGGCGAAATGCCCAACATGCAATCAAGGCAACATGGTTCTCCGAATGGGGCCAGACGACGAACCGTTCCTTGGGTGCTCTTCCTTCCCTCGTTGTCGAACAACAGCACAAGTCACCAAACGGCAAAACGGGAAAGGAAAAAGGGGCACTGGACACTAGTAGGCCACCCATTCATATCCATGATTGCCTTCGTGATCTTCCCATTCCACACCTACTCCGCGCCGCCAATTTGATGACGAACAGCGCCGTGACGGTAGGACCCATTGTGGGGCGGCGGCTGGTGTCGTTCGTTGCCAGCTGAACTCGCCCTGCGTACCGTAGGTCCCGAGGCGCATGTTGTAACTCTCAGAGCAATCATCGTCGCGACCACGTTCGCGATGACTGTAGTGCCGAACATCCCAGACGCGGATCGAGCGCACGAAATCAAATTCCAGGCCACTGATGTCGATATCGGCACCGTCTTCGACCACCTGAGCCAGGATGATTTGGCCGAGCGTCTGACCTGTTTGGTTGCTGGCCTCCCAGATTTTCGGGGCTGTGCTTTGCATCGGTGCGCGCTCAGAAACACCCATCGGGCAACGCCAGATTTGCAAAGGCGGCTCAATCGGCCAGGGCGTGATCCGGCGGATAAACACGGCGCGGGCATGGGCACATTCTGCTGACGCGGGCCACCCACCAGCCAGGCAAAGCAGAATGGCGCAGTCAACCTGATAGGCCTTAGCCGCCTGCGGAGCCACAGCTGAGAGCAGAGCCACGACAGCTCCGGCGGTCCAATTTCTGATAAGTCTGCAATACATATCAATAAATGCCTTATGCTTACATTACTGCATTATTGATACACTACTCCCAATCCCGACCTTCACACCATATGCGGGCATAGCGTTTGTGATGTTCGCGTGCGTTTTGTGGAATATATTCCGTAGAGCGGTTCCTATGATCTGGCCGAATACAGGCCATGAAATTGAGGGAACAAGTAGGGCTAAACATCCGGAATCTAAGAAATTCCAAAGGTATGAGCCAAGAACAACTAGCTTTGGCTGCGGACGTGGACCGCAGCTACGTCAGCGAGATCGAACTCGCCAAGAATTCAGCATCAATCGATATTCTGGAGCAGATTGCGCTTGCCCTCGATGTTGCCCCAAAGGAATTGTTTAACGAGAGGGGCTAGTTTTGCCCGAACTTGAGAGTGTTCGCACGACGGCCGAAGCCATCGGTCGTATTTCGTGCATCAAAACAGGCGAAGAAATCGGTCTGCTGTATCAGTGGGACAACGGCGAGACGCAGGCAGCGTTGTACAATAGCGACATCCTCACAGCGCTGGACCGCACAGATCACTCCGCTGAACCGGACGTTGGCGCACAACACCGTTAGCTTTACCCACTCTATTCTGAAGGTACAGATTGTAAATTATCACTATATTGTATTACTTTAGGTTCAATTGATGGCCGGAGTAGAAGTAGTGTCTTTTGTAGAAAATCAACGCGCGGCAAAGCAGCAGTTTTCATTGCTCCACCAGAAGAAAGATCAGGTAATCCTGATTCACTACTCCTGCGAAAGCTTCTATGATTCTGAAGATGGCCGCACACCCAGAATAACTTCCATTGCGTGTCGCAACTTTGGAAGCGGGCAGACCAGGTCCTTTTCAATCCACCAAGTCTCCGAACTTCCGAAGTTTGCCGGGAGGGATGCATGGGATATCTATGACGAGATTGAGAAAGAGCTCTTGGATCAGTTTTTTGACTACGTGCGAGAGCACACTGCTCACGCGCTTTGGGTTCACTGGAATATGCGCGACATCAACTATGGGTTCCAAGCGATCGAACATCGATACAAAGTCTTGGGCGGTACTCCAGTTGTGGTACCGGACGAGAAAAAGTATGATCTAGCGCGGATGTTTGTCGCACGATATGGCAAGCGTTATGCAGGACATCCTCGCCTCGAAAGCATCATGAACATCAATAAAATAACCGACAAGGATTTCTTATCCGGCAAAGATGAAGCCTATGCATTCAAGGATCGAAAGTTTCTCGCTTTGCACCAAAGCACGTTGAGGAAGGCTGACGTGATCTCAAGCTTGCTTGAGGCCGAAATTTCAGGACACCTGAAGACAACAGCAAAGTGGTGGGACGTTCATGGTGGATCCGCGCGACTTATATGGGAAAAGTATGTTTGGACCCCTGCTGGGAAAATCTTGTCTGCTTTACTAATCATCCTAGCTCTGGTCGAGTGGTACAACCCAAATGCCAAGCACGACGTTGCCGCTTGGGTAAGAAATTTCACAGAAAATACAGACTAAATCCTCTCACTACAGTCGATGACATATCGTCAACATCGACAATGTTGGCGCATCCTGGGTCGGGAAAAATGACGGAGGTCCTTTTTTACTGAGAAGCCATACCCGGGCATCAAAAACGGGCGTGGGCTTCATTCACTAACTCCTCTCACTAGCTCCAGAACGCGCGCATAGTCTCCACTGACCACGCGCGCTTGTTCGAAGACCTCTCGCCGCTGCTGATCCAGGCAACGGAAGTACCGCTCGACATCGGTAAAATACGTCTCCGCATCGTGCCTCAACAGGTCAGCATAGGCCCGCACGTCGTCGGCATTGGTCGGCATCCAAGGCGGCGTAGGCGGCACACAAGTGCCCGCAATCGCGGCAGATCCCCAGCTCACAACGACCATAACCGCCCATGTTCGTTTCAAAAGTGCCATATTATCTTGGCTCAGCCACTCCGTTGCAGTAAATTTGTTTCAACGCATGAAGGGCGCAATATCGCAAATTGCACCTATTGATTGCAAGATTATAATATTGTATCGGTTGGGTAGTCCATGAGGGACTGCCGGGCCAATGCACAATTCTGCAAGGCTCGATCCTATGAATTTGATGCAAGACGCCCCCAATGTTGTCAGTGAAGACGGGCTGCGCACGCTGCTTGCCGAGGGTCATTCGGCGGATGTTGTGTGCCGGGTTACGCCCAAACGTACAGGTGCTCAGTGGTCCGGAGTTTGGACCGTGCATTGCGTCTCGCCAGATGGCGAGACGCGTCGCCTGCTCGTCACTGCACGCAACAACATGGCTGCCCGAGAATTCAAGACAATCAACGGCTTATCCAGCTTCCTGGCTGGCCTTGGCGTTTCGATCGTCTCGATCCCCATGCTCGAAGGCAAGATCGCCTCGCACAAATTGGAAGACGCAGGCTAAGACACTTGCCACCCTCGCGGCATTCCTTGCTGCGCCCGCCTATTCTGAAGGCTTCGTGCTTTCCATGCGGGCCGATGGCCAACTGGAAACCAAAGCTCCCCAATCAGGGTTTGCACAAAGCTATGTCGACGGGATTGGCGCAAATCCACCAGAGCTGATCGTTTTTGCAGCGCCAGAGCCTGAAGCTCCGCCTCCTGCACCCGCCCGAGCAGTTCCCCGACCTGAAATCCTCGCAGCACTTGAAAGCACCGCGCATCGATATGGCGGGCACCCGGCGTTGCGTCGCGCGGGTCTGTCGGTGACGGAATGGCAGGCCCTCTTCCAAGCCAATATTGAGATTGAAAGCGCCTATCGACCGAATGCGCGCAGCTCGGCAGGGGCGATCGGCCTTGGACAGCTGATGCCAGCGACGGCCGCGCAGCTCGGCGTGGATCCGCATGACTGGCAGGCCAATCTGGATGGCTCTGCCCGTTACCTTCTGATGATGTTGGCGCAGTTCGGCACGTCCGAACTCGCGCTCGCTGCCTATAACGCGGGACCAGACGCGGTCGCGCGCTATGGCGGCATTCCTCCCTACCAAGAAACCCAAAATCACGTGCGCCGCGTCATGGCCGTGCGTGACCGACTAACTGGAGCCTCCTGATGCACATACAATTCCGCACGATCCTGTCGCTGGCTCTGGCCAGCTTGATGATTGCCAACCCGGCTTTTGCGCAGAGCATCGACCTCTCGCCGGTGCAGAACCTTTTGCAAGGCATCGTCGACACGATCACCGGCCCCTTGGGCATTGTCATCGGCACCTTGGCCTTGATCGGTGTGTTCCTCTCTTGGCTCTTCGGCATTCTGGATTTCCGCCAAGCCCTTTGGGTGCTGGTGGCCATTGCGGGCATTGCAGCTGCGCCGACCATCGTGACCGCGATCTGGGGCGCGTAAAACCGACATGGCAACGCAAACCCGCCTCTTCCTCGGCCTGATCCGGCCGCCAAAGCTCATCGGCTTGCCGATCATGTATGCCATGGTTTGGCTCTTCGGGTTTGTGTTGCTGTTTCTGTGGGTCCAGAGCTGGCCGGTGATCATCATTGCCACTCTGGCCTATCCTGCGCTGTGGAAAGCCGCTGACTGGGACCCGGCCTTTCTTGAGGTGATGGTCACCGCGCTGCAGGAGACGCCGCCTACCCCGAACCGCAAGATCCATTCGGGGGACAGCTATGCCCCGTGACCCTTCGGATGATCTTGCCGTGCTGCCGGACTGGGCGCGCAAAGAGCGCCCTATGGCCAGCATGCTACCCTATGTCAGCCTCGTGAACGACGTGACGATCCGCACACGCGGCAATGCCCTGTTCCAATGCATCCGCCTCGATGGCGTCAACAGCATGACCAGCGATGACGCACATTTGGAGAAAATCCGCGCGCTCTTCGCAGCGATCATTGCGCAGATTGGGCCAGAGTACAGTTTCTACGTCCACAAGGTTTCAAAAGCGATCGAGACCGCCTTGCCACCAGTGCCCAATGAGGGGTTTGCCCAAGCCCTGGACAGCCGTTGGCAAATGGCAATGGCGCGGGCAGGCCTGCGGGACAAGACTCTCACGCTCACGGTACTGAAACGTCCGCCCCTCGGTGCGCGGCTGCGCATGAAACGTTCAGGTTCCATCGCGCAGCTGAAAGGCCAGACAGCCAAGCCGTTGCGCAAACTCGAGGAAGTCGTCGGGTTTCTGCTCTCGTCTTTTGCAGAGATGAACCCTCGCCTTCTTGGAGCCGAAAGCGGCGAACTGCTGGGTTTCCTGGGGGCGCTCAACATTGGCCAAGAGCGACCGCTCTTCGCAAAATCCCGCTTTGGTATCATTGCCGAAGATGTAGCCAACACCCGCGTCACGTTTCAGGGACAAGGCTTCACGTTGGACGATGGGACGGCGGGCAAGCGGTTTGGTACCAGCTTTGCTATCAAGACCTATCCGGCCAAAACCAGCTGCACCATGTTCGATGAGCTGAACCTGCCCGTCGACATGATCGTCACGCACTCCTTCACGCCGATCAACAGCAACATCATGGCCAGCCGGATCAAACGCCAACAGCGCCTGATGAAGGCCAGCGATGACGGCGCGATTTCTCTTGCTGAAGAACTGGTCGACGCGCTGGACGATCTGGAATCCAAGCGCCTCAGCTTTGGCGATCATCACATGACCGTCACGGTTTTCGCCGAGACCAAGAAAAAGCTGGAGGCCATCGCTGCCGAAGTGCGCAACATCGCGGCCAGCGAAGGCGTCAATCTGGTCAATGAAAGTTTTGCCGCTCGAACCCATTATTTCGCGCAGCATCCGGGCAATGGACAGATGCGCAGCCGTAAGGCCGCCATCACAAACACGAACTTCGCTGACCTCGCAGCACTGCATCGCGGTCAACTGGGCAAACCCGGACACAAAGTGCCTTGGGGCAAACCGATCACCCTGTTTCCGACGCCTGAACGCTCGGGCTTCCTGTTAAACTACCATGAGACGGGTCAGCCGGACAAAGAGCCAACTGGTGGACATACGTTGATCCTCGGTCGTCCTGGCTCCGGCAAGTCGGTGCTGTCGGCCTTCCTCATGACCCAAGCCCGTCGCTGCGACGCGCGCGTGTTCGTCTTCGACTATCGCGCGGGCATGGAAATGGCCGTACGCGCCAATGGCGGGCGCTACAGCGCCATCAAGGCGGGCGAGGCAACCGGTCTGAACCCGCTCCGCACGGAAATCGACGGGCGCGGGCAAGCCTGGCTGTCTGATTGGCTGGCCACGCTGCTGCATCGCACCGACAAGCCCCTGAGCCCAGTTCAGATCAACCGCATCCAAGAAGTGGTGCGCCAGAACGCCGGGGCGAGCGATGCCGCCCTTCGCAACTGGCAGGATCTGGCCTCGCTCTTTGTGGCAGGGGCTGACGAAGGGGATCTGTTCGAGCGGATCCAGGAATGGACCGCTGATGGTCGCTACGGCTGGATTTTTGGGCAGAGTGCTGAGGATACCTTCTCGCTCGATGGTGATGTTGTTGGATTCGATCTGACCGGCATTCTCGACAGCGAAAGCGAAAAGGAACGCATGGCGGTCCTGTCCTACCTGTTTCGGCGGGTGGAGCGAGTGATCGAGGATCGCAAGCCGACGCTGATCATCATCGATGAAGCCTGGAAGGCGCTGGATAACCCGTATTTTGCCGACCGGCTGAGCAACTGGCTGGTCACGGCGCGGAAACAGAATGCCGTCGTCGTGATGATGACCCAATACGCAAGCCAGCTTGAGAAAACCCGTACTGGCAAGACGATTGTCGAGGCCGTGCCGACACAGCTCTTGCTTCCGAATATCCGCGCCTCGGCCAGCGATTACACCATGCTCGGCCTGACCGAAAAAGAGCTCAGCGTTTTGCTCGGAACGGGAAGCAACTCCCGTCTGGCGCTGGTGCGCGATGATCAAGGCTCTGTTGTTATCGATGCCGATCTGAGCGCCCTTGGCCCCTACCTCACGATCCTTGGCGGCATGGAAAAAGGCGAAGCGCTGGTTGGCGCGGATTATCGTCAAAACCCCGATTTTTGGAGACAGATTTGATGCTTAAACTTTGTGTGCTGACTCTCACCCTTTTGACCCTGACAGCCTGCGCGGAATACCGACCGTCCGAAGCTGAATGCTTCAACTCCTTTGCCGAAGTCAGCCGCAGCAACTGCAATTTCGAGCTGCTCGGGCCGATTGGTGGCCTCGGTGAGTAAGTACCGCCTGCATATCCTTGCGGGTTTGGTGTGGCTCAACGCGCCAATGGCCTTTGCCCAAGGTGTGCCCACCTTTGATGCAGGCATGTTCTTTCAGCGCGAGCGCGTGTTGCAGCAGGGCGAACAAGATCTGGCACTGCAGCGGGATCGTTTGACCAAAGAGGAAGAGCTTGAAGAGCTCGAGCAAGAACAACTCAAGGCACTGGAAGACATCCTCGATGCCACGACGTTGGCCAGCGGGAACTCAGGCGCACTGGTCGCAAGCCTGGAAGCGGGTTCATCGCCTGAAAGCGCTGCAGAGACGCTTTACGGTTCAACCGACCCAAACCCCGGCGCGGGCCAGATGTTCGGCGATGCCTCAGGATCGATTGAAGAGCTGATCATTCGCGCTACCCAAGAAACGTACCGCATGTCTGGCGTGCGCGCAGCGGGCCTGTCGCCCAAACAGTGGCGCTGCCTGTTGCAGGCGCTGATCTGGCAAGAAAGCCGCTTCACCATCGGCGCGCGTTCACCGGTTGGTGCGTTTGGCCTTACCCAGATCATGCCCGGCACAGCACAAGATCTCGGGATCTACCCGGCCTATTATGAAAATCCCTACATCCAGGTCACAGGCGGCGCGCGCTATCTGGCGCAGATGCTGGCCATGTTTGACGGCAACATCATTCACGGGCTCGCCGCCTACAATGCCGGTCCCGGCAATGTGCAGCGCTACGGTGGCGTGCCACCCTTTGCAGAGACCCAGCACTACGTTCAGGTGATCCCCGAGCGCTACAATCTCTACCTTGCACGCGTCGGCGGCGTTGACGCCCTTGGCACCATTGATCCCGTCTTGCTTGCCAACTCCACGATGAGCCTGACCTCTTTCGGCGCGGGGATCTACGGCGACTATTCCATGGTCTCGGTGCAAGCGGCCGCACTGCGCGTGCAGGACATCATCACCCGTATCGGCGAAACCGACGACATTCACGCGGCCATGTCGCTCAACACCTACGCGCGGGCCGAGCTCGCCCGCCTGATCGCAATTCGCACGCGCCTCAAGGCCGCCCATACCCGTCCGCTTGGCGCGGCAGAACTGGCCATGGCGGCCGCACAGGCTCGCGAACAAGACTTCATGCAATTCGATCTGGAGGTACTCCGATGATCCGCTTTCTTTCTGCCATTTCCACTTGCGCGCTGTTGGTTGCCTCACCCGTATCTGCCCAAGGCGTTCCCACGGTCGACACGCGCAATATCGCCCAGGAAATTCGCCAGCTGCAGCAGATGCTGGAGGATTTCGGAATCCAGACCGACCAGCTCGACACGCTACTCGAGCAGCTCGACTTGGTGCAGCAGCAACTCGACACGCTCAATGAGACCTACGCCGCGCTGACCGGCGCGACAGACATCATCGAGATGGCCATGGGTGGTGATCTCGACGGGCTTCTCGATCAGGAATTCGGCGACCTCCTTGGCACCATTCGGCAAATCCAAAGCGGCGATTTCAGCGGCCTAATCGGCAATGCAGCCCCTCAGATGGAAGGACGCATGACGCAGGCTTTGGAAGATGCGGGCTTTGACCAAGACAGCCTTTCCGACATGGCCAACAGCGGCAATCCTGGGGCGGAGCGCATTGCCAGCCAGGCAGGCACTGGGGCTGTGATGTCGGCGGCCGCTGAAAACAGCTATGAAGAGGCCGCGCAATCCCTTGAACGGGTCGAACAGCTGGTCTCGCTGATCCCGGACATGGAAACGCTCAAGGAAGCCGTCGATCACAACACCCGCGTCACGGCAGAATTGGCCATTGCCATGACGCGCATGTGGGAGCTTGAAGCCATCCAGACCGTTGGCGCGGGCCAATCCGGCGTGGTGGATGCCGCCACGCTGGCCGAAGAACGCCGCTACATGGACTTCACCCTGCCAGACTTGCGCGCGGACTGACCCCATGAACAGCGAGGCAGAAATCATCGAAGAAGAGCTCGTCTACGGCGCAAGACGACGCGAGCTCATGTGGCAGAAACTGGGGCTGACAGGCATGGCATTTGGCATGGCAGGTTGCCTCGCCGCTGCCCTCGTTGCCCTGTTCGACGTGGACCCGCCGCCCATGATCGTGCCCTTTGATAGCGAAACCGGCATGGCCCTCCCCAATGCCATGGTTGAAGCGGTCTCACTCACGGAACGCCCCGCTATCATCGAAGCACAGGTCTACCGCTATGTCATTGATCGAGAGACATACAATCAGCTCGACAATGACGTGCGCGTGCGGCGGGTCCTGGACCAGTCGGACGGAGCGGCCGCCGCAGCTCTGCGCGCGCTTTGGACCAGCGGACATGAGGCCTATCCGCCGGACAGCTATGGCACGGATGCCCGCCTGGAAGTCGAGGTTTTGTCGATTACCCACATCAGCGCCAATCGTGCCCAGGTGCGCTTGCGCAAGCGGCTCACTTCACCGCGAGGCAGTCAAAACGGGCTCTTCACCGCAACGCTGATGTTTGAATTTCGGCCCGAGAATAGCCGCTCGATCGACGATGTCTGGCAGAACCCTTTCGGCTTCACCGTCACAGAATACGCGATCCGCTCGGATCGTCTGGAGTAACCCATGCGCCGCTTGTTACTGCTCCTCGCTTTCCTTGTACCGCTTGCTGGCACCGCCAATGCGGAAACCCAGCCGCGACAAGGCCCCTATGATGCCCGCGTCAGGTTAGCCACCTATCAGGATGGACAGGTCTATCGAATCCGCACCAGCCTGACCCATGTGACCAGCATTGAATTTGGCCAAGGCGAAACCATCCGCTCAATCATTGCAGGCGACACCGAAGGGTTCCTTTTGGACGGCGTGCCCGGAGGCCAGGCCTTTGCGATCAAGCCAGTCTCGCGCGGCGCGCATACCAACATCACCGTCTATACCAACCGGCGCAGTTACTATTTCAACGTGACAGAGGCGGGTTCGCCGACTTTCTATGTCATCCGCTTCACCTATCCGGATGCAACCCCTCGGCAATCCCGAGTAGCCGCAAGCCAACCTGCAAACCATGCTTATGGCGTCAGCGCGCGATCCGAGATCACCCCGCGCGAAATCTGGGATGACGGCACCTTCACCTATTTCCGCTTTGCCGCGAACGCGCCGCTGCCTGCGATCTTTCGCTGGTCAAACGGCAATGAACGCAGCGTGAATGCGCTCGCCCGGCCAGATGGCGTGATCCGCGTCTCAGGTGTCAGCGATCGATGGGTTCTCCGGCTCGGCGAGGACGAGATCTGCGTCCAAGAGATGAGCGAGGCAGATCGCGATGAGTGAAACAGCTGAGCTTAAGAAGCGCCTCGAAGCGCTTGAAGGAAAACCACAAACCGCGAAGGCGCGCCCGTCTGTTGTCACTATTGCCTTGGGCATTGTGGCAATCGCAGCCCTTGGTAGTCTCATGTTGTTGTTCTCTGGCGGCTCTGAACCCGAAAGCCTGGAAACCGCCTCACCGGACGAATTCCAAGCGGCGGGACCGGGCTTTGGTGCGCTCGAGCCCACGCCTGCACCGATTGACACAACCCCGCCGCCGGAGCCGGAACCAAACAGCGAAACAGAAGAGCTGCGCGCGCAAATGGACGCCATGCGGCGCGAGCTTGAAGCACTGCGCAACGCGCCAGCACCTGAGGCCCCTGCCGTCGACACGGAGGCGCTGGATACTTTGGGTGCAGAAATCGATGCCCTGCGCAGCGAGGCAGCAGCAACACAAGCTGCTTTGCGCGAAGAGTTGGAAGAACGCGCCCGTCAAATCCAGCGACTGCAGAACGATCTGGAACTTGCACACCTAGAAACCCCGCGCACGCCCGCACCAACAGGCCCCACGGCTGAGGAGCTGCGTCTTCAGGAGCTCGAGCGGCGGCGGCAAGCTGAGCTTGAGGAGCTGCAGGCCCGTATCGCCAGCCCCATCATCGCCTTTGGCGGGACAGGAGGCGGCGGTGAAACCGCCGCGCAGCAGCGAAGGCTGGATGGCGAAACAGACTTTGTCCGCAATGGCGCTGAACCTGCTGAGGTGACACAGGCCCAGTTGATCGTGAACCCGTCAAACACGGTCGTTCAGGGCACGATGATCCAAGCTGTGCTCGAGACAGCGATCGACAGCTCGCTCGCTGGTCAGGTCCGCGCGATGGTGTCTGAAGATGTCCACGCCTATGACGGCTCACGGATCCTTATCCCACGCGGCGCGCGTCTGATCGGGCGATATCAATCTGGCCTCGACATAGCACAGAAACGTGTGACCATCGCCTGGGATCGGATCATTCTCCCCAACAACCAGACCGTTGAAATCAGCGCCTTCGGAGGCGATGAACTGGGCCGCTCAGGAACGACCGGTTTCGTCGACAGCCGCTTTGGCACGCGGTTCGGTTCTGCCGCCCTGATATCGCTGATCGGAGCCTTGCCCGCTGTGGCAGCCCAGAACACCGAAGATGAGATCACCTCGGATGTACTCGAGGGCATTGGCGAAGACCTTCAGGACAGCGCGCAAAGCGTAATTGGCGAACACCTCTCCATCTCACCCGTGATCTATGTCGATCAAGGTGCCCGCGTCACCGTGATGGTCGACCGCGATCTGGAGATTTTCTGATCATGGCGGCCAGCTATCTGCAAAGCTCGATGGACAAGATCCCCGAAGCGCGTGATCCAAAGCTGATCGAGCTTTGCATCAACCCCGACGGCACGCTGTGGGCGGAGTTTCAGGGGGATCACTTTATGCGGTCCGTCAATCGACCGCTCTCGCCCAACGAAATCAAAGACCTGGGCAATCAGATTGCTTCGGCCGCAAACACCACGCTCAGCCGGGCCAAGCCCATCGTGTCGGTCAGCATCACCTACCGTGACCGCCCAATCCGCGCGCAAGTCATTCAGCCCCCCGCTGTCGATGGTGGCTATGCGATTTCTTTGCGGTTCTTTGCGGACCTACCATTGGACCAGATCAAACTGTCTTATCTCTTCGGCAAAGAACGCAACAATGAAGGTGCAAGACGCAAGCGCAACGCCGAGCTGCGCGATGTCGTGGCCACCGGCGACATCGATGCGGCGATCAAGTTCTGCGTCACGCACAAGCTCAACATGATCGTCTCTGGTGGCACCTCGACCGGCAAGACCGTCACGGCACGTAAAATCCTCTCCTTCGTGCCCGCCGACGAGCGTATCGTCACGATCGAAGAGGCCGCTGAACTGCGTCCGACGCAGCCCAATGTCGTCACGCTGATGTCTGATCGCGACGAAGCCACACGCAGCGCTGATGTCCTGCTGACCTCCACCCTGCGAATGCGGCCGGACCGGATTGTTTTAGGCGAAGTGCGCGGCAAGGAGGCCATGACCTTCCTTGAGGCCATAAACACGGGCCATGGTGGCTCACTCACCACGCTGCATGCTGAAACCCCTCAGCTGGCCGTGCAGCGCCTCGCCATCGCCGCCCTGAAAACTGACGTGCCCATGACCTACCAGGACATGAACGACTACATCACCCGCTCGATCGATGTGATCATCCAGGCCGGTCGCTATGAAGGCACACGTGGCATCACCGAATTCTACCTGCCGATTGATCCGGCCCATTCAAAGGAAACAGCTCATGTTTGAATACAAGATTGAACAGATCAACACCGCCAAGACAAAGCCACCGAAGATCGAAGCGCAGCTGACGGCTCTTGGCCAAGACGGCTGGGAGCTGGTCTCGGTCGTGCCGGATTTTGACGGCGAGCATATCCTGAAGGCCTTCATGAAACGACGCACCGGCGCGAGCGCCTAAAGCAGACCGAGGAAGATCCGATGGGCGTCGTCACCTGGATGGTAGAGACCACCGACAATTTTCTGGAAGACGCAGCCCAAACCACCTTTGGCAACGTCGCCGGACAGCTTGGCGGCGTCATTGCGGTCGCCTCCACGCTCGCCGTGATCGGCGTCTTCCTCAACATGGTGTTTCAATACAAATCCATGGATGGGCGGACCGCCTTCTGGTTCGCCCTCAAGCTCATTCTGATCTCCCTCTTTGCGATGAACTGGGTCCAATTCAATGCGGTAGCCAGCGCGCTGATCGATGGGCTCGACCAACTCGCAGGCGGCATGGTGGCGGGGCTTGGCGGCGGCGGTGCAGGTGCATCCTATTTTGCAGAGGCCTTCGACGATCTTATCGAAGAATTTGGTGACTATCTGAACGCGGCCGGTTACAACATGCATTGGATGGCCGGAGCCCTGATCGGCGCGATCGGCGCTTTCCTCCTCGGCGTGATCGGCGCGCTCTGCGGCTTAGTCCTGATCTTCGCCAAGATCATGCTGGCCTTCATGATCGGCATCGCCCCCATCATGATCGCGCTTTCGCTTTTTGATGTCAGCAAGGACTATTTCCACCGCTGGCTGTCCAGCACAGTATCCTACGCGCTCTACCCCCTCGTGATCGCAGGCGTGTTTTCCACCGTCGTCGGGATGTCGCGCTCGCTGATGACCGAACTCGGAGATCCCTCCGGCGCAAGCAACATCGGGGCGCTGGTGCCCTTTTTCATGATGATGTTCCTCGCAGGTGGCATGATCATCGCCACCCCGCTGATCGTCCGCTCAATCTCGGGCAACTTCATGATGGCCGGACCGCCGAGCATTCCGGGTCCCGGCGGGTTCGCCAAGGGCTTGATCGGCACCAAAGGCTCGCGGGCACGGGCGCGGTTTGGGGCGAGGTCGAATGCTGAGATTGCAGGGGCTGGAATACGGCAGGCGAGCGGTGCAACCGTTTCGATGGTTCAGAGAGTTGCTGAACGGGCGAAAAGACTGGCGTGAAATCGGCCTAGGGCTACCCATTATGCGGATAGCGCTGGATTACTGCTATCAACTAACAACGGACATGATCCCTACCGCCACTCACGCCTGAATGCCCCGCAAAAAGCGCAGGATTTGGACCCTTGATACGGTTGCTAGGCCCGAGGGCGTATGAGTATTGGGTTTCCTCCTAGTTTTCAGGAAGCAGCAGTACACACGGGTCACCTTTTGGTGTCAAAATCGTTGTACGCTGTCGCCCTCTGGTGACGCTTACCCTGAAGTTCTGGCGTGATCCGTCATTGATTTCTTCACTGTCATTGTTGCGTACAATACGATCAACATTTGCGACGATCTTTCCCTTATTCCTGCGCGGCCAGCCCTCGAAGATAACTACTTCGTCGAATTGCTTTCCCTTGGCCTTGTGCATGTTCATTACAATCACACCAGTCTCAGGCTTACTTCCCGTGGCAAAATGCTCCTGGACGAAAGCCTGCTGCACGATAGTGTGCGCGTTTGCATAGGAGCCGTTATCCCGCCAGTCCTGTGTGAGATCTTGACGTAATTGGCCACCACGCTCCAAGAGACGAATATTGCGAACCTCCAAGCCGATTTCTTTCAGCCGGGAACACGCCCCTGCTTCCATCGTGGCTCTAACGGTTCGCCAATCCTTATCAGGGTCTCCCGTCAACGCGATTGCGCGAGCCTGCTCGTAGACCGACGCAAGAGCATGTATCATGCTGTTCGCATGCGGTTTCTTTCCAGCGGCAAGTGCAGCACGCCACTTGTCGTAAGCACTGCGGACAGCTGCCGCCTCTTTGAGAGCGCCGCTTGTCGGCCGATCACCGCCCTTCCCCTGAAAGTAGTTGCAGACCAGATCAATGAATTCGGAAAAATGAGCGTCGCCCAAGTCAGGCTGCATCAAATGAGCAATAATCTCTGATCCGAGAATAGCCGCTTCAAGTTCAACGACAGCAGCATGGGCAATGGGCTGCATTCCGGCCGGTGGTTCCCGAAACTTGTCAGACACGACACGGGTCAATTTCTTCGTCGGCACCAGCACAGCCAAGGACCAATCAGATTTGCCGGACGCAACAAGTCGTCCTCGTGCCGCATAGATGGTCGTTATCAGCTTGGTCATGGCCGGGTCTGGGAATGGGTCAAAAAGCTCACAATCGATACCGGTGTAGGAGCTCTTGCTAAGGGTGCCCTTCAGAATGTCGTTTGCGAATGTAGCGATGTCCGTACCGCCACTTCGATGGTTGTCGGTACTGAAGTCGATCTCGGTAGGAGCAAATGTGCCCCGGTAATGATTCAGTCGTTCCGGATCGGCCCCGATGAAATCGAAAATGCGTTGCTCTGGGTCGGCAAGCGCAATGAGGCGACAGAAGGCTCCGAGCGCTTGAACCACACGCCATTGCTCTGGGTTCGTATCCTGAAATTCATCAAGGATGATAACGGGGTACTTGGTGGACATAAGCCGCCTCAGTGTCTGGCTTCCATGCAGCAGATCGCCGACATACGGCGCGAAGAGGTCGAAGCACACGCGGCCCCCGTGAGTGGCCAGACGGTATTTTTCAGCCGTTTCCGCCGCTCGCTTTGCTTGTTTCTGAGGGTCGCTCAGTTTGTTGTCGGCTCCGTGACTATTGCGAATGTCGGAAAGAGCAATCGCTTCGGCTGAAGGCGTAAGAATCGTGAGGCCCCTCGGAAGACTTGCAAGGTAACCGTGCGCCTTGAGGATGCGCCAAAAGAAGGAATGGTAGGTCTCAACGTCTATCCGGCGTTTGATTTCCTTGGGGATTTCTTGCTCAAATTCGATAGCTTCCACGACCCGAGATACGGTCGCTCTGGCAAAGCTCAGAAACAGCACCTTTTGCTCTGGCCGGAGGATGGTCTCGGCAACCTGAGCGGCCTTGAATATGGAAATGGTTGTCTTGCCGGACCCAGGCCCTCCGGTAACAAGAAGGTGGCCTTCAGTATCCAAGACCTTGATTTGCTTCTCAGTCAGCTCCATCCGAAGACGCCCCCGGATCAGCATCGATCTCGCCGACGGGTTCAGCCGCATCATCCAAAGGCGGGGCTGGGTCGCAGGCCGTTTTCAGTTGAGAACAGGCGTTTCGCACCCACTCCGGAATTTCATCCTCTGCGCATTGGGCGAAGAAGTCGGCGATGCCCCAATTCCCCTTCGACCATGAGAAATAGTCGGCAATGGCATTGAAAACGTCGGCGGATGGGTCCGGATACTTGGTGGTGAAGTGACTCGGCCAATCGAGAAGAGCGGCGAAGCGCTTGAGCGCATCTTCATTCGTGCCTTTCAGCACAAGATCCTCGAAGCCCTTTTCGGCATGCATGAGCAGGATATCAACTTCCGCCTCGATCAGGGCCTGGTTCGCGACGTCCTGTTGGTCGCATAGGGCGAAAGTGCGTTTTCCGAGTTCCTTATACAGATTTGCCATGCCTGGGATGTTTTTCTCTCCATCGGCATCGACGACGCAAATGCCCAAGGCTTCAAGGGAGCTATATTTGCCAGGATTGATCTCTGCGAGCCTCCGGCACGCCACTGGAAAGGCGGACGCTTCTGTCGGGCCTTCGGCGATCAGGACCCGGCGTGCCAGCAACCCCTCGCAAAAGCGGGCGCGGAATTCCTGCCGGTAACGCTTCAGTTTGACGTTATCTGGGAGCACAATTGGTTTTCGAGAGAGAGCCCCATCCGTGTCACGACCGAGAACTACAGTTTCCTCCGTCGCAAATTCCTCAAGCACGTAGGGCGAATGAGAAGTAAAGATGGCTTGTGAGGCCAGTTTGCGGATTTCGTGCACAATCCTTTTTTGCGCATAGGGCGGTATGGCGGTTTCCGGTTCCTCCATCGCAAAGATGACGTTCTGCTTATCGGCGGCGATCTGGGACAGCATGGCCAGAACGAGCATGTTGATGGTGCCGGTTCCCTGTCTGAAATAAGGCGCAGCATGTTTGCCTTCTCCGGTGGCAATAAACGCCGTGATCACCTTTCGGAGGTGGTCACGGGTCAGATTTGATACCTTCAGATGTGGTTCGACACCCCACTCCTTGGGGACGTATTTCTTCAGGGCTTTGTTTATGCTCTCAAGAACACCTGAAACCCCGAGAGCCGGGTCGGCGGCAACAGAATACTCAGCGAGTGTTCCCAAGGTATCTTCCCACATCTGCGGGCGCACTTCCTTTAGCCGAAGAATGATATCGAGAAGGCTTCCCCGCTCCAAGCTCAATGCTCGTGAACCAGTTCTAAGCGAGCGCAGATACAAAAAGCCGCATATTTGCTTGTCTTTCTTGCTGAACGGGACGGGAGAACCGCCTTCGGAAAGGCTTCTGGAATAGTATGTTCGTCCCTCAAAGTCATCCTCTTCGGAGTCGTACCAACCATGGAAAGTGACACGAAGCGCCTCCGCGACATGGGCTGGGTCCACGCCAGCTGGGTCGGGCTGGTCGTAGAAGGCATCGGTGGTCGAGTCCCAGAATTCTAGAAAGTCGCCGAAGCGAGCCTTCTGCTCTTCCGAGAGGTCGGTCACCGTCACTTCGATCTCAATGCGCGGTGCTGCATCTTCCGTCACATTCTCGGGCTCACCTTCAACCGTCTCAGCGTCACTACCCTCAGGTGAGACATCCTCACCCTCGGTTGATGTGTCAGAAGTTGCCTTGGCGAGGTATCGACCCTCATAAAAGTCATGTTCATCAATTGGCGGTGTACGGTTCAGTCTGTCTGGACCCAGCGCCAGGTCGAGCGACTCAAGTAATGTAGTCTTGCCAGTATTATTATCGCCAATAAGAACAGCGTGGTAGGGAAGCATAATCGTCGCGTCCTTGACGCCTCGAAAATCGCTGACTTTGATACGACATGCTCTCAATACCTCACTCCTTCTGTGATTCAGGCTTTCAACCTACGAGCGTATCCGGATTGCAGGGAACTGTCAGTAGAGGAGGAGCCTTAGCGGTGGCCCCGTTGACATTTACAGCGCGAGGATGAGGTCGACTTTCAGCGCATCGCTGACCTTGGGGCTTTGCGCAGCGAAGGTCTGGCTACCGCCCGTTCATCCCCGAGCTGCTTCCTCCATAAATCTCTCCACCCGTTCAGCTCCTGCTTGATAATCGTTCAAATTAGGCTTTTCGCCGGACACCACCCCCCGCTCTTCGTTGGTCAAATTATCGATCTCTTCGCGCCGTTTCCCTTCAACTTCGGGTCCCTTATCTGAAACCGTTTTCGGCATCTCAAGCGCTCCAATCTTAGCCTCCAGCGCCTTTATCTGCCCTTGCAGGCCGCGCATCTGGTCACCGGCCGAGGGATATGGCAGCTCTCCGCTCTGCTTGTCGAAGATCCGCTGAAAGAACCGGTCTTCATAGTATTTGATCCGCTTGGCTCGCACAGGCATTTGCGCGTCGACCACCAGAACGATGTCATCAAGATCCATGCGCCGCGCTTCATCTTCGGGCAGCAACGCGGTCTCTTCGGTTCGTTCAGACATACTGCGACCGGCGAAGGGGTTGCGACCGACTGAGCGCGAGCGGGTCACAACGCGCTTGGTGGTTTTCCCTACCGCTTTGCTCAGTTCTTCGATGGTCTTCTCATCTGAGGGAGTCAGATAGAGCTTGATGCCCGCGTTGCCCTGCAAGGCACGCCGGGCATTTTCGCCGTAGATCTCATCCAAAGCTGGGATCGTCTGAGTGACGATCGCGAGGTTGGCGCGGTAGGACCTAAGGGTTTCGATGCTATCGAGAACGATTGGCATTTTGCCCAGGCGGTTGAACTCATCGAGCATGATCATCACCGGCCAAGGTTCGTCCTTGCTGGGTTCATGGTCCTGCAGCGATGCCAGCAAGTCCGAGAAGAACAAGCGGATCAACGGCGCGAGCGGTTTCACCATCAGCGGCTCGACCACGAGATAGACAGAAAACGGCGTCTTGCGGATGTCGCGGAAATCGAAGTCTGACGTTGCAGTTGCGCGGTCGATCGCCGGGTTCGACCACTGCTTGAGACCAGATGTCATCAAGAGCGACAGATAAGACGTCAGCGTATCGTTGTTGGTCGAGGCCATGCGCATGAAAATCAGCTTGGCGGCTGGATTGACCACCTCGTCTGCACGGCGGCGATATTCCTTCTGCTTATCCCCGCCTGATGCGGTGATGCGATAGATCTCGCCCAGGGTCGGCCGCTTTCGCTCGAACGCTAAAAGCCCTGCCGCCACGAACAGATCGATACCGCCATCGAGGAGCCCTTGGACGCGGTCGTTATCTGCTTGCAGAAACAGCGAGGCTAGAAGTTGCAGCTCCATCTGTTGGCGGTCGACGTTTTCCAGCGCCGAGATCCGCAGCAAAGGATTGTAGCGGTGCGAGCGGCCGTCCTTCCAATCAGTGGGCGCAAACCGGAACACCTTGTCACCCTGCGCAGCCCTGTGGCGTGCCGTTGCCTCGAAGTTTTCGCCTTTCACGTCCAGAACCACCGCGCTGCCCTGATAGGTCAGAAGGTTTGGGATAACGAAGCCCGTCGTCTTGCCGCGTCCGGTCGGGGCGACGATCAGGGCATGGGGGAAGACCTTGGACATGACAAAGGGTTTGCGGCTCTTGGGCTTACCCATTTTACCAAGAACGAAGCCGTGGCCGGGCTTGCCGAAGAAGCCGTTCCGTTTCATCTCGGACATGTGCTGCCAGTGGGTTTCACCGAACTTCGTCAGCGCGTCGTTCATCAACACAGCGCTAAGCAAAACACCGGCGCAAGTGCTGATCCCCACGATCAAGTGAACGATCTGCATATTGTCGGGATGGTTTGTTCGAAGAACCCCATAGCTACGCGCCAGCATCAGGAAATCGATATCCGCCCCGACCCCGAACCAGCGAACAGTCAGAAAGGCCGACGCCAGGACATAGCCCAATGCCGCGCCCAGAAGAGCAAAGCTCATGACGCCGAGTGCGATCCGCGCCTTACCCATGCGTCACACCCTTCTCGCCGTCGGCATCGACATGCCGCTCGCGTTGAACATTAATTTCTTCATTGGCGATTTCATCGAGGACATGCTCCATCGCCACACTGTTCGCCAGAGAGGCATCGCTCTGCAGATAGGCCTTGGCCGCATAGAGTCGGTCCAGGCGGTCTTCGATATGTTCCTCCAGCGCGGTCTCATCGCCAATCGCTAAGTCCCGGGTACCCTCTTCACCGACCAGTTCCTCCATCTCAGCTCGCAAGGTCTCGCGCTCCAGATCGTTTCGGAATGGATCTGCGGTTGGGTCTTCCCTCATACGGCTCAGGATGTCAGCGGTGGTCGGCGGCAACCTGTCGACCACGGCTTCCTCCCGGTCGGCCTCCACCGCTCCACTGTCCTTGAGAACTTCAACATCGGCCAACATACGGCCCAGATCACTGTGCACCTGGTCAAGACGGTCGATCGTTTTCTCAAGCTCATCGGCGCGCGCCAAGTCAAAGCCTTCCTTGTCGGCAATCGCCTTCAGATCCTGTCCAAGCCATTGCCGCTCCAGCGCGGCATTGCCCGCGCCGATTTCGACGCGGCGCGTCACCTCTTGTGCGTTAATCCCAGTACCTTTCAAAGCCTGCTCAAGACGTTCGGCGAGCGCTGGCTCCTGCAAGGCACCTTGGGCGTCGGCCTGAATGTTCGCGGCCGAATAGATCCCACTCTTGGACGCATCCTCAAGCAAGGTATGGGACTGCGTTCCCATTGGGCTGAGATGTGACAGAGAGCGATAGATGTCGTTCAGCTCATGCTCCAGCGCCGCACGCCGCTCCACCGGGGCGTCAGCGACAATGCGTTCGGCTTGGTTGATCTTGTCGTGAAAGGCATCCACGACCTCATCAAATGAATGCTGTTCTTCGGCCATGCCATATACCTTTCCATCTGCTTCAATCGGTTTGCCCTGCGCCAAAAGCGTCGCGGCTTTGTCCAAGGCTGCTGCAATGTCATGCTGGTTCTCGCGCGAGGCTTCGGCAGCCAGGCCGCGATAGAGCCGCGCGTTCCGCGCCACCTCAGCCAAGGCACGGTCAAGCTCTGGCCCCACGCGCTCACGCTCGGTCAGCTTTTGGCCGGTGGATTCCGCACGACGCTGCTCTACATCGCTCGGCCGCTTCGTCGTGATCCCACGTTCGAGCTTCCGGGTCGCCTCTAGCCGCAGCCCATAGCGGTCCGACACCTCCACCATCGCCTCACGAAAACTGTCGTAGTTGAAGTGGTGCCCTTCTTTCAGAAAGAAGAATTCACCGTCCTTGCTGCGCCGGTTCAGAACGATGTGGGCATGCGGGTGGTCCCGGTCCTCGTGCACGGCAGCGATGTAGTCAAAGTGGCTGCCGTCGCCCTGAAAAAAACGCTCGCACATCTCGCGCGTGATTTCGGAAACATCCTCGCCACGCGTGCCAATCGGGAAAGCCATCAAAAGGTGCGAGGTATGTCCCAGCTTCGGGTGGAACCCCTCATTCCATTGCGCGGAAAACCGGCGTGTGACCTGCTCGATCTCTTTGGCTGACAAAACGCTTTGGCCGTCATAGGTGCCACGGCTGTCGATGATAAAGCTCGACTTGGTGGTCAGGTATTCCAGCTGGTTGCGCAGCTGCGTTTTGTTGTGTGTGCCGCCATCGCGAATGGCTTTGAAGATCGCGGGTGAGTGCCCGATGGCGGCGCGCGCCATTTGCTTGGCACGGGCGCGCGGGACGCTGCCGCGAATGCGGCTCCAGTCACGATCGAAGAAGGCCTCCTGCGCGGCGGCAACGGCGCTATTCCGGGCCATCGGTAAAGTCTCCCAGAACGCGGGCCACCTCGCCGGACAGCGCGCTGCGGCGGCGCTGCGCCATGTCTTGGACTTGGTCAGCGATATCGAAGATCAGCCCGGCCAGAGCGCGGACCTGAGCATGGGCGGAATTGCCGTAGGGCGGCGTCTTGCCTTGGCGCTTTGCCTCGTTCAGGCGCTGCGCAATCTGGTTGATATTGTTGCCAGTGCGATTGAGCGAGGCCGAGAGCCCCTGCATCTGGTTGGCCAGTTCATCGTCAGGCACGAAGAGATCGTTTGAGGCATGGATCAGCCACCGCAGCCCCTCGGCGCGGCTCGCGATATCATGCCGCGTCAGCACCGCATCGAAGCTCGCAAGCTCCTTTGGCGTAAGCCGGACATTCACCAACTCGGAGCGCACGCGCGCGTCGAGCTTTCGGCTTTGATCGGCCTTCAACGTGTAGAAGATGCTGCGGGTCGTGACGCCGAATTCGCGGGCCAGATCCTCGATCGGAACACCCTCGGCACGCTTGCGCACAATGGCAAAACGCTGGTTCTGCGTCAGTCGCTTGTGCCGTGGTGCGCGCGGTCGACCCATGTGAAGTAATCACCCCTATTTCTTGCCAGCATCATACAGGCAGCCCTGTTATGGCATTTCGCCATAATTGAATCAATATTATATTATTGCATCAACTGCCTGTATTCCGTTTGGAGCGGCCAAAGGCTGCGATCGCCGGGCAAAGCCCGGCCCCATGCGAAAGGCATGGCACCACTAGTCGTGGTCCCACGCCTCAGCATCGCCAAGCATTTGCAGCGCTATTGCGCGGGCCGCGCCTTCGGCGCTGGAATAGGTTTGATGGTCGGGCAGCTCGTGCAGATCAAAAGGCTGTTGCGCGTCGTCCGGGGTCTCGACGCGAACATAGATCGCCCAGCCATCGATCAGTGCTGGATCATCACAATACTCCTGCCCGCCATCGGGCAGATTACAGAACCCATGAAGATGCACGCTGGCGCGGCCCTCTCGGGCCGCCTGCCTGATGTCAGAATACTTCATGGCGAACCTCTGCACTTTCCCCGACGAAAAATTCGTCAGGCTTGCCGTTCAGGCGGGTGCCATCCCGACTGGTCAAACCAATAGCTGACCCGTTCCGCATGAAGGTGATGAGGTACTGCCCGAGGCCATCACGCGTCACCACATACCCGCTATTGACCCAGTGAACGCGGTCGCCCGCGTCCACTGCCGTTTTGATCTCTTCCACGGTCATCGCAACGCCTCCTCAAGGATTGCGAGAGCCCCAAGACAGTCATCGATATAGGGCTGCTCCTCACCGTCCAGATCGTTCAGCTCTAGCCGGTTCAACACCGCGTAGAGCGTGGCGCGGGCCTCACGGGCGGCGCTTCGCAAGCTGACGGCATCTTCCAGGCGCGCCGTCGCAAAATCATCGCTGTGATAGTCGGGAGTCATGCTGCCACCTCCTTGCTTTGACCTGCTGCTTGCAAAGCAAAGTCTGCGGCTTTCTGCGCTTCAGATGCCGCACGAAAAATCGCCCGTTTGTCCTCTTTGAGCGCTTTCAACCAACCTTCAACGTAGGCGGCGCTTTGGTCGAATTCCGGCGCGACGCCAATCTGAGCACCAAGAAAACAAGCACCGATTTCTGCCACGAGCTCTTCAAAGGCATAGGCTTCACGGTTCGCAAATTTCTTGATCCGCTCCAGCCGCCTTTCGCTGCCAGTCCAGTGGATCACCTCATGGGCCAAAGTCCCATAATAGCCTACCGCATTGTGAAACGTGGCAATCGGCGGCATGTGGATGTGATCTTTGGCGGGGCTGTAATAGGCGCGCGGGTCATCACTGGTGAGGATCTCCGCCCCTGTCCGGCCGAAAAACCCCTCAAGCTCTGGATCTTCCGCCGTCCCAAGGTCGCGGGGCTCCTCGGGCCGGATGTAGTAATCCTCCGGCAATCCCTCGATCTGATCCGCATTGAAAACGCGATAGGCGCGCGCATAGGGCAGCTCTTCCTCAATCCCCAGCTCGTTCTCTCGGGTGAACGTCCCGTATTTGACCACGGTCGACGACGATTCACCTTTGCGGACCTGACCGCCCAGTTCCTGCGCCTGTTTGTAGGTCATCCAGCGGCTCGAGACATAGCCATGCTTCGCTGCCATGACCCAGAGCATCAGGATGTTAATCCCGCGATACTCCTCGCCGTTGTGCCGCGTCGGCAAGGCAACGCCGGACGCGCTTCCGGTCCACGGCTTGCGCCATGGCGGCGTGCCTGCCTCGATCTCGGCAATAATGGTGTCGGTGACATGGGCATAAACATCAAACTTCGGTGCCATTTGTGGCCTCCTCAATCAAAGTGACGCGGGTGAGGCCTCGTGCCCCCTTCCGCCGATGGGCTGCGCCTCGGCCACCTGATCTGACCGAATACGCATGTATTCGGCGGAACAGAGTGGGAGAGGGCAAAGCCCGACCCACGGCCCTGAACGGGGCTGTCAATCGGCCACATTTGCGAAGAAAATGTCTGCGCCAAAATCAGACGACAATTTGACCCGCGAGGAATGGCTCGCCTGCGAGACAGGGGAAATTGGTGGCTGATTTTGGGGATGGACTAAGGTTGACCGCCACGGTCAGGGATGTTGGGCGGACCAAACAATAAGAAAGATGCCTGGATCGGGGTGAGCGGGCTAACGGCCCGTTGAACCCCGGTGCAGTCGATTGGAATTTGTCGCCCGCGCACCAAAGCGCGGGCTTGTTTCCATATTCGGGAAAAAAAATTTTAAACCGTCGGAAAGAATGAAACTCGGTAGGTAGGAGCCTTTCATGCTGAACCACCTGCAGCCGACATTGAAACTTCTTCGAATTCGAATAATTCGTTGCGCTGCCGCATGTCCGCTTGGAGCCCAGAGTCCCCGATGCTGCACGCCGCACAAATGACCTGAATCCGCATAACGCTATCGTTCGACCTTTTTCAGCCCCGATTTAAGGGGAAGCTCACGCCACCGCCGGGTTTTCCCGAAAGCGGCCATTTTTTACTGCTATCTATCGCATGACCACTTGTCGTTGGTATGCAAAACACAAATTTGTGTGAAGCGAAGGTTTTCTTTGAACCTCTAGTTGGTGTAGGTTGTAAGTGTCTTTCGGAATACGCGGCACTTGGTCCGCAAATTGACGATCAAGACGGAGAAGAAATCAGAATGTTGACAAGACGCCATTTTATCGCGACCACGACGGCCCTATTCTCGGCACCACTTTCGTCGCCCGCTTTCGCCAACACATGGCCGACGGGGTCACAAAAAGCGGCTTGGGACGCACAAGTTACTCCAGAAAACTTCGTTCTTGAGACATCCAACCCATGGGGTCTTGCACCGCGATTCCTGCCGCAACGGGTCGAGGCGCGGGATGGGTTGGTGCCTGGTGATATCCATGTCGATGCTGTCGCAAGATATCTCTACCACATCGAAGAAGGTGGCACGGCGATGCGGTACGGGGTCGCGATTGCGCGCGGCAATCTTTATGAACCGGGCACCTATACGGTGCGCCGTCTGGTCGAGTGGCCGCATTGGACACCGACCCAATCAATGATTGAGCGTGACCCTGTGAACGCCCAGTGGGCTGACGGCATGGAGCCTGGTCCGACAAATGCCCTCGGCTCTCGTGCGATTTACCTCTACGTCGGACAGCGTGATACCTATCTGCGTATTCATGGCACGCCTCACCCCAGATCGATTGGAGGCCGCGCGAGTTCAGGCTGTGTTCGGATGGTGATGGCGCATATCAATGCGCTTTATCCAAATGTCGAAATGGGTTCGACTGTATATCTTTACTCCGCTTCGGATAGCGTGCTCACCACTAGCTGACAGCCAAAGCATCATCGATCACTGCAAAAGAATGAAAACGGCTCTGATGAATTCAGGGCCGTTTTCATTGTTACGTTTCAGCGGGCTGTTGAATGCAGATGGGACGGTTATCAGCAGTCCGAAGCGGCAGAGGTGTCCTTTCAACCGGGCCATTGTGCATGTACCAATAGCAACTGTCCTTAGGACGCAAGAAAGCTGACATGAGATCTTGGTTGGGTCCCGCAATAGCAATCACCTCTTCAGGAATGGAAGGTGTCGGGCTTGCGTCGTCGGGCTCGCCGATAGTGACCGCGCAAGCGCTCACGAGCGGTATAAGTGTGAATACGGCTGCATTTCGCTTGATCATCTTTTGGCTCCCTTTACTCAAACAGTGTTGCTTCGCTGATATGATGAAAGCCATACGATGTTCAATCGTTCCCGCCGTCGGCCCCAAAACTTGCTCCGGCGCGTTGTTCGAAGGTGACTAATTGAGGCAGGTTTTCGTAGTTTAAACGAATATCGGACGGGCTGTCGTTTTTCTTCTTGAAGCTCTAGTTGCTGTAGCTCGTATCCTTGCCAAAATAGTCGCGAATCTAGGGATAATTCATGCCACACGTTGCTGCTCATCATGATCACGATCATGCCGCTGCTTCTTCTTCAGAAACAGGTACAAGTTGCTGCGGCGGTGATGCTATCGCGCCAACGCAAGTCAGCGCCTCCGACGGGCGAAGTTTTCACGTCAGCGGTTTGGACTGCGCGGAAGAGGTCTCGATCCTCAACAAAGTCGTCGGTCCAGAGGTCGGAGGGGCGGAATTTCTGGCCTTTGACGTCATTAACGCCAGAATGACCGTTCTTGAAGGTGGCACGTCAGTGTCCTCGGACAACATCATCAAGGCGGTCGCATCAACAGGCATGACGGCCAAACCGTGGGATGTCGAGGACGCCAGCGCTGATCAGGCTGCACATCTGAAGAAACAAAAGCTGTTCACGATGCTGAGCGGAGGCTTTTGGGCGGCGGGGTTCATTTACCACCTTGTTGAAACTGGCATCGGCGGGGCCATCGGCATTTTTTCCGGCCATGGTGAAGCCGCGATGCCAATTGCGGAAATCGCCTTGTTCGCTGGCGCTATTCTATTAGGTGTGTGGCTGGTCGCACCTAAAGCATGGTCGTCTGCGCGTCGGATCTCTCCTGATATGAACCTGTTGATGGTGGTTGCCGTTGCCGGTGCAATCGCACTTGGAGAGTTCTTTGAGGCCGCGACTGTTGCGTTTTTCTTCTCACTTTCACTGTATCTTGAAAGCTGGAGCGTCGGGCGCGCACGCAATGCTGTCTCGGCACTTCTCGACCTCGCGCCTCCTACGGCGCGGATTATTTACGATGATGGGTCTGAGGCTGATATGCCTGCAGCGGCCGTTGCTATTGGAACCAAGTTCATCGTGCGCGGTGGTGACCGCATTCCTCTCGACGGAGAAGTTGTCGACGGGGCGGGAGCCGTCGACCAGGCCCCCATTACAGGTGAAAGCGCCTTGGTGCCAAAGGAGGCAGGCGACGATGTCTACGCGGGCACCATAAATGGTGAGGGCACGTTGACTGTACGGGCATCGAAGGCCGCGTCTGACACGGTTCTGTCCAAGATCATTCGCATGGTTGGCGATGCGCATTCGCGTCGCGCGGAGGTCGAACAATGGGTGACAAAGTTCGCCCGCATTTACACGCCAGTTGTGATGGTGCTTGCCATTCTCATTGCTGTAATCCCCCCACTTGTCGCGGGCGGCGATTGGGGCTTTTGGTTCTACAACGCACTGGTTCTTTTGGTCATCGCCTGCCCTTGTGCTTTGGTGATCTCGACTCCAGTTTCTATTGTCGCGGCCCTCGCCGCCTCGGCGCGCAACGGTGTGCTGATCAAGGGCGGAGCCTATGTCGAAGCCCCGGGTCGCACGACAGCACTGGCCATGGACAAGACCGGTACGATCACCATGGGTGAGCCCGAGGTTGCGGCCATTTATCCGCTTGGTGACACAAGCGAAGCCGAACTTATGGCACGGGCCGTTGCCCTCGAAGCGCGCTCGTCACATCCTCTGGCACGGGCGATCCTTGGCCGTGCAGAGCGAGACGGAATAAAAATTGTCGCCGCCGAGGATACCCGAACCGTTCCAGGACGCGGCCTTGAGGGTCAAATGGATGGTCAGTCCATATGGCTCGGCTCCGATCGGTTTGCCGAGGAAAAGGGCCTTGGCGGGGATATCCCGGCTGATCTACGCAATCAGATCGAAGGCGCTGGAAGCACGCTTGTGGCGATCGGTGACGCGAAAGGCGTCAGCGGCGTTCTCGAACTGCGTGACCGGATCCGGCCAGATGCCAAGGGCATTGTCGCGCGCTTGCACGCTCAAGGCGTTAAAAAGATCATCATGCTAACGGGTGACAACGCGGCCACCGCAAGTGCAGTGGCTGCCGAGGTCGGCATCGACGAGGTGCGTGCAGAACTCTTGCCCGAGGACAAGGTCACAGCGATCGAGGAGCTGGTCGCACAATATAGCACCGTCGCAATGATCGGGGACGGAGTGAATGACGCACCGGCAATGGCGCGTGCGCATTACGGCATCGCAATGGGCGCAGTTGGGTCGGACGCTGCGATTGAAACGGCGGACATCGCGCTCATGACCGATGATATCGGCAAAGTTCCATGGCTGATCGGGCATTCGCGCCGGACCATGTCGATCATCAAACAGAACATCGGCCTGTCTTTAGCAACCAAGGCAGTCTTCGTAGTCGCGACCGCCTTTGGCATGGCGTCCATGTGGGGCGCGATCGCGGCAGACGTCGGGGTTTCGCTCCTCGTTGTCGCGAATGCCTTGCGGTTGTTACGAGCGCGCGACAACGATCAAGGACCGCGCGGCGGAGAGCAAGTTGGCGAAGAATTGGCAAAGGGCGCGCTGGCTCACGGCCATTGATTGGCGGAAGGCAACGCTGTATCAGATAGGCAAAACGAACCTCCGAAGAAGAGGCATTGGGCAGTAATGATAACAAAATTACCGAGACGGCTGTTCCTATCTGGTGCGGTCGCGACATTCTTGGCCGGATGCGCCAACAAATTCAGTTCGTACACTGGCCCTGACGTGACACGCCTGCGCCTCTACAAATCTCAACGACTGCTCGTTCTCGATGGAGCGCAGGGCGTGCTGCGCTCTTACCCGGTCGGGCTTGGTTTTGCCCCGGAAGGACACAAGCAATTCGAGGGCGACGGACGCACGCCCGAAGGAACCTATACCATCGACCGCCGAAATCCCGAGAGCCTGTTTCATCTCTCAATTGGCATTTCGTACCCGAATGCGGCCGACCGCGCTTTTGCGGCAGCTCAGGGCCAGTCTCCAGGGGGTGATATCTTTATCCACGGTGGCCCGAGGCGGGGGATCGATCCAACGAATAAGCAGGACTGGACCGCCGGATGTATTGCGGTCAGTGATCGGCAGATTGAAGAGATTTATGCAATGGTGCGCGATGGCACGCCCATCGACATTTATGCCTGACGACGTGCGTCCCACACCGGATACAACAAAAGTACGCCAACGCCACATACGACAAAAACATCGGCCAAGTTGAAGGCCGGCCAATACAGGCCCGCGATGTGGAAGCTCAGAAAGTCAGTAACGGCTTGAAATCGGAAGCGATCTACGACGTTTCCGAGTGCGCCGCCAATGATCGCACCAAGTGCAACAGCTTCGATACGATTGTCGCTGCGAAAAAGCAGCACACCGAGAACGGCACATATCAAAAGCGCCAATGCCGACAGTCCCCACCAAGGCATGCCCCCGAACATCCCGAAGCTAACCCCATCATTTTGAACATACACAAGGTCGAATATGGGTAAGATTTGAATGCCGGTGGCAAACGAGGATGCGTTGTCCATGACAAAGAACTTAGTGACTTGATCCACGAAAAGAGCGATCAACACGGTAGTCAGGCCGGGAAGGATGAATATCTTCATCGTTTTTTATCCGAGCCAGACGTCCAAAAACAGCATGATGACCAAGCCGATCGCAAGGCCAAGTGTTGCCTTGTTCTGATGACCGCTTCGGTGGGTTTCAGGAATGATCTCGTGACTGATAACGTAGAGCATCGCACCTGCGGCAAACGCCAAACCCCAAGGAAGAAGCGGTTCGGAGATCGTGATGATCCCCGCACCCAAAAGTCCCCCAATGGGTTCAACCATGCCAGTTAATGCGGCGATCCCCCAAGCCCGGACTTTCGAATACCCTTCGCCGAGCAGTGACACCGCGACGGCCAGACCTTCGGGCGCGTTCTGCAGTCCGATCCCGATCGCAAGCGGCATACCACCTGACACACCGTCCGCGCCAAAGCCGACGCCAACAGCGAGCCCTTCGGGAAAATTGTGGATCGTGATGGCGATAATGAACAACCACACCCGTCGAAGGGATGCTGCCTCCGGCCCTTCGCGACCTGTGCTGAAATGCTCATGAGGGAGTTTCTCGTTCATGAGTGCCACGGCACCCATCCCGAGGAGGATCGCAATACACACAATAGCTGCCGGTGCGGCCTCGTTCACATACCGTAGTTCAGCAGCATCAAGTGCCGGTATAATCAAGGAAAAGAACGATGCCGCCAGCATCACGCCTGCTGCGAAACCAAGTGAGAGGTCTCGGGTAGCGCGAGACGGTACGCGACCAAAAAGCACGGGTATTGCGCCAATGGCGGTCATTGAACCTGCGGCAAGACTACCCAGAAATCCGAGCATGATGGGGGAGAGAGTGTCCAAATTTATATCTTTCGTTGTAAATCTCTTCAGTCGCCAGAATAGCTTGAGAAGACTTCTGTCGACCCGTCGTTGTTGATGAGAAACACGTCGTAGGCCTCACGCCAGCGGCTCTGATCCATACCAGGCGAGCCAAGCGGCATGTCCGGCACCGCGAGGCCTACTGCGTCTGGTCTTTCGCTGAGTAACCTGCGTATATCACCCGCTGGGACATGGCCTTCGATCACATATCCGTCGATGAGCCCCGTGTGACAGGACACCATACGTTGCGGAACGCCATTATCGAGTTTGAAGCGTACAAAAAGGCCTGCAAACATATCCTCACCTGTGGGTTCAAAGCCGTTTTCTTCGAGGTGTTTCATCCACGCTAGGCAGCAACCGCAACCATTCGTCTTAATAACTTCAATTGGGGTCGTTTGGGCGATCGCTTGCCCAGCCAATGCGAGCGTGAACAAGGCGGAGAGTAAGTGTTTTTTCATTATCTAAAGACTTTCTGACATCGTTTGAGCGACATCCTGATCAAGTAATCCAGTAAACTGTGCCCGGCTCTCATGAAGACGTGCTACAATGTCTGGATTGGTTCCTTCTGCTCTTGCCGCTTCGGCAAGCCGTTCTTCCGACATTGGATCTGTGGGTCGACCATCCACCCGCACTTCATAATGCAGATTTGGACCTGTTGCAGTTCCTGTCGCACCAACGCGACCGATCGTCTCGCCCGCTGTAACCCTTTCTCCGACCGAAAGACCGTCGGGCACAGAACTCAGATGCGCATAGCGGGTCATAGTATCCGAGCCATGCGCGATCTCGACCACGCGTCCATAGCCGCCGCGTCGACCAACAAAGGAAATAGTTCCAGGTGCGGTGGCATAAACGGGCGTCCCATGCGGAGCTGCAAAATCAACCCCTGTATGCATGCGCACATCTCCATAAACCGGATGTCTGCGGTTGCCATACACCGAACTCAACCGCGCTCCCTTCACAGGCTGCGCGAACACGCGCAACACTTCTCCATCGACAAAAATTGTCGCGTTGCCAGAGTTGTCGTCCGGCCACACGATCTCATAGCGGGTTTCGTCGATGGTCAGCGCTGCGAAGGACAGGTGAGGTTGTCCGATAATCTGGTCGCCGAGCCTGGCTTCACGCCACATCAATTGCAACGGTTCGTCGCCTTTCAAATCACGCCGGAAGTCAACGGTCCCTCCCAACATCTCAGCCAAGTCTACGGCAAACCGAGCGGGAACATCTGCCGATGCAAGAGTTGCCGAAATCGAGTTTTGCACCGTCATATCTGCCGCCCGCAGCACCAGATCAGGCTCAGGCAATATTCTCCGAGTGGCAGTCTCATCTGTGAAAACCGCTTCGATTTGGACGCCTTCGTCAACAGACAATACGGCTCGATTAAGCGATCCGGAAACGGAAGTTTCAATTTCGACGCCATATCCGGGTCTAAGCTTGCGCAGGTCATATTCTGCCGCCATGGCCAAAGCTACTTCGGCGCGATCACCAGCAGAAAGGCCCGCCGCGGACAGCAATGCATCTAAGGTTTCACCTGAGGACAAGGTGCCCGACCAGGTTACCACTGGCGAGGACATTTCCCAAAACGCTCCGTCGTAAGCTAGAGGCTCCGGCGGCTCTGAGGACCAAATGACTTTGTCAGCTGCCGCAATCGTGCTCCAAGAGGGTGACTCTGTTTGAAGCGACATAGATGGTTGTTGCAAGGGAACGGGCTGCCAATTCGACGCCGCAGCAAGTGCATCGGGTGCCCGGGACATTCCCCAGTTGGCCTGTGATGCCAAGACTAGCGTTAGGACTAAAGAAGCGCCTAAGACACCAAATGCAGGATACCTCAACTTCATGATGTTTCTTCTTCTATTGTCAGGACGCGGCGGATTTTTGGCACCGCGAATTCCCGTTGTTCATGGTAGTCTATTGTGCCGGAAAACTGCCCCTCAGCATCAAAGAGAAAGACGCTTGCCGTATGGTTCATCGTATAGTCGCCGTCCGTAGCGACCTTTTCATAGCGCGCACGGAAGCCAGCGGCAGCGCGCGCTGTCTCTTCAAGCGTCCCGTTCCAGCCTTGGATAGCAGGGTGAAAATAATTGACATATTCCGCCATGGCGTCCACGGTATCGCGCTCCGGATCGACCGTGATGAACACGACGTTCATGTCCGCAACATCATCTCCAAGGTCGTCAAGCCAGCCAGAAATATCCGACAATGTGGTTGGGCAAACATCGGGGCAGTATGTGAAGCCAAAAAACACCATGGATGGATTGCCCAGAAGCGACGCGGGTCCGACGGTTGCACCGCCTTGATCGGTCATCTGAAAGTCCATCTGGGTGAGCGGCAAGGGTCGCTGAGCTACAGGTTCAGGCGCGCCGGGACCGTCCACTCGCCACCAGCCGATAAATAGCGTGAGCGCAAGCGCCCCGCTTATTGCGGCACCATAAGTGAAAAGGGTTCTTCGGTTCATCAGCCTTCCGGACCGCGCGCCGCAATGCCAAGAATGGGAACGTCAACAGTCAGTGTCCCGCCATCGGCAAAGTTTAAGGTTAGCTGAAACGTCTCGCCTTCGATCATCTTGGCTTGCAACCGCATCAGCATCGCATGCATGCCGCCTGGCTCCAGCGAAACACTCTCGCCCGGAGAAATGACGATTTCACCGACTGGGCCCATGGAACTGACACCATTTGAATCAGTCGTGGTTTCGTGGATGTCCGGCATCATGGCCAATGGGGTTTCCAGCCCGACCAATGTCACCGGGTCAGTGCCCGTGTTGCGCAGGGTCATGTAGGCTACGCCCGGACGGTTGGTACCGATAGACGCGCGGGCCCATGCGTCTTCGATCACAATGTCTTCCGAACCCGCAAGGGAAGCTGTAGGCAATCCGACCAGAATACTGAATGCAAGGGCATGGAAGGTAGATTTTCTCATAGGTTTGTTCCTGATAGTTTTCTGGTCATGATCCATTCGCCGAGACTTCCGTAGCCACGAGGGCGCGCAACTCATCTGCGCCGAAGGGATCAAGAGGTTTTCCATTTACGAAGAAGGTGGGTGTCTGGCGCACGCCAACCGCTTCCACATCGGCGCGATCTTGATTGAGAACGCCAACGGTCTGAGGAGCCATCATCTGCGTTTGCGCGCTGTCAGCGTCAAGACCAGCTTGTTCAGCGATCGCAAGGATTAAACCGGGCGCGGGGGCACCATGGGAGGCCCACCGGGGCTGGAACTCAAGGAGTGCTTCGAGGACCGGCTCAAAAACGCCCTGCATGCGTGCCGCTTCGAGCACACGAATGGCCTGTTCTGAGGCTTCACCGTGGAAGGGGGTATATCTCAGCACGACGCGTACATCGCCGTCATGCTCGGCCAGTATGTCCTTCACAATCGGATGGAAGGCGCGGCAGGCTTCGCAAGCCGGATCGAAGAACTCGACTATAGTCACAGGGGCTTCTTCCGGACCAATGATTGGAGAGTAGGACCGGATTAGTGTTTCCGCGATTTCCGGCTGGACTAGCTCAACCTGAACCACCGAGGCCGAGCGCGACTGAAACCAAACGGCGGCCGCAAAGACTGCAAGACCGACGAGAAGGACCGATAGAACGATCGATTTGTTTTTCATGTGCGTGGTTCCTTCAGGGAGAAAATGGACAGGACCGCGATCAACCCGAAGGCGATCAGCGACAAGAGCGGGATTGGGACGCCGAGGAAGACCTGATTGTCATCGGTGCAAGACGGGCCGGTCGCTGTGCAGGGCTGGATGCGCTCCGGGAGAATTCCAGTGTAGAGGCCCAGATGCCAAAGTGCGATGGCGGCCCCACCAAGGGCGAGCGCAACACCGTAGCGGCCGACCCGATGATCTTCCCACCAGAGACCAAGGCCAAGAACGATGGCTAGCGGAAACATGAAAGCGCGCTGAAACCAACACAGATTGCACGGAGCCTGCCCCAGCACCTCACCGATATAGAGCACGGCCAGGGAACTTCCCAAAGCGACGATCCACGCGGCGGTCAAAGCCGTCTCTTTTGACATCAATCGGCTCATATCGACATCCGCGCCTTAAGGTCAGAAAGAATTTCTTCAGCTGATGTGCCATATGTCCAAGCCCCGACATATCCGCCTTGGGGATCAAAGAGGAACAGCTGAGAGGAATGCCCCATCGTGTACCCATTGGGCGAAGCCGCCTCTTCGATCTTCTCGTAATATACACGGAAGGTTTCGGACGTTCGCTTGATCTGATCCGCTGTACCGGTGAGACCGATGATATTGGCATCAAAGGCCGGGACAAACCCTGCCAGTTGTTCGGGCGTATCACGTTCCGGATCAATCGAAATGAAAAGAGGCTGGACTTGGGCCGCGTTAGAGCCGAGCCCATCCATGACGGCGGCAACCTCGGCCAAGGTCGTGGGGCAGACATCAGGGCAATTCGCAAAGCCGAAGAACACGAGCATCCAGCGCCCTGCGAAGTCTTCGTCCGTCTGCACCTTGCCTTGGTGATCGGTCAGTTCGAAATCCGCCCGGAACGCAGGATCATCAGCCCGCGGTTCGCTTCTGGTAGAAACCTGCAGCCAAATGAACCCAACAATCGCGATTGTGACGAGTCCCCAAAGCATTTTTTGTAACGTAGAAAATCTCATTGGTCGTATTACGCCCGATTCCGCCCATTTTTACAGCGGTCTAAATGTTCTAGCTGCTAGAGGTTCAAGCTATTTCTTGGCTAAGAAGCAGCCCTTCACGGACCTGTGATTACAGTGCTGGCTTGCGCATGCCAATAGCTATAGCTACCAACACTATAGATATGGAGGTTGCATGCTGACAATTGGAAGCTTGGGAAAGAAGACCGGAACAAAAGTCCAAACCATTCGATACTATGAACAGATCGGCCTGATGCCCGAACCGGGTCGCACTGAAGGCGGGCAGCGGCGTTACGGTTACGCCGAAGTCGATCGCTTGTCCTTTATTCGACACGCGCGCCAGTTGGGATTTCCGCTGGAGGCGATCCGCGAGCTACTTGATCTTAGCGACAATCCGGATCGATCTTGCCATGAGGCCGACTCCATCGCTCGTCGACAACTCAAACAGGTCGAATTGCGGATGGATCGCTTGAAAGCGCTGCGCACAGAGCTGAAACGGATGATCCACGAATGCAGCGGGGGCAATACGGCCGACTGTAAGGTTCTCGAGGTTTTGCGCGATCACTCGGAGTGTCTGACTGATCACGATGAGATTGGCGCCTAGTAATGCCAGCACCGGCCGCTTACCCACTCGCCGCATTGGCCGAAATTGCCGGTTGCTTCGCGATCTGTACCTGGTGGCGGCTCGGGGCAACCCCATTTTGGATACTCCCGGGAGGATGCGCCTTGTTAGCGTTTGGTTGGTTGCTGGCGCAGGTCGATACCACCGTCGCGGGACGAGCATTTGCGGCTTATGGCGGGGTGTATATCGCAGCATCAGTTACGTGGATGTGGCTGGTTGAGGGCCAGCGGCCTGACCGGTGGGATGCAATGGGAGCGGCTGTCTGCCTCTTTGGCGCTGCCGTCATTCTCCTAGGTCCACGCAGCGCTTAAAGTTAAGCCTTGAACCTATAGTCACTGTAGCAATTATACCTTACTCAAAGACGATTCGAGGAGATGTATGATGAGCGCAGAAGACCGGCTGTTAGCAGCCACCCCAATCCTGAATTTCGGCCATCCGTCGATTGAGCAGTTGGTTGCGGAAAGAGGGTGGAAAGCTCTTGCGACCCATGACCGTATTGGCGCGGTCTACGATTTCGTACGCAATGAAATTGCCTTTGGGTATAACCGCGCAGACGATATGCCGGCCGCCGATGTCCTCACGGACGGTTTTGGCCAGTGCAATACCAAGGGCACGTTACTTATGGCCTTGTTGCGCGCGGTAGGTGTGCGGTGCCGCCTGCATGGATTCACGATCCACAAAGAGCTGCAACGGGGTGTTGTGCCAGAGCTCGTCTATCCTCTTGCCCCCAATGAGATCGTCCACTCTTGGGTTGAGGTGGAGACGGAGACGGGTTGGGCGAACCTCGAAGGATTCATTCTGGATGCAGAGTTTCTTTCGGCGCTCCAATCCACATTTACCGATTCACCGAGCCTCTGCGGTTACGGGGCAGGAACCGACTGCCTGCAGGCTCCACCTGTGGAGTGGACGGGCGGCGATACCTACATCCAAGAGACCGGCATCGCTCAGGACTTTGGTATTTTCGACGCACCAGACGAATTCTACGCCACTCATCAGCAGGCGTTCAGCTTCGT
The DNA here is from genome assembly GCF_048261515.1 of Celeribacter sp. Taxonomy (GTDB): domain Bacteria; phylum Pseudomonadota; class Alphaproteobacteria; order Rhodobacterales; family Rhodobacteraceae; genus Celeribacter. The sequence continues at coordinate 561,694 of NZ_JBLXFZ010000001.1, forward strand.
AAAGGGCATATTGTATCGCCATATCATCCGCCATTGGATGAACGCCCGCGTGCGCCGGATCAGATCGGGCAATGTTCCACAAATTCCCGGCTTGTCTTTACCAAATCATAGGCACAAGGAATCCCGTCATGCCTCAAGATCACGGTCACGGTCACGCGCATATTGATCCGGCTTCCGGGGATCGCCGTGTTTCCATCGCGATCTGGGCCAACGCTCTTCTAACTGTTGCGCAGATCGTCGGTGGGATCTTATCCGGCAGTCTGGCGCTCATCGCGGATGCTCTGCACAATTTCTCCGACATGGCATCCTTGGTGATCGCCTTTGCGGCGAGAAAAATCGCCAGACGCCCCGCAGACGCGCGCATGACATTCGGCTATGGTCGGATCGAAGTTGTGGCTGCCTTGATCAACTACACCACCCTCATTCTCGTTGGTGTCTATCTCATCTACGAAGGCGGAATGCGTATGATCGAACCAACCGAAGTGGCCGGTTGGACCGTGGTGGTCTTGGGCTCGGTGGCGCTGGTCGTCGACACTTTGACGGCGCTGCTGACGTATTCGATGCAAAAGGGCAGCGTGAACATCCGGGCGCTTTTCCTGCACAACCTGTCGGACGCGTTGGCCTCTGTTGCCGTAATTATCGGCGGCTCGCTCATCCTGCTCTATAACATGTGGTGGGTCGATCCGGCGATCACGATCGGTATCGCGGTCTATATCCTTTACCTGGCCACGACCGAGATCGGCAAACCCATCCGCATCCTGATGCTTGGTAGCCCGCCCGACGTCGACAATAACGCGGTTGTCGCTGCAATCAGGGACGTCGACGGGGTCCATGATGTCCACCACGTTCATCTGTGGCAGATGCAAGAGAATGAAACGGCATTGGACTGCCATATCGTGACGGCTGATGGCGCGTCGGGCGAAAAAATCAAAGCCGCCGTGAAGGCGCGTCTCGCCGAAGAGTTCGGCATCGGGCACTCCACACTCGAATTGGAAGATCTGGAAAATGCCCACAATGGCGCGAAACTCTATGGGCATGAGAGGGTAGGAGAATGATGGAGCTTCTTCTAGTTTACCTTGGTCTGGGAATTGTAGTGGCCACGCTCGGTTCGATCCTTTGGTCAATCGCTTACCCAGAGCGTCGCATCTGGCCGCCCCAGCGGTACACAGCCATCACTCCAATACTGGTTTGGCTGCCAACCTTCTCATTATTCGGGATCCTGCTCGTCCTCGGTGTCTCGAGTTGGGGAAATCTTGCTTTGCCAAGCTGGCTGCGTTTCGGATTTGGGATACCCCTTATCGTTATCGGCAATATCGTTGTTTGGTCTGAAGTCGCTCATTTCGGGGTGCCGCAAACGGGCGGCGCGAAAGGTACGCTGAGGACCGCTGGCATGTATCGTTACTCTCGCAATCCTCAGTACATGGCCGATATCGCGATTGTTGGTGGATGGATGATGCTTGCTGCAGCGCCTTCAGCACTCATAGTTGGTACAGCGTCTATCCTGATTTTGATATCCGCGCCATTCGCGGAAGAACCGTGGCTCAAGAAGCAATACGGGTCTGATTTTGAAGAGTATATGGCGTCGACACGTCGTTTTATCTGAGCCGCCTCGTTAAGAGGCTTTTCGGAGGTTCGTTGACCCTTCAGCTGCGCGAGGCCTGAATCGCCCCTAGGCGCAGCAGGACTTGCCTTCTTGGATTGGTGGACATGGAACCGTTGCGTAAGAACAGTAGACGCAGCAGTCCCCTTTACCCGGGGCGGGATATCCGCCCCGGCACCGCAGTCATTCGGTGACTGGATCATCATCGCGACGCGGGAAGGCGACCATTTCGACGTCGGGGAACATGCTGTGTTTGACGTTGATCGAAGTGATGTTGCCGCTGTCGTCGGTGTTGACGAATAGGACGCCGCAGCGGTCCCAGAAGTTCTTGCCGTCTTTTTCGCCGGATTTGACGTTTAGTTTCAGAGTTTGAGTAGCCATTTTTTGATCCTCACTTTGAGTGTTTCGATGAACATGACCAAAGCTGGCATCAAGGGACTGTCAGCGAGAAACTTGCCTCGCGAGGAATGCGCTGGCGCAGGGGAATTTTCTTGTTGAAGTGGGGTTTGTCCCGCGTCTGACACGGCTGCCCGCTTATGTTCAGCAATCAGAAACACGGCGTTGATGATCTGAGTTTGGCCATCAATCTCTGGGCTTTCCCGCCAAAGCTGGCCTGGAACGCTGCAACTCGTGTACTGGACCTGCAGATTGCTCGCAGTAAATATGATCTACCGACCATAAACCGGAAAAATGATCTGCGGATCATACGGCATGAAAGGCAATCGCCCGACGTCGCACGCCAGCAGCAATGGTTTCCGCCAATGGCTGTGGAAACCCATCCGGCAGTTCTTCTAGTGCCTTGTCCAAGGCGGGTTCAAGCTCCGTCGCGATGTCCGACACGACCTCTTCCGCCAGCGCCACACCAAAGCCAGCCGCCTTTGCAGCCTGTAGGAAATGGCGAGGTACCACCTCATTGATCCGATAGTGACCGTCGACCGCCATCGCGAGGCGCATCCGGTTCTGGCGGATTTGACCGTCATCCACGGCTTTCTGAGCGCTCAGCACATCGTAGAGCGGGGTCATGCGGAACCCGCTAGGGCGCAATGCGATGCTGAAATTCTTAGCGTGCCCGTCTGTCGCCCCTAAAAGCCAAAACAGCACTTGCGCGCGGAAGAACACGCGCTGATCCGCCTCGGGGTCATCACTGCCGGTTAGCAGTCCGATGCCTTGAGTGATCCCCGGTCCGCCATCCATTTGATATTTTTGGCTGGGTGGGACTGAGAGCGCCTGACAAAAATCCTCCTGCGGGAGGCGGATCAAGCGGCCATCTTTGGTCCAGCGCCGATCAAACCGCGTCACGACAAGGCTTCGTACGTCTTCGAAGTCAGTAATTTCGACCTCTGCTACATCCAAACCCATGGCGCGACAGAAACTCATGCAGAAAAATTCGTTCTCAACACTGTCAGACAAATCAATCCCCGCTGGTAAAACACCTAGCTGGGTCTTGAAGATATGGGTCGTAGGAGTGAGCCCCGATGGACGGATCCACGCGCCCTCGTGGCGCAGCAGCGCTGTTTTCTCCTGCGCCCCGGCGATAGAAATGCGGAAGTCGTCTTCCTCATCCAAGCCTAGCGGAGCGCTTGCGAGGTTGCGTAACATATCCGCAATCTGTGCCTGAGATACGGGCTCTCCCTCGAGCACGGCAAACTCTGGAATCTCACCTGAGACGAATTGCAAGGCCCCCACGCAATCGCGCCCGATTTTCTCCAGCATGTGCCACGCGTCCGTGCCGCCTGCGCGCACCCGAGCGGCAACGCGCTCGCGTATCGCCTGATTGTCCGGCAGCAGGTTTTCTAGGTAGGCAATGACAGGGCCACCCTGGTGCGCCCCTTCGCGCAAAGGCAGTGACTGCGAGATGGGCATGGCGTGTTCCCAGGACAGCCAGTCGTGATCGTAGGTTAAGCTGATCGCGCCTGAACCAGCGAGACGCAAAGCCCCCACCAACCGTCCGTTCAGAAGCACTTGCATCGTGCCGCTACGCCCGTGTTTGGCCATCAGAAGATATCCTCAATCTCAAGCGAGCCACCGCGCTCCACCAATCGGAACTCAAGCCCAAGTGCCGCCATGACAGCGAGCACCGTGGCGAGCTTCGCTCCCGCGTCGCCATTCTCGAGCGACGAAATCGTCGCGACGCGCAAATTCGTGCGCGCGCTGATATCGCTTTGGGTCCAGCCGCGCGCCTTTCGCGTCCGGCGAAGTGCCTCGCCGATCTGCTCGGCCGTGCGTGCTGTGAGGTCCATGATGCGGCTCCTTTTACGGAGTAGCGTAAATCAAAGTAAATTACGCCGCAACGTAAATATTTTATTTTTACGCCACAGCGTAACATGCGAGCTACACTCACGACTGCAGCCCCGCAGCGCAGACCTGCTCGGGCGTCACCAGCTTTGACGCAATCAAATCCTCGATCTGCCGGTTCGTGATATGGCGGCACAGGGGATGGCGCTCGTGAATCCACTCGGCGAGGCTCGCACGGCCTTTGGCTTCGGCCTCTCGCGCCTTCTCACGGTCGGCCTGCACCTGGGCAAGCCCCTTCTCCCACCGGCGCATCTTGAACCAGTTGTCTGAGAAACAGACCTTGCTGCGCGTGTAGCCTTCGCTTTCGTTGGCATAGGCTTTGATCGCTTGCTTCAGGTCATCGGGCTCCACACCGGCTTTCACAGCCGCTGCAATCAGGCGCAGAGTAGTCCGCCGGTCTCGGATCCTGTCTTCGGGATAGGCCGCCAAGATCTTCTCAGTTTCAAAATCTTCAACCTCCTCCGCCGCCTCGCGCCTGCGCGTAGGTGGTTTATGGATGGTTTTAGGATGGTTTGGGGTCCACCGTGAACCCCGTACCCCGTTCACCGTGGACCCCGTACCGGGTTCAGGCTGGACGGGGTTCACAGTGACCCCCGTCTCAATGTCGGGCTCGGCGGTGGGGTCGAGCGCGGCCACGCGTTCCAGAACGATGCGGTAAATGACAGTGTAGCCGTTCTTGCAGTGTCGCCGCCCTGTCTCGATCAAGATGCCTTCACGCAGGAAGTCGATGATGGTGCGCTTGACCGTGCTCTCGCTGAGCTCTGTGTGGCGCTGGATCGTGCCCTTGGAGCACCAGATGCCCGAGCCATCATCGCTCGCCTTGTCAGCCAGGAACATGATGATCTGCTTGCGCGCGGCGCTGCCAAAGCGGCGTTCGGCGCATTCGTTTGCGATACGCCAGCTCATTGGACCACCTCACCGGTCAGAGGCCATGAAAAAGCAGACTGAGCGTTTGCGGTGCAGCACGGGCCTATGCTATTGTCCATTGAAAGCTGACAGGCTTTTTCTATTTGGCCCCGGTTCACAGTTGCCGCTGTGACGGGGCCTTTTTCGTTTTGAACCGGCGAAATTGGCTTTGAAACTTTCGCTTTTTGTTCACTTTTTGTCAGGGGGTGTTTTGCACCCTTAAGTCGTTGTTTTTGAAGTCTCTCTTTCTGGATTGCAAATCCGTGTACACCGGTTCGATTCCGGTACTCGCCTCCATTTGACGGCAGGTCACCAAATCACTTGAAGCACAGAAAGTCGTCTCCGTGATGGGCGCAGTCACAGGCTTTTTGGCCATAAAATGCGACACATCCCCAACGCACACCAAGGCATAGGGAGTGAAATCGCTTTTGTCAGAGTCCTTCTGGGTATCGTGGCGGCGCAGCTCTGCTTTAGATTACGCCCAGCGGCCCTAGATTGGTGAGGGCTGCGGGTGCGATCACGGGGAGAAACACTTTATTTGGCACCCCCAGCATCAGACCAGTAGATCACTCAGGCTTTCTTTGAATTTCTCCATGAAATCCAATGCGATCATCGACGGCGCCTGATGGACAGGACGCACCAAAGATAGTCGGTGCGGTATGTTTGGCACAAAGGGGCGGTAATCCAGGCGACCTTCATAGTTTCGCGCGTCAAGCTCACTTACCACGGACACCCCAGCCCCCAGTGAAACGAGTTCACATGCTCCCGTGAACTGCCGCGTTTCGATTACAAGCTTTGGTGAAACTGAATTCTTTCGGAAAACGTCGCTTAACGTTTGGAAGAAGTGACTATCGCGACGCGTGTGTACCATGCGTTCGTTGTCGAGATGCGCAGGTGTAATTTGCGCATATTCTGCGAAACGATGACCCAACGGAAAAATGCAGACCGTCCGGATATCAACCGTCGTTCGTTCTATAGTTGGGTGGCCATCGAAACCATCGGTTATACCACAATCATATTGCTCACCGAGAACCCACTCCAGAATCCGTTCCGGACGATCAGGTTCAATCGTAATTGTTACATCTGGGCGATTTTCCAAAAAACTCGCGACAACCTTCGGTAAATGACTTGTTGCGAAGCCAGGCAAGCAAGCAACCCGCAAATGTCCTGCGCGGCGTGCAGTAAGGTTGCTTGTCGTGTCTTGGATATGATCCATCAGTTCGATGACTCTACTGATGTCGGGAAGGATGTAGCGCGTTTCTTGCGATGGAACGAGAAGACCGTCCTTACGGTCAAACAGAGAAAACCCAAATGTCTCAGATAGATCAGCTATGACACGGCTCACCGCGGGCTGCGAAATCCCCAGACTTTTTGCAGCCCGAGTCATACTCCCGTGATCGGCAACGAGTTTAAGAACTTTGAGCTGTCTTAGCTTGGGAGCCGGCATGATTAATCACATCCTTCCGCAGAGATATACCATTTGGTTATATTTTTCTTCAATAGATACTGTTGATTTATGTTACGACGTCGTTAGCCTTGTCAAACCGATATCGAGTCGGATTAGATTTCTGGGAGGAAAACATGAAACGATCAGCAATCGGCGCTCTCGCCGTGGCTTCAACACTATTCACCCCTCTTGCAGCTTCTGCCCAAACCGAGGTGCAATTCTGGCATGCCTTTACAGGCCGCCTGGGCGAATTGGTTGCCGCGCAAGTTGAAGAATTCAATGCCAGCCAAGATGACTATGTTGTCGTTCAAAGCTACAAAGGTAACTATTCCGAAACGTTGAACGCAGGCATCGCCGCGTTCCGTGCTCAAGAGCAACCGCACATCTTGATGGTGTTCGAAGTCGGCACAGCAACAATGATGGCTGCTAAAGGCGCGACACGCCCTGTTTACGAAGTGATGGAGCAAAGCGGTGCCAAATTCGATCCTGACAGCTACATCGGCGCTGTGAGCGGTTATTACACCACCACAGAAGGAGACATGCTGTCCCTGCCCTTCAATGCCTCCACACCTGTCCTTTGGGTGAACCGCGACGCATTTGAAGCTGCGGGTGTTGACCCTGACATGGACCTCTCCACATGGCAGAACGTTGACAAAGCACTGACGGCTTTGAAGGACGGCGGTTCCGAATGTCCGCTGGTCACAGCGTGGCAAAGCTGGATTCACCTCGAGAACTTCTCGGCCTATCATGACGTGCCATTCGCAACGAAAGAGAATGGTTTTGCGGGCCTTGACACAGAGCTCTTGGTGAATGGTGAAGAACAGGTTGCACACCTCGAAGCGATGGGTAAATGGGCACAAGAAGGCAAGTTCATCTACACTGGTCGACGCAATGAAGGCGGTGCAAACTTCCGTTCTGGTGAATGCGCGCTGTTTACCGAAAGCTCCGCTGGTTATGCAGGTATCCGTGCTGAAGCCGAGTTCGACTTTGACGTGCGCCCGCTTCCTTACTGGGAAGGTGTCGGCAATGCGCCATTGAACACCATCATCGGCGGCGCGTCGCTGTGGGTTATGGAAGGCCATGACGACGAAGAATACGCAGGCGTCGGGGAATTCCTGAGCTTCCTGTCGTCCTCTGATGTTCAGGCAGCCTGGCACCAGGACACGGGTTATCTGCCGATCACGGCCGAAGCAGGAGAGGCAACGCGTCTTTCCGGTTTCTACGATGAAAACCCTGGCACCGAAGTAGCCGTAAATCAGATGACAGCGAACGAGCCAACGGCGAATTCGAAAGGTCTGCGTCTAGGGTCGTTCGATCAAATCCGCACCATCATCGACGAGGAGATGGAAGCAATTTGGGCAGGCGACAAAACCGCCCAAGAGGCAATGGATAGTGCTGTCGAGCGCGGGAACCCACTTCTTCGTCGCTTCGAACAGGCAAACCGCTAAGGTTTCCTCCCTGTCGGGCGCGACCATACTGGTTGCGTCCGATTCATGACATATCAGGCAGATCCACATGGAAAAACGCGTCACCTTCCGAGGATGGCTATTGCCGCTATGCCTCATTGCACCGCAGGTACTTGTCTCAGCGATCTTCTTTTTCTATCCAGCTGGGCAGGCCATATGGCAATCACTCTTCATCCCAGACCCGTTCGGGCTGTCGATGCAATATGTCGGATTGGGGAATTTTGAATACCTTCTCTCCGACCCGTATTATCGTGCGTCCTTTGTTACGACTGCGATCTTCTCGTTACTTGTGACGGTTGTTTCCATGGTTCCAGCGCTATTTCTGGCCGTGGTTGCGGATCGATTGATAAAGGGCGCAGGGACGTATCGCACCATGTTGATCTGGCCCTATGCAGTCGCTCCTGCGATTGCAGGTGTTTTGTGGCTGTTCATGTTCAATACCCGCGTTGGTGTCGTGTCATGGTACCTTGGGCAACTTGGATATGACTGGAACCATGTGCTGAATGGCGGTGAGGCTATGGGCCTTGTCGTTGTTGCCTCCGCTTGGGGCCGTATCAGCTACAACTTCCTCTTTTTCTTCGCAGCCCTTCAGGCCGTTCCGAGATCGGTGATTGAGGCCGCGGCGATTGACGGCGCGCGATTCTGGCGTCGCTTCTGGACCATCGTGCTTCCGCTCTTGTCGCCAACCACCTTCTTTTTGCTGGTCGTCAATGTCGTCTATGCGTTCTTCGAGACCTTTGGTGTCATTCACACGATCACCGCTGGCGGGCCACAACAAACAACGACCATCCTTGTCTACAAGGTGTTCTCGGATGGGTTTGTCGGCCAAGACCTCGGATCCTCGGCGGCACAATCTGTAATCCTCTTGGTGGTCGTCGGCGCACTTACGATCTTTCAATTCAAATTCGTTGAGCGGAGGGTTCACTATTGACCCATTCAGCACACAAACCCCGCAAAGAGCCGATCCCCGGAATGGTCGAAAAGCGCGGTGCAGGTCTATGGATGACCCATGCGATTATGATCTTGGGCGTCTTTGTTGTGTTCTTCCCGATCTGGCTGGCTTTCGTCGCCTCCACAGTGGAGCAACACGAAATCGTCAGTCCGCCAATGCCCCTATGGCCAGGCGACCAGTTTTTCGAGAACTACAAAGAGGCCCTCTTCTCTGGCGTGAATGTTCCCGTCATGACGATGCTGCTCAACAGCCTGATCATGGCCATTGGAATCGCGGTTGGCAAAATCATCATCTCGCTTCTGTCCGCCTTCGCGATTGTGTATTTCAAGTTTCCGGGCAAGCGCTTCTTCTTCTGGATGATATTTCTGACGCTGATGCTACCTGTCGAGGTGCGCATCGTTCCGACCTATGAAGTCGTTGCTGGCTTCGGGATGCTTAACAGCTACAGCGGCTTGATCTTCCCGCTGATCGCATCCGCGACTGCTACGTTCCTGTTCCGTCAGTTTTTCATGACGGTTCCGGATGAATTGGCCGAGGCCGCGCGCGTCGACGGTGCCCGTCCTATGCGATTTTTCAAAGACATCCTCTTCCCAATGAGCCGCACGAACATCGCGGCGCTGTTTGTGATCCTGTTTATCTACGGCTGGAACCAATATTTGTGGCCGCTTTTGATCACGACAGATCCCGAAATGAACACGATCGTAATGGGCATCAAGCAGATGTTCCCATCCGGCGATGATGTAGCCGACTGGCCGGTGATTATGGCCACATCAATCTTGGCCATGGTCCCCCCTGTGATCGTCGTTATCTCAATGCAAAAACTATTCGTCCGCGGTCTCGTGGACTCCGAGAAATAGGTGAAACATGGCTACTGTAGAACTTAATAACGTTAAGAAACGATTTGGCTCTGTCGAGGTTATCCATGGCGTAAACACCCAGATCGAAGACGGCGAATTTATCGTTATCGTCGGCCCGTCCGGCTGCGGTAAATCCACCCTTTTGCGTATGGTCGCAGGGCTGGAAAGCGTATCCGAGGGTGACATCAGCATTGGCGGCAAAATCGTCAATGACCTTGAGCCTATGGACCGTGACATCGCTATGGTGTTCCAAAACTACGCGCTTTACCCGCACATGAGCGTGCGCGACAACATGGGCTATGGCCTGAAAATCGCGAAAATTCCGAAATCCGAGATCGAACGAAAGGTAAATGAAGCGGCAAAGCTTTTGCAGCTGGAAGGATACCTGGACCGCCGCCCCCGCGATCTGTCTGGAGGCCAACGGCAGCGTGTCGCAATGGGGCGAGCAATTGTGCGCGAACCTTCCGTGTTTTTGTTTGATGAACCGTTATCGAACTTGGATGCGAAACTGCGCGTGCAAATGCGTCTCGAAATTCGCGACCTTCAAAACCGACTGGGCATCACATCACTGTATGTAACCCACGATCAGGTCGAAGCCATGACTATGGCTGACCGCATGATCGTCATGAATGGTGGACGCGCCGAACAGATCGGCACACCGCTCGAAGTCTACGAGACCCCGCAAACCCTGTTCGCCGCCCAATTCATCGGCAGCCCCTCCATGAATGTGTTTGACGCGGAAGTAGAGGGCGGCGTGTTAAAGATCGCAGGGACCACAGTTGCGGCGCAAACATCGGCTACAGGCAAAGTCACAGTAGGCATTCGTCCCGAGCACGTCATCGCAGACGACAATGGCCCCCTTTCGGCCACGGTTCAGATGGGAGAGCCCTTGGGGGCGAACACGTTGTTGCACGGTCGACTGGACGGAACCAACGAAGCGTTCACCTTGAGCCTTGCAGGTGTGCATCATGCTGTCACGGGCGAAACCATTCGCTTCTCGGTTGATCCTGAAAACCTGCATTTCTTTGACCCCGAAACAGGACAACGCATCTAATGCACAGCCGTGGAAAACAACGGGACATACAGGTGTTCGGCCATCGGGGCGCGAGGGGCATCTTTCCTGAGAACACCATTGCTGGCTTTCAGTACCTGTATGACATCGGCGTCACCGCAGTGGAGATTGATGTCCAGAACGCAGCCAATCGTTTGACTGTGCTGGCGCATGACCCGCATGTGACCTTAGCCCATGACGCAGACATTCATTTGGTGCGTCATATCACGGCTGAACAAGTAGACCAGCTAAAGGTCGGTGCATTGCGCCCCGCCAGTACGGATCACATTCTGTTTCCCGATCAGGCACAGTTGCCGCATGAGAAGGTTCCGACTTTTGATGAGTTCTGTGCATGGGCCGCTGACCATAAACCGATGCTGCTGAACATCGAAGTCAAGTCGCATGCCCTGAACCCTGACCTCTACGATGCGCCTGATGTGATTGTTTCGGACGTGGTTGATCTGTTGGAGCGGCACGGTCTGAGTGATCGGTGTGTTATCTCCAGTTTTGATTGGCGGGTCCAAGCGGCCTGCGCCAAACGAGCGCCCGAAATCACACTGGGGTACCTCACACTGGAACGGACTCACGGCACCACGATGGAACCGAACGTCCTGGATGGATCCCCCTGGCTTGATGGAATTTCGCTCGATGACCACAATGGCAGCTTGCCGCAAGCGATCGTAGATCTGGGCGGCAAAGTATGGTGCCCGTATTTCAAAGACCTTACCATCGACGCGCTTAAGCAGGCGCAGGAGTTAGGGCTGATCGTCAACGTCTGGACGGTCAATGACATCATCGACATTGACCAAATGATCGCATTCGGCGTCGATGGAATAATCTCGGACTACCCAGCACGCGTTCAAAACGCGTTAGCACGCCGCGATATGGAGCTTTCGCAAGACGAGAACCCGTAAGGATTTTGTCTTAGTTCGCCATAGACCTGAGCCCCTAATCGAGTGAGGCAGGAGAAAGAAGGGAGGCAGAGCAAACCCAAGGGCTATTCGCTAGGTGAAGGAAACTTGGGGCGCAGGTCATTTTGAAAAACGGACAAATGAAGACGGTCTTCGCCGACAATCAGTTCATCCGGACGCCCCAAGAACAGGCATCTGACGAGAGGGCTGCCGACGAGATCACCGCAGACAGCTTTGTGTCACTCATTTCCTTTAATTAGCTTGCTGGCGTTCCGTTCTATTTGGCTGACCCGCTCATCATGTTCGTTTTTGACGTATGACTTCAGGAAGCTGCTTGAAATATCGGTAGTTCTTGGCAAGTACACCACCTCACACAACTTGGAGAGATCGTCGAACTTTCCTGCCCAGTCATCACCCATTGCAAAAACTGAAATGTTGTGTGCAACGATATCCTTGGGCTTTTGGTCCCAACTTTCTTCGAGCAGGACTTCGTCGACATAGCGACAACTCTGCACGATTTCTACGCGTTGCTCAAAAGGGACCACTGAAGCCTTTCCCTTGCTCGCATTAAACTCGTCTGTGGAAACGCCAACAGTGAGGTGATCACCAAGTTCGGACAGCCTGCGAAACAATCTGACATGGCCAACATGAAAAAGGTCGAACGTGCCGTAGGTGATGACTTTTTTAGTCATTTGGTGTGTCCTGAAGTTGTGCCAAAAAATCTTTAAATTGACGGCGGGATTTTGCCCAATGGAAACGGAAATAGGGATCTGGAATTTTCCAGTTCTCGCCATAGTTTGAAGCAAGCAGCGGAGCTGGATCGCTCGGTATAAGAGTATTGCTCAGACCCTTCCAGATTTTCAGGTCGAGGAGATCGCCTTTAGCCACGGTGCCATATGTGTGTGGATAGACATATACTTGGTCATCTCGTGAAATCCATGCTGGAAAAAGATCGACCTGAACGCCGTTGATCCGGCGCAGCTTGAGGATGCCTGCCGAGTGCTTTCCGTGCTCGTCGAGTAGTTGTTTCTTTTGCAGCAAAGCTCTTATGGCAGAAAATTCCTTACCCGCGTCGATATCGTTATCCGCGTTCAAGATCACGGCGACATCAATGTCATCATCATGCGGTAAAAAATCACCATCTCGGATTGCTCCCAGAAGTGTCCCGGAGTTCAGGAATACCTTTAATCCAAGGAGCTTTAGCTCACCCGCTAGGGTATCATACGCTTTCCAGAGATCGTCCGAATTTTGTGCTGCGAGAAAGTCAAACCCTCCATGCGGCGACTGCAGCTTTATTCCCTCTGCCAACATCTCTTCTTCAAACGCCTCGAAGGCTTTGAACCTTTCAAGCTCATCGAACTTTTGCTTCAATGTTGATAGATAGATGGCTAACTGACGGGGGCGCTTATCGAACATCCCATAAAGCCAAGCACGAGCCATGATATTGGTCAGTGAACTCTTGCGCGACAAAATCATCTTCCTGAGCTGCACAAAAATTCTTTCGGACTGGCCTGTCTCAACGTGATTTTTGTAGAGCTTTATCAGGGCTAGATCCCGTGCAGCTACGAGTTGAGGCACATCTAACGTTCGTAAAAACTCAGATTTTTTGCCATCTTCCGTCTCAACAAATAGTTGCAAGGGAAAGTGATAGTACTCAACTTTCGTAGGTAGAATGCGCGCATTTTGAGCATTTGAGGCATCAGGAAACCTTGATGCAATCTTTGACGATCGCTTGCCGCTAAACTCAATTCTCCCGTCAAAATCGCGTCCATACAGCCGAAGCCGAGGTTTCCCAGGGAAGTTACCCCCGACGACGAAGGTGCCTTTGATAGAGGCGAAAATATCTTTCTGGTTATGAGTTACGACGAGGTTGTCGCTCACAATTTCCGTTTTAAGGCGTTGCATTTCAGCCAAATTCTACCACTCGCGTGATGATTTCGTGACAAGTTTCAAGGCGTGACTAACTTCGTCCAGCTAGCACTACTTGCATGATTGCACAGTTGCAAAATTAACGTCTTCGGCATCGCGTCCTTTACCACCAGCCCAAGCGCAGCATGATCTTTCTTATCGGTCGCCCCACTCAATGTACGGCGCAAGCACATGACAAAACCTGTAAATTAACTCATAACTTCGTCTCATGGATGATGTGTCCATCATCCGTATTTTTGGCACCAATTGTGGCCAGAACTCAGAGAAGGTTTAGCACCTCTGTTTCGCTTGATTATGCACCGCGCTCGGTGGGACGCAAGCGCCGCGCTTTGAGGCCGCCATGCAGGAAGTGATTTTCCTGCAAGATGCGGTTGGATAGCAACCTCAAACTTATCTTGTGTTCGTGAGGAAAACGGCGCGCCCCGCGAGTTCTCTATACGTTTTTCCTTTAGCCATTCGCCCAGATCAACAAGTGCATCGCGTGACTTGGCTTTCTCCTGATCAAGTCCAAGAAACTGGAAGTAGTTCACCCGGCTTCAGAGACTGAAGCTGGGTGACGTTGTTTTCTATTCTAGTGAACCGCCGCAGAAGCTTTAGTGACCAAAGCTTCGCCATCTTGCAGCCATTCGTCGTAGGATTGCATTTCGAACCCGATACGGTCGTAACGCACCGCATAATAGCCGTTTTGCAGTGTCACGATGGCATCTGCATGCTCTGCGAGCAAATCTTGAGCCATCACACCGACGAATGTTGTTTTTGTGTCCAGATTGCGGGTCTCAAGCATATCATCACGGTACTTGAAGGAGTAAACTGGAATTCCATTTCCCAGCTCTCCCAGCAAGGCAATGCTGCGCTTTAAACGCATATCAGAGAGGCCAACACAGTCTGGTGGTGTCCCATATGTCCCGTTGGCACAAGTGGCGCTTTCTTCGTCGTCGTCACTCGCAGCTTCGGCGGTCTCGTTGTCACTGTTTAAGGTAATGCTTCCGGCAATTGCACCTCCCACCAAGGCAGGAACAATGGTGTGGGTGAGCGGTTGCGCCACACCGAAAGAGCTACTGACAAGGTGTGCGTCGCCTCCGTTGCGGTGTGCGGGATCAACCGTATAGGTATTGATCTGTGTGACCGTCGGGGCCGTTCCCTTACCATTTGTGCCGATCGAAATGACGTCTTGGTAGGTGTGGCCGTTGGCGAGAGTGTAGGGGCTCATGACCTTGGTTTCAGGTTGGGCACAAGCGGTCACAAGGGCCGACGCTGCCAGCAATAGTACTCTTTTCATCTTTGACTCATTAGTTAAAATTTGAATTTGTCTATTCGGTATAGATTTCGGAAATAGCGCCACAAAGGCTGTAAACGGCAATGATATCTGAAAACGGCAAAAATTGACCTTTTCAGCTCTTTATTCATTGAGGCGGACTGTCATCGGCGGCTTTTTGACCGTTCACCCGAAGGAGGTCGGAAGATGCCGAAGCGGAAGCGGCATCGTTCGGGATTTAGGGCTGGGAGGTAATCCCCACATCACGCAATGAGCGTGTCTTTAGCAACGAGATTGCGCCGGCATCGTTTTCACTTCTTCTCGCGAGAGGGATTTAGCCGCGCTGACGCGTTCACGCCTGACGGGAGTGCGCACGACAACGACCCCACGCGTCCGTAAATTGGACGCGTGGGGTTTTTCTGAAACGCTCCGAAACGTCCCTTCGGTCAGAACCGCATCGTGGCGTCGACCGCGCGTTTCCAGCTGTCGTATTTCGTCTTGCGCACGTCCTCGGCCATATGCGGATGGAACTGGCGCTCCAATGCCCATGTGGCGGCGAACTCTTCCTGATTTGGATAGAAGCCCGCCTTCTGGCCTGCTAGCCACGCAGCGCCCATGGCAGTTGTTTCCAACACCTTCGGGCGATCGACGGGGGCTGCGATGATGTCCGAAAGGAACTGCATGGCGTAATCCGACGCGCTCATCCCGCCATCGACCCGCAACGCGGTTGTAGACGCGCCTGGCCAATCCGCATGCATTGCCTCCAGAAGATCGCGGGTCTGATAGCCCACGCTTTCAAGCGCCGCGCGGGCGAATTCCTCGGGGCCGGAATTGCGGGTCAGCCCGAACACCGCACCGCGACATTCGGCATTCCAGTAGGGCGCACCCAGCCCTGTGAAGGCGGGGACCAGAACCACCTCCTGCGTCGGGTCGGCGCGTTCGGCCAAGGGCTGTGTCTCCTTCGCCTCGCGGATGATCTTCAACCCGTCACGCAGCCATTGCACCACGGCGCCCGCGATAAAGATCGAGCCTTCCAGCGCATAGGTCGGCTTGCCGTCCAGTTGATAGGCGATGGTGGTCAGAAGCCGGTTTTGCGAGCGCACCGGTGTGTCGCCCGTGTTCAACAGCGCAAAGCAGCCGGTGCCATAGGTTGACTTGAGCATACCGGGCTGGAAACAGGCCTGACCCACGGTAGCAGCCTGTTGGTCGCCCGCGATGCCAAGGATCGGGATCGCGCGGCCAAAGAGATCGGCACGGGTTTCCCCGAAGTCTGACGCGCAATCCTGCACTTCGGGCAGCATGTTCATCGGAATATTCAACCGCTCACAGATGGTTTGCGACCAGCGACCCTTGCGAATGTCATAGAGCATCGTGCGGGCTGCGTTGGTGGCGTCCGTCACATGGCGCTTGCCGCCGGTCAGGTTCCACACCAGCCAGCTGTCTACCGTGCCAAACGCCAGTTCTCCAGCCTCGGCACGGGCGCGCACGCCCTCCACATTGTCGAGAATCCACGCCAGTTTTGTGCCGGAGAAATAAGGATCAAGCAAAAGCCCCGTCTTCTCCGTTACCACCTCTTCAAAACCTTCCGCCTTGAGCCCCTTGCAAAATTCCGAGGTGCGGCGGTCCTGCCAGACGATGGCGTTATGAACAGGCTTACCGGTCGCGCGGTCCCAGACCAAGGTGGTCTCACGCTGGTTGGTGATCCCAAGGGCCACAATCTCCTGCGCGCCAATCCCCGCTTTCTCGATCACCGAGCGACAGGTGGCCGCCGTGGTGGACCACAGATCGGAGGCCTCATGTTCGACCCAACCGCTTTGGGGAAAATGCTGTGTAAATTCCTCTTGCGCGGTGGCCGTCACAGACAGGCTCTGGTCAAACAGGATCGCCCGCGTCGAGGTTGTTCCTTGATCAATGGCTAGAATATAGGTCACGCACATCCTCCCGAGGGTTTGCCAGTGTCAGTTGTCTTGTCTCTTCAAGGCAATAGCCCTGAAGGGCCATAGCGAAGCAGTACATTCATCGTGCCTTTTTAGAGCATCAAATCCGTCGGAGCTATATGTGTCTGCTCCTCCACGGTCTTCTCCACACCCTGAAATTCCAGCGTCATTAGGCCCTCTTCCCCGCGCTAGAATTCGGTCTGGTCACTCTCTCTATTGTGCGGCAACTTCCTGTTCGCGTCGGGCCTTCATCCATTGCCCAAGTGTCGCGATCTGTTCTTCGTCGAGCCGAAGCCCAAGCTTTGAGCGCCGCCAGACCACATCTTCGGCGGTGCGCGCATATTCATGCTCCATGAGCCAGACCACCTCGGCCTCGCTCAACGTCGCACCGAAATCCTCGCCCAAATCCTCGACGGTCTTCGCCGTTCCGAGCACCTCTTGCGCTTCCGTGCCGTAGGCCCGCACCAGACGTTTGGCCCAGCGGTCAGTCAGGAACGGGTAGCGGGCACACAGTTGCTCCACGAGGGTCGCAACGCCGTCGACAGGGAAGTCACCCCCCGCGAGAGGCACACCCGCCGTCCACGGGCCCTTCGTGTCCGGCAGGTGTTCGGAAATCTTTTCAAGCGCACTTTCGGCAAGGCGACGATAGGTCGTGATCTTGCCGCCGAAAATATTCAGCACTGGCGCACCAGCGGTCGCATCCACCTTGAGCGTATAGTCCCGCGTGGCCGCTGTCGCCGAAGACGCGCCATCGTCATAGAGCGGGCGCACACCGGAATAGCTCCAAACCACATCTTCCGCAGAAATCGGCTCTTTGAAATACTTGTTGGCGAAGGCGATCAGGTAATCGCGTTCCTCATCGGTGCAGTAGGGTTTCTCGGACGGGTCGCGATGCTCCGCATCCGTGGTGCCGATCAGGGTAAAATCCGTCTCGTAAGGAATGGAGAAGATGATCCGCCCGTCGGTGCCCTGGAAGAAATAGCATTTGTCGTGATCGTAGAGCTTACGTGTCACGATATGGCTGCCACGCACGAGGCGCACGCCTTCTTTCGAGGGCAGTTCAATCGTCTCGTGGATCACATCGCCAACCCACGGGCCCGCCGCATTCACCAGCATTTTCGCGTAATGGGTCTGCGTCGCGCCGCTTTCCATGTCTTGCACCTCAATGCGCCACAAATCGCCTTCGCGGGCGGCATGGGTCACTTTGGTGCGGGTCATGATCGTCGCCCCGCGTGCCTCGGCATCGCGGGCATTGAGCGCGACGAGACGCGAATCCTCAACCCAGCAATCGGAATATTCATAAGCCTTGGCAAACCGTTCTTGCAGTGGCGCACCCTCTGGCGAGCCCCGCAGATCACGGGTCTGGGTCGCAGGCAGGATTTTGCGCCCGCCCAGATGGTCATAAAGGAACAGGCCCAAACGGATCAGCCATGCAGGGCGGCGGCCCTTCATCCACGGCATCACGACGGAGAGCAACTTGGAGGTCGGTGTTTCCGCCTCGAACCGCATGTCCTTGTGATAGGGCAGCACGAACCGCATGGGCCAGCTGATATGCGGCATGGCACGCAACAGCACTTCGCGTTCGATCAGCGCCTCGCGCACCAGTCGCACCTCGAAATACTCCAGATAGCGCAACCCGCCGTGAAACAGTTTGGTTGAGGCAGACGAAGTGGCGGAGGCGAGATCGTCCATCTCCGCAAGCGTCACGGAATATCCGCGCCCTGCGGCGTCACGCGCAATTCCGCAGCCATTGATACCGCCGCCGATCACAAACAGATCGACCGGATTCGAAACTTCCTGTCCGCTCACACTCAGCCCTCCGTGTCTTCGCAAAAATTTACACGCGAACAGATCAAACTCGCAAGTCGTTTCTTTCGGTTTTGTTCGTTTTTCAAAATGGCAGGGAGTTTCAATGCGTTGCGTGATCGAATTGCGAACATGCCCTGTATCCATCATGCCCTTTTTCCGTATTTTTCTGCACTTCGGGAAAGAATCGACTGGATTCGCGAGGAAATAATGGGGTCTTGTAGGAGGAACTTAGCAAAAACGAGCCAAAGCGAACCGATATGTCCAATAACTTCCGCCATCCCGTAATCATCGAGATCGCCCGAAAGACAGGGAAAGTGACGGTGGAAGGTCTGGCCGAGCATTTCGGCGTTTCGCTTCAGACGATCCGCCGCGACCTGTCCGAACTTGCAGATGAGGGACGGCTGGAACGGGTGCATGGCGGGGCGGTGATGCCTTCAGGCACGTCGAACATTGGCTACGAAGACCGCCGCCTCCTCAATGCCGACGCGAAAACCGCCATCGCGCGGGCCTGTGCCGCACGCATCCCCAACGGCATCTCCCTGTTTCTCAACATCGGCACAAGCACGGAGGCGGTTGCGCAGGAGTTGCTCCAGCACGAAGGCCTGATGGTTGTGACCAACAACATGAACGTGGCCAATATTCTCGCCACCAACCCCAATTGCGAAGTCATTGTGACCGGCGGGCATTTGCGCCGTTCGGACGGCGGGCTGGTCGGCACCTTGGCGGCGCAGACCATCCAGAAGTTCAAATTCGACCTCGCGGTGATCGGCTGTTCCGCGCTGGACCAGGACGGAGACTTTCTCGATTTCGACATTCAGGAGGTCAATGTTAGCCAAACCATCCTGCGCCAGTCCCGCAAGACCTACCTAATTTCCGATCACACGAAATTTGCCCGCAGCGCGCCGGCGCGGATCGCCTCGCTTGCGGATGTGGATGCGTTTTTCACGGATCAAGAAGTCGTGCCCGACCTCGCCGCTTCCTGCGCGAACTGGGGCACCGAAGTGGTCTATGCAAGATAGGGCATGCACCCCCTGCCCTGCCTTCCAGCCTACGTCTCCAATCGCAAAAAGTCGGCGACCCGCGTAATGCGTGGCCGCCGACCTGCTGTTATCATACGCCAACGCACGGCTGTGCAATCGGGCGCGTGGTCGTTAGCTCACAGCACGTTTCATTGCGGGGACAGCGCGGAACAGTGTCGCGTCGAGCAACAACACTGCCACGATTGCCGCGCCAGCCATCGGGAACATGATCCCGAGCGCGATGACGAGCACCGCCGCTCCTTTCCAGAACGGCAAGTCCTGCGGGCGGTGCGGAGCGGCGAGACGGAGCGCGGCGGCGGGGCGGCGCTTCCACCACATCACCAGACCCGAAACCGAGACCAGCAGAACCGAGAGGCAGAACAGCGTGTTCAGCGCGAGGTTCCACAGACCCAGATCCCCCTCGTGGAAGGCAATGCCAACCGCCATCGCCTTGGCATAGGGCGTGTAGTCGGCAAAGCGCACATCGGCGAGGATATTGCCCGTGTAGCGGTCGATGTGGATCGTGCGGTCTTGGGTGGGTTTCGGACCGTCATTGGACATGCTGTCATGGCTGACCGTCCAGACACCTGTCTCCCCTTTGGGCATGTGGATCTGGAAACGCCCGTTGAAGTCGAGCGCCTGCGCGAATGCCGCGACCTTGTCGACGGTCACGGCACCACTGATCGCGGCAACGCCTTCAAGCGACCCCGATGCTGGCATCGGCGTCAGTTCCAATCCCCACGGCACTTCTTCCGTCGGGCCTGAGTTGAGGGAGGCATGGGTCACATCCGATGCGGGCGCGGCCCATTTCTCGGCGGGGAAGGTGTTCCAAGCCTGCACCATCTTCGTGCCCCACACGCCAGCCCAGCTCAGGCCGGAAAGCAGAAAGAGCACCAGCACAAGCGAAATCCAAAAGCCTGTCACACCATGAAGGGACTTCCAGAAAGCCCGCCCCTTGGCCGAAAGCTGCGGCACCAGCATCTTGCGCCAACCCGCCCCGTCGCGCGGCCAGTGGAGGTAGAGACCGCTGACGACCAGCACGAGCGCAAGGCTCGCCGCGATTTCGATCAGCCTGTCGCCGAAGGTGCCGAGCATCAATGTGCCATGAACATCATTGGCAAAGTCATACCAGCCCGCGCGCCACGGAAAGGTTTTGACAACTTCTCCAAGGTAGGGATCAAGGGCGACGCCCGTTTTGGCTCCGTCCGCACTGACCACGAAAACCGCAGCACGGTCGGCAGCAAGGGGAGCGATGTATTGGACGGTTTCGGCCTCGGGCACCGCCGCTTCGGCGGCAGTCTGGAGTGTGGAGACGGGCAGTGCCTCGCCTGCGGGTGTCACGGCGATACGTTCGCCGCCGAGCCCCGCGCTCCATGAAATCCACAGCATGGTGAGCCCGGTCAGGGCCAACATGCACAGGAAGGGGATGACATAAAGACCAGCGTAGAAGTGCCAACGCCATGCAATGAAATAGAATTTACGCGCAGCCTGCGCGTTCGGAGCCGCAGCCCCGGGAGTAATATCCGACATTTTCTGTCCTCGTTCGGTATCTGAGATTATGTTTTGTTCTGATCTCGGATAGCCGACGGCGGCCCTGTCGCGGGCGGCAGGCCAGTTCGGCGCGCCGCCACGAGAGTTGTCACCGCAAGGGCAGGTTCAAGTGGGATTTCGCGCCCCTCCGCTGCACGCGGCAGAGAGGTCTCAAGGAAGGCAGCCACATGCTGCGCGGCAGCCCAGTCACAGCGTTGCGAGGAGGAGGTGTCGCTCTTCTCAACGGGTTGTCCCGTGGCTGGATCAATGGTGATCTCGACAACCCCTTCGCCAGTACACAGGGTCATCGTCAGGCCATCTGCCGTGGCCACAGGCATCACCGCATCCGCAACGAGGGACGTGAGGAAAAACGGCGCAAGGACAAGCCAAAGCACCGCTTTCATTGGGAATATGGATCCTCTGGCCCGCATAGCGCGCCGTCCCTAACACGGAGGCCGAGATCAGGTCAAAACGTTTCGACCCGTGCATCAGAAATTGGGGCGCGCATCGTCGAACACCAACCTTAATGCAGACGGAATACCGCGTGCATTTCGCGGCACCCTCGCGGTGGCAGGCATGGCTTTTGTCAACCTCCCTGCCCTCCTGTATGATACCCCCAATCGATGAAGAAGGATCGGATCGTGTCGGGAAGAATTACCATCAAGACGCTGGCACAAGACCTAGGGATTTCGCACATGACCGTGTCCCGCGCCCTTTCCGATAGCTCCAACGTCAAGCGCGAAACCCGCGAGCTTGTCCGCAAACGGGCCGCCGAACTTGGCTACGTCAAAAGTGCTGCGGCTACGGCCATGCGCGGGGATGGCACACGGATTGTCGGGCTGATCGTGCCGAACCTCGTCAACGAATTCTACGCCCGCTTCGCAAACACGCTGGCGCTGCTTTGCGAGGATAGCGACCTGCACCTCATCACGCATCTGACCAACGACGACCCCGAACGTGAGTTGATCGCCATGCGCAAGCTGCGCGAGCTTGATGCCAGTGCCTTTATCACCGTCCCCGCCCCCGCCGAAGGGGAGGCGGACGCGCGGCTCTATCAAGGGATGCACACGGTCCAGTTCATCCGCAAACGTGCCCTACCCTTCGACACGGATTCGCTGGTCGTTCAGGACACGGGCGCGATCAAAGAGGCGGTCCACCATCTTGCCGCGAAAGGCCACAAGCGGATTTCCTATTTTGGGGCGCACGCCGCACTGTCATCGGGGCGGCAGCGTCAGACGGCGTTTATCGAGGCAATGGAAGAGAACGCGCTGCCCGTTGCGCCCGAATTGATCCAGACCGCCGCCCCCACTTTCGAAGTCGGCGCCGCCTGTGCGCAGGCAGTTGTTTCTGGCGAGGTGAATGCAAGTGCCATTGTCTGCGGCGGCTTCGAGATCTCCAACGGCGCACTGGATGCCTGCCTGAGAGCAGGCATATCCATGCCCGACGACGTGGCTTTCGTGGGCTATGGCGACCCCAGTTTCTACCGCTGGATTCAAGGGGGCGTGACGACAATTGCGCTCCCGATTGATGAACTGGCGCAAAAGGCGCTGGAGCTTCTGTCGCCGACAAAGAGCGAGGGTGTGGCGGCACAGGAATGTGCCTTCAAGGCCGAGCTTGTCTATCGCGCTACGGCGTGAGTGTGAGACCCGCGCAGGCAGATCGGGGACAAACACGCCTCATTCGTCACACCTACTTGCCCGAAATACTCACCGAGAACTGGCGCAGCGCGCCTGCGGGAGGTGCGGGAAAGGGGCTTGCCCGTTTGACGACCGTCAGGGCTGCACGGTCCAACTCTTTCGATCCAGAGCTTTTCGTGATCGTGGCGCTGGCCAGCCCGCCGCTTGCCGACAGGGTAAATGTGACAACCGCCGCCCCTTTCGAGCGCACACGCGGACGCGGGACGCGCGACAGTTTCTGCATCACCTTGCCAGGGTAATTCGAAGCGGCGGCGTTACCCGACTGTTTGGACGCGCCCTGATTGCCTCGCGCGGCAGCTTTTGCCTCCGTTTTCCCGCTCGCATCCCCTGCCCGTGCATTGGCCTCGGCGTTGCCCTTGGGCTTGGGCGGTGCCTTTTTCTCGACCTTGGGCTTTTCCTTTTCGGGCGCGGGTTTGGGTTTGGGTTTCGGCGCCTCTTTTTCGGGTTCCGCCTTGATCGTTGTCTCGGGCGGCTCAGCCGCAACAGTGGCGCGCGACACTGGCTGGATCGGGACAGTCCCCTGAACAGCAGCGAGCGGCTTCGCCGGTTCCGCGGCAAGCGTCTGGGGCTGCTCGGTCTTTAGCGGTTCAGGTTGCTCGGCGGCATCGACTTCAGGGCGCTCGACCTCAAGCGGCTCGGCGTGATCCTCGGGCTCAACCATCGTATCTGGTGGCGTGGCCGCGCTGAGCGTGCCCGCCGCCATATCCGCAAAAGACGATCCCAATGCCACCTCCGCGCCGCCCTGCGCCTCCTCCATCTCGATGGCTAGCTGCGACACCAGCACCATTGCTACCGCCCCGTGAGCGAAAACTGCCGCGCTCAGGGAGGTGAATTTTACGAAGGCTCTTGTGAGGGTCATTGCATCTCTCCATTCGCATTTCGCTCGCCCACGATCACAATACGCTCGGCCCCCGCGCCCTTGAGGTCCGCCGCCACTTTGATCAGCGCAGTCGCATCAAGGTCTCGGTCGGGGAGAATGCGCACCGTGCCCGCATTTTGCGGCGCGAGGTCCAGATAGTCGGCCGCTTGGGCCAGAGGCTCCCCCCGATAGCTCAACGTGCCATCGCTTCCGATCACCAGCGCGTCAGGGGGCGAGACCACATCAAGATCAGCCGTGCGGATCAGTTTCAAATCAGGATCAACGGGCGGCGCAATCGTGCCCGCGATCAGGAAGAACACGAGCATCAGGAACACCACATTGATCAACGCGATGGTCGGTTCTGCCTTCCTCTTCACCCTGCGTTTCATGACGCCCCCATGAGGAGCGGACGCACGCCGTCCACGCCTTTCAAAACGATCAACATGTCGGTCAGGCGTTGCGCCGTTACTTCACCCTTGAGCGCGACGACAACCGTGACCTCCTCACCCGTCGGGCGGTCTGCTTGTAGACGTAGCGGCAGGGTTTCAAGGCTCGCGGGACGCGCGTTCACCGTGACCTCCGTGGGAGTGAGTTGCACGAAGACAGGCTTGATATCCTTGGCCGCCCCGCCCGCGCCCGCGGGGGAGGCAAGCTCCACCTCCGCATAGCGCGAGAAGGTGGACGTCAGCATAAAGAACAGCAAAAGCAGGAAGATAACGTCGATCAAAGACGTCATAGATACCTGCCTGGCGCGCGGTTTTTTACGCATCGGCCTGCGTCCGTGTCGGTGACAGGATGGTATGCACCGCGCGTTCGGCAAAGACGCGCTCTTTCTCCATTCGGGTTTCCAGCCAACTCAGGATCAGCGCCGTTGGCATCGCCACGGCCAGCCCCACGGCAGTGGTCAGAAGCGCCACCCATATCCCGCCCGCAAGAACGGTTGGATCGACTTGCGATCCTGCCGACTGGAGCGCCTGAAAGGCGGAGATCATCCCAAGGACCGTGCCGAAAAGACCAAGGAGCGGTGCCATCTGCGCAACGCTGTCGAGGAAGCGGAACCCGCTTTCCAATCGCGCAAACCGTGTCTCGGCCTCGGCCTCAAGGCGTGCACTATCGGTTTGCCCCGACATCGCCTGATCCAACACCGCGCGTAGGTAGCTGCGCGAGCGTTGCAGATGTGTCTTTGCTACCTCCACCTCGCCACGATCCCATGCCTCGACCGCCTCCTTCAGCGCCCGGTGCTGGCCCACACGCGCGCTGAAAAACTGCCAGAGTTTGAAGAGGATCACCGCCGTGGCCATGATCGACACGGCAATCAGGATCAGAACGACAGGCCCGCCGAGATCGGCAATTCGGGTAATCGTTTCGGACAGCAGGTTCATCATTGGGCAGCCTCGATTTCCGTGCGCGAGGTAAACTGCATGGCCTTGTCGCAAGACGCGACCGTCAGCCCCTCTCCATCACAGGTCGCGGCCCCATTGATCAAAAGCGCGCCGAGGCCCGCGCAGTCCTCGCCGCCCAGCACGAACTGGCGCACGCGGGAGCGGTTCGCGGGGATCGCGCCGAAGTCCAGCATGGTCATCTGGTCAACCTGCCCGTTCGCATCGAACAGCACCGCTTCGAGGATCAGGCTCTCCAGATCGGCATCAAAAGAGTTGGTGGTGTGAAAGGACAGACGGCACCCCGCCTCGACGGACTCAGCCGCGTTGAGTTCGACGGCAAGTCGGGGTGTTGCGCCTTGGGCGGACGCGGAAAGCGGCAGGGAAATGGCCGCCATGAATGCAATGAGAGATCGCACGACGTTTCTCCGAAATTGTGGGGGTGTGGATCTTGCGAGAAGCCGCAGCTTCATGGCTGGAACACTGAGCGTCAGAAACCACAAGACGCGGCTCCTTGCAATAGCCTACAAAATTAATCAGAAATAAAAGTGCCACTATTGTTGATTATTTCGCCTGTTTTGGCCTAAATGCGATAGTTGAGTAAAACAATAAGAATTGAAGATTCGCACAAGATGAATCGCGACATGAAACGGAAAACGCAAAATGGACCACTCAAACCAAAACACCCGTAAAACGCCCGAACCACTGACCTGGAACGACAAATACGAGGCGCTGTCGCAGGCGTTTTTTCACGGCTGGCCGTCCTCGCAACTGGTCGACCGCATGATCAACGATTTCGACGAAACTGCCCTTTCACGAGGCCTCAAATGACCATCAAGGAACAATCCGCCCCGACAAAGACCCCCGTTCACGAGGCCGAGAAACTCACGGGCGGCGGTCAGGTGGCCCAGATCCTTCACGACGGTCAGGCCTACACCCTACGGATCACCCGACTGAACAAACTCATTCTGACGAAGTGATCCCCGACACCCCCTTGCTCAAAGCGCGGCCCTTGCAAAATGGCCGCGCTTTCTCTTGTGCGGGGATAACCAACTCCCTGTCTCAGACCCCCATGCGTTCGGCGGCCTGCGGCAAGATCCACGGACGGCCCGACGGCGGTGGCGTATTGGTGCGCAGCGGGCAGCCGTAACAGGCCGAGAGCGCGTGATCGGTCAGCACATCCTGCGGCGACCCGCTGGCCTGAACCCGCGCATTGCCCAGAAGGACAACATGATCGGCGAACATGGAGGTCAGGTTGAGATCGTGCATCACGGCGACCACCCCGCCGCCCGCGTCGGCGTAATCCTTGGCCACATACATAATCATCAACTGGTGCCCGATATCGAGCGCGGAGACCGGCTCATCAAGGAACAGCCAGCGCGGCTGACCATCCAGCACGGGTTCCCAGATTTGCACCAAGACCCGCGCGAGTTGCGCGCGTTGACGCTCGCCGCCAGACAGGTCTTGCACCAGCCGCCCCTCGAACCCGTGAAGACCGACCCTTTCGAGCGCACGGGTCGGCAGGTGATCGCGGGCGGTCAGATCCCCCGTCGACAGCCCTGCCGTGAGACCGAGGCGGACCAGTTCGAGCACGGTAAAGGGAAAGGCGATATTGGCCGATTGCGGAAGAACCGCGCGCCGTGTGGCCAGTTCGACGGGGCTGAGATCAGCCAAAGACGCGCCGTCGAAATGCACCTCGCCCGTATAGATTTGCTCCTGCGTGAGCGCGCGCAGAAGCGTGGTTTTGCCCGACCCGTTGGGGCCGACAATCGCGGTAAGCGCGCCCGCTTGGGCGCGGAAATCCACGTCTTCGAGGACATTGCGCCCGCCAAGATGAACGCTCAGAGACCGACAGGTGATCATTCTCAACCCTCCAGAAGGGAACGGTTTTTCAACAGGATCCACAGGAAGAACGGACCGCCGAGGCTGGCCGTCACAATCCCGATGGGAAGCTCTGCGGGGGCGACGACGACGCGGCTGATCATATCGGACAGCAACAGGACCACCGCACCGAAAAGCGCCGCATTGGGCAGAAGATTGCGATGCTCCGGGCCTTGCAAGAGCCGCAGCAGATGCGGCACCACGATACCGACGAAGCCGATGCCACCCGTGATAGCGACCGAGGCCCCCACCGAGGCCGCGACCGAAACGATGGCGAGCCGTTTCATCTTTTGCGTGTCGATCCCCATGTGCCGCGCAACGGGTTCACCGAGCGCGAGCGCATCGAGACTGCGGGCGAGAAAGGGGGCGGTCAGGAGCGCGAGCATGATGATCGGCCCCGCCACCGCGATCTTCGCCCATGTCGCACCAGCCACCGACCCCATGCCCCAGAAGGTCAGGTCGCGCAGCTGGTTGTCGTCGGCCTTGTAGACGATGAACCCCGTGAGCGCGCCCGTAAGCGCACCGAGCGCGATGCCCGCGAGCAGCATGGTCGCCACCGAGGTCCGCCCGCCGCGCGTGGCAATGCGGTAAAGGATCAGGGTTGAGGTCCAACCGCCGAGGAAAGCGGCGAATGGCACGAGGTAGTGACCCGTGATGGCCGAGATTGCTGCGGGGAGAAAGCCGCCGAGAACGATGGCCGCCACCGCGCCGAAGCCCGCGCCTGCGCTCACGCCGACCAAGCCCGGATCGGCGAGCGGGTTGCGGAACAGCCCCTGCATCACCGCACCCGACACTGCCAGCGACGCCCCGACCAGAACGGCGGTCAACACGCGCGGCATCCGAATGTCCCAGATAATCGTCATGTCGCGCAGGGAGGCCTCACCGATCCCCAGCCCCGCCAGAAGTGCGCCGATCACATCGGTATCACCCGCCGCACCCCAGCCAAGCCCGACAAGGACGGACAGGCCAAGTGCGACACACAGGATCATGCGCAGGAGTGCCGCCTTATGCCGCCTGTCGCCTGCAATCGGGCCGTGCGACCCCTCCGCAATGATGCTCGACGCCACCATCTTACTGCCCCGTCGCGGCCAGAAGATCGGCGCGGAGTTGTTTGGCCATAGACGCCGTGCGCGGACCGAAGCCAAGCGCCGCAGGGGGAACCAGCACGAAGGCTCCGTTCTGTCCCGCAGGAGTTTGCGAGATCGCAGGCAGGGCAAGGGTGTCCGCGCGCCGCGCGTCATGCTCCTCTTCGCCCGTGGGCTCCATCATCAGAACCACATCGGGCGCCGCGGCAATGATCGCTTCGTCGGAAGCAATCTTGTAGCCCTCGAAATCATCGGCAAAGACATTCTCGGCTCCGGCCAGCTCCAGCACACCATGCGCCCCCGTGCCACGCCCCGCAACGTTGAGCCGCCCGCCCTGATTGGAGAGGACGAATACCACGCGCGGCGCGGCACCATCGGCCCGCGCGGCGGCGAGTTCGGCGAAATCAGCCTCAATCGTCGCGGCCAGTTCCTCGGCCTTGTCAACCACACCAAGCGCCTCGCCCACGATGCGGACATTTTCGGCAACCGCCTCCGCCGTGAATGCGTCACGGGTTTCCACCATCGGAATGGCGGCGGCGCGAAGCTGGTCGAGGACTTCGGGCGGCCCCGCGGTGTCGCGGGTGATGATGAGATCAGGCCCGACGGAGAGAACACCCTCCGCCGAAAGCTGGCGCATATAGCCCACATCGGGAAGGGCGTTCACCTCGTCAGGAAAGCGCGAGGTGGTATCGCGCGCGACGACACGATGCCCTTCACCAAGCGCGAAAACCGCCTCGGTCACAGGCCCGCCAATGGCCACGATCCGCGACGCATCGGGGTAGCTCTCGGCGGCGGCGAGGCTCGGCGCGACCGCCATGATCAGAGCGGCAAGAAGTCGGTTCATACCACTTCCTCCACCATGGTCGGCAGCGCATCCAGAATGCCATGCCAAGTATCGAGCGTATCCTCATCGGGCGCTTTGGGATCGCGCATTCCGAAACATTGGAAGATCAGCGCGCCCTTCCCGTCAAAGGCCTCCAGCGACACGGCGGGACCGCGTTTGGTCGGCTTGTCGACGACATAGACCTCGGCGATATGATCGGCGCGCAGGTGAAGGTTGAAGAGCGGATCGAGGACATTGAGCCACGGCCCCATCATCTTGATGTTCTTCATGCGGCCCCAGTGGATCTGGATATTCCCCTGATTGCCAACGAAGAAGACGACGCGCTGATCGGCTTCCGAGACAGCGCGGAAGAAGCCTTCGACTTCGGAGGGAGCGATCTGGCGCACGAATGGCGAACCCGCGAGGCGATAGGCGCCAAGGCGGTTCATGCCGAGCTTGCGGGTGATGCGGTTGAACTGGTGGGTGTCCGTCATCTCCTTCCACTCGGCGACCAGTTCTTCGCGCTTCTCCGCATTGACCTTCGCCGCCTCCACGGGCTTGCGCGGGCGCACCTCGATCACGCCCGACTGGTCCGCGATCTTCAGATCGGCAACCAACCCGTCCCACGCCTCGTGATTGGACCGGTCACGCATGTAGACTTTCTGCACCGCATTGCCCTGACGGTCGAAGAATTGCAGCGACTTGCGCGTGCCTTTCTCGGTTTCCAACTCGACGGCAAAACCGAAACCCCAATGGGCGGGGAAAATGCGCGTATCGATATGCGGCCCCAGAACCATCGAGGCATGTTTCCCCGAGCGGTAATCCTCGAAGGTGCCGACGCGCTCATGCACCGCGCTATCGTTTCGGGTCAGCGCCATGACATCGCCCAGAACCTTGAGCGCGGGCATCACCGTATCAGGGTCATGAGCGATACGCGTCACAGTGATCCCCGTCACACCGTCGATCTGCGCGGCGAGGAGTTCGGCCTCGGAAATGCCTAGGCTGTTTGCGAGATCGCGGTCACGAACGCCCGAACTCTCGGCCTTGGCTTTTCGGATGTCATCAGTGGTCATTTGCTTGGTCATGGCTGGCTCCTGTGAGAGGCGAAAAAGGGAAAGGATGCGGCGCGCCTCGACAACGCGCCGCAATGGGCGCGATCAGAACGTTTTCACGACCGACAGTTTGAACGTACGGCCTGGTGCGGCCTTGCTGCTCAGGTAAGGTTTGTAGTCGGTGTCAAAGACGTTCTCGATTGCGGCGCGCAACTCGACACCTTCCAGCACTCCGCTGTCGGGCTTGTAGGCGGCCGTAAGGTTGAACACGTCGAAAGCATCATGGTGCTCGGACAAACCAGAGTATTGCACGTTGCGGTCGGTCGCCCAGTCGTGGCGCATCTCGACGGCAAGATCGAGTTGGTCGTTGAGGAACCGCTTACCCAAGGTGAGCTGCACCGAATCCGCAGGCGCGTTGTTGAACGGGCTGCCATCGCCCCATTCGCCACGGATGCGGGCTGCGTTGAAGTCGATGTAGAACTGCTCGTGGGCGTAGGACAGTTCGGCCTCGATCCCTTTCAACCCGATGTGGGAGGTGTCGGGGCTGGGCGCGTAGTTCGAGTAGGTTGTGTTGTCCCACACGCGGGTTTCAAAGCCCGTGAGTTTCACCGAGAAAGTGTCGTTGGCCGAGAAGACATCTTGCGCGTCGTAGGAGAAGCCCACTTCCTGCGTCACGGCCTTCTCCGTTGTCTCGATGTTCGTCGCGCTGGTCAGG
Organism: Celeribacter sp.; assembly: GCF_048261515.1. Classification (GTDB taxonomy): domain Bacteria; phylum Pseudomonadota; class Alphaproteobacteria; order Rhodobacterales; family Rhodobacteraceae; genus Celeribacter. The sequence goes on from NZ_JBLXFZ010000001.1 coordinate 592,149, forward strand.
TCGTCGATGATCGGCAGGTTGGTGTTATAGGCCAGCGTGCCGAACACGGCGAAGCCCGATGCAATCTCGTAGCGCGCAGAAATAGCGCCCGCCCAATCGGAGGCCTTATACTGCGTGCCATCGGGCACGCCCGAGTTGTTGTCGGAGGTGATCGTCTGGCTCTCGTAGCGCAATTGCGGGGTCAGGGTCAGACCGCCCCACGCCATTTCATCCGTAACATAGACGGCGGTGTATTCATCCGTCCCGCCTGGGGTGGAGCCTGCATTCGTGCCCGTGTCGGAAATCGAACTGCGTTCGCGCCGCCCGATCTCGAACCCTGTCAGCAGGGTGTGATCAACCGCGCCCGTCGAGAACCACGCTTCGTTCTCGACAATCAGCGCGAGGCGCTCGGTGCGGTTGTCGGCGTTGTAGAGCGTGGAGGATGTCGTGCCCGATACGTTCTCGATCAACTCGTCGGAGTAAACCAGCTTGACCGTCGCATTGATCAGGTCGTTGTCGGCGGGGTTGTATTCCATCGCGACATAGGCGGTCTTGTCTTCGACATCCGCATCGACGAGGACGGGGAAGGTCGAGCCGATGAAATCGTAGCTGACATCTTCAAGACGGTTTTCAGACCGCGAATAGGAGGCGGAAAAACTCATCGCGTCGGAGGCGTGATACGTCACTTTCAAGAGCGACGAGCCAAGGTCATAGCCCGTATCGGCCAGCACCGTGCCGTCACCGTCTTTGTAGTCCTCCGCCGTGCGGTAGCCGTAGAAGCCGATGATATCGAGTTTGTCATCAGGCGCCCACGCGAGGATCGAAGTGGTCATGCCGCCTTCGCCGTTCGACTGGTAGGCGAGTTTCTGGCGGAAGGCGAATGTGTCCCCGTCTTCAAGGAAATCCGCGGCATCCTTGGTGACGGCCTCAACCGTCCCGCCAATCGCCCCCGAGGAAAAGCGGAAGCTCTCACCGGGGCCACGAATGACCTTCACCTGTTTGAAAAGCTCGGGCTCCATCGTCAGGGTGCTGCCTTGGCGGTAGATCTCTTCCTGCCCCTTGGCGACGCCATCGACGACGACATTAACCTTGGTATTCGACCCGTAGGTGCCCGCATCGGCCCCAAGCCCGCGAATGTTGATCGACGCCCCCTGCGGCGTCGCCGCGTTCGACAGCGTTGCACCTGGCACGGTGTCGATCAACTCGGCCAGAGTGGAGGCCTGTCGGGCGTCCAGTTCCTCTTGGTCGATGACCGTCTGCGCGGTTGCAGTATCGGTTTCGAGCGAGCGCAGGCTCTCGCCCAGCACGATGGTGCCGAGGTGAAGTTCTTGTGCAAGCAGGTGAGAAGGCAAAGCAACGGCAGCAATCGCCGCTCCCGCCAGAAGGTGAGTGCGCGTGTTCATGATATCCCCAAGGGTTTCTAGCGTTTTAGAGCTGGCTACCGATGGGGGTGCTGGCCGTGTTCGCGGCACAGGTAATTAATCCGACTATTTTTGTAAAGAAAATTTTTCCATCTGCCCAAGGATAGGTTTTGCACGGCTTTTTATGTGCCGACGCCGCGCGGCCCGTGCGTCATCGCTCCCACAGATACCGACACAACGCATCCGTCGCGGCGTGTAGCGTAAGCGTGAGCAGGGCCAGCACGATCAATGCGGCGAACATCAGGTCGATCTTCGCCCGCCCGTTCGCCAGCAGCATCAGATAGCCAAGTCCGTTCGACGCCCCCACCCACTCGCCAATGATCGCTCCAATCGGCGCATAGACCGCCGCAAGCCGCAAACCGGAGGCAAATCCCGTCATGGCCGCAGGCACACGCAACCGCCACAGGAGCCGCGCGGGCGTGGCGTTCATGACGCGGGCCAGTTCCAGCCACCCCTGCGGCGTGCGCATCAGCGCGTCGAAAAAGGATGAGGTCACTGGGAAGTAGATGATGAGCAGCGCCATGGCGACCTTGGACAGCAACCCGTAGCCGAGCCAAAGCGTTAGGATCGGCGCAAGGGCGAAGACAGGCACGGCCTGACTGAACACCAGCATCGGGCGCAGCGCGGCGCGCACAAGCGGGCTGGCCGCCATCGCAACGGCCGAGACAAAGCCCAGTGCCGCGCCAAGCGCAAGCCCGATCACCACCTCCGTGGCGGTGACAAGCGCATGTTCGGCCAGCAGCGCACGGCTCCCCCATAAGGTCGCAAATACCGCGCGCGGAGCGGGCAGGATATAGTGCGGCAATTCGGCCAGCGTCACGATCCCCTGCCACGCGACAAGCGCGAGGAGCACCACGACGGTCACACGCAGCACAGGTCTCATGCCGCCTCCATAAGCCGCCGCAACAGCCGCCCCTGAAAGGCCAGTGTCTCGGGCGCATCATAGGCACGCGGCACGGGTGTCTCGGGTGGCGGAATGCGTTGGATACCCGCTCGGGTCATCAGCGCGATATGCTCGCCCAACCGCGCTGCCTCCGCCGCGTCATGGGTGACATGAAGCACCGTCCGCCCCGCCAGCAATTCGGCCACCAAATCCTGCATCTGCGCCCGCGCCCGCGCATCGAGCGCCGAAAACGGCTCGTCGAGCAGCACAACGGGACGATCCTCGATCAAGGTGCGGGCCAGCGCCACTCGCTGACGCTGCCCGCCCGACAGGGCATCGGGCCGTTTCTCGGCATGGGCGGCAAGTCCGACACGCGCCAGCACCTCCCGCGCCTGCGCATGGGCCATATCCTCCCCCCGCAACCGCGCGCCCAGCGTAAGGTTCTCGATCACGGTCAGCCACGGCAGGAGCAAATCGGACTGCGCCATCAGCGCCAGCCGCCGCTCTAGCGGCGCGGCGTCGTCCGCCGTCACTTCGCCATCAAATGCAACGCCATCACCCAGCCCAGCAAAGAGCCGCAGAATGGTGGATTTGCCCACGCCCGACGGGCCAAGCAAACAGGTCCACGCCCCCGCAGGCACCTCCAGCGTAAGCGGGCCGAAGATCGGCGTGCCGCCAATCGTGGCGCTCCCTTCAATGCGCAGCGCAGGGGCCGCCTGCCTCATGACATCCCCATGCTCCAGAACTCCGCCTCCAGCCGCGTTGCCGTGGCAAAGCGTGCGCACAAGCGCGGCCAACGCGGGCTGCTTTCGGGCGCATCGCCGAGCCGCCGCGCCACTGCCCCGTCGATCAGCGCGCCCACCTCATGACAGGTGCGCTGATACTCCGCGCTGGCATAGGTCTCGATCCAGTCGCGATAGGGTGTCTCGCCTGCTTCCTCACCAAGCCTTGCTCCAATCTCGCCATAGCCCAGAACGCAAGGCGCGAGCGCGGCCAGCAGGTCGAGGAAATCGCCCGAATGCCCCGCATCAAGCACGTAGCGCGTATAGGCGAGGTTTTGCAGCTCCTCCTCGGCGGTAGTGATCTCACCCTCCGTGATCCCCGCCTCTGCGCAACTGCGCAGGTGCAAACGCATCTCCTCATTCAACAGCGCATCCACCGTCGCCGCACAGGCCCGCATCTCGTCGAGCGTATCGGCCTTGGTCACAGCGAGCGCCCATGCGCGGGAGAAATGCACAAGGAAGAGATAGTCCTGAACCATGTAGCGCAGGTAGGCCGCACGCGGCAGCGACCCGTCGCGCAGCCCTTCGACAAAGGCGTGCCGCGTATAGGCGCGCCATGCCTTCCCTGCACCCGCACGCCAGAGCGGAAATGTCTCACCGTAGCTCATTGCGCACCCAGATCGACGGCGAGCGCAGAGACAGGGCGGGGCTCGGTGACAAGCCCCGACGCCTCCAGAAAGGCCTCGAACCGCGCATAACGTCCCGCGTCAAGCGCTTCAGGTCGCAGGGCAAAGCGCGGGATCGTATCGACCCACGCCTGCGCATTGAGCGCGTCATCCAACTCATCGGACGTGGCTGCAAAAACCTCCCAACTTTCCTGCGGATGGTTGACGATGAACTGCGTGGCTTTCTCGGTCGCGGCAAGGAAACGGCGGATCACATCGGCGTCCATCCCGTCGGGGTTGGCCACGTAGATCAGCTCGTCATAGGTCGGCACGCCCTCCTCCTCGGGATAGAAACACCGCCCCGCAACACCTTCGATCTCCATCTGGTTCAACTCGAAATTGCGGAAGGCCCCGATGACGGCATCGACCTGTCCCGACATCAGCGCGGGCGAGAGCGACCAGTTGACATTGACCAGATCGATATCCGCCATCGTGAGGTCGGCACTCGACAGCATCGCCGACAAAAGCGCCTCCTCGACACCCGCCACCGAGAAACCGACCTTGCGCCCTTCAAGGTCCGCGATCTGTGCCACGGGGCCATCCTCCAACACCAGCAGGCAGTTGAGCGGCGTGGCGACCAGTGTGCCCACGCGCACAAGCGGCATCCCCTCGGCCACTTGCAGGTGCAATTGCGGCTGGTAGGAAATCGCCAGATCGGCACGCCCCGCGGCGGCCATCTTCGGCGGATCGGCGGGATCGGCGGGGGCGATGACCTCGACCTCCAGCCCTTCGGCGTCGAAATAGCCCATCTCTTCGGCCACGATGATCGGCCCGTGATCGGGGTTCACGAACCAGTCGAGCACGACCGTCATATGATCCTGCGCGGAGGCAGGGAGCGCGGCCAGAAGGCCGAGAGTGGCAAGTCGGAATTTCATTCAATTATCTCCGTTTGGAATGTTTGCGGGAATGCTGTCGCCAAGGGCGGCAAGGACAATCTCACCATCCCAGACACGCGACAGCCGTTCGGCAGCGGCCCACGAGCGCAGCCCCGAACGACAGCACAGAACGGCACGCTGGCCTTGGGCGGGCACGGGGCCGTGCGGGCCGAAATCATCCACACTCAAGCGCAGGGCCGTGGGGCGCACGAGGGGCGCCTCCCCTTCGATGCGCAGATCAACCACGAAGTCACCCTCGCGGATTTGCGAGGCGGCAAGGAAACGCGGGCAATGCGCAGGTTCGGGCGCGCCTGAAAAGCGGAAGCCTCCAAAGCGGAAGTCCCGCCCGTCGAAAGTGACCAACCGCCCTAGCGGCGACGGCTCTAGACCCGCGATCAAAGCCACAGCCATCTGCGCCTGAAGCGCACCGATGACACCGACCACGGGGCCAATCACACCATCCGCATCGCATGACCCTCCCCGCGCAGGCAGATCAGGAAACACCGCCCGCAGGCTCGGCGCCCCGCCACAAAGCGCCGCCGCATAGCCGTCCGTGCCAAGCGCGGAGGCCGTGACCAGCACCCGCTCAGACGCATGGCAGGCGTCCGACAGGATATAGCTCACCGCGAAACTGTCGGCGCAATCGAGCACCAGATCGACACCCGCGCAAAGGGCCGCAACATTGGCAGGATCAAGCGCAGCCACCACGGGTTCGACGACACAATCGGCGTTCAATCCTGTCACCGCAGCGGCAGCAGCCTCGACCTTGGGGCGACCAATATCTGCCGCGCGGAACAGGGTCTGACGATGCAGGTTGCTCACCTCCACGCGGTCAGGATCGACAAGGCGAATACGCCCCACCCCAGCGCCGCCAAGGTATTGCAGCACGGGCGCGGCAAGCCCGCCCGCGCCGACAACCAACACATGCGCTGCACGCAGGCGCTCCTGCCCCTGCGGTCCGAAATCCGTCACGGCGATCTGGCGTGCGTAACGGCTCATCGCGTCACCTCAACCCACTGACGCAGCCGCGCTTCGGGATCGTCGTTGAGAGTGATGTCGGTAACGACCGAGACAATATCCGCCCCTGCCTCGAAAGCCCCCGCCGCGCGCTCCACGCTCATCCCGCCGATGGCCACAAGCGGAAGATCACCGATCCCCCCTTTCCACGTGCGCACCCGCTCCAGCCCTTGCTCACGCCATTTCATCTTCTTGAGAATGGTCGGGTAGACGGGGCCGAGCGCGACGTAGTCGGGCGACAGCGACATCGCGCGATCAAGCTCGGCGTAGTCATGGGTGCTGACCCCGAGTTTGATCCCCGCCCGACGGATCGCGGGCAGATCGGCGGTATCAAGATCCTCCTGACCCAGATGCACCCAGTCACAACCCGCATCAATCGCGATGCGCCAATGGTCATTGACCACAAGCACCGCCCCGTGGGCGCGACAGGCCGCCTGCGCCGCGATCACGCTTTGCCGCAGCCGATCCTCGGGCGCATCCTTGATCCGCAACTGCACCAGCCGAACACCAAGCGGCAACATACGGTCGAGCCACTCCGGCCCGTCAAAAATCGGGTAGAAACGATCAAGCGTCATGACAGGAAGGCCTTTCCGAGAACAGGTGTCGAAGGCGCGGCCATATCGCGTGGCTCCATCGGGTCGGCCTCATAGGCCAGACGCCCCGCCGCCACCGCGCGCGCAAACCCCTCGGCCATCGCCGCAGGGTCGCCCGCCTTGGCAACGGCAGTGTTGAGCAGCACCGCGTCAAAGCCCATCTCCATCGCCGCAGCCGCCTGACTGGGCAGGCCAAGTCCCGCATCCACCACCATCGGCACATCGGGGAATTGCGCGCGCAGGGTCCGCAGCCCGTAGACATTGGTCAGACCCAAGCCCGTCCCGATGGGCGCGCCCCAAGGCATCAGCACCTCGCAGCCCGCCGCGAGCAGCCGCTCGGCCAGAACCACATCCTCGGTCGTATAGGGGAAAACCTGAAACCCCTCCTCGGTCAGAATGCGCGCGGCCTCCACCAGCGCGAAAGGATCAGGTTGGAGCGTGTCCGCATGGCCAATGACTTCGAGCTTGATCCAGCGGGTGTCGAACAACTCCCGCGCCATCTGCGCCGTCGTCACCGCCTCGCGCACAGAATGGCACCCAGCCGTGTTGGGCAGCACCGCGACACCCAAGTCGCGCACCAACTCCCAAAAGGCCGCCCCCGCGCGCCCGCCCCCCGCCTCGCGGCGCACCGAAACCGTCGCGATCCCCGCGCCAGAACGCCTGAACGCCTCCGCCAGAATGTCGGGCGACGGATATTGCGCCGTGCCGAGCATCAGGCGCGATGACACGTCTGTTCCGTAGAACTCCATCTCAGCCTCCCTGCCGTGGCGTGACGATCTCGACGCGGTCGCCTTCGGCCAGCGTCACCTGCGCCCGTGCCGCCGCGGGCACAAACTCCTCGTTCACGGCGGTGGCGACCTTCGCCCCGCCATAGCCAAGCGTGTCCAGAACCTCCGCAAGCGTGTCGCCGCGCACGTCCGTGGGGGTGCCGTTAATCATGATTTTCATGCCAGAACTCCGGTTTGCTGCCCTCCATCGCCGCCTCCACCGCCATCCGCGCCAAGGCGGGAGCAAGCAAGAAGCCGTGACGGAAAAGGCCGTTGACGTGGATCGTGTCCCCGCGCCGTGACAGGCGCGGCAGGTTGTCGGGAAAGGCGGGGCGTGCATCGACGCCGATCTCCAGCAGTTCCGCCTCGCCGAAAGCGGGATGCAGCGCATAGGCCGCCGAGAGCAATTCCAGCACCGAGCGGACGCTACGGCGGCGGTCGTCGCTTTCGATCTGTGTCGCGCCGAGCATGAACACCCCGTCCCCGCGCGGCACCACGTAGAGGGGAAAGCGCGGGTGGAGCAGGCGCACGGGACGGCTGAGGCGGATCTCGTCGCTCTTGAGCACAGCCATTTCACCCTTCACCCCGCGCAGGTCTGGCAAGGCATCGCGCGCCGCCAGCCCGCGACAGTCGAAGGTCAGCCCTTCCGCCTCCACCTCGATCTCCGCGCGCTCGGCCACAAAGGACACCCCTGCCGCCGCCAACCGCGCGCGCAAGTGGGTCAGGGCCGCGCGCGGATCGACATGCGCCTCGTCGCTGATATGCAGAGCGCGCTCGAACCGCCCGTCGAGATCGGGTTCCAACGCCGCCACACCGCCCGCGTCGAGCCGCTCATGCCCCGTCACCCGCCGTGCGAAACGGTCAAGCTCGCGATGGTCACGGCCAAGCGCGATAACCAGCGTTCCGCGATGCGTGACCTCGACGCCCTGCCGCGCCCACCATGCCGCCGCATCCTGTCCGAGCCGCACCACGGATTCCTCGGCGCTCTCGCCCTCGCAAAATGGTGCCAGCATCCCGCCAGCCCACCACGAACACCCCTGCGGCCCCGGCCCGTTAGCATGATCGAAAACCGTCACCTCCACGCCCCGCGCGACCAGTTCCGTTGCCACGCACAGCCCCGCGACACCGCTGCCGATGACCCGCGCGCGCCTCATGTCCAAACCTCGTGGAAATGGTGGACGGGACCGTGACCGTGGCCGATCCCCAACCCGTCAGCCGCACGGATCGCGCCGTGGAGCCAGCCCTGCGCACGCCGCACCGCCGTCTCGACATCCGCGCCTTTGGCCAGTTCGGCGGCGATGGCCGAGGACAGGCTGCATCCCGTCCCGTGGGTGTTGCGCGTGACGATACGCGGCTGCGCCATGGCCACCGTGCCCGCTGGCGTCATCAGGCGGTCAACGCAGGTCTCGCCCGCCGCATGGCCGCCCTTCATCACCACCGCCCGCGAACCAAGCGCAAGCAGCGCCTGCCCCTGCGCTTCGACCGCATCCGCGCCCTCTGCCTGCTCGCCCCGCAACAGCCGCGCCGCTTCGGGCAGGTTCGGCGTCAACACATCAGCACGCGGCACCAGAAGCTCGATCAACGCCGCCTCCGCCTCCTCGGCCAGAAGCGCATCTCCCGACTTCGCCACCATCACGGGATCAAGCACCACAGGCCCGCCATACCCCGCCAGAGCCTCAGCCACGGCGGTAACGATTTCGGGCGATGCCAGCATCCCGATCTTGATCGCCTGCGGGGGAATGTCGTCCAGAACGGCGGCGATCTGCGCCTTGATAACCGCGAGGGAAATGGCCTCGACCGCAAACACACCGCGCGTGTTCTGCGCCGTGATCGCGGTGATCGCCGAGGTGCCGTAGACGCCAAGGGCGCAGAAGGTTTTCAGATCGGCCTGAATACCTGCGCCCCCACCGCTGTCGGAGCCTGCGATGGTCATCGCGCTTGGATGGGCGGGTGTGGATCGGTCTGTCATCGTCGCGTCCCTCTTTGGCAAAGGGACGGAGGCAACAGAGAAAGCGTGCGTCAACGCGCGCGAAATCAAGCCCCGTTCCCTACGCCGGTATTGTCCGGATCAGGTTCAATGGGTCAGCTTTCGCCTCTCAGCCCCTCACGGGGCACCCCAACGGATTCGCCTAATGGTTAGCAGCGGTTCTGTGGGACCGCAACCGCCACACATCTCCCGACACGGCGCCCGACACCGCACCCCGCCATCGTGGCCCTCGCGCCGCACAGGACGCGGCTCGTGCGCGCGGCGCGTTGTCTTGCCGCCAGATTTCCCTTACCCGTTACCCCAATGAGGGACTTCGAGCGGCATCTCCCGCGACCGCCGACGCCCCGCCCATGACGAACCAGAGCAGCGCGGAAAAGGCGACCACTCCAGATGATTGCGACCCCCACAAACCTCCCTGATGTTCTCATGATTACCCCCCGCCGCTTCGGCGATCATCGAGGTTTTGTCTCGGAGAGCTGGAACAAAGCTACGCTGGAAGCCGAAGGGGTCTATCTGCCTGAATTCGTTCAGGACAATCACTCGCTCTCACGCGAGGTTGGCACGGTGCGGGGGCTGCATTTCCAATCCCCTCCACACGCGCAGGGCAAGCTGGTGCGTTGCGGGCGCGGGGCGATTTTCGATGTGGCGGTGGACGTGCGCAAGGGCTCGCCCACATACGGGCAATGGGTGGGCGAGACGCTCACGTTCGACAACGGTAAACAGCTCTGGATCCCCGCAGGCTTCCTGCACGGCTTCATGACCTTGGAGCCCGACAGCGAGATCATCTACAAATGCACCGACCACTACGCGCCCGAGTGCGATGGCGCGGTGCGTTGGGACACATGCGGCATCGACTGGCCGCTCGAAGGCATCACCCCCGTGCTTTCCGACAAGGACGCCGCAGCCCCCGCATTCGCCGATTTCGACAGCCCCTTCACCTATGAGGCCTCGCAATGAAGATCCTTGTCACAGGCGGTGCGGGCTTCATCGGCTCGGCGGTGGTGCGGCTGGCGGTGACGCGCGGCCATGAGGTCGTCAATCTCGACGCGCTCACCTATGCCGCCTGCCTCGACAATGTCGCCCCCGTGGCCGACAGCCCGCTCTACACTTTCGAGCAGATCGATATCCGTGATCGTGCCGCCCTCGATGCCTGTTTTGCCAAACACGCGCCCGACGCGGTGATGCATCTGGCCGCCGAGAGCCATGTGGATCGCTCCATCGACGGGCCGGGCGACTTCATCGAGACCAACATCACGGGCACCTTCAACATGCTGGAGGCCGCGCGGAAATACTGGGTTGAGGCAGGGCGCCCCGATGCCTTCCGCTTCCACCATATCTCCACCGACGAGGTCTTCGGATCGCTCCCCGCCGACCCTGCGGTGCAGTTCACCGAAAACACGCCCTACGATCCGCGCTCACCCTATTCGGCGTCCAAAGCCTCCTCCGACCACCTCGTGCGCGCATGGCACGAGTCCTACGGCCTGCCCGTGGTGCTGACCAATTGCTCCAACAACTACGGCCCCTATCACTTCCCCGAAAAGCTCGTCCCCGTGGTGATCTTGGGCGCACTGGCGGGCAAACCCCTGCCGATCTATGGCGACGGCTCGAACATCCGCGACTGGCTCTATGTCGAGGACCACGCCGATGCGCTCTTGCTCGTGGTCGAAAAGGGCACGATCGGGCGCAGCTACAACATCGGCGGCGAGAACGAGCGCACCAACCTCGAACTGGTGCAAACCATCTGCGCCATCCTCGACGAGAAACGCCCCAAGGCGAGCGGTTCCTACGCCGACCAGATCACCTTCGTCGCAGACCGTCCTGGTCACGATGCCCGCTACGCCATCGACCCGAGCCGCATCCGCGACGAGTTGGGCTGGCGTCCCTCCGTGACCGTCGAAGAGGGCCTCGCCCGCACCGTTGAGTGGTATCTCGACAACGAAGACTGGTGGCGCGCACTCCAGAACCGTGACGGGGTCGGCAAGCGTCTGGGGGTCAAGGCGTGATTGACACGGCGATTTTCAACGACATCCACAAGTTCCCTCCCGTCGACACGACCTATGTTGCGGGCAGATGGCATCATGGCCGCGTGGCTCTTGGCGGATTTGTTGTGGAAGCCAAAACCTATGCAAAGAGTTTGTTTACGCCTTACAACCGCAACAGGAGATTTTTGATTATTGGCCGTGCGCGGTCGGGCACGACTTTGTTGACACGTTTGCTGAACGAACATCCCGATATTCATTGTGACGGAGAAATTCTGCACCGCAATGTCCTGTTGCCCCGCACATTCTTTAATCGGATGGCTGGGAATAGTGCCGCGCCCGTCTATGGCGCAAAATTCCTGTCCTATCAGATGGTTCAGGTACATCGCATACGCGATCCGCGCGCCTTTCTGGGGCGATTGGCGGATCAGGGTGTCTCCCTCATCCATCTCAAGCGCGATACATTCCATCAGACGCTTTCGTTGTTGGTCGCCCAGAGACGCAACCAGTACCATAGTGACGAGGGCGCCAGTAAGCCCAAGCAGAAATTCCATGTTGCCGTTCGGGACTTTGTCGCGCGGATGACATGGAGTGAAGCGCTTTTGGACTACGAGCGGACGGCCCTTCAAGGGTTGGGTGCCACTCATATCGACTATGACAGCGACTTGTCAGACGCGACGCAACAACAGGCAACCGCAGCATCCCTGTTTCAGAGTTTAGGGGTTAAGAACGTGCCTGTGAAAGCGGCTCTTCAAAAGGTTCTGTCCAAAGACCCGCGTGACACCATCGAGAATTTCGACGAGGTCTGCCGCGCTCTTGCGAATGAGGGCATGGGGCACTTGCTACCGAAGGAAGCACAGTATGCACGATAACCTCCTCATCTTCGGCAAAACGGGCCAAGTGGCCACCGAGTTGCGCGCACTTTTACCCGAGGCGCATTTTGCGGGGCGTGACGAGGCGGATTTGACCGGCCCTGCCGCCTGCGCCGATCTGATCGCGCGGGTCGCACCTGCAGCGGTGATCAATGCTGCGGCCTATACGGCGGTGGACAAGGCCGAAGATGAGGCCGAGATTGCGCATCTGGTCAATGCCTCAGCACCCACGGCAATGGCCGAGGCCTGCGCCGCGCGCTCCATCCCCTTTGTCCATATCTCGACCGACTATGTGTTCGACGGCTCTGGCGAGCGGCCCTTTGCCCCTGACGACACCCCTGCCCCGCTCGGCGTCTACGGGCGTACGAAGCTGGCGGGCGAAGAGGGCGTGGTTGCGGCAGGCGGGAGCTACGTGATCCTGCGCACCTCATGGGTCTTCTCGGCGCATGGGTCCAACTTCGTCAAAACCATGCTGCGTCTAGGGGCGGAGCGCGACGCGCTGTCCATCGTGGCCGATCAGATCGGGGGGCCGACACCTGCCCGACAGATAGCCGACGCATGTCCGACACTTGTCCGACAGCTCCAAATCGCCCCCGAAAAGAGCGGCATCTACCACTTCTCGGGCGCGCCCGACACCACGTGGGCCGACTTCGCGCGGGCCATTTTCGAGGCGGCGGGACTGGACTGCGCCGTGACGGAAATCGCCACCGCCGACTACCCTACCCCCGCCGCGCGCCCGCTCAACAGCCGCCTTGATTGCACCGCGACCGAGGCCACTTTCGGCATCACGCGGCCCGACTGGCGCGCCGCCCTCACCGACACGATTGCGACCCTGAAAGGCTCCCAATGACACAGCGCAAAGGCATCATTCTGGCAGGCGGATCAGGCACGCGCCTCTACCCGCTGACCATGGCGATTTCCAAGCAACTCATGCCGATCTATGACAAGCCGATGATCTATTACCCGATCTCGGTGCTCATGCTCACGGGCATCCGCGAGATCGCCATCATCACCACGCCGCAGGACCAAGACCAGTTCAAACGTCTCCTCGGCGACGGCAGCCAATGGGGCATCTCTCTGACCTATATCGAGCAGCCTTCCCCTGACGGGCTAGCGCAAGCCTATGTTCTGGCGGAGGATTTTCTGGATGGCGCACCCTCGGCCATGGTGCTGGGCGACAATATCTTCTTCGGCCACGGGTTGCCCGAGATGCTTGCGGCAGCGGATGGCAAGGCGGTTGGCGGCACCGTCTTCGGCTACCATGTCTCCGACCCCGAACGCTACGGCGTGGTGCGCTTTGACGCGGATGGCACGGTGCAGGAGATCATCGAGAAACCCGAGGTGCCGCCCTCCAATTACGCGGTCACGGGGCTCTACTTCCTCGACGGCGACGCGCCACGCCGCGCCAAGGAGATCAAACCCTCCGCGCGCGGCGAAGTGGAGATCGTAACGCTGCTGGAAACCTACCTCGCCGATGGCACGCTCACCGTCGAGAAAATGGGCCGCGGCTACGCATGGCTCGACACGGGCACCCACGGCTCACTCCTCGACGCAGGCAACTTCGTGCGCACCCTCTCACAGCGACAGGGAATGCAGTCAGGCTGCCCCGAAGAGATCGCGTTTGGGCAGGGGTGGATTGACGCGGAAACGCTCTCGGCACAGGCCGAGGAGCTGAAGAAAAGCGATTACGGTCAATATCTTAAAGGGCTACTCGACTGATCGCTTCGCCGCGCCAGACGCGGCAAACCCTCACCCCTTCGCGCCCTGACCACGGGCGTAGACGTCATCGTAACGCACGATATCGTCCTCGCCGATATAGGTGCCCGTCTGCACCTCGATGAGCACCATCGGCACTTTGCCGGGGTTCTCCATGCGGTGTTTGGCACCCAGCGGGATGTAGACCGACTGGTTTTCTGTCACCAGCTTAACCTCGTCATCACAGGTGACCCTCGCGGTGCCTTCGACCACGATCCAGTGTTCGGAGCGGTGGACATGGCTTTGCAGCGATAGTGACGCGCCAGGGTGGACGTGGATGCGCTTGACCTGAAAACGGCCGCCGACCACGAGGCTCTCGAACCAGCCCCACGGCCGGTGGTCCTTGGGGAATTCCACGGCCTGCGGCGCGCCCTTGTCCTTGAGCGCCAGCACGGCGAGCTTTACGTCCTGCGCGCGAGATTTGTCGGCCACGAGAACCGCATCGTTCATTGCCACGACAATCGTGTTTTCCAGCCCGATTCCAACGACTTCAAGCCGTTCGCTATCCGAGCGCAGCAGCGTGTCGGTGCAGTCGATCGCGGTGGCCTCTCCTCCCGTGACAACCCCGTTCTCATCAGGGCCGCTCTCGGCCCAGACCGCGTCCCAGCCGCCAAGGTCCGACCACGCGCCCTCGAAGGGCACCACGGCAAGATTGTCCGCTTTTTCCATCACCGCGTAGTCGATGGAAATGTCTTGCGCCCCCGACCACGCCTCAGGATCGAGACGCAGGAAGCCGAGGTCGGTTTCCGCGTCCTCCACGGAGGCCCGCACAGGTGCAAGCAGATCAGGCGTGTGGGCCTCGAAGGCGGCAAGAATGTCCTTCACACGGAACAAGAAGATACCCGCATTCCACAGGAAATTCCCCGCGTCGAGCATGGCTTGCGCCCCGTCCATATCGGGCTTTTCAACGAAGCTCTTGAGGTCAACCGCCGCGCCGGTGTCGTCGGGTTGCTTGGCCAGCTCGAGGTATCCGTAGCCCGTATTCGGCGCGGTCGGACGGATGCCGAAAGTGACGAGCTTGCCCGCCTCCACAGCCGCCACCCCGCGCGCGACCGCGGCCTGAAAAGCAGCGGTGTCGGGAACCACGTGATCGGAAGGCGCGACAAGCATCACCGCCTCAGGATCGCGGGCGTGCAGATAGAGCGCGGCCGCCAAAATCGCAGGCGCCGTATTGCGCCCCTCCGGTTCGATCAGGATCGCTCCTGGATCAATCCCCACGGACTGAAGCTGCTCGGTCACGATGAAGCGGAAATCCGATCCCGTGAGCACCAAGGGCGCACCGAAATCCGTTCCGAGAAGCCGCCGCGCGGAGGCTTGAAACAACGTTTCCTCACCCACCAAAGGCACAAACTGCTTTGGATAAGACTTTCGCGACAACGGCCACAACCGCGTCCCTGAACCGCCGCAAAGAATAACGGGTGTGATGTGCATCGGACTTCGTTCCCAATCCAACCAAAAGGTCTATCCGACATAGGACGGAACCCGATTTTGCGCAACAGCCACGGATCGCAATCGCCGCACGCCCGTGACGCAATCGCCGCACAAACACTCAGGCCGCAGGCGAGTTGCCTCTACTGCGCCGAGGCAAGGATCGGCGGGGATTTCAAGCCACCCTCATCGTCTTCTTCTAAGACTGGATAGAGAACCCACGGCATCAGCGTGTCAAAGGCACCCGTGCCGACATCGCCGCCCATAAAGAAACGATTGACGATGATCTGAAGCTCCGTGCCGACCCCGAACACAAAGCCACACATGTCATTGACTCGTTGACGAACACCCCTTCGAGGCGACGGTTGAGCGCATACATCGTGTCGGTGCTGACGAACAACTCACCCTGAAGGTCGAAGTTGGATACCCCACGAATCTCCGTGCCATCGAGACGTTTCTCGTAGGCCGGCATCTGCGTGTCTGCCAGCGTGACGCGAGATTAAGTTCCAAGCACTGATTTAAATAGTTAACAAAAGGTTAACGCCAGAAAGTGGCCGTCTTTCACCGACAGTTTGGGCCAAAACTCTCCGCCGATTCCTTGAGGAGTGTTTCCGAAATGCCGCGTGATCGCGCGTTTCGACCCGCAGAAAACGAATCCAAACCCCTTTGAATTTGCTCAATGGTCACTTGGGGCTTGTATCCGAATCGAGAATTCTAGACATTTCCCTCATGATCGCATCGTTACCAAATCGCATAGAAACGCTTCAGATCCGTGCCCGCGGGGTTCGGCTGTGCATGAGCGTTCTGCGCAAACCGAATTGCGCCGAAGCGCCCGCAGCCTCGGACATGCCCCCGCGCACACTTGATGCTCACGAGCGCAGGGTGATCGAAAAGATGCTGGACCAGTGTTCGGGCTATGCGGTCTGTGATGACGAGAGGGCAGAACTGGCCTCCGTGATTGAGAGGATCGGCCTCAACATGACGCAAGCCTATCTCCACAAGATCCCGAAAGATTAGAGATCGTGGCACTGGGATGGCAATGTGCCGCCATGCGCCCCGCCCTTGTCAAGGCGCGCGTGGGAGCCTATTGCCTCTTGCGATCGTCTAAACGAACGGGTTGAGCTTGCTGTTATATCGGGTCATTTTGACGCTCTTGTCCCCGCTTGTGGCTGTGGCCTTGGCGCTGCACGTCCTGCGTGGACGCGCCGATCTGCGCACTTTGCTTGCGCGATTGCGCGGCCCCGATGCCTTTTCCCGTCCCAATGGTGCGACAGTTCTCTGGCTACATGCCGCCTCCAATGGCGAAGTCACGGGCGCCCGCCCCCTTATCGAAGACGCCCTCGCGCGTGATCCTGACGTGCTGGTCTATGTGACCACCAACTCCTCCACAGCACTCGCCCTCGTGAAAAGCTGGGCCATGGCGCGGGTTCATGTGGGATTTGCGCCCTTCGATCTGCGCCGCTCGGTGACACGTTTTCTCGACACAGTCGCGCCAGATGCGCTCGTGGTGATCGAAAACGAAATATGGCCCAACCGGTTTGACGCCTGCGCCGCGCGAGGCATTCCCGTGCTTGTCGCGGGCGCGCGCATATCGGCCACCTCCGCTAAACGGTGGTCGGCACTGGCTCGGCTGATGGGCAGCACAACGCGCCGCACACTTGGCGCGATTACCGCGCTGGCGGCGCAGGATGCCGAAAGCGAGCAGCGTTTCTTGCAAATTGGCATCGCCCCTCAATGCCTCCTGCCTCGCATGAATCTCAAGAGCACCGTGGCGCTGGATGCTGTCGATCCGCAAACCTTTGCCACCCTTGCTGAAGTTTTCCCCCGCGCGCGGACGCTTCTGGCCGCATCGACGCATGATGGGGAGGAGCAAGCCGTTATTGAGGCATTCGCAACTGTTCGGCAGGCCTATCCCGACGCCCGCCTGATCCTCGCGCCGCGCCACCCCGACCGCCGCGCCGAGATCCTGACGCGCATTGAAAAGGCGGGCCTTAGTGTGGCGCTCAGATCGCGCCATGACGACCCAGCTCAGGCAGATGTCTATCTTGCCGACACGCTTGGCGAGATGGCGCTATGGTATCAGCTTGCCTGCGCCACTTTCGTCGGCGGGTCGCTGGTCGAGCGCGGAGGGCATACTCCCTTTGAACCTGCTCAATTCGATACCGCTATCGTTCACGGGCCGAATGTCTCCAACCACGCAATCGCCTATCACGCGCTCGACGTGGCGCAGGGCGCGGTAAAAGTGAACGACCACGCAGGGCTTTCGCTGGCATGGCAATCCTTGCTGGCACATGAGGAACAACAAGTCGCGCTGACCGAAGCGGCCCGCCGTGCTCTTGATCCATTGCGTATGTCGGCCACGGGCTATGCGGCCTTCTGGCGAGCACTGGCCGATGCTGCCCGCGCCCCGCGCCTCGCCGTTGATCCCCGCTCAGAGAACCTTGACGACATGTAAGCGCAATTATCTTTTGGCCTCCCGCACGTCTCGCGGTAACGTGGGCGGGAGACACCGAACAAACACCCACCCCCGACACATGGGGAGCCTGCAAAATGGCCGAAATGACGCCCATCAAAACCAAACAGTCGCGCTTGAAACTCGGTTCCACGCCGAAAACGGGTGTGCGCACGCAATTTGGCGCGCTTTGCTGGCGGGTGCGGAAGGGGAAGCTTCAGGTGCTTCTGGTCAAGACCCGACGCCGCAAGCGCTGGATCATCCCCAAAGGCTGGCCGATGCACAACGCCACACCGATGGAAGCCGCCGCAACCGAGGCCTTCGAGGAGGCGGGCGTGCAGGGCAAACCTTCCCCGATCACGCTCGGCATCTATTCCTACAAGAAATACAAGGATCCAGAAGACGATCCGATGCAGGTTGTGGTGGCCGTGTTTCCTCTGAAGGTCAAAACGATGCTCGACGACTATCCCGAAAAAGGCCAACGCAAACGCAAATGGTTCACGCCTGAAGCGGCCGCGGAGCGGGTCGACTCGCGCGAGTTGGCGCAAATGCTGCGCAACTTTGATCCGCGACCGCTCAAACTCTGACGGGTGCCCGACCCGCGCGCAGGCGCTTGGTCATTGAACCTCACCGAGCCTCGCCCTATTTTACCCGACGGTGCAGATTGCGCGCACCGCCACCTGAAACCGAGACCGCTTGAATGATCCGTTACGCCCTCAAATGCCCCAATGATCACAGCTTCGAAAGCTGGTTCAAATCCGCCGCCGCCTACGATGCGCTGCTGGGCGCGGGTCAGGTTGCGTGCCCCTACTGTGGTGCAACGGATGTGGAAAAGGCCCTGATGACTCCCCCCGTAAGCACCTCGCGCGCTCCTTCCACCTCTAAGGGCACCCCCGCCATCGCGGATCAGACGTCCAATGCCTCCCCTTCCGAGGCAACACCTCTCGCCGCGCCGCGCGATGCCGCCGAGGCAGCGCTCAAGGCGATGAAAGCGCATGTCGAGGCCAACTCCGAATATGTCGGGATGAAGTTCAGCCAAGAAGCTCGCGCCATGCATGACGGCGACATTCCTGCCCGCCCGATCTATGGCGAGGCGAAACCGGATGAGGCCAAATCGCTGATCGAGGATGGTGTGCCTGTCGTGCCCCTGCCCTTTACCCCGAAGCGGCAGACGAACTGATCTCAAGCCCGCACCGCGCACGCGGCCCTTAAAAACCGTGATCGCCCCGCCGCGCCAAGTCGCGCGTGCCCCCTTGCCCTTTCCCGCGCCTGCGCTTAGGAACAGCGCGATCAAAAGAGGACGAGGGAGATCGGCTCAGATGCCCATTCTCGTGATGAAATTCGGTGGCACATCCGTGGCCACCCTCGACCGCATCAAACGCGCCGCAAAGCGCGTGGGACGCGAGGTTGCCAACGGCTATGACGTGATCGTCATCGTTTCCGCCATGTCGGGCGAGACGAACAAGCTCGTGGGCTATGTGGGTGAGACCTCCCCGATGTATGACGCGCGCGAATATGACGCCGTGGTATCGTCGGGTGAAAACGTCACTGCGGGCCTTATGGCCCTGACCCTGCAAGAAATGGACATCCCCGCGCGCAGTTGGCAGGGCTGGCAGGTGCCGCTCAAGACCAACTCGGCCCATGGTGCCGCGCGGATCGAGGAAATCCCCACCGACAACATCGTCGCCAAATTCGACGAAGGCATGAAGGTCGCGGTGGTCGCTGGTTTCCAAGGCATCTCCCCCGAGGGGCGCATCACCACGCTTGGCCGAGGCGGATCGGACACCACTGCCGTGGCATTTGCCGCCGCCTTTGATGCCGAACGTTGCGACATCTACACCGACGTTGATGGCGTCTACACCACCGACCCGCGCATCGAGAGCAAAGCGCGCAAGATGGAAAAGATCGCCTTCGAGGAAATGCTTGAACTGGCCTCGCTTGGCGCGAAGGTGCTGCAAACCCGTTCGGTGGAACTGGCGATGCGGTTTGGCGTGCGGTTGCGCGTGCTTTCGTCGTTCGAGGAATATGACCCCAATGCTGGCACCTTGATCTGTGCCGAGGAGGATATCGTGGAAAATAAACCCGTTTCTGGCGTCGCCGCCTCCCGCGAAGAAGCGAAAATGACCCTCGTTTCCGTGGCCGACCGCCCTGGTATCGCGGCGGCGATCTTCGGCCCTCTGGCCGAAAGTGGCATCAACGTCGATATGATCATTCAGAACATTTCCGAGGACGGGCGCACGGATATGACCTTCTCCTGCCCCACCGATCAGGTCGAGCGCGCCCGCTCTGCACTTGACGGCGCAAAGGAACGTGGCGAGATCAATTTTGCCGAACTCCTCAGCGACACGGAAGTGGCCAAGATTTCGCTTGTTGGCATCGGGATGCGTTCGCAATCAGGTGTCGCGGCGAAGATGTTCAAGGTTCTCTCCGACGAAGGCATTAACATCAAGGTGATCGCCACCTCCGAGATCAAGATCTCCGTACTCGTGGATCGCAAATATACCGAACTGGCAGTGCAATCTCTGCACGACGCATTCGAGCTTGAAAAAGCCTGAACCTTTCCGCCAGTCGAATAGACACCCCCGCCCTCCCCGTGAGGCGCGGGGGTTTTCTTTTGCCGCGCAACTCCTAAAAATGGCCAAACAGGAAGGGAGGATTTCATGCGTAGCACGATTATTTGGCAACGGATCGAAGGCGGTTTGGTTTTTGCCGCTGCATTGGGGTTGGCCCTATTTCTAGGGATGGAGATGCCGTGGTGGGGCGCGCTATTGGTTTTCTTTGCGCCAGATCTCACTTTCCTCGCCTATCTCGCGGGGCCACGCGTGGGCGCTTTGGCCTACAACCTCGCCCACCTCTACCCCATGGGTTTCTTCATCATGGGGTTCACTATGTTCATCGGCGGGGCGAGCGCCATAGCCGTTTCCGTAGGGCTTTTGCTCATCGCACACGCGGGATTTGACCGCGCTTTGGGCTATGGTTTGAAGTCGCCAGAAGGGTTCGGGCAGACCCATCTCGGCCCCATCGGCAAGCACGCAAAAGAGGCTTGAGCGAGGCGCGTTTGCGCGCGCCCGCCCACCTTCGCACGCGCAGAATATCTTTGCACCCGCAGCGATAACTGGCGGAATTTTATACTTTTTTTGCGCAGATTTGCGCTAACGGCCGCTCATTGGGGCAATTTACGCTGGCCCCGCACCCCATTTGTGCTCTAAACGAACCGACCGCCCTGCCTAAAAGGGCGGAGCAGAATAATAGCAGGGATTGATGCAATACAGCCGCGAAACGGAAAGCCGCAAGCTCTTGAGGCGATTGCGCGATACGCTGGCCGAGGACACGGCCAGTCAGACAAGGCTGGATCATATTACCAGCCTGATCGCCGACAGTATGCAGACCGAAGTCTGCTCGATCTACCTATTCCGCGACGACGACACGCTTGAACTTTGCGCCACTGAGGGTCTGAAGGCGGAAGCCGTCCACAAAACGCGCCTACGCATTGGTGAGGGCCTTGTGGGCCGCGTCGCGCGCACCAAACACATCGTTAACACCGCCGATGCCCCTTCCGAGCGCTATTTCCGCTACATGCCTGAAACAGGTGAAGAGATTTACTCCTCCTTCCTTGGCCTGCCGATCCAGCGCCTTGGCGGCACTCTTGGCGTTCTGGTCGTGCAATCGAAGCAATCGCGCCAGTTCTCCGATGATGAGGTCTACGCACTCGAAGTGGTCGCAATGGTGCTGGCGGAGATGACCGAATTGGGGGCATTCGTCGGTGAGGACACCGCATTGACCGCCCTGCACCAGCAACCCGTCATGTTCCGTGGCGCGACAGGGCAAGAGGGCGTGGCCGAGGGCAATGTCTATCTCCACGAGCCGCGCGTGGTCGTCACCAACCCCGTGGCCGATGATCCCGAAAGCGAGACCGTACGTCTGCGCGAAGCCGTCGATACGCTGCGGCTGTCAGTGGACGACATGCTGTCCTCGCTTGGCAAGGCTGACAAGGATCAGCGCGACGTGCTGGAAGCCTACCGCATGTTCGCCAATTCGCGCGGCTGGATGCGGCGAATGGAGGAGGACATCTCAAGCGGATTGTCCGCCGAGGCCGCCGTGGAAAAGGAACAGTCCATCGCGCGCGCGCGCATGGCAACGGTGCCTGATCCATACATGCGTGAGCGGCTCCATGATCTCGACGACCTCTCCAACCGCCTGTTGCGCATCCTCACGGGGCAAGGCAAGGAAACGGGCGCGGAAATGCCCGACAACCCGATCCTGATTGCGCGGAATATCGGACCCGGTGAATTGCTCGACTACGGCAAGAATCTCAAGGGCATCGTACTTGAACAGGGTTCGGTCGGCTCCCACGCCGCCGTGGTTGCGCGCGCATGGGCCATCCCTCTGGTGATCCATGCACGCGGTATCACGACCGAGGCACTCAACGGCGACCCCATCCTTGTCGATGGCGATCAGGGCGTAGTGCATTTGCGCCCCGAGGAGAATGTTGCCAAGGCCTTCCGCGACAAGATCGCGATGCAAGAAGAGGCCGTGAAGCTTTACACGGGGCTGGTTGACAAACCCGCCACGACCCTCGACGGCAAACGCATCAACATGCATATGAACGCGGGACTGATGGCCGACCTTCCGTCCCTCGCCTCATCAGGGGCCGAAGGGGTTGGACTGTTCCGCACCGAGCTTCAGTTTCTCATTCGCAACTCGGTCCCGCGCCGCGGTGAGCTGGCCTCGCTCTACGGGCGGGTAATGGATGCGGCCAAGGGTAAGCGCGTGGCCTTCCGCACCCTCGACATCGGATCGGACAAGGTGCTGCCCTACATGAAGTCGCAAGACGAGCCGAACCCCGCTATGGGCTGGCGTGCGATCCGTGTGGGCCTCGACAAGCGCGGTGTGATGCGGATGCAGCTACAGGCGCTGATCCGCGCCGCAGCGGGGCGGCCGCTGACCATCATGTTCCCCTTCATCGCGCAGTTCGAGGAATTCCGCGAAGCACGTGCTATGGTGGATGCGGAGATGGAAAACGAGAAACGGCTGGGACATGCGCTACCCAGCGAGGTCGAAGTGGGCGCCATGTTGGAAACCCCTTCGCTGGCCTTCGCGCCTGACCGTTTTTTCCAAGAGACCGATTTCATCTCCATCGGCGGCAACGATCTCAAGCAGTTCTTCTTCGCCGCCGACCGCGAGAACGAGCGGGTACGCCGCCGTTATGATACGCTGAACGTGTCCTTCCTGAGCTTCATTCGCCAGATCGTCGCGCGCTGTGAAGAGCACAACACACCTGTTTCTTTCTGCGGCGAGGATGCGGGCCGTCCGCTCGAAGCCGTGGCCTTCTCTGCCGTGGGCTTGCGAACGCTATCGATGCGCCCTGCCTCAATCGGCCCTGTCAAATCGGTGCTGCGGCGGGTCAATTTGGACGAGGTTCTGGCCGAGATTGACGCGGCCGCCGAGCGTGGCGAGCAAAGCGTACGCGCAGCGCTGACCGACTACCTGAAACGTCAGGATGTGATTGTCTGAGAAGACGGCCCGCGGCTTCAGTTCTCCTCAGCCCAATCGCGCCACTGATGTCTGTAGCTGCTCCTTAAGTGCATCGTAGCTCTGGTCGCTATCCTCGGCCATGCGCAACATCCCGAAGGTGACATGCGCAATCTCGTGGTAATAGCCCGTGTAGACGTAATTCGTCGCCGCCCCTGCAACCGCACCCAGAACGGGCACCGCTTGCGCAGCGAGCTTCTGCCCCAAAACCAGCGAGAGGCGCGGTGCAACCCGCGCGAGAATGGCGTGGACCGTCGCCCCTGTCAGCGTGGTTCGCGCGGTCAGAAACGCCAGATCAGCCCCGTCATCATCGCTCAACGGCCCTGCTGCGGCGAAGGTCTGGATACAGGCCTTGCGCACATCATCGCGGGTTGGATCGAAACCGTAATCCTCTGCAACGCTTTGGATCGTATGAAGCAGCACAACCGTAGTCACGGGCAGCTCCGCCATCGCCGACGGCAATCCCCCCGCACCACCTGCCGCACCTAGCCCCGATGCCAGAGCGCGCGAGAGCCACGCATTGCCCCTATAGCCCGCCGCCCGTGTGCGCGTCGCACCGTCGAGCGCGGTTTCCAACGCGGCCATCGTTGCGCTTTCCATACGCGAGCGCACGGGCACAGGCAGGCGATTGAATAGCCCGTCCGCCGATCCACCAACCACATTGAGGATCTGCATACCGCCCGAATTGGCGCGCCGAAGCCGCCGCGCGAGGTCATCGATGGCGGCGTCAGTCGGGGCGTGCAGGACGGCATGGGCGCCGTCGGTAAGCTTGGGCGGTGCATCAGTCATGACTGATATGTGGGGGCACAGGTGCGCCTTGGCAAGCGAGATCAGGCCTGATCTGCCTTCTCCACCTCGCCCGAGACCCCGTCCCACGCCCCAGGCTTGAGCGCATATCCCAACACGCGGTCAGGGTTGGTCGGGGGCGGCATGACCACATTATCGAGCCGCTCAAAACCAAAACGCGAATAATAAGGCGCATCGCCAACCAGCAGCACACGCTCCCACGAGAGCCCTGCCGCCTTATGGAGACTTTCGCGGATCAAATGCCCGCCAAGCCCTTCCCCCTGCCGTGTCGGGTGAACGGCAATCGGACCGAGCAGGAGTGCCTTATGCGGGCCGATCATAACGGGCCAAAAGCGGATCGCGGCCCCAACGAGGTCGTTCTCGTCACGCGCCACGAGGCATAGTTCTGCAACTCTTTTGACGCCATCGCGCAGGCGGTAAGACGACAACAGTTCGCGGCCAGGCGCGAAACAAGTGTCATAGAGGTATTCCACCTCCCACCAGTCCTCGGCTCTTTCCTCGTCTATCCGGATCACTGCCCGCCCGTCTCCCCGTGCTTTATACGGTGTGATGTGTCGCGCCCTGTCACATCCGTCCAACGCGCAAGCGCTGAATTTTCTCTCGAATTTCTGCTATCACGGCGCTAGATCAGGGGCAACGCAAGGAGAGTTCATGTTTTACCGCCCCGAAGACGGCCACGGGTTGCCGCACAATCCTTTTGCCGCGCTGGTCTCCCCCCGTCCGATCGGCTGGATTTCGACACGTTCGCGCGATGGCCATGACAACCTCGCACCCTATTCCTTTTTCAACGCCGTCTCCCATGCGCCGCCGCAGGTCATGTTTGCTTCCTCTGGTCGCAAGGACAGCGTTGCAAACGCCGAGGACACGGGAGTGTTCTGCGTCAATATCGTGGGTGCGGAACTGGCCGCGACCATGAACGCCTCTTCCGCCGCCCTCGCCCACGACGAGGACGAGTTTTCCCATGCTGGCGCCATAAAGGTGGCCTGCGAAGAAATTCCCTGCGCCCGTGTCGGAAATGCCCCCGCTGCCCTCGAATGCCGCACAAGTCAGGTCGTGCCGCTTCTGGGAGGTGCCATCGCAGTGTTCGGCGAGGTCGTGGGTATCCATATGCGTGAGGATTGCCTGATCGACGGGCGGTTTGACGTGGTGCGCGCGCGAATGCTCAGCCGCCTTGGCTACCGCGATTACTCTGAAATCAAAGACGTTTTCGAACTGGTTCGCCCCGACAGCTAAGAGATAATCCGCTGCGCGTGACATGCGTCTTGCCAATGCGCCCCAATATAACTATAAAACTAGTTATATAGAATCTAAAGGACGCAACATGGAATGGGAAGAAGCCGCCAGCGGATTTGCCGCAATGGGGTCGGAAGCTCGCCTCAAGGTCATACGGGCTTTGGTGCGCGCAGGGCGTGACGGGTTGAGTGTCGGCGACATTCAGGCGCGCACGGACATCCCCGCCTCGACCCTTGCCCACCATCTGAAATTCCTCGCGGGCGCAGGACTGGTGACACAGGAGCGCATCGGGCGCACCGTCATCAACCGCGCCTGTTTCGAGCATATCGAAGATCTCGGGCGTTTTCTCGTGAGCGAATGTTGCGCCGACCAGATGCAAAGGAACGCGGCCAATGGCTGAGACATCAATTTCCCCGACCGCACGCGCAGCGACCCTGACGGCGTGGCTCAAAACCCCTTGGGCCGTCATTGTCGCACTTCTTCTTGGCGTGCTCACATTTGACCCTGACAACCTGCGCAATGTGGTGGAATTTGCCCTACGTGCTCTGGCGCATACTTCACGATACATCCTCTTTGCCGTGCTGCTTCTCGCCTATCTCAAAGCAACAGGTGCAGAACGGCTGGTGTCCAAAGCGTTTCAGGGCCGCGAAGTGCGGATGATCTTTCTCGCGGCCCTCTTTGGCGGGTTGGCACCGTTCTGTTCCTGCGAAGTCATTCCTTTCGTCGCGGGGCTTCTGGCGCTCGGTGCTCCCCTGTCCGCCGTTATGGCCTTCTGGCTCGCCTCCCCACTCATTGACCCGCCAACGCTTCTCATCACCGCGGCGGCCCTTGGCTGGCCCTTTGCCGTGGGCAAAGCCATCGCCGCTGTCGCCCTCGGTCTCTTCGGTGGGTTCGCCATCAAGGCCATGATGGGTGTTGGTGCATTCTCCGATCCGCTCAAACCACGCAAGACAACAAGTTGCTGCGGTTGCGGACAAAAAGTTGAGGAGACGACCAACTGGCGTTTCTGGACCGAGGCCGACCGCCGCACGGTGTTCAAGGACGAATTCGTTAGCAACGGCATCTTCCTGCTGAAATGGCTCGCCATGGCCTATGTGATCGAGGCGCTTTTGGTCTTCTACGTGCCTGCCGATATGATCGCCCGCGCCGTGGGCGGCGAGGGTATCGTGCCGATCGCAACAGCTGCGCTCGTGGGGATGCCCGCCTACCTCAACTCCTATGTCGCACCGCCACTTCTCGCGGGACTGATGGAACAGGGCATGAGTGCGGGCGCGGCGATGTCCTTCATGATCGCGGGTGCGGTCAGTTCGATCCCCGCCATGGCCGCCGTCTGGTCGCTCGTCAAACCGCGCGTCTTTAGCGCCTACCTCGGCCTCGGCGTGCTGGGTGCTATCCTGTCAGGGATGATCTTCCAACTCGTCATCTAACCTACGCGTGGAGCGCCGTCCGAAAGGTCGGCGCTCCAACGCCCCTTTACCCGCAAGAACCTTGTTGCGGCGGGCAGAACCCAGCTCGACCTGCCCTACCCGCTAAAAAAGTGACGCTCGATCTGGCGCGCCGAACTGCCGAAAAAGCCACAACCGTCCGCACTCAAAATAGCAAAAGGGGGGCGAAACGCCCCCCTTTTCCTGTCTCGATGCTCTGCGCGGTGTGGCCTTAGTGGCCTCCGCTGAGAATACCCGTGCGCACCGTGTAGTCCGTGGCGATCTGATAGTCGGGATCGTCCTCGCTGTCGATCATCAGGTGCCCTGCACGCGAAAGCAGGCGGTGGCAGTCGCGACTGAGATGGCGGAGCTGTATTTCCTTGCCCGCGTTCTCATATTTGAGAGCCACAGCCTCGATGGCGGACAGGGCGGACTGGTCGGCCACGCGGCTGTCGGCGAAGTCAATGATGACCGTCGAGGGGTCGGCTGCGGGGGTAAACAATTCCTGAAACCCTTCAGCCGAGCCGAAGAAGAGCGGCCCTTGCACCTGATAGACCTTCGCACCCTCGGGAGTCTTGTAGGTCTTGGCATGAATGCGCGAGGCGTTTTGCCATGCGTAGGCAAGCGCGGAGACGATCACGCCCACGACCACGGCGATCGCGAGGTCTTCAAGCACCGTCACAACGGTAACGAGCACGATGACGAAGGCATCAATTCGCGGCACCTTCCGCATCACGTTGAAGGAGTTCCACGCGAAGGTTCCGATCACCACCATGAACATCACCCCGACCAATGCGGCCAGCGGGATTTGCTCGATGAGCGGCGAGGCAAACATGATGAACGTCAGCAGGAAGAGTGCTGCGGCGATCCCTGCGACACGGGTGCGACCGCCCGAATTCACGTTGATCATCGACTGGCCGATCATTGCGCAACCGCCCATGCCGCCGAAGAAACCCGTGGCGATATTGGCAGCACCCTGCGCGACGCATTCCTGCGCAACACCGCCGCGCTCGCCCTTGATCTCGCCCACGAGGTTGAGGGTCAAAAGGCTCTCTATCAGGCCGATGGCGGCCAGAATGAGCGCGTAGGGGAAGATGATTTCCATAACGCTCAGGAACTGCGGAAGGCTCTCGAACATCGGCACGGCGGGGATATGGAAGCTCGGCAACCCGCCTTTGATCGCGGCCATGTCACCAACGCGCGGGACGGGCAGATCGAGAGCAATCACGACAATTGCCGTCACGAGAATACCCGCTAGCGGAGCAGGTATGACATTAGACACCTTGGGCAGGAAATGCACCACGGCCATTGTCAGACCTACCAGCACAAGCATGATCATCAGCGGCCCGCCCGACATGAACTCATCCGTTCCAGGCATCTTGAACTGCGTCATTTGGGCGAGGAAGATCACGATGGCCAGACCGTTCACAAAGCCAAGCATCACAGGGTGCGGAACGAGGCGGATGAACTTGCCAAGGCGGAAGACCCCTGCGAGCACCTGAAGGATGCCCATCAGCACCACGGTGGCAAAGAGATATTCCACGCCATGCTCGGCAACCAACGAGACCATGACAACGGCCAGGGCCCCTGTCGCGCCCGAAATCATCCCTGGACGGCCACCGAATACGGCGGTGATCAGACCAACCATAAAAGCCGCGTAGAGACCGACAAGCGGGTGAACCCCCGCAACGAATGCAAAAGCGACAGCTTCGGGCACAAGTGCCAGCGCCACAGTCAGACCCGACAAAATTTCGGTTTTGAACTGCATAGGGGTCAGCTTTGTCGAGCCTCCCGAAATGGAGAGGTTCTTCGCGAAAGACGCGAGAGCAGATTGAATCACGGGACAGTCCCCAGTTATTTTGGAAGGTGCGTTTTGCGTGCCTTCTACCCCGTGTTGCAGGAAAACGCAAAGGGGGGCGCTATGGGTACGGCGAATACCTGTTATGCGCTCTTTAAGGAAGCTTGACATCCCACGGCATACGGAGACGCAGTTGTGACTTTCCATCCGCGCCGCTTCGCGGCACTGTGTGGCCGACACGAGCTACGAGAGGGCATGAGATGGAACGAATGATCGGCGTCATCGGCGGATCGGGTGTGTACGAGATCGACGGGCTTGAGGACGGCACATGGGTCACGGTCGAGACGCCATGGGGGCCACCCTCCGACGAGATCTTCACGGGCACCTTGGATGGGGTCAAAATGGCCTTTCTACCCCGCCACGGGCGCGGCCACGTCCATACGCCGACCACAGTCCCCTACCGCGCCAATATCGACGCGCTCAAACGTCTGGGCGTGACCGACATCATCTCTGTCTCGGCCACGGGCTCGTTCCGCGAGGAAATAGCACCTGGGGACTTCGTGATCGTCGATCAGTTCATCGACCGCACCGTGAACCGCGAGAAGAGCTTTTTCTCTAGCGGTTGCGTCGCGCATGTCTCGCTTGCCCACCCGACCTGCGAACGCCTCTCAGGACTGGCCTACGAGGCCGCGCGCTCCACAGGCGTCACCGTGCATATGGGCGGCACCTATCTGGCAATGGAAGGGCCGCAGTTCTCCACGCTAGCCGAGAGCAAGATGTATCGCGATGTCTGGGGCTGCGACGTGATCGGCATGACCAACATGCCCGAGGCCAAACTCGCCCGCGAGGCGGAGATTTGCTATGCCTCCGTCGCCATGGTCACAGACTACGACAGCTGGCATCCAGACCACGGCGAGGTGGATATCAACGCGATCATCGCTACGCTCGGCGCCAACACCACCCATGCCAAGGATCTGATCGCCGCGCTCCCCGCCTTGATGGGGAAACCCGAGCCCTGCCCCAACGGCTGCGATCACGCCCTCGACTTCGCCATCATGACCGCCCCCGAGAAACGCGATCCCGATCTCGTGGCCAAACTCGACGCGGTCGCGGGCCGCGTGCTGAAAGGATAAGACCCCAATGGAACACAAAACCGTCCGTGATTACATTCGCACCATCGTCGATTTCCCGCATGAAGGGATCATGTTCCGCGATGTGACCACGCTCTTTGCCGATCCGCGCGGGATGCGTCTGGCGATCGACCAGATGCTCGACCCGTTCGTGGGCACGCAGATTGACAAGGTTGTGGGGTTGGAGGCGCGCGGGTTCATCCTCGGTGGTGCCATCGCGCACCAACTGTCTGTCGGCTTTGTCCCGATCCGCAAAAAGGGCAAACTGCCTGGTGCGGTGATCTCGGAGGAATACAAGCTCGAATATGGCGAGGCGATTGTCGAAATTCACGACGATGCCATCGCGGCGGGAGAGAAAATCCTTCTCGTGGATGATCTTCTGGCGACAGGCGGCACAGCGGAAGCAGGGATCAAGCTCATCGAACGTCTGGGTGGCGAAATTGTCGGCACCTCCTTCATCGTAGATCTGCCCGACTTAGGTGGTCGCAAGCTGCTTGAGGATCTCGGGTATTCCGTCCACGCGCTCTGTGCTTTCGAGGGAGAGTGAACGGTTTAGTCGTGATGTGTGGCTAACGCCCGCGCGGCTCCTTGGAAGCAGGGGACGTAGCTTGCACCACAATTGAGAAATCACAAAGCGCCCCATCGTCACCCCTGACGCTGGGGCGCAGTGCATTTAACCCCCACCGACGCCCTAGAGTGCCCGCAGCACCGCACCGGGGTTCATGATGCCATTGGGATCAAGGCCCTCCTTGATCGCCCGCATGGCCGCGAGTTTTGCGGGGTCTTGATAACGCTCCAGATCTTCAACCTTGAGCCGCCCGATGCCATGCTCGGCGCTCACCGATCCGTCGAACTCCTGAACGAGATCATGCACCACCCGCTTCACATCCGCGCGAAGGTGATCGTATTCGGAACGGTCCCTGCCCTGTGCGGGGAAGGCGTTGTAATGCAGGTTCCCGTCGCCCAGATGGCCGAAGCAGTTCACGCGGATATCGGGAGCAAGCGCGCGCAGCCGCGCAATGCCTTCAGGGATAAACGTAGGGATGCGCGACAAAGGCACAGAGATATCGTGGCTGGAGATCGCGCCCACGGCCTTATTCGCCGCAGGGATGCTCTCGCGCACGGTCCAGAACGCTTCGCGCTGCGCCGCGCTTGACGAGACAACGCCATCGCTCACCAAGCCCGCCTCGGCAGCCTCTTCGAAAAGCGCGGCCAGCGCCTCCTGCGGATCGCCCGCGCGGGTCAGGCCGAGGTCGATCAACACGCACCAGTTGGGAGCTACGTCAAAGGGCTGGCGGATATCGGGATGGGTTTGCGACAGGAAATCGAGCCCCGCCCCCGAAATCAGCTCAAAGGCGGAAATCTCCTCACCCAAACGCCCGCGCGCCAAGGACAGAAGGGAGAGCGCGGCCTGCGGGTCCGGCACGACCATCACGGCGGATGCCTGCTCAACTGGGCGCGGGAAGAGGCGCAGGGCGGCGGCAGTGATAACGCCAAGTGTGCCTTCCGCGCCGATCATCAGGTTCTTGAGATCATAGCCCGTGTTGTCCTTGCGCAACCGTTTCAGCCCGTGCCAGATCGACCCATCGGGCAGCACCGCCTCCAGCCCCAGACACAGATCACGTGCATTGCCGTAACGCAGAACGTTCAGCCCGCCCGCGTTGGTGGCCAGATTGCCCCCGATGCGGCATGACCCTTCGGCGGCCAGTGACAGAGGGAAGAGGCGGCTGGCCTCCTCTGCTGCGGCCTGCACATCAGCAAGGATCGCGCCCGCCTCTGCAACAATGACATTTTCCTCCGCATAGGTCGCGCGGATCGCCGTCATCCTCTCCAAGGAAATCGCAAGGGGGGCGGGCCCGTCAGTCACCACCTGCCCCAGCACCAGCCCCGTGCCGCCGCCCATTGGCACCACACCGACCCGCGCGGCGTTACAGGCACGCACGATGGTTGCGACCTCCTCAACCGTGGCAGGTCGCGCCACTGCACCCGCTCGCCCCTCGAAGCGCCCACGCGGATCGTCGAACTCACCTTCACGACGCGGGCGCAGGGTGCCTGCAGGCAATTGCGCCTCAAGACTTGCGAGAAAATCGGCATCAGCGGGATTGAGCATCAATGTCATCCTTTCGGGCATTGGTATTGGACGGCGGCAACACTTATGCCTGCACTATGCGTCTCGCGCAAACGTCAGGCCAGCCCCACATCCGTGTGACCGCGGCGATCCGAGCGCAGCGCGGCGTAGAGAACATGGTTGCGCCAGCGGTTGTTGATCTGGAGATAGGATTGCGCGACGCCTTCGTATTTGAACCCCGCCTTTTCCAGCACCCCGCGCGATGCGGCGTTTTCTGGCAGGCACGCGGCCTCAATGCGGCTGAGGTCCATCTTGTGAAAGGCATGATGCACAACGGCTTCTATCGCCTCACGCATGTAGCCCTGCCGCGCATATCGTTCGCCGATCCAGTAACCGAGCGTGCCCGCTTGCGCAGGGCCACGGCGAATGTTGTCGAGTGTGAGCGCACCCAACAGCGCCTGATCTTCACGACGGATCAGAAAAAGCGGCAGACCGCTGTCAGACTTGTAACTACGTTCCGCCCAATAGACGCGATTGGAAAAGCCCTTGCGCGAGAGGTGATCCACCGACCATTTCGGCTCCCACGGCTGAAGGAACGCGCGGCTGTCATGGCGCAGCGACGCCCAGCTGCGATGGTCGCCATGCTGAGGCAACCTCAGCGTCATCCGTTCGGTCTCAATCCGGACCTTGGGACGCCGCGAGAGCATCAGGCGGCGAACCTGTCTTGCAAGGTTTCCAACGCAGGAGCGTCCGCCACAGGCCCATAGAGCGCCATGGCTGCGCGCCCCTGCCCCATTTTACCGAGCATCTCGCGCACCGCCTCGACCGTCACCGCGTCAATGCGCTCGACTGTCTCGGTGAGCGCGGGCACGCGGTCCCAGATACCCGTCATCCGCGCATTCCGTTCGGCGCGCGCCGAAGGGCTTTCCAGCCCCATGAGTAGCCCAGCCTTGATCTGCGCACGCGCACGATCAACCTCGGCCACACTCATGGTGTCTGCGGCGCGTTTGATCTCGTCGATGGTGAGATCAGCCAACTGGCCCAACTCACCCCCAGATGTGCCCGCATAGATCGTGGTCAGCCCCGTGTCCGAATAGGCACCCGATTGCGCGTAAATGGTGTAGCACAACCCGCGCTTCTCGCGGATTTCCTGAAACAGGCGCGAGGACATGCCGCCGCCAAGCGCGGTGGCCACTGTCTGCGCGAGATATATGTCGTTGTCACGATACCCCGGCCCCTCGAAGGCAAGGGCGAAGTGGGCCTGTTCAAGGTCTTTCACTTTGCGGAAATCGCCGCCACGGAACAGCGCGGGATCACTCTTGTCCGCGCCATGAGGGGCGAGATGTCCGAAGAGTTCCTCGGCCTGTCGCACAATCGCCTCGGGATCAATGTTCCCAGCCGCCGAAAGCACCATGCGCTCTGGCGAATAATGCTCGTCGACAAACCCTGCCAGATCATCACGAGAAAAGGCGCGGACCCGTTCGGCGGGACCGAGAATGGTGCGGCCAAGTGCCTGAGCGGGATATGCCGTTTCCTGCAACCAGTCGAAAATCACATCATCGGGCGTGTCGTTAGACTGGCCGATCTCTTGCAAGATCACGCCCCGCTCCACTTCCAACTCGCGCGGATCGAACACAGGGTTCAAAACGATGTCGCCGATCACGTCGAGCGCGAGCGTCACATCCTCCTTGAGCACCCGCGCGTAATAGGCGGTTGCCTCACGCGACGTGTAGGCATTGAGGTAGCCGCCCACATTCTCAAGCGCCTCGGCGATCTCCAGTGGAGTACGACGCTCTGTACCCTTGAAGGCCATATGCTCAAGAAAATGCGCGATGCCGTTCTGCTCGGGCCGCTCGTGACGCCCGCCGGCAAGCACCCAGACGCCAATCGACGCGCTTTGCATCGAGGGCATCACTTCGGTGACGATACGGAATCCGTTAGACAGACGATGGGTTTTGACGCTGCTCAAGCAATGCGCTCCTTCACCAGTGTTTTCAGAGCCGCCAGATCGTTGGGCACGACCGTGAAGCGCTCTTCGCGCTCGAACAGGTCGGCCATACGGGGCGGCAATTCGGGATGGACGCCGCAGGCCGCTTCGACGGCGGCAGGGAATTTCGCGGGATGTGCGGTGGCCAGCGTGACCATCGGCGTGGACGAGAGGTTTTCCTCCGCCACTTTGACGCCCACGGCGCTATGCGGGCAAAGCACTTCACCCGCGCGGGATTTCATCGCCTTGATCGTGGCCGTGGTTTCCTCTTCGGACGCACGCCCCGAGGTAAAGGTCTCGCGCAGGCGGTCCATCGCCCCTTGGCTCACCGTAAATTCGCCCGCCTTGAGTTCAGTCATGAGTTGCGAAATGGCCGCGCCCTCACGGTCATAAACGTCGAACAGAACGCGCTCGAAATTCGAGGAGACTTGAATATCCATCGAGGGCGAGATCGAGGGGGTTACGCCCTGTTTCGTGTAGGCGCCTGTCTCCATCGTGCGGTGCAGGATATCGTTCTGGTTCGTGGCAATCACCAAGCGTTCGATCGGCAGGCCCATCTGCTTGGCGATATAGCCCGCGAAGATGTCGCCGAAATTGCCCGTGGGCACGGTGAAGGAGACCTTGCGATGCGGTGCGCCAAGTGAAACAGCGGAAGTGAAGTAATACACCACCTGCGCCAGAACCCGCGCCCAGTTGATCGAGTTCACCGCCGCCAGCCGCACACCGTCACGGAAGTCATGGTCGGCAAACATCTCCTTGAGAGCCGCCTGACAGTCGTCGAAATCGCCCTCGACGGCGAGCGCGTGGACGTTGCTCTCGGTCGGCGTTGTCATCTGGCGACGCTGCACATCGGAAACGCGACCATGCGGAAAGAGGATGAAGACATCGACATTGTCGAGCCCTTTGAAGGCCTCAATCGCCGCCGAGCCCGTGTCGCCCGAGGTCGCGCCTACAATCGTCACCCGCTCGCCGCGCCGCGCCAAGGCGGATTGGAAGAGCTGGCCGATGAGCTGCATGGCGAAATCCTTGAACGCCAGCGTCGGGCCGTGGAACAGCTCCAAAAGGAAATGGTTCGGGCCAAGCTGGACGAGCGGCGCGCGGGCGTCGTGGCCGAAACCCGCGTAGGCCTTGGCGATGATGTCCTTGAACTCTTCGTCTGAGAACGTTTCGCCCACGAAAGGACGCATCACGCGAAAGGCAGCTTCCTCATAGCTCAGTCCCGCGAGTGCCGCGATCTCTTCTTTGCTCATGGTCGGAATGCTGGCGGGGACATAAAGGCCACCGTCGCTCGCTAAGCCAGTTAGCATCGCCTCCTCGAAACTCAGTTCGGGGGCCTCACCGCGGGTGGAAATGTATTTCATGGGCGTCGTCCTTGTCGCTCCCGCGGGACAGCATTCCCGCGCCGAAACGCTCGCTAAACTCGTTTTGTCGCCCTCATACGCCACGCAAGCGCGCTTGTCATCCCCAGCCATACAGCCGCGAAGAGAAACCATTGGATCGCGTAAGAGAGGTGATTGTTCGGGATGTTATGTGTCGTCACGGGGAGTGGGGCAACCCCGTCGCCAAGGTCGGTCTTTGAAATGACGAGGATCGGCGCGGTATCGAGCGCTTCGGCCATTTTATCGACATCGCGCGCATACCAGTAATTCGCCTCGAGATCGTCGTCGGGAGTGAAGCGATCGCGCTCCTGTGGCCAGTGCAGGTTGCCGATGATCTCCACACGTCCTGTCGCGCGCGCGGCCTCCTTGGCCTCCGTGGGCACATAGCCGCGATCAACCATCACACGCCGCCCGTCATCAAGCACCATAGGCGAGATTATACGGAATCCCGCACCCCAATCTCGGGTCGACACCAGCACGTGCAATTCTTCCGCCCAGATCTCGCCCGTGAGCGAAACGGGTCGATACTTGTCGTCCTCTGGGTCGATTTCGTCAGGCAAGGTCACAGGGGCATCGCCGATCATCGCTTCGATCCGTGCGATCTCCCCCTCTTTGACGGGGAGCCTGCGCAATTGCCAAAGACCAAGGTTGACCAACACGGCCAGCCCCAGAACCCCGAAAATCACAGTAGCAAGAAATCCGCGTCGCATTTGCACCCCTAACACGCGAAAGGGCGCAGGTCTCCCCGCGCCCCGTTGGCTTTTGGTCGGATTAACGATCCAAGGCTCTATTGGCCCCAGATGTAAACCGCGACGAAGAGGAAGAGCCACACAACGTCAACGAAGTGCCAGTACCATGCGGCGGCCTCAAACCCGATGTGATCTTCGGGTGTGAAATGCCCGCGCATCGAGCGGATCAGACAAACCAGCAGGAAGATTGTACCGATGATAACGTGGAAGCCGTGGAAACCCGTCGCCATGAAGAAGGAGCCGAAGAAGAATTCGCCACCGAAGCTCCAGCCTTCGTGAACGAGAAGCTCGTAGTATTCGTAAGCTTGGAACAGGGTGAAGATCGCGCCGAACAGCACACCGCCAGCAAGCCCCGCGACGAGGTCTTTGCGGACGTTACCGTGGACCAGAGCGTGGTGTGCCCATGTCACGAAACAACCGGAGATGAGCAGCAAGAGCGTGTTCATCAAAGGCAGGTGGAAGGCGTCAACAGCATGGAATTCGGGCTTCACGTACTCGGTGCCCGCGTATTCATACATCGGGTAGAGCGCGTTCTTGAAGAACGCCCAGAACCATGCAGCGAAGAACATGACCTCGGACATGATGAACATGATGAAGCCATAGCGCAGGCCGATACGCACCACGGGAGTGTGGTCGCCCGCTTGGTTCTCAAGGATCGTTTCACGCCACCAGCTCCACATGGTGTAGAGCACACCGACGAGGCCGATTGCGAAGATCCAAGGCGTACCAGAGGCCTCGGAGGACATCCAGTGCACGGCACCAAACAGCATGATGAAGGCCGATACGGACCCCGTCAGCGGCCAGATCGACGGCGGAAGAATGTGATAGTCATGGTTCTTTTCGTGCGCCATATGTGCGTCCTCTCCCTTGAGGTCCCTCTCTCGGGTTTAGTTTAGATCGGTGTCCTTGGGCTGCGCAACATCGAGTGCGGCGAAGTCCTCAGGCAGATCGGTTTCGTGGAATGTATAAGACAGGGTGATCCGATGCACGTATTTTGCATCCCTGTCCGTTGTGATTTCGGGATCGACGTAGAAGGTGACAGGCATCAGGACGGTCTCGCCTGGTGCCAAGACCTGCTCTGTGAAGCAGAAACAGTCGATCTTGGTAAAGAACCCGCCCGCCTCGTAAGGCGCGACGTTATAGGATGCGGTGCCCGCGATCGGACGGTCGGTCGGGTTTGAGGCCTCGTAAAAGGCAAGTCCCGTCTCACCGATACGCAATTCCATCTCGCGTTCAACTGGCTTGAAGACCCACGGAAAATCGCGTTCGACGGAGGCATCAAAGCGAACCTTGATGGTCTCTTCGAGAACCGTGTCGGAGCCCGAGTCGGCCACGCTGGTCTCGCCGCCGAACCCCGTCACGCGGCAGAACCAGCTGTAGAACGGGACAGACGCCCATGCCAGGGCTCCCATGACGACAACGACACCCACCAGTTGAGCGAGGGTTTTCTGCGGTCCTTGCAGTGCCATTACTCGCTCACCTCCTGTTGTCCTTGCTGCGCGGGGCCAACGCCCCCCACAGGCAGGCCACCAGTCGTAGTCAACTTGACCATGGTCAGCACCATGACCAGCACAACGAATCCCGCCAGAACGGCGCCCAGTCCCACATTGCGCGAGCGGCGGCGTTTATGCATTTCGTGAAGCTTGGTAATCGCCATCAGAACGGTCCTCCGATGCCGAAATCTGCCAGTGCGCGGTCGACCATCAGGGCCGTGAAATGCGCGAAGGTGTAAGCCAGAGAGAGTTTGAAGAAACTGCGCTCGGCCTTGTATTTGTCTGCCTCGGCCTGCGTCTCGTCACGGCGGTAAAGGTCCACCGCGCCCTTGAGAAACAGCCCGTTCATCACCACGGCCGTCACCAGATAGGTCCAGCCCGCCAGCGGGGTCGCGAACATCGCGGCGGCAGTAACAGCCAGCAGCACGGTGTAGACGAGAATATGGGTGCGCGTGGAACGACGGCCATGCGTCACAGTCAACATCGGCACTTTCGCGGCGTCATAGTCGGAGTTCATGAACAGCGCCAGAGACCAGAAATGCGGCGGCGTCCACATGAACACCAGCATGAACATCAGCACAGACGACAGGGTGATATCCCCCGTCACCACGGCCCAGCCGATCATCGGTGGGAAAGCACCAGCCGCCCCACCGATCACGATGTTCTGCGGCGTCGAGCGCTTGAGCCACATGGTGTAGACCACCGCGTAGAAGAAAATGGTGAAGGCCAGAAGACCCGCCGCAACGATGTTGGAGGCAAGCCAGAGCATGATCACCGAAAAGGCAGAAAGCGTCAGCCCAATAGCAAGCGCCTCGCCCTTTTCGATCTTGCCCGCAGGAATCGGACGCTTGGCCGTGCGGCGCATGACCTGATCGATGTCGGAGTCATACCACATATTGAGCGCGCCCGAGGCACCGCCACCGATAGCGATGCACAGGATCGAGAAGAAGGCGACGAAAGGATGCACCTGACCCGGAGCAACAACGAGGCCAGCAAGCGCGGTAAAGACCACGAGCGACATTACACGCGGCTTGAGCAGGGCGAAATAATCGCGGAACTGCGCCTCGTGTTCGTCATCCATGATGATCGTCGCATCCGTCATCGCGTCATTCACTCTCTTGCGCCAGCGGCGCGGTTAACGGCGGCTCGGTGTTGCGGGTTGGCCCGTCTAATGGTCCGAGCGGCACTGTGCGTAGGCATCTGTCTGGCAAAACGCGGGCGGTTGCCCGTCCGCGTGCCGGTTGTCTGTCGTAGCCCGTGAAGAGGTAGCGCGCGTTTAGCCTCGCGCCACACCCTGCGACGGAATTACTCGGCGGAGGCGAACTTCACGCCAGTATCAAGCGTGTCGTTAAGCGCGTACTCGTCTTTCGCCCCTTCAAGCCAAGCGTCGTATTCATCCTGCTCAACGACCTGAACGGTGATCGGCATATAGGCGTGGTCCTTGCCGCAAAGCTCCGAACACTGGCCAAAGAAGGTGCCGGTTTTCTCTGCTTTGAACCAAAGCTCGGCCACACGACCAGGCACGGCGTCTTGCTTCACACCAAAGGCGGGGATGGTCCACGAGTGGATCACGTCCGCACCCGTGACACCCATGACGACGGTCTTGCCAACAGGCACGACAACTTTGGTGTCGGTGGCCAGAAGGTATTTGTCGTCAGAGTAGCCGTAGTCCGCCAGCTCTTCGCGCGCCAGAAGCAGGCTGTCGAAACCGAATCCTTCGTCGACATATTCATAACCCCAGTACCACTGGTAGCCCGTCACCTTGATATAGATGTCACCTTCGGGGATTTCCTGCTGCTTGAACAGAACGGGCAGCGAGAAGAAGCCGATGACGATCAGGATGAGAATCGGAATGCCCGTCCAAGCGACTTCGAGCGGCGTGTTGTGGGTGAATGTCTTGGGCTCAGGGTTGGCGCGGCGGTTGTGGCGCACGATCACCCAAGCGATCATGACAACAACGAACAGCACAATCGCGCCGATGATCCAGTTCAGCAAGGCGTCAAGACCCTGCAAGTCGCGCGCCAGTTCGGTTGCTGCGGGTTGGAACCCTATGCCACCTGGCACAGGCGCGCCAAGAAGCTCTCCAGCCTCCTGAGCCACAGCAGAAACAGCGCCGAACATGGCGAACATGGCGGCCGCAAGGCCAGAGCGGAGGGATGTGGTGCGCATTTTCTCTTCCCATTTTTGCACGAACAGGTCAGACCCTGTGTCGCGCCGCGCCCGTCTATCGGGGACGCTTTTCGTTTGAACCTCGGGCTGCGGCGGTCATACTGGACCCTCAAAGCAGCGCCTTCCGTCATGCTTTGACCGTTTTTTTTGATCTAGATCAAGACCCGAGGACCATAAAATTATGTCGGCGAGACGTTTTGACCCATTCGAAACAGCCCTGGACCGTGATGCGGCCCTGACAATCGTGCGCGAAGCAGTGAAAGGGGCCGATGATGGCGAGTTGTTTCTTGAACGACGCACGTCCGAAGGTTTGGTGTTCGACGACGGAAGGATTCGCAATGCCTCTTATGATGCGTCCGAGGGATTCGGCCTGCGCGCGGTGCGCGGGGAGACAGCAGGTTACGCCCATTCCACCGAATTGAGCGAAAGCGCGCTGAAACGTGCCGCCGAGACCGCGCGTCTGGCTGTGGCGGATGGTGGCGGCACGCTGGCCGACGCGCCACGGGCGACCAACGTCAAGCTCTACACCGACGAAAACCCGCTCGACGGCGTGGCCTTTAACGCCAAGATCGACACGCTATCGGAAATCGACGCCTACCTGCGCGACCTCGATCCGCGCGTGGTGCAGGTGACGGCATCCATGGCCGCTTCTTTTCAGGAAGTGTTCATCCTGCGTCCTGAAGGCGGGCTGGTCAGCGACGTGCGCCCGATGGCGCGCCTCAATGTCTCCGTTATCGTAGAATCGGCGGGGCGTCGCGAGAGCGGCTCGGCAGGCGGCGGCGGGCGCATGGGGTTGACGGGTCTAATGGACCCGACCCATTGGAAGAGCGTGGCACGCGAGGCGCTGCGCGTGGCCGTGGTGAACCTCGACGCGGAGGCCGCGCCTGCGGGCGTCATGGATGTGGTGCTTGGACCTGGTTGGCCAGGTATTCTGTTGCACGAGGCCGTCGGGCACGGGTTGGAGGGCGATTTCAACCGTAAGAAGACATCCGCCTTCGCAGGGCTTATGGGCCAACAGGTCGCAGCCAAAGGCGTCACAGTTCTCGACGATGGCACTATTCCCGACCGTCGCGGCTCCATCACCGTGGACGACGAAGGCACGCCAAGTGCAAAAAATGTGTTGATCGAGGACGGAGTGTTGGTCGGCTACATGCAGGACCGCCAGAACGCACGTCTCATGGGTGTGGAACCGACCGGCAACGGGCGGCGCGAGAGCTATGCCCACGCCCCCATGCCGCGCATGACCAACACCTATATGCTGGGCGGCCACGCCGCGCCCGACGAGATCGTGGCTGATCTCAAGGACGGGATCTACGCCGTAGGCTTTGGCGGCGGCCAAGTGGACATCACCAACGGCAAGTTCGTCTTCTCCTGCACCGAGGCCTACCGCGTTAAAAACGGTATCGTCGGCACACCCGTGAAAGGCGCGACCCTTATCGGTGATGGCGCCACCGCGCTCAAACACATCCGCGCCATAGGCAACGACATGGCGCTTGATCCGGGCATGGGCAATTGCGGCAAGGCGGGCCAATGGGTGCCCGTGGGCGTGGGGCAGCCAACGCTGATGATCGGTGGATTGACGGTCGGTGGGTCGGGAGGCTGACCCGACCGCCCGATGCAATCCCCTCGTCGCCCGTAAGGGTTCCCTTCGCCCAAATGGTTGAATTTCCATAAAAATGGAACTTTCTCGTTTTTGGTAACAACTCGTTAACCAATTTGGGCGAATGTGAGTGGGCAAGAGACGGAGAGAGTTGGCCCATTGGAGTTCATCCCTTCCCACCACCCCCTCACCCCACCCCACACCGAGGAAGTTCGGGCGGACTGGCTCCGTCTCTTGCGATCTCGCCGCGTTGGTCCCACGACATTCTATCGCCTGATGGCGGAGCATGGCTCTGCGCGGGCGGCGATTGAGGCGCTGCCCGAAGTTGCCTCGAAGGCAGGAGTGCGTGCCTATACCGTTTGCCCCGAAAACGTGATCGAGACCGAATTACGCACTGCGCGCAAGATCGGCGCGCGCCTTGTGGCTGTCGGCGAGCCCGCCTATCCGCGCCTACTGGCCGAAATCGAGGATGCGCCCCCGCTTATCTGGACCCTTGGCGACCTGTCGCTATTTGAACGCCCTCTTGTGGCCGTGGTCGGTGCGCGCAATGCGTCGAGCCAAGGTCTGCGCTTTGCCCGCACTTTGGCCGAGGATCTGGGTGCGGAAGGCTTTGGCATTGTCTCGGGTTTGGCGCGCGGAATCGACGGTGCCGTGCATCGCGCAGCTCTAGAGACAGGCACCATCGGCGTGCTGGCAGGTGGGGTTAACGACATCTACCCCGCCGCAAATGCCGACATCTATAAGGAGATGGCCACACGCGGCATCGTGATGAGCGAGCAACCGATGGGGATGAAACCCTTCGCCCGACACTTCCCAATGCGCAACCGCCTTGTCTCGGGACTGGCGCGCGCCACGATCGTGGTGGAGGCTGCGGCCAAATCGGGATCACTTCTCACGGCCGGCAATGCGCTCGAACAGGGGCGCGAGGTCATGGCTGTGCCAGGCCATCCTTTCGACGGACGGGCGGCGGGGTGCAACATCCTGCTGCGCGACGGGGCGCATCTGGTGCGGAGTGCGCGTGACGTGATTGACGCTCTAGCAGCCGCCTCGCCGATGGCACGCACACGTGTTACCGATACGCGCGGCGCAACTCCTATACCCTCCGACCCTGACGCCGCAGGCGACCCGCAATCACGCGCGCGTCAAAAGCCGTCCGTCGATTTGAGCAAGGTCACAGCACTGCACGACCGTATTCTGGCACGCATCGGCGGCTCAGATATTCCCGAAGATATGCTGATCCGTGAGGTGGGCGGCGACGCCGAACAGGTCGCGGGCGAAATCCTCACGCTCGAACTCACGGGCCGCATCGCGCGTAAATCGGGCGGGGTACTGTCCCTGCCCTGACACTTTGCCCGCTCGAACCGCGTCATTCCACCGTTTACCACTCCATTATAGAGTGCCTCGAAAAGG
This sequence comes from Celeribacter sp., assembly GCF_048261515.1. GTDB lineage: Bacteria > Pseudomonadota > Alphaproteobacteria > Rhodobacterales > Rhodobacteraceae > Celeribacter. Next base: position 634,383 of record NZ_JBLXFZ010000001.1, read on the forward strand.
GGCAAAAAAACCTACCCTAAAGGGTAGAGGCAAATGGGCGCATTTCTGGTGATTGACATTTGACAAAAACGCGACCCATTTTGCGCCGCGCTAAACAGGGCATCCCATATGGCACGCCCGTCTACAGGTCAGAAGAGGTCCATCCATGCCAGTTGTTGTTGTCGAATCTCCGGCAAAAGCCAAAACGATCAACAAGTATCTGGGTAAGAACTTCACCGTTCTGGCCTCCTACGGGCACGTCCGTGACCTGCCGCCCAAGGAGGGATCGGTCGATCCGGACCATGAGTTCGAGATGAAATGGGAGATCGGCGCGGACAGCCGCAAGCACGTCAAGGCCATCGCAGACGCGCTCAAGGACGACGACGAGTTGATCCTCGCGACCGACCCCGATCGCGAAGGGGAAGCAATCTCGTGGCACTTGCAAGAGGCGCTGACCAAACGCCGTGCGATCAAGAAGTCCACCGCCGTATCGCGCGTGACCTTCAACGCGATCACCAAGCAGGCCGTCACCGAAGCCATGCAACAACCGCGCCAAGTAGATGCACCGCTGGTGGAAGCCTATCTGGCACGCCGCGCGCTCGACTATCTCGTGGGGTTCAATCTCTCTCCGGTCCTGTGGCGCAAGCTGCCTGGTGCGCGCTCGGCGGGCCGTGTGCAATCGGTTTGCCTGCGTCTGATCGTGGAACGCGAGACGGAGATCGAAGCCTTCGACCCCAAGGAATACTGGACCGTAAAGGCGCTTCTGGAAACCCCGCGCGGTCAGCAGTTCGAGGCACGTCTGGTGGAACTGTCGGGCAAGCGGCTCGACAAATTCGACCTTGGCGACAAGCTCGCAGCCGAAATGGCGGTTCAGGCGGTGTCCAGCCGCGCACTGACAGCGGCTTCCGTTGAGGCCAAGCCTGCCTCGCGCAATCCCGCAGCGCCCTTCATGACCTCGACGCTCCAACAGGAAGCCAGCCGCAAATTCGGCTTCGGCGCGCGTCAAACGATGAACGCGGCGCAACGTCTCTACGAGGCGGGGCTAATCACCTACATGCGAACCGACGGGATCGACATGGCCCCCGAGGCCGTGGCGCAGGCCCGCGATGCAATCAAAGAACGTTACGGCGAGCAATACGTCCCCTCCTCGCCCCGCATTTACAAAAACAAGGCCAAGAACGCGCAGGAAGCGCACGAATGTATCCGCCCCACCGATATGTTCGCCGCCCCTGACAAGGTAAAACTCACCGAAAAGGATCAGGCGCGCCTCTACGACCTTATCTGGAAACGCACCATTGCCGCACAGATGGCGGGCGCGAAACTGGAACGTACCACGGTCGACATCGCCTCAGATGACCGCGAAGTGATGCTGCGCGCGACAGGTCAGGTTGTGGTCTTCGACGGCTTCATGGCCGTCTACACCGAGGGCCGCGACGACGTTGAGGATGACGAGGACGGCAGCCGCCTGCCGCAGATCACCAAGGGCGATGCCCTGCCCCATGTGAAGGGCGGGCTTACGGCACAGGCCGCAGAAAAGATCGCCGTGATGGGTGGCGATGATGCCGTGATGGGGCTTCAGCACTTCACCAACCCGCCGCCGCGCTACACCGAGGCCACCTTGGTCAAGCGGATGGAAGAGTTGGGCATCGGTCGCCCCTCAACCTACGCCTCCGTCATCACCACGATTCAGGACCGCGAATACGTCCGCAAGGAACAAAACCGCCTCTATCCCGAGGACAAGGGGCGGATCGTGACGATCTTCCTGATGAACTTCTTCCGCAAATATGTCGGCTACGAATTTACCGCCGATCTGGAAGAGGAGCTTGACCGCATCTCGGCGGGCGATCTGGACTACAAGGACGTGCTGAACCGCTTCTGGCGCGATTTCCACACGGCCATCGAAGAGACCTCCGAACTGCGCATCACCGAAGTGCTCGACAAGCTCGACGAAGCCCTCGCGCCGCAGCTTTACCCGCCCCGCGAGGACGGGAAAGACCCGCGCGAATGTCCGCTGTGTGGCCAGGGATCGCTTCACCTCAAAACCTCGCGCACGGGCGGCTTTGTCGGCTGTTCGCGCTACCCTGAATGCCGCTACACCCGCCCCATCGGCGGCGACGCGGCCGAAGGCGGCGACCGCGTGTTGGGCGAGGACGAGCATGGCAACGAGATTTCCCTGCGCTCGGGGCGTTTCGGCCCTTACGTCCAGCGCGGAGAGGCCACCGAAGAACAACCCAAACCCGACCGCGCCTCCCTGCCGAAAGGCTGGCAGGCCGACGATATGGACCTCGAAAAGGCGCTCACGCTTCTCAGCCTGCCGCGCGAAATAGGGATGCATCCCGAGGGCGGCGAGATCAAATCGAACTTCGGCCGCTATGGGCCTTACGTGATGCACCAACTGCCCGACGAGGCCAAACCCGTCTACGCCAACCTCAAAGACCCCAACGATGTCTTTGAAATCGGCATGAACCGCGCGGTTGAACTTCTGGCCGAGAAACGCGCCAACCCTGGCGGGCGCGGGCGCACGGCGGCGAAACCGATGAAGGAACTGGGCGAGCATCCCGATCGCGGCGGCCCCGTGAACGTGATGGAAGGCCGCTACGGGCCTTACGTCAAATGGGAGAAGGTCAACGCGACCATCCCCAAGGACATCAAGCCCGAAGAGATCACCATGGACAAAGCCGTGGAGCTGATCGCGGAGCGCGAAGCCAAGGGCGGCAAAAAGAAGGCCGCACCGAAGAAAAAGGCCGCCGCCAAGAAACCCGCTGCGAAAAAACCTGCGGCGAAGAAGAAAGCGGCCACCAAGAAGGCTGACAGCTAACTTACACGGCGGGGCGCAACGCCCCGCCCCACATCCTGCCATGCGCTTTCGGCGGACCTTCGCAGGCGCAGCATATTGACAGCGCCCCCCCTCTTCGCCACTGTCTGTCGCAACTTTGGCTCACGAATTTCAGGAGGGGGATTTCCCATGAACAAGGTCTACGGTTCCGCAGCTGAGGCACTCGACGGTCTTTTGTCGGACGGCATGTTGATTGCGGCGGGTGGCTTTGGGCTGTGCGGCATTCCCGAGCTTCTGATCGACGCCATCGTCGAAAGCGGCGTCAAGGATCTCACGGTTGCCTCCAACAACGCGGGCGTTGACGGATTCGGCTTGGGCAAACTCCTCGACACGCGCCAGATCAAGAAGATGATGTCCTCCTACGTTGGCGAAAACGCCGAGTTCATGCGCCAGTATCTTGCAGGCGAACTGGAACTGGAGTTCAACCCGCAAGGCACGCTGGCCGAGCGGATGCGCGCGGCAGGTCACGGCATCCCCGGTTTTTACACCAAAACGGGCGTGGGCACCGTCATCGCCGAGGGCAAAGAACACAAAGAGTTCCCCACTGGCCCAGATGGTGGAATGGAAACCTACATCATGGAAGAGGGCATCTTCGCCGATCTCTCCATCGTGAAAGCGTGGAAAGCCGACGAGACTGGCAACGCTGTGTTCCGCAAAACGGCGCGCAACTTCAACCCGCCCGCAGCGATGTGTGGCAAGGTCTGCATCATGGAGGTCGAGGAGATCGTGCCGACAGGTTCGCTCGACCCCGATCACATCCACCTGCCGGGCATCTACGTGCATCGCCTGATCCAAGGTGAACACGAGAAACGGATCGAGCAGCGCACGACGCGCCCTGCCGCCTGACCCCCGCGCACTGCGCATGTCATCGCCCTACGATTCCCTGCCCGATAGTGCCTTTTGGCGCACGGGCGTGGTGGGCGGCGACCCCGCGCGGCCTAGCGGGCTTTACGTGCCGAAATTTCCCGTGACCCGCAAGACGGGCATCATGACGGCGGGCTCCTGCTTTGCGCAACACGTTCACCGCAACCTGCGCGACCGCGACTGGTCGGTAATCGACACGGAAACTCCCATCGGCACTTTTCCCGACGCGACCCTCGCTCGCTTCGGCTACGGGATGTATTCGGCGCGCTACGGCAACATCTACACGGTGCGCCAACTGGTCCAACTGCTTGGCGAAGCGTTCGGCCACGCCAATCCATCCGACCTGATATGGACCCGTGACGGACGCTATTTCGATGCGCAACGACCCAATGTGGAACCCGACGGGCTGGAGAATGCGGCCCATGTAGAGGAAGCGCGCGCGGCGCATCTGAAAGCCGTCACCCGCGCCGTGGAACAGGCCGATCTCTTCGTCTTTACCCTCGGACTAACTGAAGCGTGGATGCACGCCCCCAGCGGCACGGTCTACCCCACGGCACCAGGCACGATTGCAGGCAAATACGATTCCGACATCCATAGGTTTCACAACTTTTCCTATGACGAGATCATGGCCGATCTGGCGCGCGCTCGCGATCTGCTTCAGACCGTGAAACCGTCGATCAAGATGCTCCTCACTGTCTCCCCCGTCCCGCTCACGGCGACCGCCACGGGCGGGCATGTGCTTGCCGCGTCGACCTATTCCAAGGCGGTATTACGTGCAGCTGCGGGTGCCTTTTCGGCCGCGCACGAGGACGTGGACTACTTCCCTTCCTTCGAGGTTATCATCAACCCCGCCGCGCGATCCGCCTTCTACAAACCCAACCTGCGCTCGGTCGATGAGGCAGGAGTGGCGGCAGCGATGCATCTGTTTTTTGCCGCCCACGACCCCGACCACGCCGATGTCGCCCTCGCCCCACGCGCACCCGTCGATGATGTCGAGGAAGACGATGTGGTCTGCGAGGAGGTGCTGATCGAGGCCAAGCGCTCATGAAGGTTCTGGTCATCGGCACATCACATTCGGCCACGATCCGCATGGCGCACGACGAGATCGCCGCGCGGTTTCCCACCTTGGACGTGGATTATTTCGGCCTGCCCGGGCGCGAATTCTTTCAGGCCGATGTGATCGGCACGACCTTCACCCCGCAAGCCGACGCGCGCAAAATCGCGTTTGAGTGGAACAACACAGAGACGGTTGACCTTGCACATTACGATCACCTCTTCGTGGTAGGCGACCGCTACGGTCTGCTGTCGATCCTGCGGCTGCTGGTGCAATACGACACGCTAGAGGAAGGCAAACGACGCGGCGGGCCAGTGATGAGCCGCGCGGCGATGACGGCGCTGATTGAGGGGGCGGTGTCACACTGCGTAGATGCGCTCGTGGCACGCTTCGGACGTTTCCCGCATGTAACGACAACCCCCGCGCCCTACCCGCTCAAACGCAGTTGGCGTCCTGGAGCGGGCCATGAGCGCCACCTCACCGAACTGACACATCGCGCACATGCCGAAGACTGGATCGAAGTCTACGAGAATGCCATAGAACAGCAGGTGACAGCGGCAGGAATCGGCTTCGTCCCGCAACCGCTGGAAACACGCTATGATGCCTTTCGCACGCTCAACAGATTCGCGCGTGCGCGGTCGACGGCGGAAGGCACACAGAGGATCGACAACCGCCACATGAACGCGGACTTCGGCGCGCTGCTCTTCGAGACATTTGCGCGCGACATACTGGACATTCATCCCGCCGCAGCGCAGAAAAGTGCAGACGAAGCGGACGGGTAGCTGATAGGGTGCCTGAAAAGACGGCGACGATAGGAGGACGACACATGGCTTGGGATCGCAATCAGATGGCGGCACGCGCCGCACAGGAACTTGAGGATGGCACATATGTGAACCTCGGGATCGGTATTCCCACACTTGTGCCCAACTTCATTCCCGAGGGCGTGACGGTCACGCTTCAATCGGAAAACGGGATGCTCGGCATGGGCCCCTTCCCCATCGAGGGCGAGGAAGATCCCGACCTGATCAACGCGGGCAAGCAAACGATCACCGAACTGCCCCAAACCTCATATTTCGACAGTGCCACCAGCTTTGGCATGATCCGTGGCGGCAAGATCGCCATGGCGATTCTCGGCGCGATGGAAGTGGACGAAAAGGGCGATCTGGCGAACTGGATGATCCCTGGCAAGCTGGTCAAAGGCATGGGTGGCGCGATGGATCTCGTTGCGGGTGTGGGCCGTGTGGTGGTGGTCATGGACCACACCAACAAGCACGGCGCGAGCAAGCTGCTGAAGGAATGCACCCTTCCGCTGACGGGTCAGGGCGTGGTGGATCGCGTGATTACCAACCTCGGCGTTCTTGACGTGGTCGAAGGCGGGTTGAAAATCGTCGAATGCGCCGAAGGCGTCACCGAAGACGACATCCGCGCGGCCACAGAGGCGACCATCGTCGGATAGATCCGCCGCCGTTCAGACGGGCGTCTTTCGCACAGAGGCCGTTTGAGTATTTGAGCAACAAAGTAGAGGCGCGGGGTGAAATCCCTGCGCTTTTTCTTTGGCCCATGATTGTTCGGAAAATCGAAACACTTTCTTATTCTTGCCCTAATTTGTTGCTAGAAACCGCTCAAGAAATTCCAATGGTCGAGCAGAATGTCCAGTTCAGAGACAACGATCCAACCGCGTTCCAACACCCGCATCTGGCGGGACCGCGCCGTTATGGCGGGGCTTTTGGTGCTGGTCGTCTTGGGACTCGTTGGGGCCGCTGCGGCGACGGGTTGGGAGGAGACCTTGGCACAGATCTCCAAACTCGGCGCATTTCAGATCGCGCTGCTTCTGGTCTTGTCCTTGGTTAATTACGTGCTACGCGGGCTGCGTTGGCACCTGTTTCAACGGCATCTGGGCCTTGGCCTGCCGATGCGATCGAGCTTGACCCATTTCCTCGGCGGGTTTGCCATGACCGTGACACCGGGTCGCGTGGGCGAGTTGGTACGGATGCGCTGGATCAAGCGGGAGACGGGCTGGGCGCTGGAACGCACAGCGCCGCTTGTTCTGGTCGATCGTGCATCTGATTTGGCCGCGATGGCGATCCTGATGGGGGCGGCGATTGCGACCTCAGGTGTTGCGATCACGGGCGGTCCTGCGGTCACGGTTCTTGCGCTCGTGGCGGCCTTCGTCGTCACCCGCCCCAAACTTCTGGCATGGCTGGCTACCTTCGGCCACCGCTCGACGGGACGCGCGCCACGTTTCTTCGCACGCATCCGCCGCGCCGCCCGTTCGCTTGCGCCCTTTGCCAATGGTGGAGCGCTCTTTGCTGGCTCCGTTCAGGCGCTCTTCGGCTGGCTGGCCGAGGGTGTGGCCTTCTACCTGCTGCTCGACTGGATGGGCGCGGAGGTCTCCATGGCAACCGCGATTGCCATCTTCCTGTTTTCCACACTGGCGGGAGGCCTCACGGGTGCTCCCGGTGGTGTGGGTGGCGCGGAGGCGGCGATGGTCGCCCTGCTCGCGCTGCAAGGTGTGCCGCTGGCCATGTCCGTGCCTGCGACCGCCATCATTCGCCTGACGACGCTGTGGTTTGCCATTGCCATCGGCCTCGTCGTCTTTCCGCTCGCCGAGCGACAGTCATTAAAGGTCCGACATGGTTTGGAAAACGCTTGAATACACGGGCTGGGGACGCGCACGCAGCGCCACGGGCGAGGTCGCCCGCCCCGAACGCCAGTCCGCTCTGAAACGCATGGTTGCCGAGACCCCTGCCCCTGCCTTCGGGATGCGCCGCTCATATGGTGACGCCGCCCTCAACAGCGATGGTCGCGCCTATGACATGACACGGCTGGATCGCGTTTTGTCCTTTGACGAGGCCACGGGCGTGGTCGAGGTCGAGGCAGGAATGCCCATCGGCGATCTGGGGCGGGCGTTTGCCGCGAAGGGATGGATTCCCCCCGTCATGCCTGGCACGGGCTTTGCTACAGTCGGCGGCTGCATCGCCAATGACGTGCATGGCAAGAACCACCATGTCGCGGGTTCCTTCGGCCAGCATGTCACCGAGATCACGCTGATCCAGAATGGCAAACCGCGCAAGATTACCCCGAAATCGACGCCGACCCTTTGGAAAGCCACAGTCGGTGGCTTGGGCCAGACGGGCGTGATTTCCCGCGCCAAGATCGCCATGATGAAGTGCAAGGGCGACATGATGGTGCTCACCGAGCGCCGCATCGACAATCTCGACGAATTCCTCGTGGCCTTCGACGAGAGCCGCACCGATTACACCGTTGGCTGGATCGACGCGACGGCGAAGGGGGACGCACTGGGGCGCGGCATTCTAGAAGAGGGAGAGATCACCTCTGGCGTGCCCAACCGCAAGGACAAAACCCGCGAAGTGCCCTTCAACGCGCCAAGCTGGGCGCTTTCGGCTCCCGTCGTGCGGCTCTTCAACGAACTCTATTTCCGCCGCGTCCCCGCAAAGGGGCGCACCTCCGTCAAGCCCATCGAAGAGCCCTTCTTCCCGCTCGACGCGATCCACAACTGGAACCGCCTCTACGGCAAGCAGGGGTTCAACCAGTTCCAATGCGTTGTGCCTTTGGAGAAGACCAACTGCCTGCGGATCATGCTGGAACGGATCGGGCAATCGGGACTGGCCTCGCCGCTCGCCGTGCTCAAGAAGATGGGCACAGGTCGCGGCGGCTACATGTCCTTTCCGATGGAAGGCTATACGCTCGCCGTCGATTTCCCCAACCGCGCAGGCGCCGAATTCCTGATCGCGGAATTGACCGATATGGCGCGCGAAGCGGGGGGGCGTATCTACTTCGCCAAGGACGGTGTTGCCACGCCCGAACAGATCGCGGGCATGTATCCCGAACAGGCAGACTGGGCCGCAGCGGTGGCGAAGGCCGACCCCGACCGCTCCTATGAGACCGATCTGGTGCGGCGTTTGAAGCTGCGTGATGCGAAGGGGGCAAAGTAATGGGCGAAACCATGCAAGAGAGCTGGATCATTCTGGGCGCGACCTCGTCGATGGCCCGTGCACTGGCGCGCAAACTGGCGGCACGGGGCGCAACGCTTTTCCTGTGCGGACGCGATATGGACGACCTTGAGGCCAGCGCCGCCGACTGCCGCGCACGCGGGGCGGTTGAAGCAGCTGTTCACCACTTCGACGCGCACGACGTAAGCACTTTCGCCCCGATCATCGAGGCAGCGACACTGGAGGCAGGCGCGATCAACTGCGCGGTCTTCGTCGGCTCCATGCCACCGCAAGAGGTCATCGACGCCGACCCGACACTGATCGAAGGCGTCGTGCAGGACAGCCACATCGGCCCCGCCACCTTCCTGCAAATGCTTGCGCCCCACATCGAGGAGCGCGGACAAGGCACGGTCATCGGTGTCGGCTCGGTCGCAGGAGATCGCGGACGGATCGGCAACTACGTCTACGGCTCGGCCAAGGCGGGGTTTGCCACCTATCTTTCAGGCCTGCGCAACCGCCTCACCCGCGCGGGCGGTCATGTGATCACCGTGAAACCGGGCTTCGTGGACACCGCGATGACATGGGATGTGGAGGGGATGTTCCTCGTCGCCTCGCCCGAAAAGGTCGCCGACGATCTACTCAAGGCCGTGAAGAAGCAACGCAACGTGATCTACACGCCCTTCTTCTGGCGCTACATCATGCTCATCATCCGCCATATCCCCGAGATGGTGTTCAAGAAGATGTCGATCTAATCACACGCGACTCCTGACACGACACAGAAACGGCCCCTCGTGCGGGGCCGTTTTTCTTTTGGGTATAGGCGTGGCGGGCGCTATTTCGAGGCGCGCACCGCATTGGTGGCAAAAACGCAGCCATCGGAATAGAGATCGGGCGGCGTCACGCAGAGCCCCCGCGCGACCTGCCACGCGGCCAGAACCTTGGGCACATAGGCGCGAGTTTCGGCAAAGGGCGGCGCGCCCTGATACTTGCTCACCGCGTTCTCACCCGCGTTATACCCCGCCAGCGCAAGCATGACATCGCCATTGAAATGGGTGAGCAGCCAGTCGAGGTAGTCGATCCCGCCGCGTATGTTCTCGGAGGGGTCCATCGGATCGGTCACGTTGAAGCGGGCCGCTGTGTCAGGGATGAGCTGCATCACCCCCTGCGCGCCGGCCGAACTCAACGCATCCGCCTTACCCGCGCTTTCCACCGCCATTACGGCGAGCGCCAGTGCAGGCGAAACCTGCGTCCCGATGGAATGGATCAACAGGTCCGTGCCATAGGCGTTGGCCAGATCGGTGACGTGCTGGAAGGTAGGCGTGGACAGCCGCGCGGCCTCGTCCGCATCGAGCGCCTTCAACGCTAGCGCAAAGCGTTCGGGGCCTGCGTTTCTGACATCATGCGGCACCTTGCTCCAGAACCAGTCCTGTAAATCCTCTGGCACGGGCGAAGTCTTTGACAGGCCCACTGGCTCCACATCATCGCTCGGCCCTTGCTGGCGTTCGATATCGCGCGGGCGGATTTGCACCGTGATACGCTTTGACCCGTTCGATGACGGCACGCCAATGCGCTTGGGCGTGACCTTTGGCCAATTGGGCGGGGGCGCGGAGGTGTCCGACGCGGCTGGCTCGACTTTCTTGATCGTCGCGTCGGGCAGGAGTGGATCTGGTACGAGAAAAGATGAACCGCCCTCCTGAGCCAAAGCAACATCAGCGGCCAATGCCGCCATCACGGCACAACTTGCCACCGCACATAAACGGGTGAAGGGATTGCTCATAATGGTCTTGCCCTTTCTGCCTGGCCCGTCTCTTCGGACGGTTCCAACTGTTTCAGTCTCGCAAAAAATCTTCACTCAAGCCAGCATTTAGACACTTCGAACGATCAATCGCATCCAATCATTAACCATATTTCGCCGCTTCAAGTAAAATTTTCTGGACTGGTTAAAGTTTTTTAACTTTTTATTTCTTATACTTAGATTGAAAGTTCGTTAAAAATGTCCAGAACCCAAAATGGCACCATTGCTGCCAAACTCCTGCCCCAGTTCATGGGCCATATAGCCCCATCGAAAGCAAAGACAGCGACCAACGGCACGGGAAACGCCTACGCTTCTGAGCTTAAGACGTGGACATGAAATCAAATACCCTCAGGAGGGACTGACTATGAAATTCTTCAAACTGGCAAACCGCTTCAACCGTGACGAAGATGGCGCTGTGACCGTGGACTGGGTCGTTCTGACCTCCGCCGTTGTTGGCCTCGGCATCGCTGTTCTGACGACTGTTGCTAAAGGTACCACCGCGTTCGGCGAAAAAATCTCCACCGATCTCGCAAGCCGCGGCACGATCACGACCTACAACTAAGGTCATCCGGGCCATTCGCCCGATCAGATTTCAAACCGCGCCCCCTCACGGGGCGCGGTTTTTTGTGGGTGGCCGGCTTCGTGCGCCGCTCGATCATGGATAATGCCCAATTGCGCACGACACACACAGACACCGTGGCACGGCATAAAGAAGCCCTTTGCGCCGCTTTGTTCACCTGACGGCCAAAATCCTTAGATGTGACGCGCCCTAACCACCGTTTTGCCGCAATTCAATGCCACTTTCATCGCGTGAGGCAGAGGGTCCGCCATTGCGGGCCTTAAGCAGAAGGACGTTCAGATTATGCGAATTATCTTTGGATTGGTGCTCCTGATCGGTGTCGGCCTGGCCGGGTTTGCGGTGCAAATGACCCGCGGCTATATGTCGACCTATCAAGCGGAGCTAGAAGCCGAAAAGGCCAACCGCGCCAATATTATCCCGACAGAAGAGATTTTCGTCGCCGTAGAGCCGCTGGTCTATGGCGATGCAATCACCCCCGAGATGATCAAAAAGGTGCGTTGGCCCGTGGAAAGCATGCCCGAAGGCGTGTTCCGCACGGACGAAGAGGTTTTTCCCGACGGCCCCGACACACCGCGTGTCGCGTTGCGCTCGATCGAGCCTTTCGAGCCGATCCTTGCGGTAAAAGTCACCGAGCCAGGCAAGAATGCCGGCGTGGCGGCAAGCCTGCGTTCGGGTATGCGAGCTTTTGCCATCCGTGTGGATGTTTCCTCGGGGGTCTCAGGCTTCCTGCGTCCGGGTGACCGCGTCGACGTTTACTGGACAGGCCGTCTGCCCGATAGTGGACAGGACGTCACCAAACTCATCCAATCGGCCATCCCGCTCGTCGCGGTCGACCAACAGGCCGACGGCGAACTCGTCGCGCCCTCGATTGCCCGCACCGTCACCGTTGAAGCCACCCCGCAACAAGTCGCTATTCTTGCACAAGCGCAATCGACGGGAAAACTGACACTGGCACTGGTCGGACGCAATGATACTGCCTCCGACGAGAGTGTTGAGATCGACCAGAACACCCTGCTGGGCATTCAGGAGCAGGTCTTCGTCGAAGCGCCAAAAGAGCGCACCTGTAGCGTAACGACGCGCAAAAACGGCGAAGCGGTGCAAATCCCGATCCCCTGTAACAACTGATCCCGCGATAATTGTGCGCGCTCCACACGACACAACACTGACGTGAGAATTGTTCGAAAAGGACAACTCTGAACAAGAAGGCGGCGAAGCGCGACTTCTCCGCCTTTTTCAATGGGTTTGGCTGGAAATTCGCCGATCACCACTACGCGTCCGTGCGCCTGACCTGTGTTGCATTCACATCACCTATGGCCCGCAAAGGATTGATTCTTGCAAAAAAAGGCATGTTGACGCATTCTACCGCCAATCGGGGCGCTAGACCCCACTTTATTGAGGCGTGGTCGGAGAGGCAGGATCACATGAAAATGTTGAATATTGTAAAGGCCGCCCTTTTGGGGTGTGCCATCATCGGCACAATGCCCACAGGGGCATTTGCTGAGAAACTTCGCGTAATGACGGGCTCGCCATCGGGTTCGCTCAATGTCCCCATGAACCGTGCCGTCGTGATCGAGAGCGACGAGCCGTTCGCCGAGATTTCTGTGGCGAATGCGGAGATTGCGGATATTTCCACTTTGTCGGATCGTTCCATCTACGTGCTCGGCCGCGCGCCGGGTCGCACGACGATGACGCTACTGGCGCCCGACGGGTCGCTGATTACAAACGTGGAAATTCAGGTCACACCTGACATCACAGAATTCAAAGAGCGCCTGCGCCAGATCATGCCTGGTGAGGGGATTGAGGTGCGCACCGCCAATGACGGGATTGTGCTTTCGGGCGTGATCTCCTCTGTGACCAATATGGAGCGCGCGGTGGAACTGGCCGAGCGCTACGCACCGGGTCGTGTGTCCAATCTCCTCGGCATCGGCGGAACGCAGCAGGTTATGCTGAAAGTGCGCTTCGCCGAAATGGCGCGTTCAGTGTCGAAGAACCTCTCCTCCTCGGTGAGCTTCCTCAACGACATCAACGTCATTGACCCCGTTACAGGGGCGCTTTCGAACGCATCAAACTGGACAGGCGGCTCATCGGGCAACTTCCTGACAGGGAACAACGGCCTCACGGGCAACTTCGCGGCACGCGATGAAGCGCTGGGCGCGCTCAAACTGGGCGGCTCTATCGGTGGCGTTGAACTGGCCGTGGCGCTTGAAGCCATGGAGCAAAAGGGTGTTGTGCGCACATTGGCTGAACCGAACCTGACCGCGCTGTCGGGTCAACAGGCCAAGTTCCTCGCGGGTGGCGAATACCCCATCCCTGTTAAGACCGAGGAAGGTGTTACGATTGAATACAAACCTTTCGGCGTCGAGTTGGAATTCATCCCCCGCGTCGTCAACGGCGACCAGATCAACCTCGAACTGAAAGCCTCCGTGTCGGGCATCGACTCTACGGTGAACTACTCGGTCGACGGTTTCTCGCTCAATTCCTTTAGCCGCCGCGAAGCTTCGACCACGGTTGAGATGCGCGACGGTGAGAGTTTTGCCATCGCGGGTCTGTTGCAGGACGACTTTCAGGATCTCAGCGGTCAGGTGCCGTGGCTCGGCGATGTGCCCGTGCTCGGCGCGCTCTTCCGCTCGATGGACTATCAGCGCGCGCAATCGGAGCTCGTGATCATCGTCACGCCGCACCTCGTGTCGCCGACCAACGGTGTTGCCCTTGCACTGCCCACGGACCGTGTGCGCATCCCGACCGAGGCGGAAATGTTCCTCTTCGGCAAGACCTTCGGCGGCAATACGAAGCCCAAATCGGGTGCCGCCGCGGAAGTTGCGAAACAGGACTTCCAAGGGTCCTACGGCTACGTGATGGAGGAATAAGACCATGCGCGTGACACTCAAACTCACCCTCGCCGCCTCCACCATGGTGGCACTCACCGCCTGCACCGATCAGCAGATTTTCTCCAGCTTCTATGACGAGGCGGGCGGCTATCTCGACGCAGGTCAGTTCGGCAATGCGACGATGAACAACACGCTGGTCCAGAACGGTACACGCAACTACGTGGTCGATCTCAACGAGCGCTTCGCCGCAGCGGTGCCGACCACGGTGAACTTCGCCTTCAACTCATCGGTTCTCGACGCCGCCGCGCGCGCCGCGATCCGCCAGCAGGCCGACTTCATCGGCCAGTTCCCCGAAGTGCGCTTCCGCGTCTACGGGCACACCGATCTGGTCGGCTCGGATGCGTATAACAAACGCCTCGGCCTGAAACGCGCCCAAGCGGTTGTCAACGAGTTGGCCCGCCACGGGATCTCGCGCTCGCGTCTGGAGGCGATGGTCTCCTACGGCGAAACGCAGCCCATCGTGGCCACGCAAGAGCGTGAACGCCGCAATCGGCGCACCGTCACCGAAGTATCGGGTTTCGTGAAAAGCAATCCGATCGTGATGGACAGCCGTTATGCGGAGATCGTCCACCGCGAGTATATCGAGAGCGCCACCGCGCCCTCCGACCTGATTAACTTCGGCGAGGAACAAACGGAGTAAAACACGGGGATCATCCCGAAATAGCGAATTATTACGCGATTTCGGCCCCATTGTTGCCTACATTGACCGTCACCTTATCCCCAATGGGAACACGTATGTCCGGCGAGAATCCGCGATATACGGTCCAGGGGTGAAGGTGACGGTCTTTTTATTTTCAAGGACTTGAACACTCTGAACGCCTGGATCCCGCAGTGAAAAAGGACGCAGGCAATGACGAGTGAAACTGCATTGCAGAATGACCCTGCACCGCTCGTGGCATGTACAATCAGCCGCGATGTGCAAAACTTCGATCTTTTGATCGAGGACATGGAGGACGCTCTGGGCGAAGCCTGGGGTGATCTGTCGTTTGAAGACGCGCGCGTCTTCTTCCGCCAGCCCGAAAGCGGCGGATTGAAATTCGTGGCGGTGGCCATTGACCATCAGGACGAGAGTTCCCTCGCAATGATCGCGGACCTGATCAAGGCCGCGAAGGAACAGGGTGTTAAAGTCATCCTGATCGCCGACGAGGTCTCTCCGATGGCGCTCCACCAATTGTTGCAACTGGGGGCCGAGGATTTCATCCCCTATCCCCTGCCCGAAGGTGCACTTGGCGAGGCAATCGAACGGCTCGATGCGCCCGAAAAAGCCGCGGCAGTCGATTTTATCGACACCTCTGCTCCGCAACTCTACGGCAAACCCGGTGGTAAGAAGGGCGTCGTCCTGCCCGTGCAATCGGTGGCTGGCGGCGCGGGTGCGACGACATTTGCCGTGAACCTCGCGTGGGAGCTTGCCAATATCGAGAAGAAGGCACCGCAACCGCGTGTCGTCCTTCTCGACTTCAACCTGCAATACGGGTCGGTCTCGACCTATCTTGACCTGCCCCGCCGCGAGGCGGTCTACGAATTGCTTTCCGCGACCGAGTTGATGGATGAGGACAGCTTCCGTCAGGCGTTGGTCCAGTTTCAGGACACCCTGCCCGTGCTGACCGCACCGCCCGACCTTCTGCCGCTGGATTTTATCGCCTCTGAGGATGTCGACCGCATTCTGGACATGGCGCAACGCCACTACGATTACGTCGTAATCGACATGCCGACGACACTGGTCAACTGGACCGAAGTGGTTCTGAACACCTGCGAGTTCTACTTCGCACCGTTCGAGTTGGACCTGCGTTCGGCACAGAACATCCTGCGTCTGCGTTCGGCTCTACGCGCAGAGGATCTGCCGTTCGAGAAATTCCGCTTCCTGCTCAACCGCGCACCCAAGGCCATGGACCTCACGGCGAAAGCGCGGGTGAAACGGATGGCAGAGAACCTCGACATCGCAATTGATGTGCAGTTGCCCGAAGGCGGCAAAATGGTGCGCGAAGCCTGCGATCAGGGGCTGCCCCTTGCGCTGGAGGCGTCGAAGAACCCGCTGCGCAAAGAGATCACCAAACTCGCCGCGTCGATCCACGCGCATCAGAACGAACAACTTGAGGCGGCGGAGTAATCCGCGCCGCCCCACATTGATTCCGAAGGGACTACCGCAATGTTTTCGCGCTACAAAAAAGGTGACACCGCCAAGGCCAAGCCCGTTGCTGCTCCTGCAGCAGCCGCCGCGCCTGCCCCGAAAGCCAGCGCGCCCGCACCTGCGCAGGCTCCCAAGGCTGCGCGCCGTGACCTGCCGCGCCACACGCCCACGGGCGGTGGCGACAAGGAGCGCAAGCGCAAGGCACGGATTGGTGAGATCAAGGTGGAGATGCACAAGCGCCTCCTCGAAGACCTCAACCTCGCCGCTCTCGAAACTGCCGACGAAAGAGATCTGCGCGCCGAGATTGCCGCAATCACAGGCGAGGCACTCACCGACCTTGGCATGGTGCTCAACCGCGAGGAACGGGCCAGCCTCAATCAGGATCTCTACGACGAAGTGCGCGGCCTCGGGCCGCTCGAAACGCTTCTGAAAGACGACAGCGTCAACGATATTCTGGTGAACGGTCCGCAACAGATCTTCGTGGAGCGCGCGGGGAAGCTCGAACTGTCCGACATTACGTTCAAAGACGAAAAGCACCTGCTGCGCATCATCGACAAAATCGTGTCGGCCGTGGGTCGTCGTGTCGATGAAAGCAACCCATACGTTGACGCCCGTCTCGCCGACGGCTCGCGTTTCAACGCCATGGTGCCGCCGGTTGCGGTGGACGGCTCGCTGGTCTCCATTCGTAAGTTCAAAAAGGAAAAGCTCTCCGTTGACGACCTCGTGCGCTTCGGGGCCTTTACCGAGGAAATGGCCGCATACCTTCAGGCCGCCGTATCGACCCGCCTCAACGTAATCGTGTCGGGCGGGACGGGCTCTGGTAAGACGACCACGCTCAACGCACTGTCGAGCTTTATTGACAACGACGAACGCATCCTGACCATCGAGGATACGGCGGAACTTCAACTCCAGCAGACCCACGTGGGCCGCATGGAAAGCCGCCCTGCCAACGTCGAGGGCAAGGGTGCGGTGACGCAGCGCGACTGTCTGCGCAACGCCCTGCGGATGCGTCCTGACCGTATCATCGTCGGTGAGACACGTGGCGAAGAGGTGATCGACATGTTGCAGGCCATGAACACCGGCCACGACGGGTCAATGACCACGATCCACGCCAACTCCGCCCGCGATGGTGTGTCGCGTCTCGAAAACATGATCGCGATGGCCGGGATCGAGATGCCGCTCAAGGCCGTGCGCTCGCAGATTTCCTCGGCTGTGAACCTCATCGTTCAGGCCTCGCGCCTGCAAGACGGCTCGCGCCGCATGGTGTCGATCACCGAGGTGACGGGCATGGAGGGCGATGTGATCTCCATGCAGGAGGTCTTCCGCTACCAACGCACGGGCCTCACCCCCGACAACAAGATTATCGGCCATTTCACGGCAACTGGCGTGCGGTCGCATTTCTCGGAACGGTTCCGCATGTGGGGCTACGATCTGCCCGCATCGCTCTTCGAACCGTTCAACCCCAAATAGGCACAGGCAGGAGTCCGTCCCATGATGATCTCTATCGAACTCATCATCTATATCGTTGTTTTCATCGCTGTGCTGCTGCTTGTCGAGGGCATCTATCTCACGGTGTTCGGCAAATCCATCTCGCTCAACGGCCGAGTCAACCGCCGCTACGAGCTTCTGGAAAAGACAGGCAACCGTGAGGAAGTCCTCAACCAGCTCCGCAAGGAAATGGGGCAACACCTGCGTTCGCGTCAGGTGCCGCTCTATTCGGTGCTCGCAGAAAAGGCGCAAAAGGCTAATATCGCCTTCACCCCGACGCAGCTTGTGATGGTGATGGCGCTTCTTGCCATGGTGGCCTTTGTCGGCCTGACCATCGGCACGGCCTCGTCGCTGCCCATTCGCGCGATTGTCTCGGTGGGCATCGGGATCGGCGCGGTTTTCGTTTGGATCACCAACAAGGCCAAGGCCCGCATGGCGCTGATCGAGGAGCAACTCCCCGACGCCGTGGAACTGATGGTCCGAAGCCTCAAGGTCGGCCACCCCTTCTCCAACGCGCTCAATATCGTCGCCACTGAAGTGCCCGACCCGTTGGGCACGGAGATGGGCGTGATCGCCGACGAAAGCACCTATGGCCGCGACGTGGGCGAGGCGCTCAAGGATATGGCCGAACGGCTCGACATGCAGGATTTGCGCTTCCTCGCGGTTGCCGTGGCCATCCAACAGCAGGCAGGGGGGAACCTTGCCGAGGTGCTCGACGGTCTGGCCAAGGTGATCCGCGCACGCTTCAAACTCTTCCGCCGGGTGAAGGCCATCACTGCGGAGGCGAAATGGTCGGGCATGTTCCTGTCCTTCTTCCCGCTCGCGGCACTGCTGCTCATCTCGGTCGGCAAACCCGACTACTACGACACCGTTAAAGACACCCCCGCCTTCATCCCCGCATGTTTCGTCGTCGGCGGCTTCCTCGTGACGAACATCTTCGTGATGAAGTCGCTTGTGAACATCAAAGTGTAAGCGGGAAAGGATCACGCACATGCAAGAGTTCTTCAACCAGATCCTCGGCGAGGAAATCGGCCCCTTCGGCCCCGTGATCGTCATGGGTGCGCTCGGGCTGGTCCTAATCTTGTCCGCACTGGTCATCCTGCTCAACAAGCGCCGCGACCCGTTCGACAAGCTGCGCGAGAATACCGCCCGCGGCGGTGCCACGCCCAAAGGCGACAAACTGCGCACCAACAAGAGCGGCCCCGACAAGCTCGAAAAATACTCCGCCTTCCTTGAGCCGCAGGACGAGGAAGAATACTCCGCCGCCCAACTCAAGCTCATTCAGGCAGGCTATCGCGGCAAGAACGCGGTGCGCATGTATCACTTCGCACAGTTCGCGCTCGGGCTTGGGCTCATGGCCGTGGGGCTTGTCCTCGTCCTGATCAAACAGGCGTCGCAGGAAGTCACCACCATGATGATGATGATGCACATCCTCCTGCCTGGCACGATCGGCTATATGGCTCCGAAATACTGGGTCACTCGCCGCGTCGAAGCGCGAAAGGAAGAGATCACCAACGGCTTCCCCGACAGTCTCGACATGATGCTCGTCTGCGTCGAGGCTGGCCAGTCACTCGACCAATCGATCATCCGCGTGGCCAAGGAAATCCGCGCAGGTTTCCCCGCGCTGGCCGACGAGTTCGAAATCGTCAGCTACGAGATCAAGGCAGGTAAGGACAAGATCAACGTCCTGCGCGATATGGCCGAACGTGCGGGCGTGCCCGATGTCGCCTCCTTCGTCACCGTTCTGATTCAATCGCAAACCTTTGGTACCTCGATTGCCGAGGCGCTTCGGGTGTATGCGGGGGAAATGCGCGATAAACGCGTGATGCGGGCCGAAGAGAAGGCAAACACCTTGCCCACGAAGATGACCCTTGCCACAATGATGCTGACCGTTCCGCCGCTCCTGATCATCCTGATTGGCCCGTCGGTCTATGACATCTATACGCTGCTTTCCACGACGGAATTCTAGGACAGGGTTCTGACGCGGGACATATCGCTTCGGTCAACGGAGGGCGGCAAGGCACCAAGGAGCCACCATATGCCGCGTGCGATCGCCCGCAACACCCTGACCGCCCTGCCCCTTCTGGCCTTGCTGGTCGCCTGTGGACCCACGGGCGGCCTCACGCCACTCAGCAACAGCGGCCCATACGCGCCCACGGGCGTTGATACCCACGGGGAAAGCGTCGATGGTCTGATCGTCGGGCACCGCCTGATGGAAGCACGCGAATACGAGTTGGCGCTCAAGGCCTACCTGCGCGCCGCCGCCGAACAGGGTCTGACCGTCGACACGCTCTCGGCCATCGGCTCGGCCAATCTCAAACTGGGCCGCCTTGGACAGGCCGAACGCATCCTGCGCCGCGCCACCGAGGAGGATGAAACCTTCGTTCCTGCGTGGAACAACCTAGGCGTTGTCCTTATGGAGCGCGACAACTACGGCGAGGCCGAACGTGTTTTCCGCATCGCCTTCGCGCTCGACAGTGGCCAATCTGCCGAAATCCGTGACAATTTGCGCTTGGCACTCGCAAAAATAGAAAATCCTGCTACTATCGACGACAATCAAAGCGATTTCGCCTTGGTGCGACGCGGGACGGGAAGCTATCTCCTACTCGCACGCTGAGGCCCGCGACCGACTGGACAAAAAACCACCAGCGGATCTGCGCCATTTGAGGGGCGTGCGGGGCCAGACGATGCATCACGCGCGAGACGGGCAGACAAATGAGGGTGGCAGGCACCATGCGTAAAGTGATGATGATTTCGCTCGTTTTGACGGGCGCAGTGGCTCTTTCCGGTTGCGAAGGAGCGATGTCCGAAGTCAAACGGGCCAATTCCTCCGTCAATGTGATCGACGAAAGCAACCTCAACGACCTGATGCTCGGAGCGGCAGACCCCAATGAAGCGGTCTCCTATTTCTCCCGCGCCGTCGCCGAAAACCCCGACCGTGTGGACCTCAAACGCGGACTGGCCAAATCCCTGATCCGCGCAGGCAATGCCGATGCCGCAGCGAAAGCATGGAGCGCCGTGGTCCAGAGCGAGGATGCCACCAACAACGACCGCGTTGATTACGCCGATGCGCTGATCCGCACGGGCGACTGGGACAAGGCGGAGGAAATGCTCAACAGCGTTCCACCCACCCATGAGACTTACAAACGCTACCGCCTTGAGGCGATGATCGCCGACAGCAACCAGCAATGGGACAAAGCCGACAGCTTCTACCAGACCGCATCCGGCCTGACGACAAAGCCCTCTGGCGTGCTCAACAACTGGGGCTATTCCAAGCTGACGCGCGGCGAATTCGTCGAGGCCGAGCAACTCTTCGGCAAGGCGATCACCTATGATCCCTCCCTGTTCACCGCCAAGAACAACCTCGTTCTGGCCCGTGGCGCGCAGGGCAAATACGACCTCCCCGTGGTCGAGATGACCCAGACCGAGCGCGCGCAACTGCTCTATACGCTGGGCCTTTCGGCGGTGAAGTCGGGTGATGTGATCATTGGCAAGGGGTTGATCCGCGAAGCCATCGACACCCATCCGCAGCACTTCGAGGCCGCCGTGCGTTCTCTGCGCGCTCTTGAGTCCAACGTGACCAACTGATGCTGACGCTCGGTTCGGGAGCGGCGCTGGTCTTTCTGATCGTGACCACGCCCATCGCCTTTATCGCGGCGTTCAACGACCTCAAACGGATGAAGCTGCCCAATGCGGTGGTTCTGACGCTGGCCGCAGCCTATGTCGTCGTCGCGCCCTTCGTCCTGCCCTTCGAGCAGTATCTTTGGGGCTTCACCCACGGGGTCGCGCTCTATGTCGTGGGGATCTTCCTGTTTCTATTTGCGGGTGTCGGCGCGGGTGATGGCAAGTTTGCCGCCGCCATGGCGATGTTCATCCCGCTCGCGGATGCGGGCGCGGTGCTGATGCTCTTTGCCGCTTTCCTGCTTGGAGCCTTCGCCGCCCATCGCGCGATGCGTGCCATACCTGCCCTGCGCCGCGCCACGCCCGACTGGGTCTCGTGGGGTCACGCGAAATTCCCGATGGGTCTGGCACTCACAGGCACGATGGTCAGCTATTTCGCGCTCGCCGCATTCCTTTAGACAGACAGGCCTCAGCCACAATACAGACGTGAAAAAGGCGGATCGCAATGCCCGCCTTTTCCTATCCGTCACCTGTGGCGCGAGGCGGCACTACTCCGCGCCCTCTTTGACAATCGGGAAGACCCAGAACAGCTCGTCCTTGATCGGGCGCTGCAACTTCAGTCCCGCAACCTCCAAGGCCTCCAGCGCGATCTTGGTCACATCCGTGGCCAATGGGCACAGCGGCACCACGATGGCATCGGCATTCTCAACCCCTGGAGCCCCCGAATAATGCCACGGCGCCGCGCCCTTGAGCGGGGTGAAGCCGCCGAACATCCACAGCATATCGACCACATCGACAACGAAGAACTGCGTCTCGGGCGGGTAGTTGAAAGGGTCATCCTTGAGATGGTCGGACATGTAACGATACATCGCCGCCTCACCCGCGACGAGGTTGCACTGCGGGACCGTCTGGTCGAGGAAGGTGATCGGCTCGGGCCCCTTTCCCTCTGCCTCGAACGCGCGCAGCGCAGGCACGTCATCGGCCAGCGCCACACGCACCATCGCCACCGACGACCGCATGTCTGTCACGTAGATGTCCTGCGTTTTCGGGTGGCCCGAGATGTGGACCGCATAGTCGCTCTCGTCTGTCGCCAGATGGCGGAAGGGCGAGGTGATCATGTTCTGGATCGACGGCAGGATCAGCGCGAAAGCAACCGCCCCCAGTGCCGTCACCGCACTGCGCGCCTCCCAGTTGAACATGACCCGCCGCCCCGTCTCAGGACGATGCGCCAGCAGGAAGAAGCCCAGAAGCATCAGCCATTTGGGATCATTGCCGAAGTTCTGATAGGTCACAAAAACGAATGCGGGAAGGAGCAGGAATAGCAACAGCCCCGCCCGCCCCTGCGCGCTCTGGCGCAACACGATCACCGCCGCAACACCCGTCAACGTGACCACGAGAAAACGCGGCGCGTTGAGCACTTCGAGCAGCGAGGCCGAGGGCGCCGCACGCGCCTCGGAGGTCACGACACTCAACAGGTCCGCGATATAGGCGAAGTAAATGTCGATGCCGTAGACCAAGGCAATCACAACCGCCACCACGGCACCCGTCGCCATCATCACAACGAAATCCCGCACCGCCCCGCGCGACAAAAGCGCGATGGTCACAACGGGGAAGAAGGCGACGAAGTAGGTCGGTTTCGACATCGCCATCGCCGCGAACATCAGGCCCAGATAGATCCCGTCGCGCACGGGTGCCTCCCGCCCCTTCTGCGGCGCGAGCACCGACAAAAGCACCGCGACAAAAGCCATGCCCCACGCCCAACGGTTGTAATACATCGACACAGAAATCGACGTGGACGCCTCGCCATGCACCAGCGCCATGAGCATACTCATCGTCAACAGCGCAAACAGCCACGAACTCACCCCTGTGAGCCGCGACACACCTACACGCCAGATCATCGGCGCAAGCAGCGCGGCCACGACAACCTGCGCGGCGATAAAGGCCTGACCAATGCCAAACCCCGCCTTGGCCGTCCACACCACGGGAAGGAAGGCCACAATGCCGATGGGCGTCGAGAAATCGAGATGCGGCACCTGCCCCGCAAGCATCCGCGCGACGATGGACACCATATGCGCCGTGTCGCCCTCGTGCACGTTGACGTAAAGACCGCCCTTGGCCAGTCCCACGCCCCCGAAAACCACGATCAGCGCCGCGAGAAATATGGCGTACTTCACAGGGGAAACCTTGCTCATTTGCCCACTCATTATGTTGTTTTTGCCTGACGTTTGCGCGCAGGTTACGGGCAAAGCCGCGATCAAAAAAGGGACAAAGACCTGAAAACGGCCATATTGGTGCCGAAATTGCCGCTTACGTGCTTGAAGGACGCGATCCGACCCGACCGCGCGAGCGATAACGAGCAATGGACAAAACACCGATGAATATCGAAGCGCAAGCGAACGTTCTCTCCCCTGCCCAGCCAAAAACGCTGGCGCAAACGGGGCTCAATGCGGTGATGATGCGGGACATCCTGCTCAAAACCATGTTCCGCACCAACCAGGAACAGGTCTCGACACTCGCCGTGACCATGTGCCTGCCCGTATCGCTGACGCAGGAACTGGTGGACGCGGCGCGCGAACAGGGACTCGTGGAGGCCACGGGGACGCTTCATGCGGGCGCGGGGTCCGAGATGGGCTTCCGCCTGTCGGACGGGGGCAAGGCGCGCGCGCTCGACGCGCTGGCCCAGTCGGAATACTTCGGCCCCATGCCCGTCCCGTTGGAAAACTACGCGCGTCAGGTCAAGAAACAGTCCGTGCGCAACATGATGATCACCCGTCAGGCGCTTGTGGGCGCTATGGGACACCTGATCCTGCCGCCCGACCTGCTCGACCAACTCGGACCTGCCGTTGGCGCAGGCCGCTCCATCTTGATGTATGGCCCGCCGGGCAACGGTAAATCCTCGATCTCCAACGGTATCCGCGACGCGCTCGGCGATCTCATCTATGTGCCCCGCGCGATTGAATACAACGGTCAGGTGATCACCGTTTATGACCCGCTGATGCATGTGAAGCGCGAAGATGCCGAGGACGATGCCAACGCGCTGCGCCGCACGGCCAACCGCTTCGACCGCCGCTATGTGCGCTGCGAACGCCCCTCCGTAGTGACGGGCGGCGAGCTGTCGCTCGACATGCTCGATCTGGTCTACAACCCCACCGCACGGACCTATCAGGCCCCGCTGCAACTCAAATCGACAGGCGGCATCTTCATCGTCGACGACCTTGGCCGCCAAGAGGAACCGCCGCAAAAACTGGTCAACCGCTGGATCGTGCCGCTAGAAGAGAGCAAGGATATTCTCGCCCTGCAATCGGGTGAGAAATTCGAGGTGCCGTTTGATACGCTGGTGATCTTCTCCACCAACTTCCACCCCAACGAGATTTTCGACAAAGCGGCGCTCCGCCGTATTTTCTACAAGATCAAGATCGACGGACCCGACCAGTCGGGCTTCCTCAAAATCTTCTCGATGGTCGCCAAGAAAAAGGGCGTGCCCCTCAACGAGGAGGCGCTGATCTACCTGCTCAAGGAAAAGTATTCCAAGCTCGGCGTCGATTTCGCCAATTATCAGCCCGTCTTCCTGATCGACCAGATCATGGCCATCTGCGATTTCGAGGGCATCCCCTATCAGATGACCCCCGACCTGATCGAACGCGCGTGGGCCAACATGTTTGTCAAGGAAAGCAGCTTCGACCACTAACACACCAACGCCGCCCTACGGGGCGGCGTTGTCTTTGGGCCTGCCTTTTTTCGGCCCACTCGCCCCTTACTCGCCCATTTGCGCAACGCGCGCAGGGGTCCGACAGATGTCCGACACATAGCCGACGCATATCCGACAGCCCAAATTGGGGGATGCGGGTGAGGTTTAGGCGGTCAGCCCATCAGGCTCGCGCAGGCCATTGGAGCGGCAGCAGGCGGTCAGCGTATTGGCCAAAAGACAGGCAATCGTCATCGGCCCGACACCACCCGGAACAGGTGTGATCGCGGCCGCAACCTCCGAGACACCAGCGAAATCCACGTCGCCCACAAGGCGGGTTTTTCCCTCGCCACGTTCAGGCGCAGGAATGCGGTTGATGCCCACGTCGATCACCGTGGCACCAGGCTTGATCCAGTCTTTCTTGACGAAGTTCGCCCGCCCCACGGCAGCAACCACGATATCAGCCCCGCGCACCACATCCTCGATGTTCTTGGTGCGGGAATGGGCGATTGTGACTGTGCAACTGTCACGGAGAAGAAGCTGGGCCACAGGTTTCCCGACGAGGTTGGAACGCCCGATAACCACGGCGTTTTTGCCCGACAGAGACCCGAGTTGGTCGCGCAGCAACATCAGGCACCCCAGAGGCGTGCAGCTTACCATGGCGCGCTGGCCGCTGGCCAGTAGCCCTGCGTTGAGCACGTGCAGCCCGTCCACATCCTTCGCAGGGTCGATGCGGGCGACAATGTCGCGCTCGGAGAGATGATCAGGCACGGGGAACTGACAAAGGATACCATGCACCTTCGGATCGGCGTTCAGCTTGTCGATCAGCGCGTAGAGGTCTTCCTCGGTGGTGTCGGCAGGCAGCTTGTGCTCATAGGAGTTCATGCCAACCTCGATGGTGCTCTTGTGCTTGTTGCGTACATAGACCTCGGAGGCAGGGTCGTCACCGACAAGGATCACGGCAAGACCAGGTGTGATGCCATTGGTCTCCTCGATGCGCGCCACGTGGTCGGCGATTTTGCTGCGGACGGTGGCGGCGAAGGCTTTCCCGTCGATGATCTGGGCGGTCATTTAACTGGTCCTTTTCGACATCGCACGCTCTTCGCGGGCGATCATAGCTTCGATCATGAGCCGCCACATTGCGGCGGCGGTCTGCGGCTCGAACCCTTCGGCTTCGGCATGTGCCGTCACCTTGGCGACAACCGATTCCACGCGCTCGTCGATGCGGGCGGGGAGGCCAGCGGCGGGTTTGATTTCGGCAGCGCGGTCGATATGCCTTTGGCGCAAGGCCAACAGGCGGATCAATTTGGCATCCAAAGCGTCGATCTGCGCGCGCAGGTCGGTCATGGTGTCAATCTCGGATGGATCTTTCAGCGTCATATCTCGGCCTCCGAGCCCGCTTTAACATGGGGTCGCGCGGGTGGGAAGAGAGGCGCGCGATACCGAAAGTCCTTAGGGCGGCGAAAAGGGGAACGACGATCACTTCGCGCGCGCGGCCAATGAAAAACCGCGCTCCAAAGGAACGCGGCTTCAATTTCTTGTCAAAGCTGAGGATCACCCCACCACTAGGCGGATGGTTCAGGCTCCATCCCGCCGTCGGCCTTGGGCTTCGAGCGGGTTTTGGGGATGGCCGCAACCGATGGTGTGCCCGTATCGGACGGCGCCGAAGAGTCATCGTCGTCACCGCGATTAAGCGGTTCGCCCGCGATCACCTTCTGGATTTCAGGCCCCGTAAGGGTCTCGTATTCCAACAGGCCCTGAGCGAGGTTTTCGAGATCCTGCCGCTTCTCGGTGAGGATGCGGCGCGCGGTCTCATAGCCCTCGTCGATGATCTCTTTCACCTTGTCGTCGATCAGCTTCTGCGTGGCGGGGCTGTGGTTGGTGCCACCGCCATAGCCGCCGAGATAGCTCTCTTGCTCGTTGGCGTAATCGACATAGCCAAGCTCCTCGGCAAAGCCAAATTGCGTGACCATCGCGCGGGCGATCTTCGTCGCCTGCTGGATGTCGGAGGACGCGCCAGAGGTGATGTTCTCCTTGCCGAAGATCAGCTCTTCCGCAACGCGCCCGCCCATGGCCATGGCGATTTTCGAGGTGTATTTCGTCCAGCTTACCGACAGTTGATCCCGTTCCGGCAGCGACAGCACGAGGCCGAGCGCACGGCCACGCGGGATGATCGTCGCCTTGTGGATCGGGTCATGCTGCGGGACATTCAGGCCGACGATGGCGTGGCCCGCTTCGTGATAGGCGGTGAGCTTCTTCTCGTCCTCGGTCATAACCATGGAACGGCGCTCCGCACCCATCATGACCTTGTCCTTGGCGTTCTCAAAATCTTCCATCGTTACGAAACGGCGTCCGATCCGCGCAGCCATAAGAGCGGCCTCGTTGACGAGGTTGGCCAGATCGGCACCCGAGAAGCCAGGCGTGCCACGCGCGATGATGCGCAGGTCGACATTGGGGCCGAGCGGCACCTTGCGAGCGTGGACACCGAGGATTTTCTCGCGGCCCTTGATATCGGGGTTGGGCACCTGAACCTGACGGTCGAAGCGGCCCGGACGCAAGAGAGCGGGGTCGAGAACGTCGGGGCGGTTGGTGGCCGCGACGATGATGATGCCTTCGTTGGCGTCGAAACCGTCCATCTCGACAAGCAACTGGTTGAGCGTCTGTTCGCGTTCGTCGTTACCGCCGCCGTAGCCTGCGCCACGCGAGCGACCCACGGCGTCGATCTCGTCGATAAAGATGATACAGGGTGCGTTCTTTTTACCCTGTTCAAACATATCGCGGACTCGGGAAGCACCCACACCGACGAACATCTCGACGAAGTCGGAACCCGAAATGGTGAAGAAGGGCACGCCCGCCTCGCCAGCAATCGCGCGGGCGAGAAGTGTTTTACCCGTACCCGGAGGGCCGACGAGCAGCGCACCTTTGGGGATCTTGCCGCCAAGGGCCGAGAATTTCTGCGGGTTGCGGAGGAACTCGACGATTTCCTCAAGCTCTTCCTTGGCCTCGTCGATGCCTGCAACATCGTCGAAGGTCACGCGACCATGTTTCTCGGTCAGCAGTTTCGCCTTCGACTTGCCGAAGCCCATGGCCCCGCCTTTGCCGCCGCCCTGCATACGGTTCATGAAGTAAATCCACACACCGATGATCAGGATGAACGGAAGGAAGGTCATCAGAAGCGTGGTGAACCCGCTTTGCTCTTGCGGCTGTCCTTTCACGGCGACGTTTTGCGCGATCAGCTCGGAGACGAGGTTTTCGTCACCGGGGTTGATTGCATAGGCACGGCGCCCTTCATCGACGAAAATCACCCGTTCCCCGTCGATCTCGACAGAGCTGATTTCACCCGCCTCAACGCGGGACATGAATTCGGAATAGGCGATCTCGTTGGATGCCATGGACGCCTGATTGCCGCCGAGGACATTGAACAATGCGACGACGAGCATCAGCAGCACCAGCCAGAAGGCGAGATTGCGAGCGTTACCCAAGAGAAGTCTCCTTAAAAATATCTTCCCGCGCGGGGTGCGCGCGGGGCTTCCCCTTAAAATAGGGATCGGGCGCGTAAGTTCAATGCGATAAAAGGGAAGTAAAGAAGTGACCGTCAGGATGGATCAGCCGCGCGGTCGCGGAACCGACCTTTGCCAATGGCGCGGCGACAAGTGTTTCTCCTGCGAAGAGTGCGGGCGACGAAGCGAGACTTTCACGTGGAGGCCCATCGGGTGCTTTCTCCGCGATCTGCGCAAGCCCGTCACTCCCGAGGGCGCGCAGGATTAACCCTTTTTTTTCAGTCGGTTCACCCGTCCACTCCACTCGCCAGCGTCCATCCCATACGACATCAGGCGTCGCGGTTTTCCCCGCGACCGCCGCCGTTTCGCGGGTCAGCCGAAGCGTCTCCTTGCCGCCGATCAACCGCACCCCGTGCAGCGTCGCATCGCGCCCGCGGGAAATCGCCGACAGGAACTCTTGCAGCTTCATTCCCCGCGGCCCGTAGTCAGCCGAGGCAATCCACCGCAGGGCATGGGCGATCAAGCGGCGGTTCACTTCGGGGGCCGCTTCGACAAAACGGCGGCGATTGATGCACAGATCCCCCCCCTCCACCGTCACGCATTCCAACGCATGATCGTGGGTGGCGTAGTCCAGCGCGGTGCGCACTTGGCCAAGATGATCCATCACGCGACCGACCACGTGCAGATCAAGGCCAAGCGGTTCAAGCGCCTTGAGTGCCTTGCGGGCCTTTACACGGTCGAAGCGTTCGTCCTCGTTGGAGGGATCGTCGATCCAGACCTGACGCAGAGCGCGCAGGTAGTCGCGCAATTCGGCACGCTCGACCATCAGCAGCGGGCGCACCCATGTGACACCATCGGCCTCGCGGCGGCGCTGCATCCCCGTCAGCCCGTCGATGCCCGAGGAGCGCGCAAGACGCATGAAGAAGGTCTCCGCCTGATCGTCGGCGGTATGGGCGATTGCGATGGTATCGACGCCCGCACCTTTCGCCCATTCAGCCATCAGCGCATAGCGCGCACGACGAGCCGCGTCCTGAAGATTTCCGCGCCCGTCCCATCCGGTCCACGTCAGCGTCGTGTGTTTGATTTTGAGATCGGCACAGGTGTCAGCGACGAAACGCGCCTCTTCGGCGGCCTCGGCGCGCAACCCATGGTCCACGGTCACAGCCTGAAGGGGAAGTTTCTCGCCCTCCGCCCATTCGGCCATCAACCGCAAGAGCGCCATGCTGTCGCCCCCGCCAGAGACCGCTACGGCGGGACGCGTGGGGCGGTCAAATGAGAGGGCGGCGGCAATCTGGTGGCGGATAAAGGCGCGACTGTCCGCGCCTGTGTCCTCTGCATCACCGCCGTTCATGTCGGTTATTGGCACCCAAGATTGCTACGGGCGGATTGCGCCTCAAGCACTTCGGGGGCACCTGCGAAACGGTTGCCCACTTCCTGTAGCATCACACAGCCGCGCTCGACCTGTCCCAATGCGGCAAGCGACGTGCCCAGACGCAGGAGCGCTGACGGCGCGCGATCCCCTTCTGGAGCGGCGGAGAAACTGTCGAGATAGGCGCGCGCAGCCTCGGAGGTCTTGCCCAGTTGGGACAAAGCCTCGCCGCGCATGAAGTCCGCCTCACCCGTCAGCGGCCCGCCTGTATACGTCTGGCTGAACGCACCAAAGGCATTGGCCGACGCCTCATAGTTGCCCTCGTTATAAAGCGTCATAGCTGCGTCGAAATCGCTTTGCTCGGCAATCGCCATCTCGCCTGTGCCGTCCATT
Organism: Celeribacter sp.; assembly: GCF_048261515.1. GTDB lineage: Bacteria > Pseudomonadota > Alphaproteobacteria > Rhodobacterales > Rhodobacteraceae > Celeribacter. Next base: position 664,516 of record NZ_JBLXFZ010000001.1, read on the forward strand.
GGCACGTCGGATCCAGGGCCAGTAACCGTGCCGATGGCAGGGGCCTGCACGTCAACTCCGCCCAAGGGCGCAAGCGTTGGCAGGTTCCCGATATCGCACCCAGCCTCCAATTCGCACAGGCGGAAGTTGATGTCGTCGAGCTGGTTGGTGCCGTCCTTGACCACCTGATTGATGCGGAACTCAAGCTGTTCCATCTTCGCGGTGAGCGCGGATAGCGACTGCTCCATCAGGTCGACACGTTCCAGCGTAGAGGTGCCCGCGAATCCCGTGCCTGGCGCGCCCGTGGTCGACAACTCGCGTTTCAGGCGGGTCAGTTCGACGGAGAGCACGGCGGCCTCCTGTCGGATGTCGGCCAATGTCTGCGCGTCCTGCGCAGCGGCGGGGAGGGCTGTCGAAACACTCACACTGAGCGCCATCAGCACCCCAACCATCATGGATTTCATAGCAAAGTCTCCTGGCGGAAAGTCGCAGAATACGGGCGCAGGATATCCCGCACCCGCACGCTTGATCGTGGTTTAGCTCACACCTGCGCCCGCGGCCAACACGGTAACGGCGCGGCGGTTCTGCTGGTAGCAAGTCTCGTCGGAACAGATCGCAAGCGGACGCTCCTTGCCGTAGGTCACGGTCTTGAGACGCGAGGGCGTCACACCCTGCGAGATCAGGTATTGCTGCACGGCGGCGGCGCGGCGCGAGCCGAGAGCGAGGTTGTATTCGCGTGTGCCCTGCTCGTCGGCGTGGCCTTCGATAATGGCGGTATACTCGGGGTTGTCGATCAGCCATGCGGCTTGCTGGTTGAGCGTAGCGCGGCCCGTGTCGGAGAGTGTCGACTGGTCCACCGCGAAGAGGACGCGATCACCGATGGTCTGGTTGAAATAGGCCACCGAGGTCGGGTCGCTCGCTGATCCGGCCACAACGCCCGAATTCATCGCATCGCTGCCTGCCCCGCCTGCGCCAAAGCGGCCAGGGTTGGTACAGGCAGTCAGGCCGATAGCGGCCACAAGAAGGGCTGCGCGCGTGGTCACACGCAGAGCGGAGCGGGAAGAAAACTTGGTCATTTCATCATCCTTTGCGGAAGTTTGACGGCTCGATTGCGGCCACTATAGCACGCGCTCGGAGGCTTGGGGAGAGTGTGGATCATCAGCGCAGAAGTGGCGACCATGCGGGGTCCGAGGCACCTGCGTTGGTGGGCACACGTTTGAGATTTCGGCCCGAGATATCGACCGTGTAGAGCGCACTTTCGCCGCCTGCCCCTTGGGTCTCGCGCGAGAACATGATGACGCGCCCGTTGGGCGACCATGTCGGTCCCTCATCGAGGAAGGACGCCGTCAGAAGGCGCTCTTCAGAGCCGTCCGTGCGCATCACACCGATGTGGAAGCGGCCATTGGCCTGTTTGGTGAAGGCGATCAGATCACCGCGCGGTGACCATACGGGCGTACCGTAGCGGCCCTGTCCGAAAGAGATGCGCTTCGCCTCACCACCGTTGGCAGGCATGATGTAGAGTTGCTGATTGCCAGAACGGTCACTCTCGAAAACGATCTGCGACCCGTCTGGGGAATAACTCGGCGCGGTTTCAATCGCTGGCGTCGCGGTCAGGCGCGCCGATTGCCCTGTGGCGATGTCCATGCGGTAGAGATCAGTATTCGATCCGCTGGCCACAGAGTAAACGATGGATTTCCCGTCGGGCGAGAAGCGCGGCGCAAAGGTCATGCTCTCGGCGGGAACAGGCAGGGCGCGGCGGGTGACGGTGCCCACGTCGATCATCATGATCTGCGGAAAGCCGCTTTCGTAGGAGGTATAGAGCACGCGGTCGCCCGTTGGCGAGAAGCGCGGCGAGAGCACGATGGTACTTTCGTCGGTGAGGAACTGCACGTTCGCGCCGTCGTAGTCCATGATCGCAAGACGTTTCTTACGGTCGTTTTTCGGCCCTGTCTCGTGGACGAAAACGGTGCGGCTGTCGAAATACGGCCCTTCGCCCGTGATCCGCGAATAGACCACATCGGCCACCTTATGCGCGATACGGCGCCAACTGCGCTCGGATCCACCCAGTTGCAGCCCCTCGCCCAGCGGCACATCGGCGAAGACGTCAAAGACGCGGAACTTGACCGTAAGGTTGCCCGCTCCGTCAGTCGTCACGGCCCCTGTCACCAACCCCTGCGCGTTGATCGCTTTCCAGTCCGCGTAGGACACAGGCGCGTTGAAGGAGGTCACAGGTGCGATGTGCGCGGAGGGCGGGATCTCACGAAAGAGCCCCGTTCCGACCAGATCAGCGGCAATGACATCGGAAATCTGACGCGCCATTTCGGCGGCGTCGGCGGTCTCCGCGATGAAATCTGGAATGGCCAGCGGCACGGGCTCGATCACACCCTGTGTGATGTCGATCTTCAGCGGGCCGGGGTCTTGGGCATGTGCGGGGAGCGCCGCCATCAGGGACAACGCAGCCAGTGCGGCACAGGCGAAAGACGTAAAGCGTGTCATTTGAACCTCATCTGTTCGGGATCGAATGTCATTTCGATATTGCGCCAGTGGTCATATTTTTCCACTGGCAAATTGAAACCGCGCGCACCGCAGCGGAGAATTGCCCGACGGGCGACCTCGAATGCGGCATTGGCGGCAGATTGCGACCCGCCCGAATAACCAAGCAAGTTCAGCGAGCTAGAGACGGGTGTGCCATCGCGATTCATCGCAACGGCAACGGTAATGGTGGTGCGCAGCGCCTCGGAGGAAAGGGCCCCAACGTTCCAGCATTGCGAAACAGCCACACGCAGCGCGTCCCGCTCACCTGCCGAAAGTGGCGGACCAGAGGGCGTTGCAGGAGAGGCCGTTTCGCCCGCGACCTCGGCAGCAAGGGCTGCCGCGGCGGCTGCGGCGGCATTGGCCACGGCATCGGCGGCATCTTCCTGCGGCTCTGCGGGCGCGGATGTCTCGGCCTGTGCCTGCTCACGCGCGGCGGCAGCGCGAGCGGCGAGATTGGCGGGGCGCGCTTGCGGGCGAGGCGAGAACGCCATGCCAGAGGGCGTTTCCGCCTCGGTCACGATCTCGGTGGTGGCCTCCTCGGGCGCGGCGGCGGGCACGTCCTCATCAACGACCTCCGCCGTTTCCGCATCGGGAGAAACATCGGGCGTGGGCGCATCGGCGATTTCGGGTTGCGGCTCGGGCGTGGTAACAGCTTCGGGCGCAATGCGCGGCACCGATTGCGGCGTGGGATCCTGATTGGCGATCTCCGGCAGCCCCGCTCCCGTCTCCTCCGGCGACAACTCGGGATCGGGTTGCGGCTCTGGTGGCGTATCAGTCACCTCCGCTTGCGGCGTCAGAGGGGCGGCTTCGTCGAGGGCGACTTCGGGCTCGGCCTGCTCTGGCTCGCTTGGCGCGGGGGCTTGGTCGGGCTGCGCATCAGGCGTAGGACGGCGCGTTGGTGCGGTCTCGGGCATAGGAACGGGCGCGGTTCGTTCGGGTGCCTGCTCTGCAACCTCGGGCGCGGAATTGGCGCGTGTGAGGGCTGCGAACTCGGCCTCGGAGACCAGTGCAACTTCCTGCACCCCTACGGGCTCACTGTCGTCAGGCGTCAGAAACAGACCGCCCAGAAGCGCGTAGAGGATCAGGCCGAGGTGGCCTGCACCCGAGATATAGTGGCCCGTATTCACAACGCGCCCCTAGTTTCCCGAGCCGTCGAGACGCGGCCCGCCCTGTTCGGTTACAAGGCCGATGTTGCGGAACCCGCCCGCGTTGAGCGCGCCCATGAGTTGCACGACGTGCTCATAGGGAATGGACCCGTCTGCGCGTAGGAAAACCTTGTCATCCGAGCGCTCGGCGGCAATCGCGCGCAGCTTGCCCACGATGTCCTCCAAAGGTTCCTCGTTCGACATCAGCAGAACGCGGCCATCCGCGGTCAGGGTGATGGAGAGCGGCTCCTCCTGCTCCTGCGGAAGCGCGGTTGCCGCGGTCTCGGGCAGCTCCACGGGCACGCCAACGGTCATCATCGGCGCGGCCACCATGAAGATGATCAAAAGCACCAGCATGACGTCCACGAAGGGCGTCACGTTGATCTCGCTCATCGCGGCAGGACGCGAGCGACGGCGACGCCGCCCCGATCCGCCCGATTTCTGAATGACACCTGCGCCCATGGCTCACCCGTCCAGTTCGCGTGACAGGATGGTGGAGAACTCGTCTGCAAAGGCCTCGTATCCGCCAAGGATACGGTCGCTGTCCGCCGAGAGCTTGTTGTAGAAAACCACCGCAGGGATAGCCGCCAAAAGGCCAAGCGCGGTCGCCAGAAGCGCCTCGGCGATACCAGGGGCGACTACGGCAAGGTTGGTCGATTGCGCCAGAGCAATGTCTTCGAAGGCAGTCTTGATCCCCCAAACGGTGCCGAAGAGACCGACGAAAGGCGCGGTCGAGCCGACGGTCGCCAGAAGGGATAGTCCGCTATTCATGTTCTCGGCTTCCTTGGAAATCGCCACATCCATCGAGCGGTCGATCCGCGGATGCGCACCAGGGATCAGGCGTCCGTCCTCACGGTGCGAGCGCCGCCATTCGGTCATGCCCGCAAAAAACACGCGCTCGGGCGCGGATGCGGGGGCGCCGTTCATCTGGTCGTAAAGCTCGTCAAGCGGCTCGCCCGACCAGAAGGCCCGATCAAAAATATCCGCCGACGTCCGCGCTTTACGAAACGCGATGTGCTTCTGGATGATGATCGACCATGACCAGAAGGAGGCCACGATCAGCATCAGCATCACGATCTTCACAATAAATGTTGCGCGCATAAAAAGCGCCAGCAAGGAGAAGTCGATCTCCTGCGCCATCGCAAGGGTCTGTTGTTCCATAACCTGCTCTTCGTTCCGCCTGTCGGCCGCCTGTTGACGGCTCTGTGATTACCGACACGTTTACCTTATCGGTAGCCATCGCGCCAACACTTACCTGTGATCTAGGCGCAAAACGTTGCGAAAACAGCGGTTTTAGTGCAGGTTTCGGCGGATTATTGCTGGCAAACGGGCGGGCTGGCCTGTCTCGGTGAGCGCCACGAGGGTGACTTTCGCGTCAAAAAGCACCTCGCCCGCGCGCGTCACTCGCTGGTTCAACACGATCCGCGCACCCGTCATCGCCTCCAACTCGGTCTCCACCGAAAGATCGTCATCGAAACGTGCGGGCGAGAGATAGTCGGCCTCGACACGCCGCACGGCAAAGACCAGACCCTCCTCGGCCTTGAGCGCGACCTGATCCACACCCATTCCACGCACCCACTCCGTGCGAGCGCGCTCGATGAACTTGAGGTAGTTGGCATAATAGACGATGCCCGCGAGGTCGGTATCCTCGTAATAGACATGAACGGGGAAGGTATGGGTCATGACGCATCTCCCGCGACCAGTCGTGCATAAAGGCGCAACGCATGAGCCTCGTCACGCGCAGCAGCGGGCAGGACGGGATCATAGGCCGCGCGCAAGAGGTTGGCCACGTCAGGGCGCACCACGGTGCCCTCGGGCGCTTCGGCCAGCGGGCTGTCTTGGGTGAACACCGTATCTGACCACAAGAGCATTGCTTGCACCGCTTGGGACAGGGCAATCACATCGGCAGGCACCTTCTGCAACGCCTCGGACATACGCACGAAGGAAAAGCACGCCTTGATCGCGCCCGCGTCGTCAAAGCGGAAGGCGCGGTATTGATGCGCATCACGCTCTTTCAGGGTCGCCACTCGGTTCGCCAGATCTGGGATCATGTCATCCATATGCGGCACGTCGAGCAATTCGTCCCATTCAGACAGGAAGAAGACCATAAGGTTCGCGCCCAGCTCGGCATCCGCCCCTGTGACCTCGTGCCCTGCAATAGCGACACAGGCTTCAATTGCCCCTTTCACGATGGTTAGCGTCTCTTCCTCGACGCCGAAGACCACGGGCGCGATAGCGCGCCCCCAGCGGGCGAACACATAGGAGCCGTCGGAACGGGTGAAAAACGGGGCGATATCTTCGGGTGTCAGATCACTCATGGGTCAGCCTTTTCTTTCCGCCCTCTTTGTGTCGAAAGCGCGCGGCAAGGTCCAGCCCCTCGCGCCAAGTCAGGTGCTCCCTCGTCACTTGCCGAAGAGATCGCCCACACCCTCGTTGGGGCGTTTGGGCGCGTCCAGCCCGAGATGATGCCATGCCTTCTGCCCCAACATCCGCCCGCGCGGGGTGCGTTGCAAAAGGCCCTGTTGCAGCAGGAAGGGTTCGATCACATCCTCGATGGCATCGCGGCTTTCGGACAGGGCTGCGGCCAAAGTCTCAACCCCCACAGGCCCGCCGCCATAGTTCTCCGCGATCATCTTGAGATAGCGGCGATCCGCGCCATCAAGCCCGAGCAGGTCCACACCAAGCCGCGTCAATGCGCCCGCGGCCAAGGGCTGCGTGATGCGCCCGTCGCCTTCCACCACGGCGAAATCCACGACACGGCGCAACAGCCTCCCCGCGATCCGTGGTGTGCCGCGCGCGCGTTTGGCAATCTCGTGCGCCCCGTCGGGATCGGCAGGCACGCCAAGAAGTCGCGCTCCGCGCGTGACGATCTCGTGCAGTTCCTCGACAGTGTAGAACTCCAGCCGCGTTGGAATGCCGAAACGGTCACGCAGGGGGGTGGTCAACAGACCGAGCCGCGTCGTCGCCCCTACCAGCGTGAAGGGCTGCAACTCGATCCGAACGGTGCGCGCGGCAGGCCCCTCGCCGATCACGAGGTCCAGCTCGAAATCTTCCATCGCGGGGTAGAGCACTTCCTCGACCACGGGATTCATGCGGTGGATCTCGTCGATAAAGAGAACGTCCCGCGCCTCCAGATTGGTCAGGATCGCAGCCAAATCACCAGCCTTGGCCAACACGGGACCAGAGGTCATCTTGAAATTCACGCCCAACTCGCGGGCCATAATCTGCGCCAGCGTCGTCTTGCCCAAGCCCGGCGGCCCGTGGAAAAGGACGTGATCCATTGCCTCCTCGCGCTGCTTCGCACTTTCAATGAAGATGCGGAGGTTGGCGCGGGCCTCTTCCTGACCGATGAACTCATTGAGCGCGAGCGGCCGCAAAGCGCGGTCGGCATCGCCATTCTGGCGGTCGGGACGCAATGTCGGGTCGGGGCTGTCGCCCGTATCAGGGAAATCTACCATAGCCCCGCCTTACCCTTTCGGCGCGAGCAAACGCAACGCGGCTTTGATCAGGTCGGAGGTGCTGGCACCCGCCTCGTCCTGCGCGGCCTGCGCTACGGCAGAGGCCGCATCAGCGGGACCATATCCGAGGTTTTGCAGCGCCGAGAGCGCTTCGGCTTCCGCGCTGGCACTGGCTTTCGGCTTGGGCTTGGCCGCTTTCGGCGCGGGGGCTGGCGGCGCGTCCGCTTCGATCACCTCGCCCGCTTCCGCGACGGCCTCGGACAGGGTGCTGCCCATAGCCATCACGGTCGGAGCCTTGTCTTTCAATTCGTTTACGACGCGCTGCGCGATCTTCGGCCCGACCCCAGGTGCGGCCTTGACCGCCGCCCAATCACCAAGCGCAATCGCGCGGCCCGTGGCCTCTGGCCCGAGTGTGCCGAGAATGGCCATAGCGGCCTTCGCCCCGATCCCCTGCACAGAAGTCAGAAGGCGATACCATTCCTTTTCCAGCAACGTGGTGAAGCCGAAGAGTTGCAGGTTGGTTTCCTGCACCAGCATGTCGGTATAGAGCGACACGGGCGCACCTCGTGAGGGCAGCGCCATGCGCGTGCGCTCGGAGACATAGACGATATAGCCCACGCCGCGCACGTCGAGGATTACGTGGTCAGCGCCGATGTGGTCGAGAACACCTGTGAGTTTGCCGATCATGAGGCCGCTTTCTTGAGCGCATCCGCGAGCCGCGACGAGGATTGCGCGTGGTAGGAGTGGGTAATGGCGATGGCGAGCGCATCGACCGCATCGGGCCCCGCCAACGCCACACCAGGCAATTGCAATTTGATCATGTGTTCGACCTGTTGCTTGGCCGCATGACCGACACCGACGACGGTCTTCTTCACCGCGTTCGGCGCATACTCCCCGATGGGCAGACCAGCACGCGCAGGCACCAGAAGCGCCACGGAACGCGCCTGACCAAGCTTGAGGGTCGCCACGGCGTCCTTGTTGACGAAGGTCTGCTCCACGGCGGCGCAATCGGGTTTGTGCGTCTCAAGCACCTGCGTCAATTGGTCGAAGAGTGACAGAAGCCGCGTGGCGAGGTCGTCAGCGGAGGTGGAGCGGCATACGCCATTGGCCACATGGGAAATGCGCGGGCCTGCGACATCAATGATGCCCCACCCCATATTGCGTAACCCCGGGTCGATTCCCATCACACGCATTGAACTGCCCTGCTCTTGTTCTTGGTTGCCAAAGCGTTAGCACGAAACGAGAACATTGACCAAGGGGTTTTCTCCATCCCGCGCCGATCCGTGGCGCAAACGGGACAGATTGCGCTCCTGTTCCACAATGCCCTGCCCCGACATGTGAAAGACCGCACCGAGTGAACGGTGCGGCCTTTGACGTGGGCGCGCGAGACGGGGCGTGGTGGGAAACTGCCCGCGTGACGCGCGATATATTCTTTCGTTAGCGCAAGACGAGCTTGAGCTGCGTCGCCAGCCAGACCGTCGCGCTATCAGCGCTCATGACCCATGCGGCGGCTTTCTCGGCAGAGGTGCCTTCCGCAAGCGTAGCAACGCGCGCATTGTAGTTTCCTGCGCCAATTGTCGCGAGAACCGTCGCCTTGAACAGAAACACACAGGCAATAGCCAGAAAAAGAATGCGCACTGGAAAGCGCACGCTACGACGGCGCGGACGCGCGATGATCAGACCATCGTGGTTAACCGAGTAAATTGCGCCCTTCGCGATCTTACGACGTTTCGCTTCGATCCGCGTCAAGCGCTCCTCAAACTTGTGACTGCCAGCGTAAGCCATCTGTCTTCTCATAAGCCGGCCCCCACCGACGGTGACGAGAATAGGGCGAAATGTGGCAAGAATGGGGCAGACCCCACGCAAACGCCTGATTTTCCCCGATTTTGCGGCCTATCTGGAAAGCGTCAGCGTCGTCCAGTCAACAATCTCGTCGCGATGAAGGAGATTGAACCCGTTGCGTGAATAAACCTCGATCACCTCGTCGGCCTGCGGGTTGAGAATTCCCGACAGAATCGCGAATCCCCCCTTGGCCGTATGGCGCGCCATGTCGGGTGCGAGCGCGATAAGCGGCCCCTTGAGAATGTTGGCGAACACCAGATCATAGGGCGCGTTTTCGGCAAGCGTTTCGTGGTTAAACCCCGCCGCTTCCAGACAGACAACGCGCCCCTCAAGGTCATTGGCCCTCACATTGCTGAGCGCCACATCCACGGCCACCTCGTCGATGTCGGAGGCATAGACCACTTTATCGGAAACTTTCGCCGCAGCCATCGCCAGCACCGCCGTGCCGCAACCGATGTCGGCCACGTTGTCGAGGGCCGCGCCCCCCGTCACCAAGCGATCGAACGCGCGCAGACATCCAAGGGTGGTGCCGTGATGCCCCGTGCCAAAGGCCATCGCTGCCTCGATCAAAAGGCCGATCTTGTCGGCGGGCAGCTTGTCCGCATCATGCGCACCGTAGACGAAGAACTGCCCCGCTTCGACAGGAGCCAGATCGCGGCGCACCTTGGCCACCCAATCGGTTTCGGGCAGCTCGGAGATGACGAAATCATCCGCCCCGTTCGCCTTGGCCAGAAGTGCCAATGCGATCTCGTCGGGCGCTTCGGTGAAATAGGCGCCGACCTCCCAAAGTCCCGACCCGTCCTCAATCTCGAAAACGCCCACGCCTGTGGGTTCGGGGATCAAGGTCTCGAGCGCTTCGCCGAGAGCCTCGGCGGTCGGCTTACCTTTGGTTTTGGTGAAGGCGGTGAAGGTCGGCATTGGGCATCTCCCGAATAAGGTTGTCCCGCCATAGAACGAACCCGCGCTTTTCTCAAGCGCGGGTCGCGGGTCGGCATCCGTCAGTGCAGGTCGGACAGGCCCTAAGCCAGCCCCAGTCCCAGCGGCATCGGACAGGCCACGCCTGTGCCTTTAAGCCCGCAATAGCCGTCGGGATTCTTGTGCAGATATTGCTGATGCTCTTCCTCGGCGAAGTAGAAAGCCCCCGCAGAGTGCAATTCGGTGGTGGTCGGACCGAGACCCTTTTCCTGCAAAAGCGCGTTGTAGGTCTGGTTCGACTGTTCGGCATCTACCTGCTGCAACCCGTTGGTGTAGTAAATGGCGGAGCGGTATTGTGTGCCTTGGTCATTGCCTTGGCGCATCCCTTGGGTCGGGTCGTGCTCTTCCCAGAACATGCGCAGAAGGTCGCTGTAGCTCACCTTGGCGGGATCGTAGACCACGCGCACGGCCTCGGCATGACCCGTCTTGCCAGAACACACTTCCTGATAGGTCGGGTTCGGCGTGTAGCCGCCCGTGTAGCCAGCGGCCGTGTTAACAACCCCATCGACGTTCCAGAAAAGACGCTCCACGCCCCAAAAGCATCCCATTGCGAAAATCGCCTCCTCATGCCCTTCGGCCACAGGCTCCTTGAGCGGACATCCGAACACGGCATGGGTCTGCGCAGTCGGGATCGGATCGGGGCGACCATCAAGGGCCTCGTCAGGGGTGGGCAGGGTCAGTTTCTTATTCAGAAGGCCAAACATGGCGTCCTCCCGTTCTTATGTGCGTTGCGTTTGTTTCTGCGCGTTTGGCACGAGTATGTATCGCGAGGACCGCATTGGCCAAGACACAATATTGCGCGAGGGCTGTGAACGCCGCATTTCACTCGGCAGCGGCGGGTGCAGAACGTGCGAAAATCCACTCGTAGCCCTTTTCGGGATGGCGCGGGATCAGGAGCGCCAGCAACAAGGACACCATCGCCATCGCCGCAGCGAGGACAAAGACCCCGCCAGGGGATGTGACCCAAAGGTAGCCAAGCGCGGCAGGCAGAAAGACAGCCGCGATATGGTTAATGGTAAAGGCCACGGCGGCGGTCGGCGCGATGTCCTCGGGGTCCGCGATCTTCTGGAAGTAGGTTTTGAGTGCGAAGGCCAGACCAAAGAGCATGTGGTCGATCACGTAGAGCACGGCAGCCAGCACAACACCCCAACCGAGCCAGTAGATCCCGCCATACATCAAGAACACGATGATCAGCCCCGCATACTCAAGGACCAGCACAAGCCGCTCCCCCCGCCGCGCGACGAGTTTGCCCATAAGCGGCGCGATCACCATGTTGACGACGAAGTTTATGAGGAAGAGCGCCGTGACTTCATGCACGTCGAAACCGAACTTTTCCACCATCATAAAGGCGGCAAAGACCACGAAAATCTGACGCCGCGCGCCTGCCATGAATTGAAGCGCGTAGTAGAGGCTGTAGCGGCGTTTGAGGACGATGGAGCGTTTTTGCGGATTGGGTGCCTTGAACTGCGGATAGGCGATCATGGCGAAGATGGCGACCAACGCGGTGAAGCCCCCGCCGACGAGATAGACCAACCCGTAGGACAATTCGAACGCCCGCCATGTCAGCACGAGCGAACCATAGGCAATAAGCGATGCGGCGCTGCCCGCCGCCATAAGACGCCCGATCACAATAGGCGCGCGCTCTTTCGACAGCCACTGGAGCTGGAGCGACTGGTTGACGGTCTCGAAGTAGTGAAAGCCGATGGAGGACAGCATGGTGACGACGAGGATACCGCCGAAAGACGGAAAATAGGCAGTAATCGCGGTTGCCGCGCCGAGCAAAAGGAGCGCGACCAGCCCCAACACCTGCTCGCGGATGAAGAGCAGCAGGGCAATCACGCCAACCGCAAGAAAACCCGGAATCTCGCGCACCGTGTGCAGCCAGCCAATCTCTACCCCTGTGAACCCCGCCATCTCGATGACGAAGTTGTTGAGCAGCGCCGACCACGTGTTAAACGCAATCGGCATCGCGAAAGCCATAAGGTAGAGCAGGCTTTCGGGCCTGCGCCACATCGGCAATTCGGAGGCATGGGAGATGGGGAATAATGCGCGTTTCATGCCCGCGCTTTAGCTTGCTTTGATCCGCTTGCCTAGCAGTTTGCGCTGCACAGCCCCTGCTCGTCCGCGCACGCCACGAGCGTGCGCTCTATGCGGGCCAGACCCACACATTCGAAATTGTGCAACTGTGTGATCCAGATCAAGGCACCCCGTCGCCTCCGAGCCTAGGCATTCGTGACACGTTTCGTGCGCGGGGAGGACGGGCCCATGGACATACTCGGCATTGTCGAAAGCATCGGCGAGACGCCCTCGGCGGCGCTCTTCGGCGTGATCACGGGCATCATCTTCGGCATCTCGGCACAGCGATCCAACTTCTGCCTGCGCGCGGCGACGGTCGAATTTGCTCACGGGCAACTGGGCAAGAAGGTCGCCGTCTGGGCGCTTACTTTCTCCACCGCCGTGGTCTGGGTTCAGGCGGCACAGATGCTGGGCCTCTTCCGCGCAACGGATGCACGCATTATGGCCGTTCCAGGTTCGTGGTCGGGCGCGATCATTGGCGGCTTGATGTTCGGCGCAGGCATGATCCTTGCGCGCGGATGTTCGGGGCGTCTGCTTGTGCTGGCCTCGACGGGCAATCTGCGCTCGGTGATCTCTGGCCTAATCTTCGCCGTGACCGCACAGATGAGCCTCAAGGGCATCCTCGCCCCCACTCGCGACAAGCTCGCGGCGCTTTGGATCACGCCCGGCGGCGAGAACATCAACCTCCTGACCGCGTTTCACCTGCCCGATGAGGCAGGCCTGTTCGTCGGCCTCGCCTGCGCCATCGCCGCACTCTATCTGGCAGCAAAAAACAGGATCGGACCAAAGATATGGGTCTTCGCCTCAGGCGTCGGCTTCGCCGTTGCCGTGGGTTGGGTGCTCACGTGGTCGCTTGCACAGGTTGCCTTCGACCCCGTGCCCGTGACATCGGCGACCTTCTCTGGCCCGTCAGCCAATACGCTCATGTTCTTCCTCGACCGCAACGCCGTACTCGAATTCGACGTGGGGCTGGTGCCCGGGGTCGTGATCGGCGCATTTGCCTCTGCCATGTGGTCAGGCGAATTCAAATGGCAGGCTTTCGATAGCGTGCCCGTCATGCGCCGCTCGATCATCGGCGCGGTCCTTATGGGGTTTGGCGCCATGCTCGCGGGCGGTTGCGCCATTGGAGCGGGTGTCACGGGCGGATCGGTTTTCGCCGCAACCGCGTGGCTTGCGCTGTTTTGCATGTGGATCGGCGGGATCGTCACCACCCATCTGCTTGATCGCGGCGCGCCGCTTCCTGCAACGGCGTGAAGCGTGTTAGGCTTGTCGGAACCGAGGAGCCTCATATGTCCGAGAAGATCGCCGTTCAGAACATCAACACGCCCGACAAGACCACCAACGTCGATGCAGCAAAATACACGGCGATGAAGGATGCCATGCTTGCCGTGATCCCGACAGGCGACGCGGGCCTCACCGCCGCACAGATCAAGGACGCGGTCAAACCGCTCCTGCCTGACGCGCTCTTCCCGCAAGGGGCAACCTCAGGGTGGTGGGTCAAATGCGTGCAACTGGACCTAGAGGCGAAGGGCATCTTGCAACGTCACAAAACCAAACCGCTGACCTTTTCGAAGACCTGAACGGCGACCTTATGGCTCACCAAAAGCTCTGGGGATCAATGTCGATCTGGAGACGCACCGCGCCTGGCAACTTGATCTGCCCAACCCATGCCGAGATGGCGCCCTGAAGCGGGGCCGTTTTCTCAGCCTTGATCAACAGCCGCACGCGATGACGTCCGCGCACGCGGGCAATTGGCGCGGGCGCGGGGCCAAAGAGTTGCGCGCCGATCTGCGTCAGGGGGGCTTTGCGCCGCGCCAACGCATTGGCCACATCCATCACCTGCGCAAGGTCCGGCCCCGACAGGATGATCCCCGCCATACGACCGTAGGGCGGCACGCCCGCCGCCTTGCGCTCAGCGGCTTCGGCCCGCCAGAACCCTTCCTCGTCACCCGACAGGATCGCGCGGATCACGGGGTGTTCGGGCTGGTAGGTCTGGAGCAGGGCCGTGCCCTTCTTCTCCGCCCGCCCCGCGCGCCCCGCGACCTGACGCATCAACTGGAACGTCCGCTCGGCCGCACGCAGGTCGGAACCTTGCAGCCCCAAATCCGCGTCAATCACCCCCACGAGCGTGAGGTTGGGGAAGTTGTGTCCCTTGGCCACCAGCTGCGTGCCGATCACGATCTCCGTGTCGCCCTGCGCAATCTCATTGATCGCCTCCTTGAGCGCACGTGCCGAGCCGAAGAGGTCCGACGACAGCACCGCCAGCTTCGCCTCGGGAAACCTTTCGCGCACCTCCTCGGCCAATCGCTCGACCCCTGGTCCCACGGGCGCAAGCCGCCCCTCGACCTGACAGGACGGACAGGCGTCAGGCATGGGTTTGGTCTCGCCACACTGATGGCACATCAGGCGCTTGAGAAAACGGTGCTCCACCATCCGCGCATCGCAATGGTCACAGGCGATCTGATACCCGCAGGCGCGGCAGATCGTGACGGGCGCATAACCGCGACGGTTGAGGAACAAAAGCGACTGTTCTCCCCGTTCGATCCGTTTCTCGACCGCCTTCGCCAGCCCCTCGGAAATGAACCGCGTCGCGGGCAACCGCTCCTCGCGCATGTCGAGCGCATGCATGTCGGGCATCACAGCGGGACCGAAACGGCTTTCCAGATCGAGCCGCCGATACTTGCCCGCCTCCACATTCGCCCATGTCTCAAGGCTCGGCGTGGCCGACGCCAGTATCACGGCAGCGGAACACAGAGACGCCCGCATCACCGCCATGTCACGCGCCGAATAGAGCACCCCGTCCTCCTGCTTGTAGGACTGGTCATGCTCCTCATCGACGACGATCAATCCGAGGTTCTGGAACGGCAGGTAAAGCGCGGATCGCGCACCGATCACCATCTGCGCCCCGCCCTCGCCCACCATCTTCCACACGCGGCGGCGCTCGGTCATGGTTACGCCCGAATGCCACTCGGCAGGTTTCGCACCGAAACGCTGCTCCACGCGGGTGAGAAACTCTGCCGTGAGCGCAATCTCGGGCAGAAGCACCAATGCCTGCCGCCCCTTGGCGAGACATTCGGCCACGGCCTCCAGATAAACTTCGGTCTTTCCCGATCCCGTCACGCCCTTGAGCAAGGTGGTCGAATAGGCCTCCGCCGCCACCGCCTCGCGCAGCGTGGTTGAGACCTGCGCCTGCGCATCCGTCAATTCCTTGCCCGCGCGGGTGGGATCGAGACGCGGATAGGGCAGATCGCGGGGCGCTTCCTCCTCGCGCACCACACCCATCGGCACCAGTCCCTTGACGACAGAGGTGCCAACCCCCGCCTGCTCGGCCAGTTCCTTGAGGGTAAAGGCCAGCCCGCCGTATTCCTCCAACACCTCGATCACGCGCCCACGCGCCTCGGTCTCGCGCGTGGGACGGCCCTCCCCCCGACGGTAGATCTTGCGCTTGGAAGGTGGGGTCATCAGCCCCGGCGCGCGGGTGGCCAGGCGCAGCATTGATGACATGGGCGTCACCGTATAGGCCGCCACACGCTCCAGAAAGACGCGCATCTCCTCGCGCATCGGGGCAACGTCCAGCACCTCGGAAATGGCACGCGCTTTCGACAGGTCAAACGCGCCGCGCCCCGCGCCCCAGACACAGCCCAACACTTTGCGCGGCCCAAGCGGCACGGCAACAAAAGCACCCGTCTCGACACCCCCTTCGGGCGCCTTGTAGTCAAGGCTGCGGTCAATGGGTTCACAGGTCAGAACCGCCACCAAGCTGCCTTCGGGGAAAAACTGCGTCTCGCTCATACCCTTGTGATAGTGCCTCCCGCCCTGTTGTAAAAGCGGTTCTCGTGAGCGTGTCTCCGTCAGGCGGGAAACCATTTGGTATACCCCCTTCCGCCAATGCCCGACTTAGATTATGTCTAGCGCAAACACTGGCGACAGAAGGACCCCAGACATGAAATTTTTTGTCGATACCGCAGATATTGATGCCATTCGCGAACTCAACGACATGGGCTTTGTTGATGGCGTGACCACCAACCCCTCCCTGATCAAGAAGTCGGGCCGCGACATTCTCGAAGTGATCAAGGAAATCTGTGACCTTGTGGACGGTCCTGTTTCAGGCGAAGTCGTCGCCACGGATTACGAAGGCATGATCGCCGAGGGCAACAAGCTAGCCGAGATCTCCGACCAGATCGCAATCAAAGTGCCGCTGACCATCGACGGGCTGAAAGCCTGCAAAACCTTCTCCGAGGAAGGAAAAATGGTCAACGTGACGCTTTGCTTCTCCGCGAACCAAGCGCTTCTGGCCGCAAAAGCGGGTGCCACGTTCATCTCGCCCTTCATCGGCCGCCTTGATGATCTGAACCTCGACGGCATGGACCTGATCGAAGACATCCGCACGATCTACGACAACTACGGCTTCGACACGCAAATCCTCGCCGCCTCCATCCGTTCGGCCAACCACATGTCCGATGCCGCCAAGATCGGCGCCGACGTGGCAACCGCACCGCCCGCCGTGATCAAGGCGATGGCAAACCACGTGCTGACCGACAAGGGTCTGGCGCAGTTCGTGCAGGACGCCAAGGACGCGGACATCAAGATCGTCTGATCTGCCGAACCAAACGACCATCACCCCCGTGCCGCGCCCAACCGCCGCGCGGGGGTTTTCTTTTGCGCGACGGGTTTTCGCGCCACAGCGCCCCCTTTCACGCTCCCCGCCTCGTGAAACCATTGATCCCGCACGGCGTTTTCGGCCATAGTGGGTTCAACAGACCGGAAAACCGGCGTTCACAGAGCAGTTGAGAGCAGAATGACGTCCCAGTTCCCCAAAGCGATCTCGCCGCTCGGCGAGGATTTTCGTGAGAAGATCATCTCCGATCCAGACCTGATTCTGGACGACCTCGACGTGATGCGCGCGCTCGTATCTGCCAATGAGTCCGCCACGGCAGAGAACGTGGTCGATCTGCGCGGCATGGCTATGGACCGCCTTGAACATCGCCTCGACCGCCTTGAGGACACGCATCGCGGTGTGATCGCCGCCGCCTACGAGAACCTTGCGGGCACCAACCAGATCCACCGCGCCGTTCTCTGCCTGCTCGAAGCGCGCACCTTCCCCGAATTTCTCACACGCCTGTCAAAAGACGTGGCCGATATCCTGCGTGTCGATACGATCAAACTTCTGCTGGAAACCCGCGTCGAGGACGAAAGCGCCGCGCTGAACCGTTTGGGCAATGTCATTGTCACCGCCGAACCCGATTTCGCACGCACCTACGTGACCTTCGGACGCAACATCCCCGCGCGGACTGTCACCCTGCGACAGGTCACACCCGAAACCGACCTGATCTATGGCGAACACTCCGACGACATCCGCTCGGAAGCCTGCATGATGCTCGACCTCGGCGAAGGGCGCCTGCCCGCGCTGATGCTGTTCGGCTCCGAAGACCCGCATCAGTTCCGTCCTGCGCAGGGCACCGACCTCCTGACCTTCTTCGCGGGCGCGTTCGAGCGCATGATGCGCCACTGGCTGCAATGAGCCTTGCGCCGACAGAGGGGCTGCGGGCCGCTTTAGGCGACTGGCTCTCCCATGCCGCCGCACTCAACGGGGTATCGGAAAACACCATCTCGGCCTATTCCAATGACGTCTCTGGCTGGCTCGCCTTTCTGGGCCGCCACCACGGCGAAGGCTTCGGCATCGCGCGGATCGGCACGCTTACGATCTCGGACATGCGCGCCTGGATGGCACACGAGCGCGGGCGCGGCGTCTCGGCCCGCTCGCTGGCCCGTTCCCTTTCGGCGGTCAAGAGCTTCACCCGTTGGCTTGCCGAGCGCGAAGGGTTCGACCCGACCGCGATCCTCGCCACCCGTGCGCCCAAGTATCAACGCAAACTCCCCCGCCCGCTCGCGGCGGACGCAGCAAAGGAAATGATCTCCACGGTCGCCGACCAGCACGAAGACCAGTGGATCGCCGCTCGCGACAGTGCCGTTCTGACCCTTCTCTACGGTTGCGGATTGCGGATCTCGGAAGCGCTCTCTCTCACGGGGGCGGATGCCCCGCTGGCACAGGTAATCCGCATCACTGGCAAGGGCGGCAAGGAACGTGTCGTCCCCGTCCTGCCCGCCGCACGCCGCGCGGTCGACGCCTATACCGAGCTTTGCCCCTATGACCTCACCCCCGAGCGCCCGCTCTTTCGCGGGGCGCGTGGCGGGGCGCTCAACAGACG
The DNA here is from genome assembly GCF_048261515.1 of Celeribacter sp. Lineage (GTDB taxonomy): Bacteria > Pseudomonadota > Alphaproteobacteria > Rhodobacterales > Rhodobacteraceae > Celeribacter. The sequence goes on from NZ_JBLXFZ010000001.1 coordinate 682,735, forward strand.
CCTGATCGCCAAAGTGACCGAGGCCGCGCGGATGCAATTGGGCCTCCCCGCGACCGTCACGCCGCACGCCATGCGCCACTCCTTTGCCACCCACCTGCTCAATGCGGGCGGTGATCTGCGCGCGATCCAGGAATTGCTCGGCCACGCCTCCCTGTCCACGACCCAAGCCTATACCGCCGTGGACGCAACGCGGCTTCTGGAAGTCTACGACGCCGCACACCCCCGCGCGCGGGAAAGCTGACCCAAAAGAAAAGGGCGCACCGAAATGCGCCCTTCACCTGTTTTCAAATACCCAGCCAGCGACAGATCAGCCAAGCGCCTCGTCGCAACGTCCACAGACACCCGCATGCGAATGCATTCCGACATCAGGCAGGATTTTCCAACAACGCTGACATTTCTCGCCCGCGGCCTTCTCGAACACGACAGCCACGCCATCGGTCTCAGGCAGGCGGAATGCCTCGGCAGGGGCAGGATCGCCCGTCACCGAGATCGCGGAGGTGATGCACAGATCGTCGAAATCGACAGTCGAAAGCACATCGCGCGTCGCCGCGTCCTCGACGTGAACAACAGGCGCGGCTTCCAAGGACGCTCCGATCACCTTCTCCCGACGCTGGATTTCCAGCGCGGCGGTGACGACACGGCGGGTCTTGCGGATCGCGGCCCATTTCTCGGCCAGCGCCTCGTCCTTCCAGTCCGCAGGGGTCTCGACGAAATCCTCAAGGTGCACGGAGGCATCATCGCCGCCGAAACGCTCCAGCCAGACCTCTTCCATCGTGAACACGAGGATCGGCGCAAGCCAGCGGGTCAGGCGGTGGTAGAGGATATCAAGCACGGTGCGCGCGGCGCGGCGGCGCGCGGTGTCGCCATCACAATAAAGCGCATCCTTGCGGATATCGAAGTAGAAGGCCGAAAGGTCCACGGTCGCGAAGTTGAACACGGCCTGCCAGACACCCGCGAAGTCGAAGGTTTTATAGCCCTCGCGCACCTGCTCATCGAGTTCCGCCAAACGATGCAGAACCCAGCGTTCCAACTCGGGCATATCCGCAGGCTCGACCCGATCCGCCTCAGTGAAGTCGTTAAGCGAGCCAAGCATGAACCGCATGGTGTTGCGCAGGCGGCGGTAGCTGTCAGCCACACCTTTCAGGATTTCAGGCCCGATGCGCTGGTCGGCGGTGTAATCGGCCTGCGCCACCCAAAGGCGGGCGATATCGGCGCCATACTGCTTGACGATCTGCTCGGGCACGATGGTGTTGCCCAGAGACTTGGACATCTTCATGCCCTTCTCGTCGAGGGTAAACCCGTGAGTCACGACATTCTTATAGGGCGCACGGCCCTTGGTGCCACATGCCTGCAACAGCGAGGAATGGAACCAGCCGCGGTGTTGGTCGGTGCCTTCGAGATAGACATCGGCGATCCCGTCGGGCGCCCCGTCCTCACGGTCGCGTAGAACGAAGGCATGGGTGGAACCAGAGTCGAACCACACGTCGAGCACGTCAAAGACCTGCTCGTAGTCGTCAGGGTTCACAATGCCGTCTAGAACCTTTTCCTTGAACCCGTCCTCATACCAGACATCCGCGCCATTCTCTTCGAAAGCGGCCTTGATACGGACATTCACCTCCACGTTGCGCAGCAGGAAATCGTCGTCGGTCGGCAGCGCACCTTTCTTGGTGAAGCAGGTGAGCGGCACGCCCCACGCGCGTTGACGCGACAGCACCCAGTCGGGGCGCGTCTCGATCATCGAATAAAGGCGGTTGCGGCCTTTCGGCGGCGTCCATTTCACCAACTCGTCGATGGAGCGCAGCGCACGTTCGCGGATCGTGTCGCCATAGGTGCCCATCCCATCGTCGAGCTTCTTGTCCACAGCGGCAAACCATTGCGGCGTGTTGCGGAAGATGACGGGAGCTTTGGAGCGCCACGAATGCGGATAGGAGTGGGTCACACGACCACGCGCGATGATCCCGCCCGCGTCCACGAGCTTGGCGATCACTGCGGTGTTGGCCTTGCCCTCTTTGCCCTTGCGGTCGATGACGGTGAGACCCGCGAAGAAGGGCACATGGGGAAGGAATTCGCTTTCCTCACCCACGTTATGCGTCATGCGGTCGATCCAGTTGCGCTTGACGAAGCACTCGTAGTCGTCGGCACCGTGGCTCGGCGCGGTGTGGACAAAACCCGTCCCCGCGTCATCGGTCACATGGTCGCCGTCGATCATCGGCACATCGTAGTCCCAGAAGCCGTCCGCACCCTCAAGACCCGCAAACGGGTGGGCAAGGGTCAGAGCGCCAAGCTCGTCAGCAGTGACATCGCGCACACGGGTGAATTCGGTCACGCGGGATTTTCCAAGCGCGTCCTCGGCCAGAGTGTCGGCAAAGACGTAAAGATCGCCCGCCTTGGTCCAGCTTTCCTCCTCGGTCGCGTCAACACGGTAAAGCCCGTAGTTGATGCTCGGATTGTAAGCGACAGCCTTGTTGCTCGGGATCGTCCACGGGGTCGTGGTCCAGATCACGATGCGCGCGCTCAACAGGTCGGTGTCGATGCAGGCTTCCTTCTCGGGGAAGTCATCGGCGAACTTGACCGCGAAGGGCACCCAGATCGTGTGCGACTTGTGATCGTGATATTCAATCTCCGCCTCGGCCAGCGCGGTTTTCTCCACCGGAGACCACATCACAGGCTTGGAGCCTTGATAGAGCGTTCCGTTCATCAGGAACTTCATGAACTCGTCGGCGATCACTGCCTCGGCGTGATAGTCCATCGTCAGGTAGGGATCGGCCCAGTTGCCCGTGATGCCCAGTCGCTTGAACTCGGCGCGTTGGATATCAACCCATTCGTCAGCAAAGGCACGGCATTCGCGGCGGAAGTCGATGACGGGCACGTCATCCTTGTTCTTGCCCTTGGCGCGATACTGCTCTTCGATCTTCCATTCGATCGGCAGGCCGTGACAATCCCAGCCTGGCACATAGCGCGCGTCAAACCCCATCATCTGATGGCTGCGCACGATGATGTCCTTGATCGTCTTGTTGAGCGCGTGACCGATGTGGAGATGACCGTTGGCGTAGGGAGGGCCGTCATGCAGCACGAAGGGCGGGCGATCTCCCGCCTCGGCGCGCAGCTTGTCATAGACGCCGATCCTCTCCCAACGGGCGAGCCAGTCGGGTTCGCGCTTGGGCAGTCCCGCGCGCATCGGGAAGTCGGTTTTGGGCAGGTTCAACGTGTCTTTATAGTCGGGTGCGGTCGTCTCGGAACACATGGATGTCGGTCCTTCGCGGGGGGAATTCTGTTGGCAGTTCGAAAGGGGCGGCGCGTCTCGCATACGCCTTGTCCCGGCGGCTCGTCTTGGTCAGAGCGCCGGGCTGATAATTCGAATAATAATCGCGGCCAAATGGAACATGGGGGCCTTATAGGCCCGCAATTCCCCGTGAGCAAGCGCGCCTGTGCCATTGCAGCATCTCACGGCACGCGGGTGGATCGACGCGGACACCCGCGCGCGGGCTAAGCAGGTCCGAGCCCGCGCCCGCCCTTAACTCTCGCCCTTGTCAAAAAGCCCCGTCAACGAGCGTTTCACAAGGCTCGACACGGAGGGGCGCTTTTCGGCGGAGAAGGGCAGCGGGCGGCAGACCTCTATGGCCGCAACCCCCACCCGTGCGGTCAGCGCACCATTGACCACGCCCTCGCCGAAGCGGCGCGAGACCTTGGCCAGCATCCCGCCACCCGCCACGGAGCCGATCAGGTCATCCCCCACGGCCACCGCGCCCGTCGCCACAAGATGCGTCAGCACCGTTTTCGTCACCCGCCACGATCCCAGCGTGCCCGACCGCCCGCCGTAGATCTCGGCAATGCGGCGGATCATGCGCAGGTTGGAGGTGAGCGCAGCGAAGACATCGGCAAGCGCCAGTGGCACCAACGCCGTTACGGCCGCAACCTGACGTGACGCGGCCTCAACTTCGCGGCGTGCGGCGGCATCAAGGGGGGCGAGCAATTCGCGCTCGGCCAGATGCAACACGCCATCCGCATCAAATATCTCACCCCTCCGCTCGGTCAGGCGCTCGCGTCCCCACGCCAGATCGTCGCGCTGACGGTAGAGGGCAAGGAGTTTGTCGGTGACAGCGCGCGCGGCGTTGGCGTCCTTGTCTCGCAACGCATCCTCGGCCTGCGCGTGCAAAGTGTCGATCCGTTTGAGTCGGGCAAAGGCGGCAAGCTCCCTAAGCGCAATCGCTGACAGCACGGCGATAAACGCCCCCGTCAGCCCGAGCGCGATCCAGCCCAAAATTTCGTTACGCGCGATCAGCCCCGCGATGAAATCATAGGCCGCGAGCGAAATCACAAAGGTAAACAGCGCCGCAAAGAGCCGCCAGAACCACCGTGCCAAGGCCGATGGTTTACGCGCCGCCAGTGCGGCCGCGCGCTCCATAGCGGCGGGCGGTCGGGCCACGGGAGGGGCATCAGGCACAGGATCAGCCGTCGCGGGCGAGATTTCAGGCACAGCTTTGGTCGTGGCCTTGGCCCCCGCCTTGGCGGTTTTCTTCGGCGCGGCTTCAGCCTCGATATCGAAGGAGACCGGACCTTTTCGACGACTCTCGGTCATATCTTGTCTCCGATCAGGAAATTCGCTGCGCGGTCAAGGCGGATATGCGGCGGACCCTCGCCTGGTTTGAGCGTGAGCGGCGCGGGCAGGACACGCATCACGGCGAAATCCCCGTCGAGCCAATGCTCGGCCCCACTGCGCGCAGGGGAAAGAATATGCGCGGGGTCGTCGGGCAAATCGCCCGCATAGAACGCCGCTTGCTTGCGCCCGCCCTGCCCGTCATCCACGTAGCCACGCACCAGATCGAGCGTGTCACCATTGTGGTCGCGTGTCTCTTCGACCGTCGCCCGAAGTGCCGCAATGGACAGGGCATCGGTCTTTGCGCCCGCGAAATCGGCACGATCACGGGCATCGCGCACCAGCGCTTCCATGATCGCGGTGAGTTGCGGATGCTGGCTGTGATGGAGGTGGTCGGCCTTGGTCGCGGCAAAAAGCAATCGCTCGACCTTGTGCTGACCAAGCAGCGCCATGATCCGCCCGACACGGCCAGGACGGAAGGCGGTGAGAATATCGGCCATGGTGCGGCGCAAATCCTCAACCGCAGGTGGCCCCGCGTTGATCGCGCCAAGCGCATCAACCAGCACAACCTGTCGGTCGATGCGGGCGAAATGGTCGCGGAAGAAGGGACGGACCACCTCGCGCTTGTAGGCCTCGTAGCGCCGCGCGAACTCACGGCGCAGAGACCCGCGCGGGGCATCGCCCTCAGGCAGTGGCGCAAATGTCAGAACAGGGGAGCCTTCAAGTTCGCCGGGCAGCAGGAACCGACCGGGCGAACAGTCGGAATAGCCCGCCGCGCGTGCGGCCTTGAGATAGTCCGTGAAGGGCTCGGCCAATGCCTTGGCCGCGGGCTCGTCATGTTTGGTGCTCGGATCGGCAGCCTCAAGAGCCGTGCAGAATGCAGCCCCCTCGGGACGCTCGCGCGCGGCGGCCAGCGCATCGCGCGACCACGCCTCGTAACTCTTTTCCATCAGGCCCAGATCGAGCAGCCACTCACCGGGGTAATCGACAATATCGAGATGCACCGTGCGCGGCCCCGCCATCGAGCCGATCAAGCCTCGTGGCTTCACGCGGAAGGACAGGCGCAGCTCGGAGACCGCGCGGGTGCTTTCGGGCCAATGTGGCTCGGGGGCGGTCAGAGCGGCCAAATGCGCCTCGTAGTCGAAGCGCGGCACGGTGTCATCGGGTTGCGGCTGAAGATAGGCGGCGGTGATCGCGCCCTTCGGGCCGAATTGCGGCATCCGCCCGCGATCGAGCAGGTTGGCCACGAGCGAGGTGATGAACACCGTCTTGCCCGCACGGCTCAACCCCGTAACGCCAAGACGGATCACCGGCTCGAACAGCGCCTCGTTAACGCCGTCCTGCACGGTTTCAACTCCGCGAAAAATGCGGTCTGCGATATCGCCTATGATCAAAGGCTTGGCCCTTCCCACTTGTCTCATCCCAACATAGGCACGGGCGCGGGATGATGAAAGGGTTACGCCCCTGCCCGCAATGATCCTCTGACTGCCTGTGGCCCCTTGGCCCGCCCGCGCGAAACGGGTAAAGGGGCGCCATGCCTCGTTATGCCCTCCTCATCGACTACCACGGCGCGCCCTTTTCGGGCTGGCAACGCCAGAAGGACCACCCCTCCGTGCAGCAATGCGTGGAGGAGGCCCTGCGCAAGCTGGAACCTGACTGCCCGTCCATTGCGGCGGCAGGGCGCACGGATGCGGGGGTTCATGCCACGGGACAGGTCGCCCATTGCGACATGGTCAAGGAATGGGATCCCTTCCGCCTGTCGGAAGCGCTCAACCATCACCTCAAACCCAACCCGATTGCGATCCTGAAAGCGGTCCGCGTCGATGACGACTGGCACGCGCGGTTTTCAGCCCGCGAACGACGCTACACCTTCCGCCTGATCTCGCGGCGCGCGCCTCTGACTCACGAGGCGGGACTGGCGTGGCGGGTGAACCATGACCTCGACGTGGATGCCATGCAGGCGGCGGCGGACCGTCTGATCGGGCTGCACGACTTCACCACCTTCCGCTCGACCATGTGTCAGGCCGACAGCCCCGTCAAAACACTGGACGAGGCGCGGATCGAGGCATTCGACGTGCCCTATGGCCGCGAGTTCCGCTTTTACTTCCGCGCGCGCTCCTTCCTGCACAATCAGGTGCGCTCCTTTGTCGGCACGCTGGAGCGGGTCGGCGCGGGAACGTGGACAGCCGATGACGTGACCGCAGCACTGAAAGCACGCGACCGCGCGGCCTGTGGCCCCGTCTGCCCGCCGCACGGGCTTTACCTGACGGGTGTCGGTTATCCCGATGCGCCCTTCGGCGTTGCGCCAATCGGCTCTGCGTGATCGCGTCAGTCCTCAGAATTTTCCAACAATTTGATTAAATTCAGCCGCTTGTGACCGTCGGATCCCCCGCGCGCAAAACGTTGGCGACAGGCTCCGCGTTAACGAAATCGCCCGCATACTGTCCTATGGCTGCCCAATTCGCGCCGCATTTGGGGACCAACGATATCCCATACCAAGGACACAAAGCGCCACGCGCGTGTCAGCCAAGACCAAGACGGGAGAGACAGAATGGACTTTTCGACCCTCACTTTTGACCAAGTGGCGCTTGCCGTTCTCACCGTTCTGGCCATCCGCGAAGCGATGATTGCATTCCTGCCCGACAGCGTGGCGGGCCCTGGTGGCTGGCTTGTCGATACACGCGCGGGCGATCACGTCTGACCCAGCCCCCGCCGCCAAGCGGCAGGGCATACCCCGCAACCCCCGCCCATGCAGCACAAAACTTGTGCAGTCATAATACAAGCCCCGTGATCGCGGGGCTTTTCCTGTTTGTGGGACCGATCCGCATTGAACCCCCCCGTGATCCCGCATAGCGTCAGGCTCAATGCGTCCGTGCCAGAAACACAGTCACACCACGCCACGCACACCCGTGCGGACAGCGACAGGGCGCAGAAAAATCCACTCGGAGCGACGGGGACGACAGACCACATGACGCGGCTTTCTTCGCAATTCAGATCACGGCTCGACGGGCTGCTGGAACAAATCTATCCCGATGGGCCGATTGCCGACCTGCGCGAGCAGGTGATCGACGCCTTCTGGCCAGAGGGGTCCAAGACTCGGGCGCGGGCGCGCACGGGGGGAACGGGCCTTTGGAGCGAGAAGGACACCATTGTCATCACCTACGGCAACACGATGGTCGACGGACAGCACAAGCCCCTCGATCTGCTCAACGACTTTCTCAACCGCTACCTCAAGGGCGTGATCAACGGCGTGCACATTCTGCCGTTTTTCCCCTTCACCTCCGACGACGGTTTCGCCGTGACCGACTACCGCGCCGTCAATTCGACGCTTGGCGATTGGGAAGACATCGAACGGATTTCGGGCCAGTTCCGCCTGATGTCCGATCTCGTGCTCAACCACGTCTCCTCCATGTCGCACTGGTTTTCCGCCTATCTGCAAGGCCACGAACCCTACGACAAGTTCTTCGTCGAGGCCTCGCCGCGCGATGACCTGTCTTCCGTCGTCCGCCCGCGCACCACACCGCTTTTGCGCGAAGTGGCCACGGCCAACGGCACGAAACACGTCTGGTGCACCTTCAGCCACGATCAGATCGACGTGGACTTCCACAACCCCGAAGTGCTGCTCGAATTCCTGCGCATCATGCGGCTGCACATGGATCATGGTGTGCGCGTGATCCGTCTCGACGCGGTGGCCTTCATCTGGAAAGAGCTCGGCACCTCCTGCGTCCACCTGCCCCAAACCCACGCCATCGTGCGACTGATGCGGATGCTGTGCGACTACGCCGAAGAGCGCGTGGTGCTGCTGACCGAAACCAATGTGCCCAATGCGGAGAACCTGAGCTACTTCGGCAACCGCAACGAAGCGCATATGATCTACAACTTCTCGCTGCCACCGTTGCTGCTGCACGCCCTGCTCAGCGGCACATCCGTGCACCTCAACCAGTGGCTCATGCGGATGCCGCCCGCGCAACTGGGATGCGCCTATCTCAACTTCTCCGCCTCCCACGACGGGATCGGCGTGCGTGGCGCGGAGGGGCTTCTGTCAGGCGAGGAACTCGGCCAGATCATCAAGAGCGTGCGCGCCTCGGGCGGGCTTGTCTCCATGCGCTCGCTGCCTGACGGCTCCGAGAAACCCTACGAGTTGAACATCACCTATTTCGACGCGCTCAAAGCCACCATCGAAGGCGGCGAGGACGGGAAGCAGATCGAACGCTTCCTATGTTCGCAAACCATCGTCATGGCGCTCGAAGGCGTGCCTGCCTTCTACATCCACTCGCTTCTGGCCACGCCGAACGATCTGGCGGGCGTCGAGAAAACGGGCATCAATCGGGCAATCAACCGCCACCGCTGGGACTACCCGTCACTGCGAAATGCCCTGTCCGACGAGAACACGGTCCACGCGCGCGTGCTTGCGGCGATGAAAGACCGGATCGAGATCCGCACCGCACAGAAGGCTTTCCACCCGAATGCCACGCAGTTCACTATGCAACTCGGCGAGCAGATTTTCGGCATCTGGCGACAGTCGCAGGACCGCGACCAGTCGATCTTTGCCATCCATAACGTCAGCGACCAGAACGTCACCCTTCCGATGATCTCGGTGAACCTGATCGACGGCGAAGACTGGGTTGATCTGATTTCGGGCGAGACCATTGATCCGCGTTCGCATGATCTCGAATTCGCGCCCTATCAATGCCGCTGGATCACCAACCGCGGCTGATCAGCTCTGATCGAGGCCGCGATAGGGGTCATTGAGGCTTGGCACCTGTCGCGCCCAATGGGCGTAGTCGCCGCTGGTCGCGCGGGCATAGAGCGCTTCCAGCGCGCCGATGGGGTCGCTGTCATGGTAATCAATGCGCAACGTGATCGGTGCGGTATTGGGCCGCAGCACCAAAAGAGCGGCCGATTGCAACCCGCGCGTGTCGCTTCCTGCCGCCGCCCCTGCACGTAAAGCCGCGATCAGACGTGATTCGATTGTGCCCTCGGCGACCGCGAATCCATCACGAACTGCCGAAAGAACGTTCAATGATGCCAAAATATTGCCCGCAACCACGCCGTTCTCGAAGGCAATACCCCCTGCCGCACCCGTGTTACCCGACCCTGTGAAATGGGCCGTTCCACCGTGAAGGTCCAGCGCGGCCAACTGGCGATCCTCGCGGCCTGTGTCGGGGTCGATTACCCCCGCCAGAGCCTCCTGCGCACTCGCACCATTTTTCATAGCGGTTAGAGTGTCTTCGCCCCAAAAAGTGGAGGGGGACGCGCCCTGAGATGCCGACATTCCCGCGCGCAAATCGCCGCGCAAAACCCAGCCGCCGACGCACAGACTTCCCGTCGTCGCCGCGCCACCAATTGCACCTGTCTTCGCGTCTCTTACCAGTATCGAAAAGGTCATGCGCCCTCCAAGGTCGTGCAAATCTTATTTATCATGAAAAATTGACGGATCAAAATTATCATGATTAATTTTTCTATAGATAAACCAACACGGGAGAGCTTTACCATGAACCTTTTGAACTGGACGCGCCGCGGGATGCTCGCGGCAGCGGGGGCCACGCTGATGACCAGCGCCGTTGCTGTCACCACATTGACCACGCCCGCCACAGCCCAAACACCCGAAGGCGTGTTGATCGTCGGACAGATCGCCGAACCCAAATCGCTCGATCCCGCCGCCGTCACCGCCGTCAATGATTTCCGCATCCTTGTGAACATCTACGAGGGTCTTGTGCGCTATGCGCCGGGCACGCTTGAGGTCGAGCCGGGTCTGGCGGATAGCTGGGAGATTTCCGAGGACGGCACCGAATACACCTTCCACCTGCGCGAAGGCGTGACCTTCCACGATGGCACCCCGTTTAATGCCGAAGCGGTCAAATTCAACTTCGACCGTATGCTCAACGAGGATCACCCCTACCACAACACTGGCCCCTTCCCGCTGGCCTTCTTCTTCTCCTCCGTGGCCTCGACAGATGTAGTGGACGACTACACCGTCAAATTCACGCTCAACGCCCCCTATGCGCCCTTCCTCTCCAACCTCGCCTATCCCACGGGGCTGATCGTCTCCCCTGCCGCCGTTGCTGAACACGGGGCCGATTTCGGGCGCAACCCTGCGGGAACTGGCCCCTTCACCTTTGCTGAATGGCGTTCCAACGAGGCCGTGGTGATCGAGAAGAACCCCGACTATTGGGGCGAGATGGCAGGCACCGAAGCGGTCGTCTTCCGTCCGATCACCGATGCCAACACCCGCGTGGCCGAAATGCTCGCGGGCGGGATCGACATGATGGTCGAAGTGCCGCCCACCGCCCTGTCGCAGTTTCAGGGCGATGATTTCAAAATCGTCGAACAGGCAGGCCCGCACCTGTGGTTCCTGATCCTCAACGCCAAGGAAGGCCCCTTCGCTGACAAGCGCGTGCGTCAGGCCGCCAACTACGCGATCAACAAGGAAGCTATCGTCAACGACGTGCTCGAAGGCACGGCGGAAGTGGCCGCAGGTCCGACCCCACCCGCCTTTGCGTGGGCTTACAATGACGAATTGGACCCCTACCCCTATGACCCCGAAAAAGCCAAGGCGCTCTTGGCCGAGGCAGGTCTTGAGGGAGCCGAACTGACCTTCTACGTGACCGAAGGCGGCTCGGGGATGCTTGATCCCGTTCCGATGGGCACAGCCATTCAGGCCGATCTCAACGCGGTCGGGTTTGATGTGAAGATCGAGACCTACGAGTGGAACACCTTCCTTGGCGAGGTGAACCCTGGTCTTGAGGGTAAGGCAGACATGGCCGAAATGGCGTGGATGACCAACGACCCCGACACCCTGCCCTTCCTCGCGCTGCGCACCGACGCTTGGCCTGACGCGGGTGGCTTCAACTCGGGTTACTACTCCAACCCGAAAGTTGACGAGTTGCTTGAGGCCGCACAGGTCGCCACCGATCAAGACGAGCGTGCGCGTCTTTACAAGGAGATGCAGGCCATCGTGCAAGAGGACGCACCGTGGGTCTTTGTGGCGAACTGGAAGCAGAACGCCGTGACCAACGATCGCGTGGAGAATTTCTCCCTTGAGCCGTCCTTCCTGCTCCAGCTCGAAAGCGTGACCAAAGAGTGATCTGCGGGAGCCCCGTTGCGGGCTCTCCTTGGTCCCTTCCGGCTTCCCGTGCCCGACAGATGTCCGACAGATGTCCGACGGGAAGCCGACACCCTGTTTTGACGCCAGCCAGAGGGGAGAGCACCCGTGGGCAGCTACATTTTGAAACGTCTTATTTCAGCCGTTCCCGTGCTGTTCGGGATCACCGTGATCGTGTTCCTGATCATGTCGATGATCCCCGGAGATCCAGCCACAGCGATCCTTGGCAGCTACGCCACACCCGAAAATGTCGAGAAGCTGAACCGCGACCTCGGCCTCGATAAGCCATTGGTTCAACGGTATTTTATATGGCTCGGCAATATGCTGACGGGAGATTTCGGGCGCTCGTTCTCGCTCAACCGTCCCGTGCTCGACGAGATACTGGAGCGCTTCAACGCGACACTCATTCTTGCAGGCAGCTCGCTTGTGCTGTGCACCATTCTGGGCGTGCTCGCAGGCGTCATCTCCGCCGCACGTCAATACGGGTTGGTCGACAAAGCCATCACCTTCACCGTCCTGATCGGCATCTCCGTACCCAGCTTCTTTTTGGGCATGATGATGATCCTGCTCTTCGCCGTAAACCTGCGCTGGCTGCCCGTTTCGGGCATGTATGCAATCTACGGCGGCGGCGATTTGCCCGACTTGCTCAACCACCTCACCATGCCCTCGCTCGCCCTCGCCGCCGTGGCCACGGGTGTTATCGCGCGTATGGCGCGCTCGGCGATGTTGGAGGTCTTGCGGCAGGATTATATCCGCACGGCCCGCGCCAAAGGGGTGCGCGAACGCCGTGTATTGATGGGGCATGCGCTACGTGCCGCGATGGTGTCGATCATCCCCGTTCTGGGCATTCAGGCAGGCTTTGTCCTCTCGGGCGCAGTCTATATCGAGATGGTTTTCCAGTGGCCCGGTGTGGGTCGGATGCTTGTCGATGCTATCCTGACGCGCGATATCCTGCTGGTGCAGGGGGGCGTTGTCTTCGTCGCGGGCTGCTACGTCATGTTCAACATCGCGGTCGACGTGGCGCAAAGCCTCCTCGACCCGCGGATCAAGACGTGAGGCGCCTCCCATGAAACAGTTCCTCAAACTTCTCTTCCGCAACCGTTTGGCCGCCATGGGTGCCGTGGTGCTTTCCGCGATCCTCGCGCTTGTGATCCTCACGCCGCTCCTGCCACTGCCCGACCCTAACGCCACAGCAACCGCCGACCGCTTCATGCGTCCGTTCTCGGAGGGCCACCTGCTTGGCACCGACCACCTCGGGCGCGATCTGCTGTCACGCCTCCTGCACGGCACACGCCTGTCGCTCGCTGTCGGCTGTGTCGCCGCGCTCATCGCGGCCTTCTTCGGCTCCTCAATCGGCATCATCGCGGGCTATTTCGGAGGACGGGTCGACAATATCATCATGCGCGGCGTCGATATGCTCATGGCCTTTCCCTACATCCTGCTCGCACTCGCAATCGTTGCAGCCCTCGGTCCGGGTCTGGTGAATGCGCTCATTGCCGTGGCTGCGGTCAACATCCCCTTCTTCGCGCGCAACATACGCGGCATCACCGTGAGCCTCGCGGGGCGCGAGTTTATCGACGCAGCGAAGCTCTCGGGCATGGGTCACACGCGGATCATCCTCTCCGAGCTTTTGCCAAATGTCCTGCCCGTCATCGTCATCGCCATGTCCACAACAATCGGCTGGATGATCCTCGAAACGGCGGGCCTGTCCTTCCTCGGACTTGGGAGCCAACCGCCCCAAGCCGACCTCGGCTCCATGCTCGGCGAGGCGCGTGCCGCCCTTATCACCGCGCCGCATACCTCAATCGTGCCAGGCATCATGATTTTCCTCATCGTCATGTCGATCAACCTGCTTGGTGACGGCATCCGCGATGCACTCGACCCGCGCCTCAAGTCGGGCGCCCTGAGCCGCCCACGCGCGCAAACACTGGTGGACCGCAAGGGCGAGGTGCCGCAGGACGCGCAAAACGGGCTGCTCGACATCCAGTCGTTGGAGACGCAATTCCACGTGGGCTCACGTGTCTACCGTGCAGTCAACGAGGTGTCGCTCGCAGTCAAACCAGGCGAATGCCTTGGTATTATCGGGGAAAGCGGATCGGGGAAATCGGTCACAGCGCTCTCGGTCATGGGGCTGGTCGCCTCACCTCCAGGGGTCATCACGGGAGGCGCGGTGCGCTATGATGGCGAAGACCTGTTGAGCGCGGATTACGAGAGCCTGCGTTCCAAGCGCGGCAACAATGTCGCCTATATTTTCCAAGACCCCCTGGCCACGCTCCACCCGCTCTACAAAATCGGCGATCAACTGGTTGAGGCGATCCAGTGCCACAACCGCATTCCCGTCAAGGCCGCGCGAGATAAGGCGCTCGATCTGCTGGCCGCCGTGCGCATTCCCAATGCCGAAAGCCGCCTCGACACCTACCCGCACGAGATGTCGGGCGGGATGCGTCAAAGGGTCGGGATCGCTATGGCGCTTGCCAATGATCCCGATGTGATCATCGCTGACGAGCCGACCACTGCTCTGGACGTCACGGTACAGGCGCAAATCCTCTCCCTGCTCGACGACCTGCGACGCGAACGCGGACTGGCGATCATCTTCATCACCCATGACTTCGGAGTGGTGGCGCAGCTTTGTGACCGTGTGGCGGTGATGTATGCGGGGCGGATTGTCGAGGAAGGCCCGACCATGGCGGTGCTCGACGCCCCCGCCCATCCCTATACCAAGCGCCTGATCGCCTGCGTGCCCGAACTGGGCGGCGGGCGGCGCGAACTGGCCGCGATCCTCGGCCTTCCGCCCGTGGTCGACAACCTGCCCGATGGCTGCGCCTTCGCCCCGCGTTGCGACAAGGCTCAGGCCGCGTGCCGTAGCGGGGTGATACCGCTTGAGGGGGCCACAGCCGCCCGTGCGGTCCGTTGCCTCTTTCCCGAGGAGACCGTCTGATGTCCGACGAAACCATCATGTCCATCGAGAATCCGACCGAGACCGCACGCGATCCGGCGCTGAAGGCAACGGACCTGTCGAAAACCTTTCCCCTTGCCAAGCCGCTCTTTGGCCCCGCGGGCGCGGGTGTGCGTGCGGTGCGCCCCGTGTCCTTCGAGGTTGCACGCGGCGAGACACTCGGCATTGTCGGCGAAAGCGGCTGCGGCAAATCCACATTTGCGCGGATGCTGGTGGGGCTGCTAGAGCCTTCGTCGGGTCAGATCGAGATCGACGGGAAGGCGCTCGACAACGCCGATCCCGCCGCCTTTGGTCGCCTCATCCAATATGTGTTCCAGGACCCGATTTCCTCGCTCAACCCGCGCAAGACCGTGCAGCAAATCATGGAAGCCCCGCTCAAACGTCTTTACGGCATGGGCGCGGATGAACGGCGGGCACGCATTGCGGAGATTTTCGACAGCGTGAACCTACGTGAGGAGTTTCTTGACCGATACCCGCACGAGTTCTCAGGCGGACAGGCTCAACGGATCGGCATTGCCCGCGCACTCGCCGCGGCACCAGAGATCATCGTTCTGGATGAACCTGTCTCGGCACTTGATGTCTCGGTTCAGGCGCAGGTGCTGAACCTGCTCGCGGATCTGAAAGCGGAATTCGGCCTGACCTACCTGTTCATCTCCCACGATCTCGCCGTGGTCGAAGCCGTCTCGGATCGTGTTTTGGTCCTCTACTTCGGGGCGGTTGTAGAGATTGGTCGCGCCGAGGAAATCTTCGCTGCGCCAAAGCACCCCTACACCAAACTGCTTGCCGAAAGCGCCCCCGTCGTTGGTCGCCCCTTGGCGGCGCCCGAACAGAAGGATACAGAATTGCCTGATCCGCTCAATCCGCCGACAGGCTGCGCCTTCGCGGGGCGCTGTGTCCGTGCAACGGATCTTTGTCGCACCGAAGACCCTGCTCTACGTCCTATGGGAGACCACCAATTTGCCGCCTGCCATCACCCCCTCGAAGACTGACGCCAAACGCTCGCGCCCTGCACAGGTCGCCGAAGCGATCAAGTCGTGGGTGGTCGAGCAAGGGCTGACGCCTGGAGACAGGTTGCCGTCCGAGCCTGATCTCATCGCGCATTTCGGCATGGCCAAGGGCACGATCCGCGAGGCTATGCGTATTCTGGAGGCGCAGGGGTTGGTCAAGTCGCGCACTGGTCCAGGCGGCGGGACATTTGTTCACGAGGTCTCGCGCGAGCGGGCCAAGGCGTTGCTGTCGAACTATTTCTATTTCAAGGACATGACCATCGGCGATGTCTATCAGGTGCGCCGAGCATTGGAGCCCGAACTGGCCGCTTCGCTCGCAGGCACGCTTTCGCAGGAGCAGTTGGCTCGCCTTGAGGAGATCGTGGCGATCTATGCCGAACCGCCTCAAAGCGCCGAGCAGGAGCGCGACCAGCACATCGCCTCGCTGGCCTTCCACGGCGCGCTTGCCGAGTTTTCACGCAACCCGCTTCTGTCCTTCGTAATCGGGTTCATCGAGAAACTTCTGAGCGACATCACGGTTTATCGCCAACTCTACACGCCGCATAACCTCGCCCTTTGGGAGAGCGGGCTGGATTATCACCGCCGCCTGATCGCCGCGCTTCGCGAAGGTGACAGTGGCGCGGCGCGGGCGATCATGAAGGCGCATATGGAAACCGCTTGGACCCATATGGGTGATCAAGAAGCCAAGGCCCTGCGTGGCTTCCTGCCCGAATAGGCACCTACCCCAAGCGCACCGCGTGCCATTCGAGGTGATCGGCCATGAAGGTCGAAATGAAGTAATAGGAATGGTCATAGCCCTCCTGCATCCGCAAAGTGAACGGTTGCCCCGCCTGTGCGCAGGCCTCCTCGAAGAGATGCGGATGAAGTTGGTCATGGAGGAAGTTGTCATCGGTGCCTTGGTCGATCAGGATATCGGGCACGCGCGCGCCGTCCGTCACCAAAGCACAGGCATCATATTCCCGCCAAGCAGCACGGTCCTCTCCGAGATAGCCCGCCAACGCCTTCTGACCCCAAGGCACGTCGATGGGGGCGACAATGGGGGCGAAAGCGGAAACCGCCTTGAACCGCTCAGGATTTCGGAGCGCGATGGTCAATGCGCCATGCCCGCCCATAGAATGCCCCATGATTGACTGGCGTTGCATATCGGCGGGGAACTCGGCGGCGATCAGCGCAGGCAGCTCCTCCTCGATATAGTCGCGCATCCTGTAGTGCTTGTCGAAGGGCGCCTCTGTCGCATTCACGTAGAACCCCGCGCCGAGGCCGAAATCATAGGCCCCCTCCGCGTCATCGGGAACGCCCTCGCCGCGCGGGGAGGTGTCGGGCGCGACAAAGATCAAGCCAAGCTCCGAACAGGCACGGCGGAATTCGCCCTTCTCCGTCACATTGGCCTGCGTGCAGGTCAGGCCTGAAAGGTAAAATACAACAGGAAGCCGCGCGCCCTCCTCATGATCAGGGACGAACACGGAGAACTCCATCGGCGTGCCCGTGGCGGTCGAGGTGTGGCGATACACACCCTGTGTGCCGCCATGCGCGCGGGTGGTCGAGATGGTTTCCAACATCAAAACACCACAACGGATCGGATTGATTTGCCCTCGTGCATCAAATCAAAGCCTTTATTGATCTCGTCGAGGGTCAACAAATGGGTGATCATCGGGTCGATCTCGATCATGCCGTTCATATACCAGTCAACAATCTTGGGAACATCCGTGCGCCCCTTCGCACCGCCAAAGGCCGTGCCTTGCCAGACCCGCCCCGTAACCAGTTGGAAGGGCCGTGTGGAGATTTCCTTGCCCGCCTCGGCCACGCCGATCACGGTGGAGACACCCCAGCCACGGTGACAGGCTTCCAACGCCTGTCGCATCACCGTCGTGTTGCCCGTGCAGTCAAAGGTGTAATCGGCCCCGCCATCCGTCAGCGCCACGAGATGCTCGACGATATCGCCGTCGATCTCGGTCGGATTGACGAAGTGGGTCATTCCGAATTTCTCGCCCCAGCTTTTCTTGTCGTTGTTGATGTCGACGCCAACAATCTGCGCCGCACCGACCATACGCGCGCCTTGGATCACGTTGAGGCCGATCCCGCCAAGCCCGAAGACAATCACCGTAGAGCCTGGCTCGACCTTGGCCGTGTTGGTCACTGCCCCCACGCCCGTGGTCACGCCGCAACCGACATAGCACGCCTTGTCAAAGGGCGCGTCCTTGCGGATCTTGGCCAGCGCAATCTCGGGCAAAACGACGAAGTTGGAGAAGGTCGAGCAGCCCATGTAGTGATAGATGGTCTCGCCCTTGTAGGAAAAGCGCGAGGTGCCATCGGGCATGACACCCTTGCCTTGGGTCGCGCGGATCGAGGTGCACAGGTTGGTCTTCCCCGACAGGCAGGATTTACACTCGCGGCATTCGGGGGTGTAGAGCGGGATCACATGATCATCTGCCGCAAGCGACGTCACACCAGCACCGACCTCACGCACGATACCCGCGCCCTCGTGACCAAGCACGCACGGGAAGAGCCCTTCGCTATCGAGCCCGTCGAGCGTATAGGCGTCGGTGTGGCAAATACCCGTGGCCATAATTTCGACGAGAACCTCGCCCTCTTTCGGCCCCTCAAGGTCAAGTTCGACGATCTCCAAAGGCTTCTTCGCCTCGAACGCAACTGCGGCTCTTGTTTTCACAGTAAATCCTCCCGTGAATGTGCGGCCATGGTCATGATTTCTGGCGCGTGACAGGCCTACAGGTTTTCATTTAGTCTAGGGGCAACATGCATTGCGAGACAATCCGCCAATTTCGCATGCAATGGTCTTTCCTAGGAGGAAACATGGCACGAACTGATGGGCAAGCACCAATTCCGACGGATGCTGCGCTCGATGCACTGATCGAGACACATGGCGCGTCCCAAGGCGCTCTCTTGCCCCTGCTGCACGATATGATGGCGGCATTCGGGCATGTGCCAGAACACAGCTACGACCAGATCGCCAAGGCGCTTGGCATGACTCGGGCGGAGGTGCACGGCGTCGTCAGCTTTTACCATGACTTCCGCAACGATCCTGCGGGGCAGCATGTAATCAAACTGTGCCGCGCGGAAGCCTGTCAGGCGCAGGGCGGCGCAGATGTGGAAGCGGCTCTTCTGCGCAAGATCGGACTTGATGATTTCGGGACGCTTTCGGACGGGTCGGTGACGGTTGAACCCGTCTATTGTCTCGGCCTGTGCGCCTGCGGACCTGCCGCTTTGGTCGATGGCGCCCCGCGCGGGCGGGTCACGGCGGACGATCTGGCATCGGAGGTCGGGGCATGAAAATCTATGTTCCCCTCGACAGCGCTGCGGTCGCGCTCGGTGCAGATCAGGTCGCGAAGGCGATTGCCGACTTTACAGCGACCAAGGGGCTGGACGTCGAAATCGTGCGCAACGGATCGCGCGGGATGGTCTGGCTTGAGCCGCTGGTGGAAATCGAGCGCGACGGGCAGAGGTTGGCCTATGGTCCGATCACACCGAAAGATGTCCCCGCCCTTCTGGACGGCAACATCGACAGCCCCGGCCCCGTCGAGAGTATCCCCTTTTTCGCGGCACAGGAGCGCCTGACCTTCGCGCGCTGTGGCCTAATCGACCCTCTGTCACTGACCGATTACGAGGCCCATGGCGGGTTGAAGGGTTTGCGCCGTGCGCTTGATCTGGGCGGCGAGGCGACCATCGCGGACGTTACCGCATCGGGTCTGCGGGGGCGCGGGGGCGCGGGTTTCCCGACAGGGATCAAATGGGACACGGCGCGCAAGGCAGAGGCCGCGCGTAAGTTCATTGTCTGCAACGCCGACGAGGGCGACAGCGGCACCTTTGCCGACCGCATGTTGATGGAGGGCGACCCGTTTTCCCTCATCGAGGGCATGGCCATTGCAGGCGTCGCCGTGGGAGCGGAGATGGGCTATATCTACCTGCGCTCCGAATACCCGATTGCCTATCGCATTCTTGAACAGGCGATAGGAATTGCACGTGAAAACGGCGTTCTTGGCGAGAGCGTTCTCGGCTCTGGTGTGGCTTTCGATCTTGAGGTCCGCCTCGGCGCGGGGGCTTATATCTGCGGCGAGGAAACGTCGTTGCTCAACTCGATTGAGGGCAGGCGCGGAACCGTTCGGGCCAAGCCCCCCCTGCCCGCAATCGAGGGACTTTTCGGCGCGCCGACGGTCATCAATAACGTCATCACTCTGGCCACCGTCCCCGCCATTCTCGCGGATGGCCCCGCGCGCTATGCCGCCCTCGGCATCGGGCGTTCCAAGGGAACGGTGACACTGCAACTAGCGGGTAATGTGAAATACGGCGGATTGTTCGAAGCGGGCTTCGGCATGACGCTCGGCGAGGCAATCAACGAAATCGGCGGCGGAGCGGCCTCAGGGCGGCCTGTGAAAGCGGTGCAGGTGGGGGGACCGTTGGGTGCTTATTTGCGCCCCGACCAGTTCGATACGCCTTTAGGCTATGAAGAACTCGACGCGGCAGGCGGATTGATCGGTCACGCAGGGATCACCGTCTTTGACGACACCGCCGACATGGGCGCGTTGGCACGGTTTGCCATGGCGTTCTGCGCGTTGGAAAGTTGCGGGAAATGCACGCCCTGCCGCATCGGCGCAGTGCGCGGGCAAGAGACCGTTGATCGCATCATTGCGGGCGACCGTTCGGCGGTGCCGTTGCTCGAAGACCTCTGCGAAACCATGCGCGATGGATCGCTTTGTGCGCTTGGCGGGTTCACACCCTATCCTGTGCTGTCGGCACTCAACGGCTGGCCCGAGGATTTCGGGTTGGATGCAAAGGAGGCGGCCGAATGAAGGATTTCATCATCCCTTGGAACGACACTGACTATGGCACCCCGAAACGGACAGGGGCGGATGTCACGCTGACCATCGACGGGCATGCAGTGGCAGTGCCCGAGGGCACATCCGTGATGCGCGCAGCGATGGAAGCGGGGCTGAAAATCCCGAAGCTTTGCGCCACCGACAGTGTTGAGGCTTTCGGATCATGCCGTCTTTGCGTGGTCGAGATCGAGGGGCGGCGCGGCACGCCTGCCTCCTGCACAACGCCCGTGGCCGAAGGCATGGTGGTGCGCACCCAGACGGAACGGATCCAGAAACTGCGCAAGGGCGTGATGGAGCTTTATATCTCCGACCACCCGCTCGACTGCCTGACGTGCAGCGCCAATGGCGATTGCGAATTGCAGGACATGGCAGGCATGGTGGGCCTGCGCGACGTGCGTTATTCCAAGGGCGAAAACCACTTCGACGAGGCGGCTGACTGGCGTCCCGTGGACGACAGCAATCCCTATTTCTCCTACGATCCAAGCAAATGCATCGTCTGCTCACGCTGCGTGCGGGCCTGCGAAGAGGTGCAGGGCACATTCGCGCTGACGATCGAGGGCCGCGGGTTCGACAGTCGCGTCTCGGCGGGCAGTTCACTCGACGATTTCCTGTCGTCCGATTGCGTGTCCTGCGGTGCCTGTGTGCAAGCCTGCCCGACCGCGACGCTTCAGGAAAAATCGGTGCGCGACCTTGGCACGCCGACGCGCTCGGTGATCACCACCTGCGCCTATTGCGGTGTCGGTTGTTCGTTCAAGGCGGAACTCAACGGCGACACGCTGGTGCGCATGGTGCCGCATAAGGAAGGGAGGGCGAACAGAGGACACTCCTGCGTCAAAGGCCGTTTTGCCTACGGATATGCCGAACATCAGGATCGCATCCTGCAACCGATGATCCGCGAGAAAACCACCGACTCGTGGCGTGAAGTATCATGGGACGAGGCGCTCGGCTTTGCTGCGGACCGCCTCAAGGCCATACAGAAGGAACACGGGCGGGACTCGGTGGGTGTGATCACCTCAAGCCGCTGCACCAACGAGGAAACCTACCTCGTCCAGAAACTCGCCCGCGCGGTCTTCCGCAACAACAATACCGACACCTGCGCCCGCGTGTGCCATTCGCCCACGGGCTACGGGTTGGGTCAGGCCTTCGGCACCTCGGCTGGCACGCAGGATTTCGATAGTGTGGAGCATACAGATGTCGCATTGGTGATCGGCGCAAACCCGACCGATGGGCATCCTGTCTTCGCATCACGTCTCAAGAAGCGGCTCAGAAATGGCGCCGAATTGATCGTCATTGATCCGCGCCGCATCGACCTTCTCGACGAGCCGCATGTTGGATCGACGCATCATCTCGCTCTGACGCCCGGCACCAATGTGGCGGTGCTGACCGCGATGGCGCATGTGATCGTGACCGAAGGGTTGGCGGACGAAGCGTTTATTGCTGCGCGTTGCGAGGCAGATGACTGGGCCGCCTACCGCGACTTCGTGAGCGACCCGCGCCATAGCCCCGAAGCCACCGCGCTGGCAACGGGTGTAAATGCAGACACGCTGCGCAGGGCAGCGCGGGTCTATGCCACGGGCGGCAATGGCGCGATCTACTACGGGCTTGGCGTGACCGAGCACAGTCAGGGCTCCACCACAGTCATGGCCATTGCCAACCTCGCCATGCTGACAGGCAACATCGGCCGCGAGGGTGTGGGAGTGAATCCGCTGCGTGGCCAGAACAATGTGCAAGGGGCCTGCGACATGGGCAGTTTCCCGCACGAACTGCCCGGCTATCGCCACGTCAAGGATGCCGACACGCGGGCGATTTTCGAGGCGGCATGGGATGTGGAGATTAATCCCGAACCAGGCCTGCGCATTCCCAACATGCTCGACGCCGCAGTAGCGGGAAATTTCAAGGGGATCTACATTCAGGGCGAGGACATCCTGCAATCCGATCCCGATACCAAACATGTCTCCGCCGGTCTGGAGGCGATGGACTGCGTGATCGTGCATGACCTCTTCCTCAACGAGACCGCGAACCACGCGCATGTCTTCCTGCCTGGCTCGACCTTCCTCGAAAAGGACGGCACCTTTACCAACGCCGAACGCCGCATCAACCGCGTGCGACGGGTGATGGCGCCGAAGGCAGGGATGGCTGACTGGGAGGTCACACAGGCACTGGCCAATGCGCTTGGCGCGGGTTGGAACTACACGCACCCTGCGGAAATCATGTCGGAAATTTCGGCAACCACACCGAGTTTTGCGGGCGTGACCTATGACCTTCTCGACGAGGTCAATTCGGTGCAATGGCCGTGCAACGACGACACGCCTCTGGGCACGCCCGTGATGCACGAGGAGACGTTCAAGCGCGGCAAGGGGCGGTTGATGATCACCGAATACATCCCGACCGAGGAGCGTACAGGACCGCGCTTCCCCCTTCTGCTCACCACGGGGCGCATCCTCAGTCAATACAATGTCGGCGCGCAAACGCGACGCACGGCCAACACCGTCTGGCATGACGAAGACCTGCTGGAGATCAACCCGCACGACGCCGAGCAGCGCGGCATCCGCGATGGCGATTTCGTGCGACTCACCTCACGAGCGGGAGAAATCTCGCTGCGCGCCGCACTCACAGACCGCGTGGCGGCGGGGGTTGTCTACACGACATTCCACCATCCTGACACGCAGGCCAATGTGGTCACGACAGACAATTCGGACTGGGCAACAAACTGCCCCGAATACAAGGTGACAGCCGTGCAGGTCGCCCTGTCGAACGGGCCGAGCGACTGGCAGGAAGACTACCGCGCCAAGAGCCAAGCGGCGCGGCGGATCGAGGTGCAGCCCGAATGATCGCGGATGTCTCGAACCTTCCCGACGAGCATGCGGTTGCTTTGGTGCTCAACGGCTCAACCGTGGCCGTCCTGATGGCCACACCGCAACACTACGAGGACTTTCTACGCGGTTTCTGTCTGACCGAAGGGATCATTTCGCAGCCCGACGAAGTACGCGACATCGAGGTTGTGCGCCATGTCGTTGGCACCGAAGTGCGTGGGCGGATTGACGTGGAGCGCGAGATGGAGATCAACGCCCGCCGCCGCGCCTCCGTCGGCCCAGTCGGGTGCGGACTGTGTGGGATCGAGAGCCTCCAGTCGGCGGCAGGGTTTTCGGGAAAGCTGGTGCGACGCACGACGGAGTTGGGCCGACACGCCCGCAAGGCGCTCGATGAATTGCACGGTGAGCAAGTGTTGCGGAAGGCCGCCCGCGCACTTCATGCTGCGGGGCTATTTGACGCGCAGGGATTGATTGCGATGCGAGAGGACGTGGGGCGGCACAACGCCCTCGACAAACTGGTGGGCGCGCTCGACGTGAAGGCGCGCGAAAACATCGGCATCCTGCTGACCTCGCGGATTTCCATTGACCTCGTCCAGAAGTGCGCGCGGGTGGATTTACCTGCCATCTTCTCGGTCTCGCGCCCGACCCGTGGCGCAGCCGAACTCGCGCAGCGTTGCGGGATGACACTGTGTCTCATCACTCCCGACAATCTGGTGTACTATTCCAAGCCAGAGCTGAGGACATCCTAATGACTGACGAAAAACTTATCAGCATGGCAAATCAAATTGCCGCGTTCTTCGCCAGTCAGCCCGGTGACGAGGCAGCGCGAAAAACGGCCGATCACCTGATGGATTTCTGGGCACCGAGCATGCGCACTCAATTCAAGGCGGCCGCCGAACGCGGGGCCGAGGGGCTATCATCCCCTGCCCGCGCTGCGGCCGATTTGATATAGGAAAAGACCCTTCCACGAAGAAGAGCAGAAGTTGCGCGCGGCGGCGTCAGCCTCCGATCTCACGGTCGTGAATGAAATAGTCTTTCCACGTGGCGCCGAAGACCTCGATATCGAGCTTGAGGCGCCCCAGATGTTCGGCCATTGCGGCGACCGCCCGCTCGGGATCGCGCGCTTCGATCGCATCCACAACTTCGGTGTGTTCCTTAATGAGCAGCGTGACTCGCCCCGATTGCTGCAGGGTCAATTTCCGATAACGGTCCACTTGCACCTTCATCGTGCGGACCATTTCCCAAATCCCCTCAAAATTCGCCACGTTTGCCAAGGCGGCATGAAACGCCTCGTCGGCAACGTGAATTTTTTCGTAGTCGCCAGAGGAAGCCACGTCCCTCTGCACGTCCAATGCGGCGCGTAGGGTTTCGACATGATCAGGCGTGGCCCTCTCGGCCACGTGTCGCACAATGGCACACTCAAGCGCGCTGCGTGCGAAGGTGGCCTCGAAGAGCGTGGAGAGCGGAATGCGCCCTACGAATGTGCCCGATTTCGGCACGATTTCCACCAGCTTCTCTTTCGCCAGCCGCTGCAGCGCCTCACGCACGGGCGTGCGGCTCACACCGAATTCCTCAGTCAGGCGCGTCTCCGACATGGGCGTGCCAGGGCGTAATTCCATAGAGGCAATCGCGGCGTGCAATTTCTCATAGATACCATCCGCAGTCGTCTGAGCCCCGCTTTTGGCAAAACGCGCTGGCCCGCGCGGAGACTGGCTCGGTGCGCGGCGGCGGGCCTTTTCTGGCGGCGTGGAATTGGCGTTGGCCATGGAGAGTTGGTTTCGCTTGGTCAGGGTCATTGGGTCGTTTTCGTGGTGGTCGTGTCACTCCGACAGGTCATAGACCCCACGATGGTCACGTGAAAGTCACTATCAAGACTATGGCCTAAAGAGTCGCATGATCAGAATCATTGTAGAGCGCTCATATCTAGTATACAAGTAAATGGACCCGGCGGGAGGCTGGGCTGACGCAGCCGTCTGGATAACAGACATCCACAGGAGGATGGGGCGGCGCACAAAGGGAGGAAGACAATGTATCTAGGGAAATTCCGCAGCTTCGCGGTTGCAACAGTTATGTCGATTGCAAGCGCTACCTCGGCCTATGCGGTCGAGACGCTCAAATGGGCGCACGTCTACGAGGAAGGCTCTGACTACCACCAGGTCGCGCTTTGGGCCGCCGAGCAGGTGAAAGAACGCACTGAAGGACGTATCGAGATCAACGTCTTCCCCGCCTCGTCGCTGGGTAAAGAGGTCGAGATCAACGAAGGTCTCGGCATCGGTGCTGTCGATATAATCTACACGGGCCCGAGCTTCGTCGAGCGCTACTATGGCCCGATCGCCATTTCGGACTATCCGTTCATCATGCGCGGCTATGACCACTGGAAGACCTACCGCGACAGCGACCTCTTCGCCGATCTGTCCGAAGGCTACAAAGGCGCGACGGGCCACACTGTCATGGGTCTGGTCTACTACGGTCAGCGCCACGTGACCTCGAACTTCCCCATTCTCAAGCCCTCCGACATGGAAGGCCTGAAAATCCGCGTTCCCAACAGCCCCGTGATGTTGATGTTCCCGAATGCGGTTGGGGCGAACCCGACACCGATGGCCTTCTCCGAAGTTTACCTCGCGCTACAACAGGGCGTGGTCGATGCGCAGGAAAACCCCCTGCCCACCATCCAGTTCAAGAAGTTCTACGAGGTTCAGTCAAACATCAACCTGACAGGTCACATCCTCAACTCGCTTCTGGTCATTGCCTCTGACAGTGCCATGGGTCGAATGGGCGACGACGCCGCTACAGTCGAAGAAGTGCTCAAAGAAGCCGCCGCCACCGTGTCGCAAAATATCTACGACAGCGAGCAGAGCCTCGTTCAGTGGTTCCGCGACGAGGGCATCACGGTCAACGAGATCGACAAGCAGCCGTTCCAGGATGCGGTCAAGCCGATGCTCACAGACCCCGATCAGGTGCCCTACGAGATGGAGCATTTTGAACGGCTTCAGGCACTTTAAGGGCGCAGGTCCATGAGTGATCCTCACAAACACTCGGACGAGGGGCGCGGCCGCGATGCGGCCCGCCCCTTTGAAACCGAAGACGAACACGACGCGCCCCTCGACATCAAGCTGATCGACTTTCCTGGTTTGATCGCGCTTTGGGGTCTTGCCGCGATTGTGTTCCTGCAATTCTTCACGCGCTACGTGCTCAACGACAGCCTCGCATGGACCGAGGAGATCGCCCGCTACGTGCTCATCATCGTCGCCTTCCTCGGCGCGATTACCGTGAGCCGTAAGGGCACGCACATCTTCCTCGAATTCTTCTACCGCTTCCTGCCGCCGCGCGCATGCAAATGGCTGGCGGTGGCGATGGAGGTGCTGACGCTGTTCTTCTGGGGGTATTTGTCATGGCTGGCCGTTCAACTGGCGCTCAAGACCAAGACGAAAATGGCCTCGGCCGAAATCCCCAAGAGCCTGCTCTACTGGGCCGTCGCGGTCGGACTTGCCTTCATGGCGATCTTCTCCCTGCTGTGGCTGCTCAAGAAGCTGCGCCAGCGTCCCGAAGATATCCGTCACGACATCGAGCAACACGCAATGGCTGACGTGCCCGACTGACGCGGCGCACGATCCACTGTCGATATAGAAAGAAGACCCGACAATGATCCTTGCATTAATGTTTGTAATCCTCTTCGTGCTACTGATCGCGGGGGCGCCTGTGGCGGTGTCTTTGGGCCTGTCCTCGCTGTTCTTTATCGCGTTTTCGGGAATGCCGAGTGTGGTGGTGCTGCACAATATGGTGAACGGGATCAATTCCTTCCCGTTGATCGCGGTGCCCTTCTTTATCCTAGCCGGACACCTGATGAACTCATCGGGTATCACCAACAAAATCTTCGCCTTCGCGCGGTCCGCTGTGGGGTGGATGCATGGCGGGTTGGGCCATGTGAACGTGGGCGCATCAGTGGTCTTCGCGGGCATGTCCGGCGCAGCTGTGGCCGACGCAGGCGGTCTTGGAAACATTGAGATCCGCGCCATGCGCGATGCTGGCTATGACACGGACTTCTCCGTGGGCATCACTGCGGCATCATCAACTATCGGACCGATCATCCCGCCGTCCCTACCGCTCGTGGTCTACGGCGTGATCGCCAACACCTCCATCGGACAGCTTTTTGCCGCCGGCCTCATACCTGGCCTTCTGATGGCAATGTCCCTGATGGTCATGGTCGCGATCTATTCACGGTTGCGGAAATATCCGCGTGACGAGCGCTTCCTGTTTGGCGTGTTCATCCGTGCATTCGGTCATGCCATCCTGCCACTTTTCACGCCCATCATCATCGTAGGCGGCATCCTGTCAGGTGCTTTTACCCCGACGGAAGCGGCTATCGCGGCCGTGGTCTACGCCATGTTCCTTGGTGTCTTTGTCTACCGAACGCTGAACCTGAAACGGATCATGCGGGTGTCTTTGGAGACGGTCGAAACCACGGCATCAATCATGATGATCGTCGCGGCCTCAGCCATATTCGGCTGGATCCTGACGGCCAATCAGGTGGCGCAGAAATTCGCGGGAACACTACTGAGGATCACGGACAGCCCGACAGCGATCATCCTCGTGATCATGCTGATCGTGCTGATCGTAGGTTGTTTCATGGAAACCATTGCCGCGATCACCATCCTGACGCCCGTGCTCTTGCCCGTGGCGATCAGCATCGGCATTGATCCCGTGCACTTCGGCATCATCCTGATCCTCAACCTGATGATCGGCCTGCTGACGCCCCCCGTCGGACTGGTGCTCTACGTGCTGTCAAAGGTGGCTGATGTGCCTTTCGAAAGGTGCGTTGTTGCAACAGCACCCTTCCTCGTGCCGCTGATCACCGTTCTGTTGCTGCTGACCTTCATCCCGCAACTGTCCATGTGGCTCCCGACACTGATCTACCGCTAGGGACCGCCGACGAATTCGGGTTTAGCCAAACGACAAAACAAGACGCGCGCGCCAGTCATCTGGCGCGCGCTTTTCAACCGAATAGGGTGAGAGCTTCTTTCAATCACAGTTGGAGCGTGACAGGACAGGAAGCACTTGCCCTCTCGGCCCTATGTCCAACGCTCGAAAGCGCCATCTCCACCTCCACACAGGGCTCTGCCACTTGCGGTGCGCCGCCGATAGCTGCCCCATCCGAGCGATGCTATGATGCCCCTGCGCCAAGTTGGCGCGAAATCTGCCGCGCGGTTTCCACCAGTTCCTCACGGCAAGCCTGCGCAGTGTAAACCGAGGTGCCTGACAACCGCTGGATAAACGGAATGGTCACGGCCGCGACGGGGCGGCCCGAGAAGTCGAAAACAGGTGCGGAGATGTTCTGGACCCCCGCAATGGTGAGCGACGGGCTTTCGCAATAACCCGCCTCCCGTACCTCTGCGAGATCATCGATGAAGGCGGCACGCTTTTCCTCGGACGCATCATCAACCTCCGCCAGAAGGCGCGCGCGGGCCTCTTCATCCATCCATGCAGCAAGCACACGCCCCGATGCCGTATCGAACAGCGGAATATGTGCGCCAAGACGCACTGCGGTGATGTTGTTGTCAGGACAATCAACCTGCGCCACGACCAACACGCGCCCCGAGTGCAGAATACCCAGATGGATCGACTGGTTCACCTTGTCCGCCAAGCGCTGCATCGCGTCGCCCGCCACCGAAGTCAGTCGTTTGATCGGCGGATGCCGATGCGCGACCTCGAACATCTTGGTGGTCAGATAGTAGCGATCATCCTCCTCCCGCTGGCCGACATAGCCGCGCTGAAGGAGTACCATGAGCATACGGAAAATCTCTGGCGTCGTGCGCCCCAACTGCTTGGCAATCTCGGCCTGCGTCAGGCTTTCTGGCTCGCTGGCCAAAAGCTCGAGGATGTCGAGTCCTTTGGATAATGCGGGTGCGCGATATTTCTCGTTGTCGGTTTGTGTGTCGTCGTTCGTCATCTGTGTTCTTCTCTTGCTCGCCCTGTGCTTCGGCAGCGCCACACTTGCGGTCACTTGAGCATACGAAGGCCTCCGTGCGCGCGCCACATCTTACGACCATCCTGCACCATAATGTTTAGATATAAAATACTCTTTTACTTATAAATAGTATTCGCTAAGCTGCCGCAAAAGGGAGTGCCATCGTGACGCAGGAGATCGTAATCAAAGGCATGACATGGTCCGATCCGCGCGGGTTCGACCCTCTTGTCGCTGCGAGCGCGGCCTTTGCAAAGTCCCGTCACGGTGTTCACATTGAATGGGACAAGAGATCGCTGCAAGGGTTTGAAAGCACACCTGTTGACGCGCTGGCTCAAACCTATGACCTGATGATTATCGACCATCCGCACGTTGGCGCGGTCATCAAGGAGTACTGCCTGCGCCCCTTTGATCCCGCAACACACGGCACGGCACTAAGGCGGCTGGAAGCAGAGATCGTGGGCAAGAGCTTTCACAGCTATTTTTACGAGGGGAAGCAATGGGCCCTGCCCGTCGATGCGGCCTGTCAGGTGCAAGCAATCCGCCCCGACCTCCTGCCCGCGCCGCTGACACGGATGGACGATGTGCTTTCGCTCGCACGTGACGGGCGCGTTATCTGGCCTCTGCGGCCCCCGCATGTTCTGATGTCGTTCTTCACGCTTCTGGCCAATTCGGGCGCACCCTTTCCCGTTGTAAAGGGCGATCCCATCCCGCGCACTACCGCGCTGCGTGTTCTCACCGTAATGCGAGCGTTTCATGATGCCATTGATCCCGCCTGTCGCAACATGGACCCGATCGCCGCGCTCGACGCGCTGGCCGAGGGTGACAGGTTTGCGCTCTGCCCGCTG
Source organism: Celeribacter sp. (assembly GCF_048261515.1). GTDB lineage: Bacteria > Pseudomonadota > Alphaproteobacteria > Rhodobacterales > Rhodobacteraceae > Celeribacter. The sequence continues at coordinate 712,855 of NZ_JBLXFZ010000001.1, forward strand.
GTATATCTCTACGCACCCTATGGGCGCGACGGCTACCGCGACCACACCATAGCCTTCCACGACATGCCCGCTCTGGGCCATGCCGGCCCGCTCGGATCGGCGCTCGGAGGGACAGGAATTGCGATCTCCGCCCGCACAGCCCATCCTGAAATCTGCACCGAATTCGCCCTCTGGGTCGCCTCCGCGCCGGTTCAACGCGGCATTTACTCCAACAACAACGGCCAGCCCGCCAACGCCTATGCATGGGGCGATGCGGACGTGAACGCCACCGTCGGACACGCCTACGCAAAGACGCGCATGACCCACGAAGCCGCATGGCTACGCCCCCGCCACGCGGGCTATATGGGATTTCAGGAAGACGGCTCCCACATCCTCATCGACGCTCTTACAGGCGCAACATCCCACGACGCAGCCCTCGACGCGCTGCAAACTCGCTTCGACGAAAGTTTCTCCACATGACCGACATGCTTCCCCTCGACGGCCTGAAAGTTCTGGACTTCTCCCAGTTTCTCGCGGGCCCCTACTGCGCGCTGAAACTCGCGGATCTCGGCGCGGATGTGGTTAAAGTGGAACGCGCCGAGGTCGGTGATCTGTCGCGCTACCTGTACCTGACCGACACGCAAATCGCGGGCGAAAGCACGATCTTCCACGCCATTAACCGAAATAAGCGCTCGGTCGCGGTGAACCTCAAATCGGAGGAGGACAAAGCCGCCCTACGCGCGCTCGTCAAAGAGGCCGATGTCGTGTTGCAGAACTTCCGCCCAGGCGTGATGGAGCGGCTAGGTTTCGGTTTCGAGGCGGTCAAGGAAATCAATCCGACCGTGGTCTATGGCACCGTGACAGGCTATGGCTCTAACGGCCCATGGGTCGACCTGCCTGGTCAGGATTTGCTCGCGCAGGCCCGCTCGGGCGTCATGTGGCTTACGGGCGCGCGCGATGACGGCCCCGTGGCTGTGGGCCTTCCAATCGCCGATGTACTGGCAGGGGCGGCACTGGCGCATGGCGTTCTGGCCCTACTCGTGCGTCGCGGCATCAAAGGGATCGGCGGACAAGTCGAAACCTCGTTGATCGAAGTGCTCGCCGACCTGCAATTCGAACTTCTCACCACATGGCTCAACGACGGTGGACGCAGGCCCGAACGGTCGGCCAACAACCCCGCCCATGCCTATCTAGCCGCGCCGTACGGCCTCTATGAGACTGCCGACGGACACATGGCCATCGCTATGGGTAAGCTAGACCTTCTGGCCGAGATTACGGAACTCAATCTGGACCTTTCGGCACTCGACCCGTTCAAGGATCGCGACAGGATCAAAGCTGCCTTGGCAGAGCGGATCAAGGGAAAGACCTCCCAAGCATGGATGGAGAAATTCGTCGAAGCCGACATTTGGGCCGCGCCTGTGATGGATTGGGACGGCGTGATGGAAAGCGGTGTGCTCGACACACTCGACATGATCCAGACCATCGAGAACGAGGACGTCTCCATGCGCACGACGAAGCTCCCACTAAGGATTGACGGCAAGCGCCCGAAATCCTCCCGCGCGGCTCCTCAGCTTGGCGATGCCAACGCACTACTCAAAGGTCGCTGGTAGCAAAAAGCCCGCCGAATTGGCGGGCTTTTCTTTTTGTCGCGGAGAGTTCCTCCTCACGCGTCGTTTTCACATATCTGCTTTTGCACACCCAACCCTTCGATGCCGAGTTCAACCGTGTCGCCTGCTTTAAGGTAGCGCGGCGGGGTGAAGCCGAGGCCCACACCCGGAGGGGTGCCTGTGGAGATGATGTCACCCGGATGCAGAGTGAAGAACTGCGACAGATAGCTCAGAAGGTAGGGCACCTTGTAAACCATGGTTGCGGTCGAGCCATCCTGAACCCGCTCGCCGTTCACGTCGAGCCACATATGCAGGTTGTCAAAATCGCCCACTTCGTCAGGTGTCACCAGCCACGGACCCGTGGGGCCAAAATTGTCCGACGATTTGCCCTTGGACCACTGGCCTGAACGCTCGATCTGGTATTCGCGCTCGGAGACGTCGTTGATCAGGCAGAAGCCCGCAACATGGTCCATCGCGTCTTCCTCGGACACGTATTTCGCCTTCTTGCCGATGACGAAGCCGAGCTCGACTTCCCAATCGGTTTTGGTCGAACCGCGCGGGATCAGGATGGGATCGTTGGGACCGCAGATCGCGGAGGTATACTTGGCGAAGATCACAGGCTCGGGCGGCACTTCCAAGCCGCTTTCGGCGGCGTGGTCGGCGTAGTTCAGACCGATACAGATGAACTTCCCCGTCCCGCCGACACAAGCGCCAAGACGCGGGTTGCCCTCGACCAGCGGCAAGCTCGCAGGATCGATCTCCTTGAGGACCGAAAGGTCGGTGAGCACCTCGCCCGCCACGTCGCCCACATGGGCAGACAGGTCGCGCAGATTGCCGTCTGCGTCCACCAATGCGGGCTTTTCCGCGCCCCGTTCGCCGTATCGTGCCAGTTTCATATCTGTCTCCGTCGTTGAATTGTGTGATGTGTCGTGATCGCGCGGGTTACGCGGTCCAGCCGCCGTCGATCGCGTGGATCTGCCCTGTGGTGAACCCCGCCTCGTCGGAAGCGAGATAGGCCACGAGGGCGGCGATCTCTTCGGGTTGGCCGATTCGTCCCATCGGCTGGCGCGAGATGAAGGCGGCAAGCGCGCCCTCATAATCGCCCGTCGCCCGCAGACGTTCGTGCAGCGAAGGGCTATCCACCGTGCCAGGGGCCACCGCGTTCACGCGGATGCCTTGGGTGATGTAATCGACGGCCAGCGCCCGCGTCATCCCTGCCACAGCCGCTTTCGAAGCCGAATAGACGAGGCGGTTGGGCGGGCCTGTCAGGGGGCCTGCGACCGAGGCCATGTTAATGATCGACGCGCCGCCCGCCTCGATCATCGCGGGAAGGAAGGCGCGGATCATGCGGAATTGCGATTTGACGTTGAGATCGAAAGCGAAGTCCCAATCCTCTTCACTGGCCTCCAGAATGGTGCCGCTGTGGACCACGCCCGCGCAGTTGAACAGCACGTCCACCGCCCCGCACTCCTCGGCAAATGCGGTAATCGCCTCTGCGTCCATCACATCAAGAACCCGCGTCTCGATCCCCTCAATGCCCTCAAGCTCACCCAGCGACGCCGCACGGATATCGGTCGCAATAACCTGCGCACCCTCCGACGCCAGCCGAACCGCCGACGCACGCCCAATCCCCTGACCCGCTGCCGTAACAACCGCACGTTTGCTTTCAAGTCTCTTCATGTCTTTCTCCTCAGACCCCTGTCGGCAAACACGCCGGACCAATGGGGTCAAATGTTTTGTATGTCAGAATAAATTCACGATGTCCAAGCGCCTCCGAGGCCGTCGGCGCCCCACGGGCCGTGTCGAGAACACGGTCGCGGATCTCCCGACCAACCGCGTCAATGCTGCGCTTGCCTTCGATGATATCGCCCGCGTTCACATCCATATCACCTTCCAAAGCACGGTAGGTGTCTGGGTTGGCGCAGATCTTGATCACGGGTGAGATGGCCGAGCCGACCACCGATCCCCGCCCCGTCACAAAGAGCGTCAAATGCGCGCCACTGGCGATCATCTCGACGATCTCGGCGTTGTCGGAGATATTGGGGAAACCAAAGCGCACGTCGCCGTCAGGCACCACGTCCATGAGATAAAGCCCACCCGTCGGAGGCACATCCCCCGGCTTGATCAGACCAGAGATCGGACTGTCGCCAGATTTGACATAGGCACCGAGGGATTTCTCTTCGATAGTAGACAATCCTCCCGCCGCGTTGCCCGCTGCAAAAGAGCCGTAGCCGAGCGTCGCGTAGTAGCGTTCCGCCTTTTGCACGCTTTCGCGCAACTCTTGGCCCAATTCAGGCGTCACGGCGCGCTCGGCCATGATTTCCTCGCAGCCAATCAACTCGCCCGTTTCCTCGAAGATACACGCCGCGCCATCGGCCACCAGCAGGTCAAACGCCTTGCCCGCAGCGGGGTTGCCCGAGATACCCGAGGTGCCGTCCGAGCCACCGCAGATCGTGCCGACCACCAGCTCGTCCACACCCATTGGCACGCGCTCGATCTTACCGATGTCACGCAAGGCGCCGCGCACCCAATCCGCGCCGAGATCGACAGTCGAGGCCGTCCCCCCCGTCTTCTGGATTACCAGCGTTTTTACGGGACGCCCCGATGCGGCCACGGCGTCGGAGGCACGCACCTTGTCAAAGCTCTCACAACCCAGCGAGACGAAAAGCACCGCGCCTACGTTCGGGTGGGTGCAGAGCTTCTCCATCATCTGCGCGGCGTATTCGTTGGGATAGCATCCTGGAAAGCCGATGAGTTGCACATCGTCATCAGGGAACTGCGCGACGATTTTCGAGGCAACGAAATGCGCGCATTCCACGAGGTAGGCCACCAGAACCGTATTGCGAATGCCCTTGCGACCGTCGGCACGAGGGTAGCCTGTCATGGTCGATGAAAGGTCGGTCATTGCGAAACCCCCGCGCTGATCCCGTCGGCATCCTGCAACGCATGCGTCGCGGTATAGGCCGAGCGGATGTTGTGGATATGGACGTGTTCGCCCGCCGAGATGTCCTGCGTGGCGATGCCGATGGGCATGCCGTATTTGAGAATGCGCGCGCCTTCTGGGATGTCATGGCGTGCAATCTTGTGCGCGAGTGGAATGATGCGGTCGAGGGTCGCGGTGCCGCCCTCAAGCGCCACCTGCGTGCCAGCCTCGGTGGTGGCACGCGCCACAAGAACGTTATCGCGCTCATTGAGTAAAAGGAACGGGTCAGTCAAGGGCGCTTCTCCACCATATAAATGTGATCCGCGACGAGCGCAGTTTCACCATCATGTTTTGTCACGGTCAGCCGCTCGGTCACGCGGCCGTATCCTGGACGTTTGGGCATGTCTTCTTTGGCGATGATCTCCACGCGGCTCTTGATCGTGTCGCCTATGAACACGGGTTTCACGAACCTAAGGCGGTCGTAGCCGTAGGAAAAGGCCACGGGATTGATAATCGTCGCGGTCAGTCCTACGCCGATTGTGAAGACCATCGTGCCATGGGCGATCCGCTGGCCGAAGGGGAGTGTCTTACAGAATTCCGCATCGAGATGATGGGGAAAGAAGTCGCCGGAGTGGCCCGCGTGAACCACGAAATCGGTCTCGGTGATCGTGCGGCCCACGGTATCGCGTTCTTGCCCGATCTCGTAGTCTTCGTAGTATTGAACTTGCTCAAGCATCGGCGGCCTCTTTAATCGGGTGCATCGGCTTTCCGGAGCTTTCATAGGCTGCCTCAACGAGCGCCATCGTGTGCCACGCATCCTCGGCGGAGCCTTCGATCTCGGCATCAAGCCCTGCGGCAAAGCGTTGGACCTGCGCGAAACGACCGTGGAAGGCCTCGATGAACCAGTTGCCGGCAAGCGGCACCTGACGCCATTCCCCGTCCGTGTTGAGCCACAACTCGTCTGGCTCGCCCTTAGGATAGTCGAGGTTCACGCCGAGCTTCATATAGGCCGCACCCTTAGTCCCGCAGATACGGAACTCGCAGGCCTGAAACTTGCGGCCAAACGCGTGATTGTGATTGATCGACAAGGCACAGCGCGCGGCCTCCCCGTAGTCAAGGATCATCGCCGTGCGTGTGTTGGACACGGTGGAGGACGGGTGGCCGACTGTCTTGGCGTGAATGCCTTGGGGGTTGCCCATGATGTCGCGCACGAAGTCGAGGTAATGGATCGAGTGCAGCAGGATTTCCACCCGAGGCAGATCAGCAAGAAACGCCCACAGATGCCACGGTGTATCTAGCGCCAGCCAAGCGTCGAAATCCACGACCTCACCGAGCTGCCCCCGCGCAATCGCGTCTTTGAGCGCGAGCGACATGGGAGCGAAACGCAGTTGAAAGTTGACCGCAGCATGGATGTTCTTGCGTCGCAGTATCGCGATGATCGCACTGGCCTCGGAGAGATCGGAGCCCAGCGGTTTCTGGATGATCGCGGTCGCCCCATCGGGCAGCGCCTCCAGAATAGCGGGGATCGCGGCGGGCGGCACGGCGAGATCGTAGATCACCCTACCCTGCGCCACGGCCTCCTCAACCGTGGCGAAAACTCTGGCACCCCAATCGTCGGCGACCTTGGCGGCCTTCTGCGCATCGGGATCGAAAATCCCCGCAACAGGCACACCGAGATCACGGTAAGCTGGCAGATGCGCATCCGTCACAATAGACCCTGCACCAAAGACCACCACGGGGGTGGCCTCAGGCGGCATTTCGATGCGCTGGTTCAACTCAGTCACGATGGAAAACCTCTTCCATCTCGGCCCACCACTCGCCCTCGGCGCGCGTGTCGAAAGGACGCTGGAGAGGCATACAGACATCCCACCATTTCTGCGTCACGGGATCAGCGGCCATCTTCGCCATGTCCGCTTCGAAATCCTCACCCACATATTCGAAATAGGCGAACATGAGGTTCTCGGGTTCTTTGAGAAAGATCGAGTAGTTGCGGATGTTGCAAGCAGTGATCATCTCCAGAACCTGCGGCCAGACGTCGGCATGTAGCCGCTTGTATTCCGAAATGGCTTCCGCCCCGACGCCAATCACCTGTCCATGTCGTTGCATCTCTATGCTCCCTTGATCTCGAATGCACTGCCTTCAGTGGTCAGCGACGCGAGCTTATCGTGATCCCAGTCAATACCCAGCCCTGCACGTGTGGGCGCCAACGCCATGCCGCCATCGCGCGCCATCGGTGCAGCCACGTCATCAAGCTGCGGGATGAACTCCAGCCACGGCGCATTTGGCACGGCGCAGACGAGGCTCACATGCAGCTCCATCAGGAAATGCGGGCAGATTGCCATATTATGCGCCTCGGCCATATGTGCGATCTTGAGCCAAGGGGTGATCCCGCCGACCCGCGCCACATCAGCCTGCACAATCCCGCAGGCGTCCTGCGCGATATAGTCGGCAAATTGGCCTGGGCTGTAGAGGCTTTCACCCACGGCGACGGGCACACGGCTCGTCGCCTGAAGGCGTGCATGTCCCGCAATGTCATCGGCGGGCAAAGGCTCCTCGAACCATCCGATATTAAGCGCCTCAAGCATCGGCACGCGGCGGATGGCCTCGGCGGCGGTCATCGACTGGTTGGCGTCCGTCATAATCTCGTAGTCATCACCAAGCGCCTCACGAACAGCGCCAAGACGGGCAGCATCTCCCGCAACGGTCGGCTTGCCGATCTTGACTTTAGAGCCACGGAACCCCTGTGCACACGCGGCGAGCGCATCCTCGACCAGCGCTTCAGGCGCGATATGCAGCCAGCCGCCTTCGGTCGTATACATCGGGACGGCAGCTTTCGCCCCGCCCGCAAGAAGGTGCAGTGGCAGTCCTGTCTTGATCCCTCGCATATCCCAAAGCGCGGTATCAATCGCCGCCTGCGCAAGCGCCATGATTGGCCCCACGGCCGTGGCGTGCGAACAGAACAAAAGGTCGCGCCATATGGCTTCGATCCCGTCTGCGTCTTGTCCCATCAAACGCGGCAGAAGCGTATGCTTCAACAGCGCCAGAACCGAGGGACCGCCATCGCCAATGGTGTAGCTATAGCCGATGCCACGCGCGCCATCGGCGTCGGTCAGTTCGACGAAAATCGTCTCTTGGCTTTTGAACGACTGGATCGCGTCGGTGCGCTCGACCTTGGGCACAAGATCGACCATGAAAGCGTGGGCATGGGTGATACGAGCCATAGGATCAGCCTTTCAACGCCAGACCGCTCTCGCGATCAAAGAGGTGACATTTGTCGAGCGTGATCTGGAAGGTCATGCGTTCCCCCATCTGCACAGGGCGCGGGTTGAGCATCTTCGCCTGCACCTCACGACCTGCCAGTTCGGCAAACAGAAGCGTTTCCGTGCCCAGCGGCTCGGTCAGGTTCACGCCCATCTCGATCTCCGCCATATGTTCGCTCGGCGGCAGGGCGTGGCCCACGGGCATGATATTGTCGGCGCGCACACCAAACGTGACCAGACGGCCTTCCTGAGCGGAATATCCTGGCGGTATAGGAAGGATATCGCCCCCTTCGAGCACCACCTGACCACCTTCGATCCGACCGTCCAGAAGGTTCATCGGCGGCGAGCCAATGAAGGTCGCGACGAAGGTGTTGATCGGGTTTTCAAACACATCAAGCGGCGTGCCAATCTGTTCAATATGCCCGTCACGCATAATCACGATACGATCGGCGAGCGTCATGGCTTCGACCTGATCGTGGGTCACATAGACGATGGTCGAGGTGACTTTCTGGTGCAGCTTCTTGATCTCCACCCGCATCTGCGTGCGCAGTTTCGCGTCGAGGTTGGAAAGCGGCTCGTCGAAAAGGAACACATCGGGATGACGCACAATCGCGCGGCCCATGGCGACACGCTGGCGCTGCCCACCCGACAAGGCGCCGGGCTTGCGGTCCAGCAGCGGTGTCAGCGAGAGGATTTCCGCAGCCGCATCTACCGCGGCGTTGATCTCCGACGCAGGGCGCTTTGCGATCTTGAGCGAAAAGCCGAGGTTCTCGCGCACCGTCATGTGGGGGTAGAGCGCGTAGTTCTGAAACACCATCGAGATATTGCGATCGCGAGGCGGCAGATCGTTAACCACACGATCACCGATGGAAATCTCGCCGCCCGAGATGTCCTCCAGCCCCGCGATCATCCGCAGCGTCGTGGACTTGCCGCAGCCAGAGGGGCCGACAAGCACGACAAACTCGCCCTCGGCGATTTCGAGGTTGATGGAATGGACGACTTCGAGTTTGCCATATGATTTGACGACATCTCGCAACTGGACGTGTGCCATGGTTTATCCTTTCACGCCGCCAAAGGTCAGGCCGGCAATGAGGTGTTTCTGTACGAGGAAGGTGAGAACGAGCGCGGGGATAATCATCAGAACCGCCAGCGCGCACATCCCGCCCCAGTTAAGCGTAAATTCGGACGTGAAATCGAGCAGACCCACGGGCATCGTCTTTGACGTGGTGGAGCGCGTGAGCTGTGAGGCCAGCGCATATTCGTTCCACGAAGTCAGGAAGGCAAAGATACCCGCCGAGGCAATTCCCGATTTGGCCACGGGAAACTCCACGCGCCAGAAGGCCTGCCAACGGGTGCAACCGTCGATTTCCGCCGCTTCAGCCAATTCGGGCGGCACCTGACGGAAAAAACCGTCGATGAGCCAGATGGTAAAGGGAACGTTCATCGCGACATAGGCGAGGATCATCCCGAAATGCGTATCGATAATCCCGACCCGCGCAAACAGGATGAACAAAGGGAGCGACAGCGCCACACCTGGCACGGCACGTGTGACCATCAGCCCGACAAAGATCGCACCTTTGAACTTGAAGCGGTAACGGGCAAAGGCGTAGCCGCCCGACATGCCGACCAAGAGCGCAATGATCGTCGATGTGACCGAGATGACCAGCGAATTGCGGAAATATGTCAGGACAGGAACGCCCCCCTCTCCCGCCCCGCCGAACATGGCGCGGTAATGGTCGAGGTTGAGCTCGTTCGGGATCCACACGGGCGGCTTGGCCATGATCTCCACCGTCGGACGGAAGGAGTTCAATACGATCCACAAGCCAGGCACGCACAGGATCATCATCGCCACGAACAGGCCGAAGAAGTGCAGGAACTTCATGGCGCGCTTGCGATTACGGTGGGTTTGATTGCTGGCCATGATTTACACCCCCATGCCAAGCTCGGCGCGCGCGGCGGTGAGCTTTCTGAAGAAGAACACGGTGAAGAAGATGGCGAGGAAGATGGAGACATAGCCCATTGCATTGGCATAGCCCATTTTGGCATCGACATAGCCCGTCCTGCCTATGAGCGTCCAAAGCAGTTCGGTACGCCGCGCCGGTCCGCCGTTGGTCATGATCTGAACGATGTCATAGGCGCGCGCTACGTCGAGCGAACGGATCGCCATCGCGATATAGATGAACGGCATCAGGAAGGGCAGCGTCACATAGCGGAAGGATTGTAGAGGTGTGCACCCATCGACCTTTGCCGCTTCGAGCGGGTCTTGGGGAATAGCAAAAAGGCCCGCGAGGATCAGAATCGCAAACACCGATGTGGCGGTCCAAACCTCAGCAAAGATGATTGCCCCCATTGCGAGATGCCCGTCCACAAGCCACGGGATCGCGCGGTCGGTAATGCCCAGAGATTGCAGGGCGTTGTTCACCAAACCGACGTTATCGTTGAAGATGAATTTGAACTGGAAGCCCACGAGAATGGGCGAAAACATCATCGGGAACATCATCGCGGTGCGCAGCATCCGCTGACCTCGCGTGACCTTGGACACCATGAGCGCCAGACCCAACCCAAGCACCATTTCCAGATTGAGCGCTATCGTGAGTAGCAGCACCGTGCGCCCGAATGCGGCCCAGAATTTCGCGTCACCAACGGCCTTCTCGTAGTTGAATGTCCCGATCCAGCGATAAAGCGTTTCGGGGCGCGTCAGCTTGTAGGGCGTGAAGCTCGAATAGAGCGAGAACACCAGCGGGATCAAAACCACCGCCGACAGAATGATGATGGCGGGCATAAGAAGAGCCAACCATGGAGGAAACTTGGAGCGCGTCATGAATTATTCCCGAGGACTGGCATCATGCGTGATGCTGCGGAGTTCGGTTGATTGGTGCGGGCGCGCATAGAATTGCACGCCCGCACGTTTTGGTGGCGTTAATAAACGCCTTCTTCGACCATCATCTCGTCGATCGCTTCAGCGGCGTCTTCCAACGCCTCGTCAACAGTCTTGTCGCCAAGGATGGCCGCTTGCAGTTCGGGGTAGATGAGGTTGGTCGCCTCGATCCACAGCGCAGTCGGCGGCACAGCGAAGGCCGATGCTGCGGTTTCCTTGAAGGCTGCAAGCACTTCGGCACGATAGGGATCGTCTGCGGCCTGTTCGGACACGTAGTCCCAAACCGCCGTGCGTGAGGGCAGCGGGCCCGCAGCGCTTTCCATCTTCTGGCTGTCCTCGTTGGTGAGGAAGTCCACCAAAGACGCAGCCGCGTCCTTGTGGGCACAGTCTTCGGTCACGGAGAACCCGTGGAAGCCCGACCAACCCGTGCGGATGCCAGCCGACCCTTTGGGTGCAGGTGCAACACCGACGTTACCCGCAACTTTGGATGCCGAAGGATCGTTGAAGAACCCAGCCCAGCCCGGCCAGTCCAGATTGAGTGCGATCGTGCCCGAGGCAAAACCGTTGCCAAGGTCGTCCCACAGGTAGTTGGTCGTGCCCGCGGGCACTGCGCCCGCCTCGTAGAGATCGACAAACCACTGGAGAGCGGCCTTACCTTCGGGCGAATTGAACGCAGGCGAGAAATCGTCGTTGAAGAGCTTGCCGCCCTCAGCCACGACCATCTCGTAGTAGCGACCAACAATGGCCTCGTCCTTACCCGCATATTGGGTGCCGTAGAAGTTCGGAGGATCGGCGAAGAAGATGGCCTGGTCCTTGACCTGCGCCCACGTTTCGGGAACCGCAAGCGGGTAGCCGTATTCTGCCTCGAATGCCTCGGCCTTCTCGGCGTCCTCATACAGGTCTTTCTGGTAATAGAGCGCGGAGACATCGAACTGGGCGCGCGGAAGCATGACCAGTTTGCCGTTAAGGGTGGAAGCCGAAATGTTGGCTTGCACGAACCCAGCCACAGTCTCTTCAGAAACCAGACCGCTGAGGTCGGTGTAGAGCGAGGGGTATTGCGACGCGAAGGACGAGTGGTTCGACCCCACACACCAATCCGTTGTGCCCGCCGCGATGTCGGATTTGAATTCTTTGTCCAGTTCGAAGTGGTTCTTCTTCGAAATGATGTTGACCTTGGCGCCGGTCATCGCCTCCCACTCGGGGATGCGCGCATAGAGCGCCTCGTATTGCTGACCACCGATCAGCTTGGCGTCGATCGTGATGCCATCAAATTCGGCTGCGGCCGCGCCTTGGGCGACGCCGAAAACCAGTGCCGCGAAGGACACACCTCCAATTAGTGACTTCATAGTTTCCTCCCGTTTTCGATGCCGACGTTGCGCGACACCAATTCGATGCCTTCTGGTCGAAAGTTGCCCATGGCGCGTTTCATATTCAGAAGGTGGTTTTATAAGTAAACTTGACTTCTAAATCGAGTCAAGGTGAAGTCTCTGTGAAAAGCGGCCAATTCTGGTGACTGCCCACATGAAAAGGGATGAAATGCCATGTTATTTGACACCCACTTGCACCTCATTGACCGCACGCGCCTGTCCTACCCGTGGCTGTCGGAGGCTAAGGCGCTCGATCGCGACTGGACCTATGAGGAATATGCGCAGGCCGCGCGACGTGTGGGAATCACCGACACGTTGCATATGGAAGTGGATGTGGCCGAGGAGGATATCGACGCCGAGTGCGACATGGTCGCCGAACTCATGGCGCGCGAAGACACATTGATGCGCGGCGCCATCGCCTCGACCCGCCCCGAAAGTGACAGCTGCGCCGCGATGCTGGAGCGCCTTGATCGCAACGTCGTTAAAGGCATTCGCCGCGTAATCCATGTCATGCCCGACGATCTGTCCCAAACGCCGCTCTTTCGCGAAAACGTGCGTCGGATCGGGGAGGCGAACCTGCCCTTCGACATCTGTGCCGACGCGCGACAGTTGGGCATTGCGGCGGAACTGGTCGACGCCTGTGAAAACACGCAATTCGTGCTCGACCATTGCGGCGTGCCCGACATTGCGGGAGAGGCATATGCCCCTTGGGCTGCTGCAATGGCCGAGATCGCCAAACGCCCCAACATTGTGGCCAAGATATCGGGCATCACCGCCTATTCCGCGCCCGATTGGACTCTCGACACGCTGCGCCCTTACGTCGAACACGTGATCGCATGTTTCGGGTGGGACCGTGTGGTGTGGGGATCTGACAGCCCCGTCTGCACGCTCAACTCCAACCTCGACCAATGGGTGGCGGCCACCCTCGCCCTGACGCAAGGCGCATCAGAAACGGAACGCGAGAAGTTCTTCAGCGCCAACGCCAAACGCATCTGGAACATCGAAGCGGGTTAACCGCGCAGCACCCGCCAGAATGCAGCTGGCGCGTCCGAAGAAATCGGGCTGATGGTTTGTGGCTTTATAGCTATTGCCCGCCTTGCGGTTGGCGAAACGGTGCGCCGTGGCTGTTACAACCGCAAACCCACGACAGCGCAAACGGTGTCCAATCGCCGCAGGTGGCCGAATGGCCCTGTGACAGGGCCTTTTGCGCTTGTCATTTTGACCAGAAATTAGTCAAATGCTCAATCTCCGAACGGCCTGTCCTAAGCTATCCCGTAATAGAGATTATTTGTTTAAGAAGAAGTAAATTATGCAGCGGAAGTATCTTGCCCGAAACCTACGCACGCTCCTTGCCCGCTACGGGACTTTAACGGACGGCGCACTTCACCTCGGCATAAACCGCCAGCAGCTTAACAAATACCTTAATGGCAGCAGCTATCCGTCAGCACGCACCTTGGACCGCATAGCCTCTACTCTAGGCGTTTCAATCGATCTGCTTTTGTCAGATCCCGACACGATTGCACATCTCCTTGAGAGCCAGCAGGCCAAGCCGTCGCCGACGCAACACGCAATCGAAACATCGTTCAAAATGGCCGCCGAGCGCGCCCTGCGCGAGAAAGACACGCTGGCCGCCTCCTGCGGCGACTATCTGCTCATGCATCGCTCGGCACTTTCCGAAAACCACATCCACGAGAGCCTTTTGCGCATTTATCAGAAAGATGGGCAAACCCTCTCCAAAACCCTGATTTCCCTTCGGGTGGGCGGGCAGCCCACGCACGGCATAAAAACCTATTCGCATGAATCTCTGGTCTTTCTGAACTCTGGCCTATTGCACCTGTTTCGGATGACCCACTTGAGCGGCGGCGAGACGGATCTCGGTCTCATGATCATTCAAAGACCGCGCTTCCCAAGCACAAGCGTCATGTATGGCCACGCCCTCACCTCCAGCGTCATCCTCCCTGGCAGGGTCATGCCCTCCCCGATAATGATGCGCAAAATCGCTGGGAATGTCCTGGACCTGTATCGGCAACATTGTGGGGCGTGGAGCCTCGACGATCCCCATATTGATGATGCAACGCGGGAGTTTTTCAAAACGGGAAAACAAACCGGATAGCGCGGCAAATCGTGTTTCAGACGAAAAAAGAGGGGGCGCGAGCCCCCTCTTTTACATGCCAACTCATTTGACGTCTTAGAACTTGGCAATGAGGTTCAGGAACACTCCCGAGCTTTCGTAGTTGAGGTCGGTCATGTCCTCGGAGACCTGCCCCCACTCGTAGCCGATCCCGACTTTGGCGTTGTTGCCGATGTGGCGGTAGATGCCCAAGAGCGCGCCCGTGTCGTAGGTTTCGCTTTCCTCGGTGTACATAAGCCGCCCTTCGGCCATCGCGTCCCAGTTGTGGACCACGTGCCAGTCGAGCCGCACGATCCCCAGATGGGCGGTCGAGCCGTTGAAGTCCTCCGTGCCGCGCGGGGCGATCTCGGATTTGCGGTAACCGTATTTACCGCCAAGCGTGAAGTGCTCGTTGAGGTCGTAGTCCACATCGACAGACAGGACGTGGCTCTTCTGTGCATCCCCATCGGTATCACCATCGGCCGTGACCTGATCCGCGCCGGGAAGGTCGTAGAGATAAGTGTATTTGAACAGGACGTTCAGCCGCTCGTTGTCGATGGGTCGGAACCCGTAGCCGAGGCTTGCCTCGACATACTCGCCATCACGGAAGCTGTCGGTGTCATTGTCGGAGATCAGCGCGTCAATGTTCCCCATCCAACGGGCGTTCTCGCTCGGACGGTATTCAAACCCGCCCGCAAAGGCCCATGTGTCGGCATCCTGCGTCAGACCCGCACCGCTTTCCGTGCGGTATTCCAAACGCGCCCGCGCGCGCAGCCCCTCGTCGCCCGTATAGGCGGCTCCGAAGGAAAAGGCGTCCCGGTCAATATCGCCATTGATCTCGTCGCGCACGGTGCCGCTCTCGATCCCGCCGCTAAAGGCCCAGCGAGCATTCGGCGTATAGGTGATCCCGTAGGCCTGCGTATTCGATCGACGCTCCCCGAAGAAATCCATCGAGGTTTCGGCGTAGCTGGAGAAGGCCTGCGAATAGCGTGCCCGCCCGCCGATGACCACCTTGCCACGATCCTCACCGACAAGCTCATAGCCGCCGTTGGTACGTGTCGGGTCGAGAGTGTAGCCCAGATAGACCTCGTTGTCCGCCGTGGGCGAATAAGCCAGAGATGCATTGGCCGCAAAGCCGGACGTGCCGTCAGAGGCCTCACCCGAGACCGTGACTTTCTCGCTCAATCGCACAGAGGCACCGAGACCGAAACGGTCCTCGCGCTCCAACCCGCCTGTGCGGTCCAGCGTGCTTTGACCGAAGGCCCAGACCTTCGTGTCGTCATTCAACGCATAGGTCAGACGCGCGGCCACATCGGTGCGCGTACCTGTCTCAGAGGGATCGCCAACCGTCACCTTGTCGAGATAGCCAAGCGCGGCCTCAACCGTCAGGGCGTCGGAGATGTCATAGGCTAGGCTGACTTCACCTTCGGTCTCGCGCGTCCCGCCGTCCTTGCGGAAGTCTTCGGCACGAACACCAAAGGTCAGGGCTTCACTCGCCTCCACTTCGGCCCGCAGGCCGATCAGGGTTTGATCCTCGGTGATGTCCTCGTTGAGGGTCGAGAACCCCGCCTCCTTGCGTTCGTAGTAGAGCTCGGCAAAGCCTGCCGTGGACATGCCAAGGTCGGCAAAATCAATATGGCTATTGAGGCGATAGGCCAGCGCGCGGTCGGTGCCCGCAACACCCGTATCGGTGATCGTCAGACCACCATCCGAGGACAGGCTGCGGCTGAAGCCCGGACCGTCTGTGCCAGCCACCTCGGCCTCGATGAAGCTCGCCTCACCGAATTTGAAATAGGCGTCAGCTGCGGCCATCTTCTGATCGGCCACGCCCGTGGTTTCTTTCATCGCGGTGAAGCCGAGACGCAGGTCATTCGTCGCCCATGCCTCGACACGTCCCCCGTAGGAGAAGCCATCCACGTCATCCGTGCTCGGCGTGTATTCGTATTGCGCGACGAGGTTGACGTCGTAGGAACCAACACCCGCGCCGACCAAACCACCATCGGACGCCGAGGAGTTGAGCGGGCGCGTCAGGGTGATGACGCCTTGCAGATAGTCGATCTCGTAATCCACGCCCGCGACGAGGCTTTGTGTCGAGACCACGCGGCCCGTGTCGGGGTCAATGACCTGCACCTTGATCGTCTCGGAGCCGCCATTGATGTCCTGACGCGTCAGGAAGTAGACCGAACCGCCCGTCCCGCGCAGGATGTCGCGCTGCGGCAGCGTGTCGGGCTGCGCCGCATAGACCAAGCCGCGCACACGCGCCTCGCCATCCTCGGTGCGTGCCGCAGTCGCGCTGCGCAGTTCCGCGCCGTAGAGCGTGCGCGTGTTGGACAGCAGTTCCCCGCTGGCCACATCGGCCTTGAAGTCACCCCATGTGAAGCGCGTGTCGTCCTTCTCCACGCGCAGATAGACGCGCCCCGAGGTCGGCGTGTCGTCATAGCTCGTCGAGTCATCACCGTAGGTCGGGTAGAGATCCTCGGGGTCCATACGCTCGATCACCGAACGCGGGTCTTTCTCGTCGAGGCGTTTGAAGATGTCCTCCAGATCGCCCTCGCCCGTGTCGAGCGACGAGGTGACGGACCATCCGTTCTTGGTGATCCCCGTTGCATAATAGGCCAGACGCCCGTCCGCATAGTTGCGTTCGTAGTCAGGATCGGCCTCGGCTTCGGTATCCTTGATCCGGTGGCCGAGCGTGAGGTCCGCAATCGCGACGTAGTGCCAGTCGCTTGCAGGGATTTCGAGCCTGCGAGCGATGTGTTTCGGTTGCCCGTAGCGGTTGAATTCCACATCCACCGTGCGGTCGCCCGCGGGCACGATACGGCTCACGAGGAACTCGCCCGAAGGTGTCACAGGAACCTCCTCGCCCATCACGCGCACAGGCGCATTCGCATCGGCACGGCCAGAGACCGTCACCATGCCACCCGCCACGGGAATGGCGCGTTGACGGGTGCGGTCCTCACCCTCCCCCGCGGCCACGAGCGGCGCGGAGGTGGTCTCATGGGTATCAAAGACCTTCTGCGTGCGCGTCAGGTCGAGCGGCCATGTCTCGTCATAGCGGCCCTTCGCATCATAAACGCGCAGAACATAGACCATCTCCTCGGGCGCATCGGCGGGCATGGTCCAGCTCGCAACACCATTGGGAGACACGGGCAGAGTGGCCACAGTGCGCGGCGCACGTCCTGTCGTGTCAATCACCCGCACCTCGGCGCGGGAGATATAGGCAGGGTAGTTCGTCGAAGCGCGGAAACGCACCGTATCCCCCGCACGGTAGGACGCACGCAAATCCGCCGTCGAGACGTTGAGCAACCGCTTGGGCATCAACCCGTCGAAGCGAATGTCGATATCGGACGCATCAGCGGCAATATCGGCGGGGCGGCGTGTGTCGGGCGGCGGCATGGCGCCCGCAACAGGCGTCTCGTCGATCGAGATCGAAAAACCCTGCGCCTCGAAATCCGAACCCATGGCCTCTTTAACCATCTCGGTGTTCTCGCCCACGGGCATGGTCACAACCACATCCGCGTTCGACCTCTGGCAATCTTCGGGCTGCGGCGCCATCGCCTCGGCGCAATAGGTCTCGGCCTGCGCCTCAAAGGCCCAAAGGACCGCCCCCATTGCCAACACCGATCCACCGCTCAGAACGCGCGCCAAGGGATTGTGTTTCATGTTCATTCCTAGCGTTCTCATTGCTCCACCCTCACGATGGTTTTCTCGATGGTCAGTTTCACGCGACTGGGTTCTTTCCAGAGGTCGCGCAACTCTCGCTCAACCTCCCGCATGGATTTCTGCGCCAGTCGTTTGTCCTCACTCCCCGCGTCATCCGGCAGGTGGTAGATGATCCGCAGATGCACAGGCTCGCCTGCGATCTGATCAACCAGACCTTCGAGCGCACCAGCCAGTTCAGCTGACAAGTCAAGACCGGATCGGGCCTGCACAAACCCCTGCGCATTGACATCAACACGCACCACACGGGTCAGCGCCGCACCGAAGTTCATCTCGGTCATCTTGCCTGGGGTCAGGCGGACAACGCGCGGGTTTTCCGTCGTCAGGCGGTAGCCCGTGGGCAGCGAGCGCGTGTCGAGTTTCAAGATGAAGTTCGACCCGCGATCCTGCGGCAGCATCGCACAGGGGACGTGGTAACGGCCGTATTCATCCGTCGTGATGACCGTGCCATCCACACCCGTCAGGCGCACCGCGGGAATGCCGTTCTCGACAATATCGCGCTCCACATCGGCGGCGACATCGCCCTTGCCGCTGTATTTCCCGCTAAACATCGCGTCGTCATCAATGATCGGGCTGAACGGCGCATTCTGGTAGCCGTCACGGTTCAGGTCGTTGAACACCTTCCCGTAAACATCACCACAATCAAACACAGGCTCAGGTATGATCGTCACCGTCGCAGTCGCCTCGGGTGAGAGCGGCTCGCGAGTTGTCGAATCCCGCAACCTTACGCGGTTCACATGGTCGCCCGCATCCGCACTGGTCAGCACTCGAGCCTCAAGCGTTGCCTCGATGGTGGTGAGCGGCGGCACGCGAACGGTGCCCCATGTCACAACCTTGCCCTGCACATCCACGTCGAAGGGTTCGCCATCCCAAGTGGCCGTGCCCTCGACATAAACGAAGTCGGCAGGCAACACATCCATGAGGTCCATCGTTCCGCCCGTGCGCGGGTTCTCGTTGGTGACGGTGATCGTGTAGGGCACGGTCGAGCCTCGCTCCACCACACCACGCGGCGTGGTTTTGGTCAGGACCAGCCCGCTATCGTAGAGCAGCGGCTCCAGCGGATAGACCGTCGGGTCGTCTTCGGAGTTACCGTCCGTATCGTCGCCATCGTCGGAGACATCACTCACCTCCACAGGCGGATCGGTGAACTCGGGCGGGTACTCGGGCATTGCGGTTGCCTTAACCTGGTTCGACAGGCCCCCCGCATCCACCGCGCCAATCGTCAGCTCGAAGGTTGCCGTATAGGTCGCGGTCTCTCCCATGAGCAACGTGCCTTCGGAAGACCCTTGATCGGCTGACACAAACGTCGGACCGCTGTCGAGCGCGAGCACCTCGCCCGTGTCGAGCGTCAGGAAGGTATCGTCCAACACCACGTCGTTCACAGTGGTATTGCCGAGGTTCTCGACCGTGATGGTGTAGGTCATCAGGTCGCCCACCCCGTCGACGCCATCGCCGTTATCGGTCAGCTCCTGCGTCTTGACCGCCTCAATCGCGCTGATGGGACGCTGGATCACCGTTTCCGTCGCCTGATCGCAGACCAACGGATTATCCTTGCGGCAGATCTTGTAGGTCACCTCATAGGTGCCTGCGGGGTTGCCCTCGGAAAGGGTGATCAGCCCCGTCGTGGGATCAAGCGTGAGTTCGGGGTCGGTATCTTCCACCGAGATCGTCACGTTGTCCACCGTTGCGGGTTCCGTGCCGAGAAGGTCGGACGCCAGCATGGAGGTCGTCGTGCCCCCGTCCGTATCAAACACGAAGGGTGGTTCAGGGATCGCCTGAATGAAGACGGTATCCGCCTCCGCCGTATCGTCATCGGACACGGTCAGCGGGTCGCCAAACTCATCGGTGCCATATGTCCCCGTCGCCGTCGCCGTATTCACCACGGTGCCATTGTCGATATCGGTCTGCGTGATCGCGTAAAACCCTTTCTCCGTGAAGGTATATTCACCGCCAGGTGCCAGAGATGCGATGATTTCGCTGATTTGACCGGACCCAAGCAGCGGATCGTAAATCTTCACTTCCTTCAGCGTCACGTTGCCCGTGTTGGTGACCGTAAACGTGTATACCAACTCCTCGTCCACCTGACCGATGGTTTGGGTCAGACCGGAGTTGTCCACAGTTTTGACCAGTTGGATAGACGGCGCCTGACCAATCGGCACGACGGTTGGATCGTCGGGGTTGCCATCGTGGTTCGGGTCCTCATCTGCGGGATCCGTCGGGTCGTCCGACACGTCCGTCACGTCATTGTCGTCAGGGTCGCTGGCCGTCACAATCGCGGAGTTCTCGACTTTCCCCTTGTCCAGATCGGCTTGGGTCAGCTCATAAGTCGCCTTGAACGTCGTGCTGTCACTCTCACCAGGTGCGAGCGAGAGAATCGGATCACCGTCGAGGTCAATCCCCTCCAAAGCATCCGAAATCGTCACATTGGTCAGCGTCACGTTGCCCGTATTGGTCACGGTGAAGCTGTAGGAGATTTCCTGCTCCTTGACAGCGGGATCGCTCACGTTACTCGCATCGGCCTCTTTGATCAGGTCGATCGAAGGCTCGCGCGTCACTGGCGTCACGACCGTATCTTCGTCCTCCACGTCCACACCAAAGGGATCAGTGCCCACAACTTTCGCCGTGTTGGTCAGAGACCCGCGGTTGATATCCGCCTGTTTGAGCTCATAGGTTGCCCAATAGGTCGTGCTATCCGTCTCACCAGGTGCCAGCGAGGTAATCGTCCCGCCATTTAGGTCGAGGTCCGTCATCGGGTCCGTCAACGTCACAGCGGTCAGCGTAGTCGGCCCCGTGTTGGTGATCTCGTAGTGATAGGTGATCGTATCCCTTTCGGCGGGCGGGTTGCTGAAGTCGGTCGTATCGGCGGTTTTCACCAAGGTGATCGAGGGCGCGTCGCCTGCCGTCACAGGCGTCGGCTCGTCTTCGTCAGCATCATCTGCGGTACCGTTGCCGTTCGGGTCAGGATCGGTGCCATTGTCAGAAAGGTCATCTGGCGTCTGCCCCGTCAGCAAGCCAGTCCCTGTCACCAGCGCTTGGTTCTTAAACTCCTGACCCGAAACGGTCGGACGCACGCGCAGTTCCACGGACAGATCACAACTATCACCTGCCGTGAGGGTCACGCCACTTGCCAGAACCTGATGATCTGTATCGCCATTGAAGCCACTAATCGCGCCGCCACAGGAGCCGCCTGAGACGGACAGCACCGTGTATTGACCTGCCGACATCGGATCGGTCGCGGGAGTGGTGAGGGAGACATGAGTGCCAAAGAGTGGCAAAGTCCCTGCGAGCGCATCCGTTACTGCGATATTCTCAAGTGTTTCAAGGCTGAAGTTCTCAACAACAAAGCCGAATGTGACCGTGAACGAGCCATCGGCGGCTGTCGTTGGCCCCTTGGTCACGCTCTTGGCGATCCCGATCCGCGCTTGCGGGACGAGGCCGAAATCATATTCCGTCACGTCGGTGTTGCTCGGAAGTTCAACTGCGGAAATCACAGTTTCTAAATCGTCGTTGCCACCTGCGGAGCCAGCGTCACTTCCGCCATCGTTAAGATAGGCTTCACTGACCGTCCCGCGCGTCACGGTATATGTCCCGCGCGGCAGGTTCGGAACGGTATAGTTCCCGTTCGCGTCGGTGGTCGCCGTGGCGGTGATGGGCGTGCCGTCAAAGGCCGTGCCGCTCACCGTCACCGTCACGTTTTTAATCCCCGTATCCTCCGCGTCAATGACAACGTCATTATTGAAATCGCGGAAGACGGTGCCCGAGATCGAGGAGGAGACAACGTCAACGTCACCTTTGTTTGTGTTGTTGTTCGGATTAACATCGAGCGACGAGGTTGTGATTTCCGCCTCGTTAGTAAATTCCTGCGGATTCTCCAAAACTGCGATGACTTTTACGGGCACCGTAATGGTCGCCTCGCCGCCGCTGTCGAAGGTGCCCAGCTCACAAGTGAAGCTGATCTCCCCCTCCACGCCGCTACACGTTGCCGATGATGTGGCGCTACTTGTCACAGAGGGCGTCCCCGTCAGAACCATACCCGACGGCAGGCTGTCGGTGACTTCAACGTCATCCGCCTCGCGCAGCCCCGAGCCGGTGTTGTTGTTGCGCACGGTGATTACGAAGTTGAAGCCTTCGCGCAGGTCAATCTCGTCAATCGCGGTTCCTGAGGTGCTCGTTGCGACTTTACTGACAACTTCCACGTCTGCACGGGTGCGAACGGTGGTTTTTTCTTCCACACGGTTGTTTCCGGGCAACGGATCATATCCCGCCGTAATGCCTGGCGAGGACAACTCCGCCGTGTTGGTCGTCGTGCCTTTGTCTTCACCACGCGCAATGATCGTGACAGTGCGTTCACCCCCCGCCTCGATGCGATCAAAGGTGCATTCAAGCGTCCCCCCCGTCGAACCGACCGCAGGCACGGTCCCACAGGTTGCACCCATCGCCGTATGAGACTGATAGGACAGAAACGAAGGCGGCATGAGGTCGGAGACGGTCACAGCCTCCGCTGCTGACGGACCGTTGTTCTGGATTGTCACCGTGTAGGTCACATCCTGATCCGTCGCCACGGGGTCAATATCGTCTATTTTATTGACCTGAAGGTCATAGACAGGCGCAACGACGGGCGTAGAAACACTCGCTTCGTTGTTGCCTGAATCCGTTTCGGGCGTGCTTGTCGACACCGTGGCGTTGTTTACGATGTCGCCGCCGACGAACGTTTCGGTCGGTTGCACAACAATCGTCACCGTCCTCTGACCGCCGCTTGCGACCGAGCCAAGGTTACAGGTGACTTGGTTGTTGCCTGCTGCCGTGATGGTTCCTACGGTTGGCGTGGTCGAACAACTGCCATTCTGCGGGGTCGCAGACACGAACAGCAAACCGTCGGGCAGCGTATCGGTAATCGTGACATTCTCCGCCGTACTCAGGGCAACGGGAGAAGGATTTTTAGCAGCAACGGTATAAGTCAAATTCTGCCCCGCGATAGCCGTGGAAGGCGTCGCAGTTTTCGTCACGGTCACATCCGTGCGCGCCACGATTTCGAAGTCCACAGTGTCGCTGTTGTTTTTCAGATTAGGATCGGCCACGGAGGTCGAGATAACTTGAGCCGTGTTGCTCCGGTCTCCCGCATCCCCACCAGGACGCACTTGTACCTCGATCTCGGGACAGCTTCCTGCCGAACAAACTGGCAAGGTGTCAAACACACAGCTCAAAGCAATTGAGCGGCCCCCCGATGGCGAGGTGGAACAGGTCGCACCCGCAAGGGCCGTAACGCTGACAAGACCCGCACCAGTTGGACCCTCCAAGTTGTTAATCAGGCTTACCAGCGAATCCGTCACTTCCACATCAGCCGAAGCCTGCGGCCCTTCGTTCACCACTTCGATGGTGTAGGTCTGGGTATCGCCCGCGTTCAGCGACGGGAGAGCGGCCGTCTTGATCAAGGTCAAATCGGCTGACGCGGTGTCAAAGCTACTATCCACCTCATAACTCGCGGTGTTGCCCTCACCCGCACCAGGGTATTCAGGCGACGAGACACTTGCGTTGTTTACCAAGCGACCCGATTGGGTTGCCTCGACAGTGATCTCCGCAAACGGCGTGTAGTCACTAGCCTCAAGCGGCCCTGACGTCCCCGCCTCATAGGTCCGTTCGCAGACCACATCCACAGGTCCATCCGCAGGCGTCGCAAGCGGAGAAGTTGCGGGTGGCGTGGCAGCAGGCGCGGCATAGGGCGCGCAGTCCCAGCCCGTCCCTGAGTAGCTCGTGAAACGCATCCCCGCGGGCAGGGAATCCGTCATGTAGATCGTGCCGTAAAAATCGGCATTCCCAGTGTTTTGGGTGCGCAGATTGAAATTATACGCGTTGCCGACCACAACCAGCGCCGGATCGGGACCGGTTTTCGTAACAGCCAGATCGACGGACGGAACCTCGATCGTGCGCGTGCCATCGGAATCCTCGTTGTTGTACGGATTCGGGTCGTCGGTGATCGAGAAAATTTCCGCAGTGTTTTCCGCGTCGCCATCACCCACAACCGTCGTGTGGATCAAAATCTCACCAAGCGAAACGCCCGAACCTGCGTTCAGCCCCGTGGACTCGCGCTCACAACTCACAACCTGCTCGTCAACGTCACAGTCCCATCCGCCGCTCTGCACTTCCACCTGATCAATCTCGTACTGCGCGGGAACGGTATCCGTAATCTCCAGACCGTAAGGCACCCCGCCCGTGTAGATTGGCGCGAGGGTAAAGATGACTTCGCTATCAACAAGTGTGGGATCGGGCGCATTGCTGGTTTTAGAAATGGCAACATCGCTACCATCCGCAATCGTGGTGCCGAATGTGTCCGTGTTGTCATCGGTCATCGGATCGCGCGGCGATGTCGGGTCGGAATCGCTTCCGACACTCGCGGTCGCCACCACGCTCAGGTCGGACCCGCCACCCGCAATCGTGATCTGCCCTATCACATCAAAGGAGAAGTCGTCGCCATTGGCGATATCGCTCGGGATCGTACAGAGATAGCCACCACCACTCGCGCTACAGTAGTTCGGAACATTGGTTATATCGAGACCGCTGATAGCGGGAATCTCCACGACCACATCTTCCGCGTCATCGGGACCACTGTTTACGAGCGTGTAGGTATAGGTGACGACTTCACCAGACACCGCATTCGCCGGACCCGTGATCGTCAGTTCAACATCGGCACCGTTCAGAATGGTCGTCGTCTCGAAAAAACTGTTGTTGGTATCGTCGTCATCTGCGGGAAGGCTGAACCCCATATCAATCGTGCCTGACGTCGAGGTTTTGACGACAGCCTCCAGCGAAAAATTCGCCCCCTCGGCAAGCGCGGGAATATCGCAGGTCAGCGATCCGGCCCCCGCAACAGGGAAGGCCGCGCTACAAGTCGCGTTGGTCACATCGGTGAGTTCCGTACCCGCAGGAATGTCCAGAGTAAGCTGCGTCGCCGTCGACGCTCCCGCCCCTGTGTCGTTATTCTCCACAGTGACGTTGTAGGTGACACTCCCTCCCGCAGGCGTCGGATCCGAACCGGAGTCGTTGACGTTCAACACCAAGTCGTAGGCAAGTGCCTGCGACGCAGCGACGACCGTTGTAACCAGAAGAGACAACATCACGAAAGCCACAGCTCTCACGCTTGCTGCCACCCAACCCCTTAGTGTCGCTGGAGTAACTGCGTTGCAGTGGGAACCTTTGATGCGCTGCTGCGAAAACGTCATGTCTGCTCTCTCCGTTCATATGAGAACCGCCGACAACGACGGTCCGGATGAGGGCGGGAGAGACGGTTTGGCGCGCGTTTAGAGTGACCTGCGAATGATACCGTTCACACAATGGCATCGCGGAGACAGTCACCTGAAAGACCTACACGTATGCTTTTAGGCCGCATGATTGCGCCAAAAGCATCCAATGCGTCGGAACGCACCTTGTGTAACTCTGTCTGGGAAAACTTGGAAAAACCTAGTCGCCGAACACGTTATGCTCGGCCATGGAAAACGCGCATAAAGGCCTAAACTGATACGCCGCGTTCAAGATTTCCTATTTTCCTGCCTCAATGACATTGAGCATTCTAACCACCCATATGCCTCGCAAATCTCAACGTCGCACTGCACCTCACTCCATCAACCTCATATAGCAAAGCGGACGGCAGCTCATCACGAGCGGCCATCCTAATCACCGTATCAAGGTCCGTATATCTGAATGAAATTACGGGGAAATTCTCTACACAGCGCAAGTCGGGACGCTACATGGCGCTCATGTAACCCAATTAGCGAAACTCCTTCTCCAAACAGCGTCATTACCGTGTCTGGACGAGATGCAATGACAGTCGAGTGGACGGGACGCCATGCTTCATCGATGACCTGTGCACCGCCACCCTGTCCGGTCTGACCTCCACTCACCCCGCGTTTCGCAGGACCGTGTCGAATACTCCTTCGACAGGTATGCAATCGGTTTCGTCGGTTTCGGAGAAATAATCGTCCTTGCGGCAGACCACCGCCGTGAAACGTCCCACGGCACGGGACGCGCCGTCTTCGAGGGAGAGTGTATCGAAAACCACCTGCGCTTGGGTCGCGCTATGTTCGTTGTTGTAGAAGGCCGCGCTCATGCCATCGGGGAAATACGAAACTGTGGCCGTTGTTACGGTAGCGGAGGCGTCATTGCCCATCACCATAATGTCGAGGGACAAGACGTTGCTCATGATGCTTTCGGCTTTCGGGTCATGACCCTGAATGCTGATGGAGGTAATCGGGCCGAGCGACCGAAATTCCGCGGTCGCCGTGCCTTCGGCGGGCACATCGAGTGTCTCTCCTTCATAGGACGCATCGCCGATGCTGGCGATGATCGTGCCTACTGCGTTTTTTTCGATCTGCGCCAAAACAGATTGTGCCAGACAAAGCGCACATCCAACAATGCCGAAAACATGCCTTTTCATAGGGAACTCCTTTCGAGGATTGGTTGCGGGAGCGACGAGCCGTCATGCTCGACACGGAAGATGCGCAGCGGTGCGCCGGGGCGCGAGTATCCCGGAAAGCAACCTCTGTGAGAATGGAGCAAATGCTCTATTGAGGTCGCTTCCTCGCAAGGGCCTGCGCCAATTCGGCCTTGTTCGAAATCTCCAGCTTTTCGTAAATGCGTGTGATCTGATTGCGCACAGTGTATGGCGACGTTCCGAGAGCGCGGGCGACCTGCTTATAAGTCTGACCCGAAGCGAACATCTGGGCGACTTCGCGCTCACGTGCC
This sequence comes from Celeribacter sp., assembly GCF_048261515.1. GTDB lineage: Bacteria > Pseudomonadota > Alphaproteobacteria > Rhodobacterales > Rhodobacteraceae > Celeribacter. The sequence continues at coordinate 739,435 of NZ_JBLXFZ010000001.1, forward strand.
GACAGGGCCGCCAGAGGCGCATGATGTTCCGACAAGTGGACTAGAAAGTTGGTGCCGAGCGGCAGCATCCCCATCTCCAGCGTTTTCCCAATCCACCGTTCGCCGTTCTTAAGTGCATCCATGATGAGGGCGGGGAGCTGAACGGGTTGTTTGCCCCATTCACGTTCGGCAAGATCACGAAACGGCCCTTGGACCGTCAATATCCAGCCACCGCCATCAACAAGCACGACAGCATCATGCTCCCTGACTGCCCGCCCCGCCCATAACTCACGGTTCATGCGCAGGGCTTGTGAAAGATGCGGCATGAGCATCTGCTTCAGGGTGCGCTCGGCATCCGAAAACACCAACGGCCTTCCCTCCGCACAGAGCCCCACGAAACTCACATAGCCATACGTCTTTTCTCCGACGATGGTCGCCATCATGTGCGAGGCGTTGAAGCGTCGCCAATGCTCGTTAAAGGCCAGTCCCTCACGATAATCGGGCACATCGTCAAAGCGGGCGGTTGACCCCAAGCGATTGAGGGTCAGGTCACAGAAGTCATCCTGTTGGGCAACAGCTTCCCAGTCCTCTAGAATTGCTTCGCTCTGATTGAGAACTGTCAGGTCCGACACAAGGCGGCTGTCCGCCCGACCACCGCCCCACACACCGAAGTCAAAGGGTATCAGGCGCTGCAGATTGCCAAGCACCCGCAAACGAAGTTCGTCGGGCTCACACTCCAAAGCATCATGGTAGAGCTCCAACAGAAAATCACTAATCTCAGATGCGCGCCCAATCCCCTCCATTGTGACAAGTCACCCCAGTAACAAAACAATCCTCTTTCACCCCCACCATCCGCCAACAAAGTTCGCCGCACACAAAAGGCGTCTTCGCAACGGGGACATGGCTCAACAACCAGTTGAGTTTGGGCAAGGCCGGCTGTCAAGGTGCGCGAACATCATCATAAAAGAAGGTGCAGAGCTTTTCCTGCATTCCACGCAGGCTACCGAACACCCGTTTTCGGGAGCGGCTGACCGAGCGATTTGGGCGCACCACTTTTGGAGGCAAACCCCGCAAGCACCACCAATGTCAGCGCATAGGGCAAAACGATGAGCGCCTGTAGCGGCACACCCGTTGGCATCAGTTGCGCGCGCAGCTGCAGGGCTTCGGCAGCTCCAAACACCAGCGATGCGGCAACAATCCCGAACGGGTGGCGGCGTCCGAGGATTAGGATCGCCAGTGCGATATACCCTCGCCCCGCCGTCATATTGTCGAGAAACAGCCCCGTGGCACTCATCGACAGGAACGCCCCGCCGAGCCCAGCGAGAATACCGCTGACGATCACGGCGAGGTAGCGCGTGCGGATGGCGTAGAGGCCGAGCGTGGTTGCCGCCACAGGATTTTCGCCAACCGCCGACACGGCAAGTCCGATGGTCGAACGGCACAGCACCACCCATGACACCACCACGAGGCCAAGCGCCGCATAGGTCAGAATGTCATGACTGAAAAGCATCGGCCCCAATACAGGGATCGTGGCCAGCGGCCCGAAATCGAGCGCGGCGAAGGGCGTGATCCGTGGGGTCTCTGCGCCTGCCCGAAAGGCAAGTCGGAAGAGGAAAGCCGTGGCTCCCGCGACAAGCAGGTTGATTGCGATTCCGACCACCACCTGATTGGCGCGAAGGCTAATCGCAAACACGCCGAGCAACAGCCCCACGAGCCCCCCAACGATCATCGCAGCGAGTAGCCCGAAGATCAGAAGATCAGTTTGGAAGGTGATCATGAAACCAGCAAAACACCCCGCCAGCATCATCCCTTCAAGCCCCACATTGAGCACGCCAGAACGTTCGGCAAAGACACCGCCAAGCGCGGCCAGAAGGATCGGAATACTGAGCCGCACACTGGCAGACAGAAAGCCCGCAAATACCGGATCGGACAGAAAGGCCATCATGGTTGCGGCTCCTTTGTCATACGTCTGCGCAACAGGCGGGTAAGCGGCGCGAGGAGTGCCCCCTGCGCGATCAAGAACAACACGACCAATGCCTGTATCATCGCGATCAGCGCTCCTGGGACACCAAGTGCGCTTTCCATCGTGGACGACCCGATCTGAAGCGCGGCGAACAATGCGGCGGCCATCAAGACGCCAAGCGGACTGGTGCGCCCCAGCAGCGCCACGATGATCGCGGTATAGCCAAACCCTGGTGAGAGGTTCTCAATCATGCGCCTATGCACGCCCGCCACTTCGGAAAAGCCCGCAAGACCGGACAGCGCCCCGCACAGCACAAAGGCCAATACAGTGACCCCCGTCACATTGATCCCCGCCGCGCCAGCCGCCCGCGGGTTATGGCCGACCGCGCGAAGCTTAAACCCGCCCACCGACATCCACAGCCAGACCTGCGCCGCGAGAGTGGCCAGAATGACCAGCACGATCCCCGCGTGAAGCCGTGTCGTCGACACGAGGATCGGCAAGCGAAACTCCCGCGCCAACCGCTCGGTCTGCGCCAGTGGCGAGGCAGGTGCCTGCAACGGCCCGTGCAACAGGTAGCTCACAAAGTGGATGGCCACATAGTTGAGCATGATCGTGGTGATGAGTTCATCCGCCCCGAAGCGCAGCTTGAGCACGCACGCGATCAGGGACCACAAGGCCCCCGCAGCGAGTGCCGCAAGCATCATCGCGGGCATCACGATAGCGGGCGGTGCCCCCGCAAGCTGGACACCGATAAAGGCCGTTGCGACCCCGCCGATGAATATCTGTCCCTCGGCGCCCACATTGAACACGCCCGCGCGGAACGACAGGGCAATTCCGATCCCTGCTAGCGCCAGAGGCACGGTGCGGATCGCGGTTTCGGCCAGACCGTTCAGGCTACCTAGTGAGGCTTGGAACAACACCGCATAAGCCTGTATCGGGTTCACACCCATCGACAGGATCAATACAGCCCCCACGCCGAAAGCCAGCGCCAGAGCAACAACACCCGAAAGAGCGTTTTGCGCGACCAGACGGTCCTTGAGAAAGGCAAGCGCCTGCGCACCTGCGGTTGTTTCGTCGCTCATGTCGCGCGTCCCGCCATCATCAATCCAAGTTTGGCCACGTCGTAATCTGGCCCTGTCTGTTCACCGATGATCGTGCCGCGATACATCACAACGATACGGTCGCAATAGGCGACCAGCTCGTCCATTTCGGCAGAGATCAACATCACCGCCGCGCCCCTTGCCCGACTGTCGAGCAAACGCCCCTGAACAAAGGCCGTCGCTCCGAAGTCCAGCCCGCGCGAAGGTTGCACGGCAACGATCAGCTTGGGATCGCGCGTCAGCGCCCGCCCCATAACGAGTTTCTGCTGATTGCCGCCAGAGAGCGCACCGATGGGTTGGGTGATATCCCCTGGCCGCACATCGTATTCGCGCACGAGATCCCGCGCGAAAGCGGCGATGCGCCCGCGCCTACGCAGCCCCATTCGCGCAAACCTGCGCCAGCCCGCCATCTCGATAACCGCATTGTCAGCCACCGACATTTCCGACACCAGCGCGGTTCGGTGCCTGTCCTCCGGAACATGGGCAAGGCCGCGGTTGATCCGTGTCGCTGTGGAGGCATGTGTGACATCCTTTCCGTCGAATTCGATGTGCCCGTCGCTCAACCTGCGCAGCCCGACCACAACCTCCGCAAGCTCCGATTTCCCGTTCCCGTCGACGCCAGCCACGCCAAGGATTTCGGAGGCTTCGATATCAAGGTTGACCCCGTCAAGAAGGCGCAAACCCCGCCCGTCCGTCAAACCTGCATCGCGCAGGCGCAAGACGGTGCCTGTTTTCACGCGCGGTGCCGTGGTGCGCGACGGCTGGACGGTTTGTGTCCCGACCATCAACCGCGCGATTTCGTCCTCGGTGGTCTTGGCGGTGTCGAGACATCCTGCCACCTTCCCGCGCCGCAGAACCGTGATCCTGTCCGTCACCGCCATGACTTCGTGCAGCTTGTGACTGATGAAAATGATCGCCGTGCCTTGTGCCGCGAGCGAGCGCAGAACCGCGAACAACCGCTGGCTTTCCTGCGGCGAAAGCACCGCTGTCGGTTCGTCAAGGATAAGCACCTTTGCGCCACGGTAGAGCGCCTTGAGAATTTCGACCCGCTGCTGGCCCGCGACCGTCAGACTGTCCACGCGCGCCGTGGGGTTGACCTGAAGATCATGCTGGCGGCCTAGCGCGTCGATCTGTTGCGCAACCTCGTCAAGATCGGGAAAGAACACCCGCCGCCCCGCACGCGCACGCGGCAGGCCAAGCGAGATATTTTCCGCCACAGTCATGGTGTCGATCAGCATAAAATGCTGGTGGACCATTCCGATGCCGAGTTCTTGCGCACGTTGCGGGTCGCGGATCACAACCGCCTTGCCGTCGAGCCTTATGGTGCCCGCGTCAGGCTGGAGCAGGCCGCACAGCGCACGCATGAGGGTCGTCTTCCCCGCGCCGTTTTCGCCCAAGAGCGCGTGGATCTCGCCGTGTCGGACGTCGAGATCCACGCTTTGATTGGCCACCACCTTGTCGAACGCGATGGTCACGCCGGACATGCTGACCGATATGGCCGCCTGCGCGGAAGAGGATTTTGGCAAGTTGGTGGTCATGTGTGGATCAATCGACGGGGCTGGTGTCGAGTGGCACCTCAAAGCTGCCATCTTTGATCGCCGCAATCTTGGCCTCAACAGCCTCCATCACCGCAGGATCCACATTGGTGTCCAGACCATGGAACGGCGCAAGGCCAACGGAGTCGGAGGCCACACCATAGGACCAGTTCTCGCTGGTCCATGTGTCATCCATGACCGCCTGTCCGACTGCCGTGATCAGTGGTCCGAGATCCCATGTCACACTCGTGAGAACCGTTTCTTCCCCGAGGAAGTTCTGGTCCGTCATGGCCCCAATTGCCAACACGCCCTTCTCGGCCGCCCCATCGATCACGCCCACACCTTGTGCGCTTACCACATCCGCGCCCTGCTCGATCTGGGCAATGGTGGCCTCTTTTGCTTTAGGCGGATCAAACCAGCTGCCGATGAAGGTATGCAGCACGTTGACTTCGGCATTCACCTCTTTGGCCCCCGCCGTATAGGCGTGAAGGTTAGCGAGCATGTTCGGCGCAGGCATTCCGCCGACCCAGCCGACAGAATCCGTATCGGACGCGCCAGCCGCCAGCATCCCCGCAAGATACGCGCCTTGATAGTCGGGGTTGGAATAGGTGCCGAGATTGTCGCTCAGTTCGGACGCAGTGCCCGCCATGAAGATCGTATCGGGAAAGCTCTCGGAGGCGTTGAGTGCGGCATCGCCAAAGGAAAAGCTGTGCGCAAACACGAGGTCATAACCACGCGCCGCAAAGTCGCGCAGCAGGCGTTCGGCATCGGCATCGGTGACGTTCTCGGCATAGGCCACGTTCGCATTGAGCGCCTCGCCCGCCGACTGTAGCCCGTTGTAGCCCACCGAGTTCCAGTCATTGTCCGTAATCGGTCCGGGCAGGATCATGGCGATCTTGAGCGGTTCGCCCTCTGTCTGGGCAAAAGCGGCAAGCGGCAACATTGCCCCAGCCGCAACCACTGCCGCGCGTAGGATCGCGCGCCGTGTTGTTGATGTTGTCATCCGTGTTTCTCCTGTTGGGTGTTTCTTGCTTTGTAAAATCGGGGCGTCACCAGACGACCGGATGCGTCTCGCCCGTGCTGACGTTGACAAATCCCGTGGGGTTCTCGTCATTTGGCGCCACCAGCACCCAACGCCACGGCGCACAGGTCAGGGTCGCAAAGGCCAGTCTTTCGGGGAAGCCTGCGTGCCAACGTGGCGAAGACGTGGGTTCCCACATCCACTCCACCTTCTCGGCTTCAGCATAAAGCGTCTCCATCTCGCAGGCGAGGTCTTCCGCAGGGCGGCAGGTCATCAACCCGCCGATCTCGTAGCGCACGGTGGCGACGAGTTTCCCCTCACGCACAAGCGCCCATCCACCCTGCATTTCGCGCAGGGTATTGACCGCAAGCGCCATCGCCGCGTCGCAAGACCCCGCCGACCAGATGTTGTGCTGGTCATGCGCCATCGAACAGGCCAGCGCCGTTCCCGCTGTCGCAGGGCCCGTGCCGCGCCAGAACATCCGCGCCACGCGGCCCGTGCCAAGATGTCGGTCGATCACCGCGAATTTTGTCACCGTTTGCGCTGTATCGCGCTGCACCATTCCGTCTTTCACAGGAAGGGTCACGGTCAGGAAATTGTCCTCCCAATGGAACGGACGCAGCACCGCCGCCGTCACCTCGTCACGCCCCTCAGGCGCGGCAATGGCGAAATCCTCCGCCGTGAGATCACGCGGCAAACGGACCGAGTTTCGCGCCCGCTCGGGGCGCTCGATCTTTGGCACGTCGAGCATATAATCCTGCCCGCGCGAGACCTGCTGACCGTCGGCCCAGACCTCGGAGATTGACAGCGTATCCACATCGTCGAGCAGCACCAAATCCGCGTAGCGCCCCGGTGCGATGGCCCCAACCCACGGGGTGAGCCGCATATGCCGTGCGGGGTTGAGCGTGACCATCTGAATGGCAGTCTCGACAGGCAACCCCGCCTCCATCGCCAATCGCACGTTGTGGTCTGTCGCGCCGATTTTCATCGTGTCCTGTGCCGCGCGATCATCAGTGCACAGCGCAAGATGGCTCCAGTTCTTCAGTCCCATCTCTAGCAAGTCGGAAATCGCAGCAGGCAAAGAATGCGGGCGCAGCTCCACGAAGAGGCCGTGGTTGAGCTTGTCCATCACCTCCTGTGCAGTCCATGCTTCGTGATCCGAGGCCATCCCCGCCGCGGCAAAGGCCGAAATCTCCGAGATGTCGCGCATCCCTGCGGCATGGCCTTCGACCACACCACGGGCGGCGAATGTCGCGCCAATCATGCCCCAGAGGCGGTCGTGGCTCGGGTTTCTCGCGTCCCAGACCGCAGGCCAGTCCATCACCTCATCGAGACCCGCAACCTGTGGCGTTGCTAGAAACTCCGCCTGTTCCTTCGCTCCGAAGTAGCCCCCCCCGCCCTCATAGGCGGTCGGCGGCACGGCCGATCCAGGCAATGGGAAAATCTTTGCGGGCATCCCCGCACGGCGGTGCGCCAGCCAGAAATCGAGATTCCCCGGCCCGTCGACATTGGAATATTCGTGGCTCGCCTCGCAGGTCCATGTGCAACCGTGGGGCATAACCAGAGCCGCTTCCCATTCCGGCGTGAGATGTGAAGACTCGATGTGTTTATGCACTTCACCAAAGCCCGGCACGGCGGCGAGCTCAGGGCGTTCCTCGACCCGCGCGGCGGTTCCCGACCATGTGCCCGATGGCCCCGTCCACGCAATGCGCCGACCGCTGATGACGATATCGCAGTCGTTCATCCAAAGCCCAGAATGCACGTCGAGCATCCGCCCCACCCGCACGATGAGGTCAGCAGGTTTCTTGCCAAGCGCGACAAGGGTCAGCGCCTGTCGCAGCCGCACCTCGTCACCCGCATCAGGTAAAAGATCGTCGGGAAGAGGCCCCGTGCCCGTCATCTCACTCATGATCTTCTCCCTGAGCGCTGTCCTGTGCGCTTAATTCGTGACGAGACAGAAACGCATCGACCAACGGGATCGCAGCATCGACAATCTCTTCGATCAACTGCTCCCCCTTCTCCGCCGTCGACACGCGTGGATCACCGAACACGCCGGTTTTGGAAATGTCGCGCAACTGGAACTGCTCGTAGCCGAAAGTCTGCGGGAACGCGGGATATTCCGCTTGTGCGCGCGTCAGGTCGACCGCCTCGGGACGCAGGGCCATCATCATCGAGGTCTCGACCTCATCGGCGTGGAAAAAACTGGGGCCAGCGGGTTTGCTGGTGCAAATCCGCCCCGCGATCTTTTCAAGGTCGGGATAGTCGAGATGCAGAACGGGAAGACCTTCGGCCTGAAGCGTGCGTGCGGCCAATCCGATGGGGCCGCTGTTCCCGAAATGCCCATTGAGGGTAATCAGCGCGGGCACGCCCATGCGGATCAGGCCGCGCCCGATGTCCACGATCATCGCACGCAGGGTCTCGGGACTGATCGACAATGTGCCAGCAAAGGCCTCGCTCGACCATGTTTCACCATAGGTGCACACGGGCAATAACAGCGCCCCTGTGCGTTCGGCCAGCGCCCGCGCAACCCCCTCCGCCAGATCGGCATCAACCGTCAGGGGAAGATGCGCGCCATGCTGCTCCACCGCGCCCAAAGGCAAGATCGCGGGCAGGTTCAACTTGAGCGCCTCTTCCACATCGGGCCAGCTCATTTGTCGGAAATCACGGATCATCGGATCATTGCCTTTCTGTGTGATGCGCCTTTATCGGCTGGGGCGACACATTCGCCCCCACCCCTGTTGCCTGCCTCAATCGCAGCGCCACTCATGTCTTGTTCGCGATCTGGCGGGCGCGGACGGAAAACAACACGAGCGCGATGATCGTCACAAGGAAGGGGATCGTCTGGATCAACTCCGATGGGATCCACGAGAACAGGCTTGGCATCACGATGGACAGCGCTTCGAACAGCCCGAACAACAGGGCCGCGATCAATGCGCCAACCGGATGGCGTGCGCCGAGCAACACCGCACCCAGAGCGATGAACCCGCGCCCTGCGGTCATGTCGCGAGTGAAGCCAACGTAGTTAAACATAGCAAGCTGCGCTCCGCCCATGCCCGCAAAGGCACCGGAAGCCACGAGCGCCCAGAACCGTACGCGCATCACGTTGATGCCTGCGGCTTCAGGCGCAGCGGGATACTCACCGACCCCGCGCAGCCACAGCCCCCAAGGCGTGCGATAGAGGAAATACCACAGAAGGAACACCGACAGTCCGCCGATCCATGTCAGCGCCGAATGCCCCGACAGGAGCTTCAGCACCGGAACGCCTTCGAGAAAAGGCAGATCGATGGTCGGGATCGATTTCGAGGGCAGGTTGATCGAAGTGCCCTTGTCGCCGCCCGTCGCGATAGACAGGGCAAAGACCGTTCCGCCCGATGCAAGGATATTGACCCCGAATCCGACGAGGATCACGTCTGCTTTCAGCTTGAGGTGAAAGAGCGCCATGACCCAGCCGAGCATCGCGCCCGCGCCCACACCAGCGACCACCGCGACATACCACGGGGCGTAGACCGAGGTGATCACAGCCGTCAGCGCGGCAATGAGCATCATCCCCTCAAGTGCCACATTAAGTGCGCCAGACAGATCGGAAATCAAACCGCCCAGCGTTGCGAACAGCAGCGGCGTAGTCGCCCGCAGAACCGTGACAAAGAAGGTAACAGAAAAGACAGCAGCCAGCAGATCCCACATGATCAGCCCTCCTCTTTACGGCCAAACAGTCGGGCCAATATGTGATGCCCCGGAAGGGTGAATTTCGATGCGACAAGCAGGATGATGAGAGCCTGAACCACGGCGATCATTTCGGTCGGCACATCCGTTCGCAGCCCCATGAGTTGCGCCCCTTGGCGCAGATAGCCGTATCCGAGCGCCACGAAAGGCACGGCAAGCGGTTTGTCGCGGGCCACGATGGCGATCAGGATGCCCTCAAAGGCGAGGTTGCTGTCGAAATCGATAGCGATCCGCTTGAACGCCTGCCCCTGCACAAAGACGGAACCAAGAAGCCCGCCAATGGCCCCCGACACCGTCATGGCCGAGATCATCACCGCCGACGAACGGATGCCCGCGTATTCGGCGAAATGTGCATTTTCCCCCACAAGCCGCAGCTTCAACCCCCAGCGGGTGCGATAGATCAGGAACCAGACCACACCAACCGCGATCAGCGCAAACAGGATGCCGAGATCAAATCGCGTGCCTGGAATGAAAGGCGGATAGGTCGCCGTTGCGGGAAACTTCGGGCTCATCAACTGGCCCGTGCCTTCGGGCGCGAGATGGGCCCGCACCACCCAGTTGACCACGCGAATGGCGATGTAGTTCAACATCAGGGATGACACGATTTCCGAGGCTTGGAACCGCGCCTTGGCGTAGCCGGGGATAAACCCGTAGGCGGCCCCAGTGATCATCGCGGCCAGCATCCCCAAAGGAATGCCCGCCCACGTCTGACCGATGGGGGACAGGGCCACAAAGGCGGCAGCCAGCCCACCGAAATAGACCTGCCCTTGCACTCCGAGGGAAAACTGTTTGGCCTGAAACACCAGAACAAACGCGAGGCCAGTCAGCGTGAGTTTGGCCACATCGTCGATCCACAGACCACGCGTGCGCGCCGATCCGAGCGGACCAGTGAGGAAGGTATCAAAGGCCTTTGCCGGCTCTTCGGACATAAGCAGGATGATCGCAAAAGCCGCGAGCAGTGCGACGGCCAGCGCGATCAATGCACGCGAACTATCGGCAAGGGCGGCAGAAAGGCGGGAGGGGCGAGGGTCGCTCATTGCAAGGCAGCTTTCATTTCGTCGGCATCTTGTTCGCTGATACCGAGCATAAAGGCGCCCAGCATCTCGGCGGTGACGGTTTCGTCATTCGGGAAAGCCGCCACGATGCGGCCATGGTAGAACACCACCAACCGATCGGAGAGGGCCAGAAGCTCTGACAGATCGGCGGAGGACAAAAGAACGGCAGCGCCACCATCGCGGGCATCGGTGATCGACTTCCAGATAAACTGCGTGGCGGCGAGGTCGACACCCCGCGTCGGCTGGTTCACCAAAAGCACCTCGGGCTGCTCCGCAAGCTCGCGTGCGACAACCACCTTTTGCATATTGCCGCCCGAGAGAGTTCCCACGGGAAATTCAGGACCGCCAACACGGATCGAGAAACGATCGATCAACGTGCGGGCATTGTCGGTGATGGCGGCAATATCGAGCAGACCACGGCGCACGAAACGCGGGTTGTCGAGACGTGTCGCAACCAGATTTTCGGCCGTGGTCGCGCCAACCGCGAGCCCTTCAGCAATCCGGTCCTCTGGGATGGAGGCCACCCCCTTTTCTCGCCGCTCAATCACGGGAAGGTCGGTGATCTCGTCGTCTTCCAGTACGATCCTGCCACCCGCTGCGGGGCGCAAGCCACCAACGGTTTCAAGCAGTTCCGCCTGACCATTCCCTTCGACGCCGACCAATCCGACGATCTCGCCACCATGCACATTGAGGCTGAGGTCTTCCGCAAGAACCCGTCCCGCGCTGTTGCGAATGACGAGGTTCTCAACGCTGAGTTTGCGCTTTCCTTCGTAAGTCGAGCGATCGACGCGCAGAACCACCTCGTGACCCACCATCATCGCCGCTAGTTCGCTTTCAGTAACCGACGAGGTGTCGACTGAGCCGACGGTCTTGCCCGCCCGCATCACCGTAATGCGGTCGGAAATGTCGAGAACTTCTGGCAGCTTATGGGCAATAAAGATCACCGTGCGCCCCTCGGCGACAAGCGCGCGGATGGCGACGAAAAGCTCCTCGACTTCCTGCGGCGCAAGTACGGCGGTCGGTTCGTCGAGAATGAGAATACGCGCGTCGCGATACAGTGCCTTAAGGATCTCGACACGTTGCTGCTGCCCCACGGGCAGGCTGGAGACCCTCGCCTCAGGATCGACGTTCAAACGGAACTTTTCAGAGAGCGCGCGAACCTTGGCGATTGCTTCAGCGCGATCAAAACGGATACCGCGGCGCGGCTCCGAACCGAGCACAACGACCTCGTAAACCTTGAATGACGGCACCAGCGAGAAGTGTTGGAACACCATCCCGATACCGTGGTCGATGGCATCGCGCGGACTGTCGAACGCAGTCTCCTTGCCGTTGACCAGCAAGGCACCCGCGTCCGGCTTCTCCAGCCCGAAAAGGACCTTCATCAATGTCGACTTTCCAGCGCCGTTCTCACCCACGACGGCATGAACCTCTCCAGGACGCACCCGAAGAGTCACTCCTTGGTTCGCGACGGTCCCGCCTGGATATATTCTTGTTATGTTTACGGCTTCGATTGCGGTCTTCATGCATCGCCTCATTCAAAAATTGCCCGCCCCGATCCAGTCGGGGCGGGCATTGGCCCTAAGGCTCTATTGCATCACTGAATCCACAGTGATTTCGCCCGCCACGATTTTCGCCTCTTCAACTTCGATCTCGGCGCGCACTTCGGGGGGCACAAGCGCCTCGTAGTAGCTGTTCTTAGAAATTCCGACAGCGCCATCAGAAAGACCTAGCAGCAGCGCGGAGCCATAAGGCGCGGTCCCTGCGATGGTCTGTTCCAGAACAGACACAAGGGAGTCGCCCACTTTCTTTTCAACAGATGTCAGAATGACTTCGGATTGTGCGGGGTCGGTTTCTGCAAAGATCGCCGCCTGATCGCTGTCAACACCGATGCCGAACAAACCCTCGTCGCGCGCCGCCTGAAGCGCGCCGATACCGGTGCCGCCCGCAATCGGGAACACCACGTCTACGCCTTGCGCGAATTGCGCCAGCGCCAGTTCTTTACCCTTGGCAGGGTCGGTGAAGGTGCCCGCAACCGCGCGCACGACTTCTACATCGGGGTTAGCAGCCTTTGCGCCCTGCTCGAAGCCAACGGCAAATTCCAGAATGGTTGTGCCTTCGACGCCGAGGATTTCCCCGATCTTGCCAGTCTTGGACACTTTCGCCGCAGCATAACCTGCGAGATAGGCGGCGGTGGATGTCTGGTAGGTGATGCCGAGGATGTTGGAGAAATCACCTGCCGAGAAGTCAGGCGCATCGTCAAAGAGGATGAACTTGGTGTCGGGATATTCAGGTGCCAGCTCCTGCATGAAGCCGTTCATTTCCCATGTGCCACAGATGATGACATCAAAGCCCTGATCACAGGCATCTGCCAGAGCGGGCTGCCAGCGGGAGCGGTCGTTGCTGGCTTCGATAATCGTCACATCGACGCCCAGTTCCTCTTCGGCGCGGGCCATGCCAGCAGCAGCCGAGTCGAGGAAGGATTTGTCACCGAGTGTGCCGTGCAAAACCAGCGCGACTTTAAGCTTGTCCTGAGCAAGAAGCGCAGAAGGCGCGGCAGCCGCCGCGAGAGTGGAAGCCAGCAGCATCTGTGCGGCCTGACGACGTGTCATATTGATGGGCATTGGAGGTCTCCTGTTGGGGTCTGTTGTTGGTCTTCAAGGTCTCCACCGTACTGCGGCGGTTTGGATTTCGGTCAGTCGGGCAATGTCGCCCGTCTCGATAAATGTCACAGGTGGCGTTTCCAGCCGCCCCGATGGGTCGACAAGCGTCATCCCGCGCGTCAACCCGGGCGCAAGCGCCACGGCACTGGAGGCTTCGACTGTCGTTTGGATCAGGCTGTCGTCGAGAACGACCGCGGCCGCGAAGGGATCAACAAAGCGGAATTCGTCACTCCCGCCAAAGCGCAGGGATACGGCACGGGTCTGATCGGCGATGGCTTTGTTGAAGGCACCCAGAGCATCATCGGTGTAACCCGCATAGATTGCATCCATATCCGCGCCGGAAATAGTGTGCGTCGTGCAAGGTTCCCACGGAACGATCCGCGTCGGAATATCAGCGCGCAGCACGATGTCGGCGGCTTCGGGATCGGCGTAGATGTTGAATTCGGCGGCAGGTGTCGTGTTGCCGCGCCCGTAAACCGTGCCGCCCATGATCGTGAGCATTCCGATCCCCGCTTCAATTCCGGGCTTAAGCCGCAGGGCGAGCGCAAGGTTGGTGAGCGGCCCGATCATGAGCAGATCAACCTTCGTGCCCGCCTCAACCGCATCCGCGAGCGTATCGGCAAGGAACTGCACCCCATGGCGCGGGTCGAGCGGCGGCAAATCATCAGGGATTGGCGCCCCCGCCAGTCCGTCCTCGCCATGCACGTGGGTGGCATGAATGATCGGCTGTGCAAGCGGGCGGTCTGCCCCCGCGATCACTGGGATTTCGGTTGCCTCACATAGAGCGAGCACTGCCCGCATGTTGCGGCTTGCATTGGCAAGTGTGACATTGCCGAACACGGTGGTCACAGCCATCGGACGCAACCCGTGCGCCAGAAGCATCACCAGAGCCTGCGCGTCATCAATGCCGCCGTCAGTGTCGAAAATAAGCGGATTTGTCATTGGGATGCCTTCTCTTGTTCTGCCCGTGCAGCTTTGTCCTGAGCAACACGATCCCAGAACGTTTTGTAAGTTGCTGAGTATTCAGCACGGATATCCTCGTAGGGGCGACGGGTCAGGGTTCTGTCGCGCACAATCTGTTCGCCATCGACCCACAGGTGCCGCAAGTCGCGTCCCGACCCCGAATACACCAAAGTCACCGCAGGATCGGGGGTCTCCGACCACCCTGCCCCGCGCATATCAAAGACCGAGACATCAGCCGCCTTGCCAACCTCAAGCGACCCTGTTCTGTCCTCGATGCCAAGCGCCTTCGCACCTTCAATCGTCGCCATCCGCACGAGATCACGCGCCGAAACCGGCTGTGCCTCGCCCTGACGATAGGTGGCGACCAGTCCCGCCATCCGCATCTCCGCCACCATGTCGTAGGAATTGTTCGCCGCCACATTGTCGGTGCCGAGCGCCACGGTGACACCCGCCTCCCGAAGCGGCACAACGGGGCAGATGGACGGACGTCCCGAACGCATCGCCGCGGAGGCACAATGGGCGACAGACGCCGCAGGGGCGCGCGCGAACACCTCGATGTCCTCGTCCGAGAGATCAAGGCAATGGGCCGCATGGACCCTGCCCTCAAAGAACCCCGTCTTTTCGAGAGCGACCGTTGCCGTGGTGCCGTAAAGCTCTTGGGTGATCTCGTTGTCTTCTGGACCTGCCGCCATGTGCAGATGCATTCCGCAACCCAGCTCGTTGGCCAGCGCCACTTCCTCACGCAACAAGGCTTCGGAGTTGTCGACATAGGGCGCGTGAGGCCCGAACCACGGGATAATGCGACCATCGGCACTGCGCTGGCGGCGGGCAAAATCTCCCGCAGCCGCGAGCTCTTGCGCCCCGCGCTCTTCGTCGCCCAGTTGAACGATGCCATAGGCGATGACTGCTTTCAGCCCTGCATCGCCAACCGCTTCAGCGATCTCGTCAGCAAAGAAATACTGTTCGCAAAATGTCGTCGTTCCCGAAAGGGCCATCTCGGCACAGGACAGCGCCACAGCGGGCGGAATATCCTCAGCGACTAGCGACAACTCAGGCTCGCGAATGGCGTTATACCAGCCCTCCATCGTGAGCAGAGATTGCCCCTCCGCATGACCGCGAAACAGGACCATAGGCGTATGGGTATGCGCATTGATGATCCCTGGCATCACAAGATGACCCGTCAGGTCATGCGCAAGGTCGAACCCCTCGCGCGGCGGGCAGGTCTCTTGCGGCCCCAACCCTGTGATCTGCGTTCCGTCGAAGGAAATCCAACCGCCATCAAAGCTGTTGTCATCGGAGTCTGCAGTCAGGATCGCTGCATTGAAAAGTAAAGTTGACGTCATATGACCCGCTGTTGTCTCAGTGTTGACCGATTTTTTGTAAACCGCTTTACTATTCGTAACCCGATTCCTTTCGGGCTTGTCAATTCAATTGGCAAACGTATCGACCAAGAAAGCCCGCTAAGCAGCACAGCGCACAAAACACGTGCATTTTGAAAATTATAATTACACCAAAGGGGCATCAGCATGCTCGGCGAAAATTGCTTCAACCCGACACCTAGTATCCCCGCACGGCTGCGGCTACGCAATGGCGATATGATCTGCGAAGCGGCGAAAAATCTGCTCTCCGAAGGAGCTGTGATTCTGCCCGAGCATGTTGCAACGCTCGTTTCGCGTTTCGATCTCGATAATGCAGAGGAGTTGCTGCTGCATCTTTTGCCGCTAGCTACGACCATCGCGCAGCCGCCGATTTCGGAATTCTATGTCGGCGCAGCAGGGCTTTCGACCACGGGTGCGATTGTGCTTGGTGGCAATCTCGAATGGCCGGGCGCGCATCTGGGCATGACCCTGCACGGCGAGGGGTTCGTCGCCATTCGCGCCTTTCAGCTTGGGCTATCACTCACCCATGTCGCCGTTTCGCAAGCGGGCCCCTGCGGACACTGCAGGCAGTGTCTGGCCGAATTTGCGACCGCGAACGACCTGCTGGTGATCGACCCTCTCGGTCATCGGCTCAAACTCTCCGACCTCTTTCCATGGGCCTTCACCCCGCAAGACCTAGAGATGGGCGGGGCCGATCCCTCCGCGCATAGCGAGATAACACTCCACGGAGCGCCAGCCACGGTTGCCGCGCCGCTCACACACGCGATCAGACACGCCCACGCCCCCTATTCGGGAGTGAAAGCAGCCGTGGCCTTTGAAGCAGGCGGGCAAATCGTGACTGGCGGCGTCATCGAAAGCGTCGCCTTCAACCCGACCATACAGCCTGTCATGTCCGCACTGGTTGAACTGGTGGCGCGCGGCATCGCTCCGACACAGATTCAAAAAGCGTGGCTTGCCCAAATTTCAGGCCCTGTCGATTATACCGCGCCCACCCAAGCCCTTTTGGCCACCTTTGGGACCGCGCCGCTTTGCGTGATCGAGGCGACATAGTAGCGAGGTAGCATTGTAGTGTGTAAGTTGCTCGCGCTGATCCAACGCGGCAATGCCTCACGCGAAACACGTCCTGACCTTACCACTGGACATACATTCGAACGCGCAAAGGAGACGACATGGCGACCATAAAAGATGTGGCAAGGGCGGCAGGGCTTTCGCCTGCGGCTGTCTCACGCCATTTGAATGGCCGCATCTCGCTCCCCGCCGAGACCCGCGCGCGGATCGACAAGGCGATCAAGGAACTGGACTATCGGCCAAACCTCATGGCCAAACGCCTGTCCACAGGCCGCACCGAAGCCCTGAGCCTCGTGACCCCACATATCGACAACCCCTTCTTCACAGAGTTTGCCGCCACTGTTGAAGCGGCTGCGGCGCAAGCGGGCTACTCTGTCTACTTCTCTTCCACTCATGGCGACCCCGACCGCGAAATCGCCGCGATCCGACGACTACGCGACCGCCATGTGGACGGGATGATCTTTCTCCCGCGCCAAGTGGATGACGGTGCATTGCTCGATGCGCTGGACGGTTTGGACAATATCGTCATTGTCGACGAAGACATCGACGGCGCAACGCAACCGCGCATTTTCGTCGAGAACGAGGCGGGCACCCGTCTGGCCGTGAAACACCTGGTCGAACTCGGGCACAAGGACATCGCCATGGTCGGCGGCGGTCCCGAAGGCGTACTTTCCGCGGTGGAACGCGAACGCGGCTGGCGCAGCGCCCTCGCCGAACACGGGCTGGCACCTTCCGCCTATTACGGTGGCGATTATTCACGCGAACACGGCCGCGCCACGGCGGCAAAGTTAATGGAAGGCGAATTGCCAACGGCTCTCGTTGTAGGAGCTGACGAAATCGCCATTGGCCTGATCGAAATCCTGCGTCCAGCGGGCGTACGCATCCCCGAAGATATCTCTATCGTCGGCTTCGATGATGCACGGTATTCGGCCCTCATTGCCCCCGCCCTGACAACCGTGCGCCAACCCGTTCAGGAATTGGGCTACCTCGCATTCAACCACCTTCTCAAGGCGATGGCGGGCGAAACGGTAGCCCATGAGACCCGCGTGCCTGTGGAATTGATCGTTCGCGAGTCCTCTGCTCCGCCACGCGCATAGACGCAAAATCACACTCGGCTTCCGAGCCACGCGCCCGCGCTCATCCCATATGACCCTTCAAAATACACCGCACCGCCACTTTCTTGGGCAGTCGCGAATTTCACGCGATTAAATCGGGGTTTCCTTAAAGTTTTCGCTTGATGCGCATCAGGGCGTAACAGACAAAGATCACATTACTAAACCGATTTACTAAAACCAAAATCAGGTCATACAGGCCCACGCGGGAGGTTGGATATGGGATATAAAGTGCTGCTTGTCGGCGAAAGCTGGATAACCTCGGAAACCCACTACAAGGGGTTCGACCAGTTTGGATCAGTGCACTACCACCTCGGCGCCGAGCCATTGGTCAAGGCGCTTGAAGGCTCCGAGTTCGAGCTTGACTACATGCCTGCGCATGAAGCCTCAGAGAAGTTCCCCTTCACCCGCGAAGGGCTTGATCCCTATGACGTGGTGATCCTGTCGGACATTGGGTCCAACACCTTTCTTTTGCCCCCCGATGTCTGGCTGCGTTCAAAGACCGTGCCCAACCGTCTGCGCCTGTTGAAAGACTGGGTGGCTGACGGCGGCAACCTGATGATGATCGGCGGATACTTCTCTTTTCAAGGGATCGACGGCAAGGCCCGTTGGCGTGCCACGCCCGTCGAAGACACGCTGCCCGTCACCTGCCATCCGTGGGACGATCGGGTCGAAATTCCCGAGGGCGCACAGGCCACGCTGCTCGACGAAAGACACCCGGTTTTTGCGGGCATTGATGGCGACTGGCCGCCCATTCTCGGCGTTAACGAGGTCGTCCCGCGCCAAGGAGCGCAGGTGCTGGCGCAACTGCCCGAAGACCAAGGCGGGCATCCTCTTCTCGTGCTCGGCACCCATGTGAAAGGCCGCACCGCCGCATGGACCTCCGACATCGGCCCGCACTGGCTCTCGCCCGAATTCTGCGACTGGGACGGCTATGAGAAGCTTTGGAAAAACCTGCTTGGCTGGCTGATCGCCCGCGACTGAACAAAACATACCGCAAGGAGCATAAAATGGTTCTCGACATATTGGGACACAAGAAAAAGGCGGTCATCGCCATGGCGCATATCGGCGCCCTGCCTGGCGCACCGCTGTATAACCCCGACCGTGGCGTCGACGGTTTGATCGAGGACGTGCTGGCCGATGTCCAAAAGCTACAGGCGGGCGGGGTCGATGCGATCATGTTCGGCAACGAGAACGACCGCCCCTATGTGTTCAAATCCACCCCTGAAAGCGTTGCCGCCATGACCCGCGTGGTCACGGAGATCAAAGCGCATCTGACGGTGCCCTTCGGCGTCAATTACCTGTGGGATCCGACGGCGACCGTGGCCATCGGTGCGACCACGGGCGCGAGTTTCGTGCGTGAGATTTTCACAGGTGTTTTCGCCTCCGACATGGGCGTCTGGGCTCCTGACTGCGCCGAAGCAAGCCGTTTGCGCACGACCCTCGGCCGCGGGGACATGAAGATGCTGTTCAACATCAACGCGGAATTTGCCCATTCACTCGACCAGCGTCCCATCGAGTTGCGCGCTAAAAGTGCGGTCTTTTCCTCGCTGGCCGATGCGATCCTCGTCTCGGGACCGATCACAGGCCAACCTGCCGAGGCATCGGACCTGCGCAAGGTCGCGGAAGCCGTGACCGAAGTGCCGATCTTTGCCAACACGGGCGTGAACATCGACAATGTCGCGGATGTCTTCCAGCACGCATCGGGCTGTGTCATCGGCACGCACTTCAAGGTCGACGGCGACACATGGAACAAGGTCGACGCAGATCGCGTCACGCGTTTCATGGACAAGGTCGAGACCCTGCGCTGAATGTCCCTCGTCCTCGGCATCGACATTGGAACGACCTCCACCCTCGGGCTATTGCTTGAGGTCGGCTCAAATACGCGGACGGAGGTGCGGGCCGTAACCTCGCGCCCCGTGCGCCTGTCCTCCCCCCGCCCCGGTTGGGCCGAGCAAGACCCGCAAGACTGGTGGCAAAACGTCTGCGCCCTTGTTCCCGACCTTCTGGCAAAGGCAGGGGCCGAGGCGAGTGACATCGCGGCAGCCTGTGTGGCGGGGATGCTCCCTGCCGTGGTGCTTCTCGACGACGAAGGCAGGCTCTTGCGCCCCTCGATCCAGCAAAGCGACGCACGCTGCGGGGCCGAGGTCGACGAAATGCGCGCCGAGATCGATGAGGACGCCTTCCTTGCCCGTGCGGGCAACGGGATCAACCAACAACTGGTCGGCGCAAAACTGCGCTGGCTGGCGAAGCACGAGCCCGAAACACATGCCCGCATCGCGACCGTGTTCGGCTCTTACGACTACATCAACTGGCGCCTGACGGGCGTGAGAACCGTGGAGCAGAACTGGGCACTAGAGGCGGGCGTGACCGACATCGCGACCGGCACATTATCGCGCGATCTCGCCCAGATGACAGGTGTGCCGTGGGAGGCCCTGCCCCCGCGCATTGCCTCAACCGA
Organism: Celeribacter sp.; assembly: GCF_048261515.1. GTDB lineage: Bacteria > Pseudomonadota > Alphaproteobacteria > Rhodobacterales > Rhodobacteraceae > Celeribacter. The sequence goes on from NZ_JBLXFZ010000001.1 coordinate 759,454, forward strand.
GGTGCAGGGCCATGTAACCGCTGAAGCCGCACGCGCCACAGGACTTGCCCAAGGCACCCCCGTCATGGGCGGCGCGGCCGACTTCATCGCTTCCGCCCTTGGTGCAGGGATTACGGCGGCGGGCGATGTACTGCTGAAGTTCGGCGGCTCGGTGGACATTCTGACCTCTGTGGCCGAAGCCCGCCCCGACCCGCGGCTCTATCTCGACTATCACCTCGTGCCGGGGCTGTTCATGCCCAACGGTTGCATGTCGACGGGCGGCTCAGTGTTGAACTGGGCGGTCGAGACATTCGGAGGAGATCAAAGGTTTGGGCCAGAGCCGCACGCAGAGTTGGACAAGCTCGCCGAAGCCACGCCAGCGGGGGCAGAAGAGCTGTGCTTCCTCCCCTACTTCCTTGGCGAAAAGACCCCGATCCACGACACACGGGTGCGAGGCGCGCTTGAGGGCCTGACCCTCTCACACGGCATCGGCCACATCTGGCGGGCCATCCTAGAGAGTTACGGATACGCTCTGCGCCATCATCTCGACGTGCTGCGCGACGCGGGCTACGCCCCCACCCGATTTGTTGCATCGGACGGCGGCGCGTCCAGTCGCATCTGGATGCAGATCGTTGCCGACATTCTGGGCGAAGAGGTGCAGTTGCTCAAACAACACCCCGGCTCCTGCCTCGGCGCGGCATGGGTCGCCGCCGTGGGCACAGGGCTAGCGGACTGGGAAGGCGCGACCGAGTTGGTCGAAACAGGACCGAAACTCCGCCCCAGCACGGGCACCGCGCAACTCTACGACACGGGTTACACACGCTTCCGCGACCTCTACCAAAGGCTGCGCGGGTTCCACGCTTGATGCCATTTATCGTGCGGTCTGCGACGAAGCTCGCAGAGACAAGCTACAGTCACACCACAAGTGTCCCGAAGGCCCGTTCAGGTTACACTAGAACCCTTTTCGTTGCCGCATTCATGGGATCGCCGCAGATGAACTTCTTCGAAGGCGTCACCACCGACAATGCGGAACTGCGTTTGGCCGATGGCACGACCCTGCAACTTCACCAGCAGATTGCGCCCGCCGGAACCTCGGTGACCATCGGCGCACGCCCCGAGCATATCGAGCTGGGCACCGAAGGCTGGGCGGCCGAAGCCGTAGTGATCGAGCCAACAGGATCGGAAACTCAAATCACTGTGCGCATCGGAAGCAGCACTGCGCGTGTCCTCGTGCGTGGTCGGCCTAATGTCCGCGCGGGCGACCGTATCCACCTTGGCGTGTCGCCAAGGTATCTGCACGTCTTTTCGACGGAAACTGGCTTGGCGATGACTGCCGAGGGCGCCTGATCGAACTGTTCGATCAGACGCAACCAAAGCGCGCGTTGCGATCCTCCCCTCACGCGGCGCGCGCTTTCTAGGTCGCCGAAATACTCGGCGGCCTCCACCACCATTGCCAGTCACATTGGCAACCTGCTGCAAAACAATTTCCTGTCTAGTCCTGCCTCCAAATCCGCGCCGTCCTGCCCGCCGCGCGGGCGGACAGGTATTTACAGGGGCGGCGTCAGCTTTCCGCGGCTTCGATCAGGTCATCGAGCGTCCAGCCGAAGATCTGCGCGTCATAGGGCTGCAAGGCGAACTCGAACCCGTCAACGCTGTCACGCAAGGCTTCCGCGTCCTCGCTGCTGCCCTGCACATCGATGCGAACCCATGTGCTGTCATCTCCGTCCCCATCGGAGCCGACAAATTCGGTGAGATCGACGGTGAGATCGTCCACCAATTCCGCCGTGAGGGTCGCGCCCTGCTCCCAACCCTCGCCCGCCTTCCGCACGTCATCAAAGTCGAGCGCGGCGAGGAAGCGCGGGATGCGGCTTATGTTGCTCTCGCGCGCCACTTTGCCCTCGGGCAGATCGGCCTTGAGCACGAAGGCATCTTCCTCGCGGGCAAACGTGACGGGATCACCGTCGCGGGGGGTGAGGGTTGCGCGCAGAACATCGCTTTCCTCCCCCGTGAAGAGATCGCTGTCGAACCAGCCTGCGCGGCGCGACGGCGGGTTGATCCGCGCGCGGACCAGCCACGTGGCATCCTCGCCACCGCGACGCACGAACTGCCCGCCTGTGAGGCCGCCCAACGTGTAGTCGCGATCCCCTGCGATCACATGGGCGATTACGTCGCCGTCGGCGTCCTCCAGAACGATCTCGCGGCCCGTGCCTTCCTCGGCGTCAGGGGCGGCAAGGCCAAGTTCTGCATGGCGGGCGGGGTCGGTTGTTTTGGCCTCGGCGATTTCAGCCAGCGCGAGCCCGCCGACGAGATCCTGCAACACTTCGGTGTCCACGGGATAGTCCGATGCCGCATCGACATATGCACCATCGCGCCGCTCGATGACCATCTCTTCGTCATCGTCACGCAGCACAACCCGCGCGATATCCGATGCCTTGGCGTCGAGGTCGGGCAGCAACCGTTCGCCCGACATCGCCATTGCCGCACCGCCGCGGTCAAAGGTCAGGACGACGAGCGCGGCCAGCACCGAGAGCACCGTCGCTCCGAGAAGGATGAGAAAGGAATTGCGTGTCATCTCTACTCTCCTGTCATGTCACTCAGGCACCCGCCCGAACGGGCAGCTTGCGTTTGGGTTTGCGCAGGGCGAAGGCCAGTGCCGCCAATGCGGCCAGAACGGGGATCACGCCGACATTGATCGTAGTGACCCAAGACTTCAGCCGCTCGACATCGCTGCGCAGGTCATATTGCACCTGACGCAACTCGGCCCGCGCCGCCAGCAGGTCGGCACGCAGGCTTTCGGCCTCGGCCACCGCTTCTGCACTGAACAGAGCGCCGCTTTCACCATCGGCGGGTGCCAGATCGCGCAGGGCGGCTTCAGCCTCGTCGATGCGGTCGAGAAGTGCCTGTTCCGTGGCGCGATACTCGGCCTCGGCGGCGCGGGTCATATTCTCGATCCGCTCCAGCGGTCGCCAGTCGATTGCCCGCCCGCGCAGGTCGGCCAGCGCCGCGCCACCGGCCATCTGCTCGGCTGCGTTTAGAAGAAAGTCACCGTTATTGGCAAAGGCTTGCGGGATCTGCGCGCCCAGTATGTTGCGGGTCTGGATCCAGTTGCGGTCCATCAGCATGTCGGCATCCGCGACCAGAAGCACGTTGGCCTCCTCTACCTGCGCGATATGCTCGCCCGACCATTCGGAGCCTTCAGGCTTGCCATCGGGGAAGGCCGTGGAAAGCGCCCCGCCCAGTCGGGCAACGGGCACGGGGGCACTGTCGGGCTCGGCACCCTCGTCAAGCAGGCGTCGCGGATCGCCATAGAGGTCTCCCGCCATTTCGGCGTCAGAAAGGCGGGCCTGCGAAGAGGCGGTGACAAGCGGGGTCAGATCGGCCCCGTCCTCACCCGCGAAGCTCCCTGCGCTGGTCAGCACCAGCGCCGAAAGACGGCCCAGAACGGGCGTGTCGCGATCCATGGCCTCGGGACCGAAACGCAGCCATGCAGGGTTGCCCAACTCCGCCTCGCGCCCGTTGATCCGCCGCACCGTGGTCAGCGCATGTTGCGGGTCGGCGATAGCCTGCGCGGGGTCATAACTGACCCCCCATGCCTCAAACAAAGGCGCAAGGTCGGAGGCCGTATCGGTGGCTGGCATCCCCTGCGGCCCCATCTGAGTCTCGGCATAGGGGTCCACAAAGGTCATCAGCGCCCCGCCGCCCATCACCCACTGGTCAAGCGCATAGAGCGTTGGCTCGGAGAGGTCTTGCGGATGCACCACGGCCACCACCTTGGTCCCTTCGGGGAAGGCGTTCACATCGCCGCTAAGCACCTCCACGTCATAAAACTCGCGCAGCATGGCAAGGCTCTGCTGCTCCTGCTGGCCGACCATCGAATTGCCCGAAAGCCCGATCCCGTCGATCAGCGCGACCTTGTGCTTCACAGGTTGGCCGATCTCGGCCACCAGCCGCGTCAGGTCGTATTCCAGCCACGCTTCGCGGTCGGGAGAGAAGACGGGGATCGTCGCCCGCCCGTCGGTCGAGTTGGTCACCGCCAGTCCGAAGAACATCGGCTCGGAAGCCCCCGCCAGAGAGATGCGGTCAATGCCGAAGCCCACGGCGCGATCCTCGGCGTCCGAGAAGGGCGCAGGGTCGATCACTTCGAGGGTGATCATCCCGTCTGCGAGGTCGGCATAGGTCTCCAGCGTGCCGCGCACGCGATTGGCATAGGCGGCAAGCTGCGGCGCGGCCTCGGTCAGGCCGCCTGAAAGATAGAGGCGCATGTGCAGCGGCTCTTCCAACCCGCCAAGAAGCTCCCGCGTGCCATCCGAGAGCGTCCAGACCCGCGCCTCGGTGACATCGGCACGCCAACCGTCCAGCGCACGCGAAGCAAAGACATTCAGGGACACGAACAGCACTGCGGCCAGTGCGATGGAAAACGCGATGAGCCTGCGGCGCGACAGCCGCCCGACCCATTCGGTCAAAAACTTGAGGCGTTCCATGGTCATTGAGCCTTCTTCAGATCAACAAGCGAGGTATTGACGATCAGGGCGATCACGATGAGCGAGGCGAAGAACACCAGCGTCGGCATCTCCAAAAGCCCCTGCGTAATGCGCTGGAAGTGGTTGAGCACCGACAGTGCCGCCACCCCCTCGGTCAGCCAGAACGGTGCCCAGCCACGCAACGCACCCAGCACCAGATCAATGCCCGCCGTCACCAGTAAAAAGGTGACGATGGCCGCGCCGATGAAGGCGATCACCTGGTTCTTGGTCAACGCGGAGACGCAGGCGGCAATGGCCAGAAAGGCCCCCGCCATAAGCAGCGCGCCGACATAGCTGATCGCAATCACCCCGTTGTCGGGCGTGCCCAGCCAGTTGACGGTGATCCACAGCGGCGTGGTACAGGCCAGCGCCACAGCGGTGAAGGCCCAGCCTGCCAGAAACTTGCCCACGACAATGGCGGACGGGCGCACGGGCATGGTCATCAGCAACTCGATGGTGCCCTGACGGCGCTCCTCGGCCCACAGCCGCATTCCGATGGCGGGCAGAAGCACGAGGAAGAGCCACGGCAGCCATGTAAAGAAGGCTGACATATCCGCGCTATTGCGGTCGAAGAAGTTGGAGATGAAGAAGGTCATCGCCCCGCTGAGCGCGAGGAAGACAACGAGGAAGATCGCAGCAAGTGGCGTGGCGAAATAGGCGCGGAACTCACGCCCGAACACGGCACCCACCGTGGAAAGCATGGAAGTCATTGGTCTCTATCCTGTCAGACTGTCAGTTCAAACGGGAGGTCACATTACGGAACACGTCTTCGAGACGGGGACGCCAGAAGCCCACCTCCTCGACGGGGAGTTCCGCCGATTTGAGCTGCTGCGCGAGATCGGCGGCATCGGCGGGGCGGTCGCCATAGTGCAACAGTACCCGCGTCGAGCCGTTGATACGTTCCATCACTTCAAGCTCGGCCCCGTCCGCATAGGATTTGATGCGCTCGACCACCTCCGCCTCGGGTGCGCCTATGGTGACGCGTATGGCGCGGCCCTCGGCGGCGCGGTCCAGCAATTCATGCGGGGTGGCATCGGCGACAATACGCCCCTTGGCGATGATCACCGCGCGGGAACAGATCGCCTCGACTTCCTCAAGGATATGGGTGGAAACGATGATGCATTTGTTAGGCGCGATGGTGCGGATCAACTCGCGCATCTCGTGCTTTTGGTTGGGATCCAGACCGTCGGTCGGCTCATCAAGGATCAGCACGTCGGGGTCGTGGATCAACGCCTGCGCGATGCCGACACGGCGGCGGTAGCCTTTGGACAGCGCTTCGATGGGGCGCGACCAGACCTCGGCCAGCCTCACCCGTTCGACCATCTCGGCCAGACGGTTTTGCAACTGCCCGCCGCGCAGGCCGCGCATTTTTCCGCAAAAGGTCAGGAAATCAGCCACGGGCATGTCGCCATAGGCGGGCGCGCCTTCGGGCAGGTAGCCCAGCCGCGCCTTGGCCGCCACCGGATCAGCCCAGACATCGTGGCCGCATATCTCGGCGCTGCCCGCGTCTGGTTCCAGAAACCCCGTGATCATCTTCATCGTGGTGGACTTGCCTGCGCCATTCGGGCCGAGGAACCCCACAACTTCGCCGCGGGCGACATCAAGCGAGATGCCGTCAACCGCGACCATATCTCCGAAGCGCTTTCGGACCTCTTTCGCTGAAACGAGCGTCATGGTCTTTGTCTTTCACCCCTTCTGGGGCCGATGTGCCACGCCTCAGGCGTTGCACGACCGGCTGGTTGAACCAAAGACCGCCCGTTCGAGACCTTCCCGCACGCGCTTATGGCGCACGTCGTTCATGCCGTCTCTTGCGGACGGTCGCCGCCAGCACCGCGTCAGACGCAAGCCGCGGCGCTGTCGATTTGGGAGAAGCGTGACAAATTTCAAGCCCGCTCACGATCCTGTGACCGGACGCCCCCAGAGGAGTGGCCCTGCGCCTACAACCACGAGTTGGGGCATGTGACCCCGTCAGGCCGCGTGCGCAAACGCGCCCTCTGGCACAAGGAGTATTCTAACTGAAATGGTGTGCGATACCTTCCGCGCCACACCCCGCTCCGATCAGGGCTGAAAGCAGAAGGCGGGCCTTAACGGCATTCAGGTCTCCCGCAAGGCAGGCCCCCGCCTCAACGAGTGTCACCCCGCCGCTATCATTGCCGTAAACCGCATGTGTGCGCCCCTCATGACAGCGGGAAGCCACGATCACGGGGATACCCTGCGCAACCAGAGCCTTGACCTCCTCGGCGAAACCTTTTGGTGCATTGCCCCGACCGAAAGCGGACAGAACAATACCGCTGGCCCCGTTTTGGGCCGCAAGCGTCATCAGGCGTGGCGTGGAGCCAAGACCGAGAGCAATCAGCTCGACATCTGGATCAAGACGGCTTGTAGAGATGACAGGACGTGGTTGTGCGGGTTTCTGGTAGAGATACACCCGCCCCATATCGACCTCGCCGAGTTTTCCCTGCCCGACCGAACGGAATGTGTCGACGCGCGCGGTATGGGCTTTGGTCACATAGCGGGCACCGTGAATATCTCCCTCAAACAGGATCACCGCCCCCACGCCATGCAGCGCGGGACTGGCCGCAACACGTAAAGCATCAGCAATATTGCGCGGCCCGTCCGTGTCGGTCTGCCCCGCGTGACGCTGTGCCCCCGTAAAGACAACAGGTTTGTCGGAGGCCACAAGACACCAAGCGAGAAAGGCGCTTTCTTCCATCGTATCCGTTCCGTGAGTGACAACCACCCCATCCACAGCAGGATCGGCCAGAACTACGTCAATACGTGCGCAAAGACGGTGGATCGTTTCCAGATCAAGCGCATAGCTGCCTGCTGCCTCGAAATTCTCGACACGAACCGAGATGCCCTCTGGCGCCTCGTGGAGACTGGCGAGGAGGTCCTCACCACTGATCCCCGCCGTCACCGCGCTGGCATTTGCATTTTTCGCGGAGGCGATCGTGCCCCCCGTGGCCAAAAGCGTCACATTCTTCATCGGGATCACCCTAGCTTGCGCGCCTCTGCACGCGGTATTTTTGAGCGGCAAGCGCCACCAGTTCGTTCCAGCGGCGCACGACGTAATTGTGTTCGTCCATCGTGGTATTCCAGATCGCGATATTGCGCCCCCGCGCCTTCCATGACCCGCCCGCACGTATATGCCCCGCCTTAATCGCAATGCGCCCTTCAACATCTGTCAAATCTTCACGCGCGGGAAGCCCTTCATACCAGTAATCCCAGTACTCGGCAGGCAAATGCGCCTTCACCGGCTCGGAGGCGGACATATAATAACCCTGTTTGGCCACAAGCGCACCCGCGTATCCGTCGAGATACCAGTTTAGCCGCTCATAGGCCTGATCCAGACGCCGCCCCTCAAGATGACGCGACAGGCACATGCCACCCACAAAATACCGGCAGGCTTTGCGAGCATTGCCGATCTTCTCGGCGTGTTAAAGCACTCTATTTTTGCGTTCTTCGGTTGCCGTGATTCTTTCCTACATCCCAAATCTGGGAACTTTCAGGAAGTGCCCCGAGAGTCTGTACATATCTGCACTCGGGAATATAGAACCATGGCTGGAAACTCCGTGCGACATTAGGTTAATCTCCGCGCAACTAGGAGCAGGACATGAAAAACGCACGGTTTGTTGGAATTGATATAGGCACAACATCCGTGAAGGCCGCCGTGGTCGACGAAACCGGGCGCGTTGTTTCACGCTTTTCGCAAAGCTATGCAACGCAGCGACGGGCAGGTGGAATAGTTGAGCAAGACCCATCGGACTGGTTGCGTCTTGTTCAACAATCCTTGGCCGAGATGGATTTAGAGGGAGTTGTCGCAGTCGGGCTGACCAGTCAGGTAAACACCCATGTATTCATGACAGAAAACGGCGAGGCTCTATTGCCTGCGATCATTTGGCAGGACGGACGCGCTCAGTCTGTTGCGACCAAATTGAATTCTCAAGTTGCGACTGAGGACAAGGTGAAATGGTGGGGGGGGCCGATGCCTATTGACGCCAGCCATGCGTGTTCGCGGATGGCATGGGTCGCGATGAACGAGCCCGATATCTGGGAGCGCACTCGATGGGTGATGCTTCCCAAGGATTATGTCGCATTTCATCTGACAGGTGTGCCCGCCACGGATGCCGTATCCAGTGTGGGGCTCGTCGATCAGAACCTCGAGTATGTGCCCGAGATTCTGGATTTGGTATCAGGAGCTCGTGATCGCGTCGCGCCGCTGCATGGCGTCATGCAATCTGTGAGCCGGATCAAAGATGGGCCGCTCAGAGGTCTGCCGTTGATTTGTGGGACTATGGATGCGTGGGCTGGGCTTGTTGGTACTGGCGGGGCGCAGAACGGCACAACAATGTATCTGAGCGGGACAAGTGAGATTTTGGGGATTTCATCGCAAACCGTAGTGCCGACCCCTGGTGCAATTGTATTTCCAGACTACGACGGCATCCGTCTTCATGCGGCTCCGACGCAGTCAGGCGGTGATGCAAAAATGTGGTTTGCCGCGTCCCATGGCCTGACCTTGGACGAGATGACAGCGCTAGTCGCTAGAACACCCGCCAGTCCTGCGACTCCGATGTTCCTGCCTCAGCTTCAAGGTGAACGCGCGCCGCTTTGGGACGCCGATCTGCGCGCAGCGTTCTTTGGCGTTGGACGTGCCACTGGGCAAGGCGACTTTGCCCGCGCCGTCTATGAAGGCGTCGCTATGGCTGCGCGTATGGGGCTTGAAACCTTGCAAGCATCGGCTGCTGTGAAAAGCGATGTGATCCTTTGTGGCGGAGGCGGGTTCCAATCTGACCCGTGGAATCAAATCCGCGCGGATATCCTTGGCGCAGAACTGCACGTGCTTGCCTCTGGCGAACCTGGCGTTCTGGGGGCTGCGATGATGGCGGGCGTGGGCGCTGGCCATTTTGCGCATATCACTGATGCTCTTGGGGCGTTGGCCACATATGATCGCACCTATTCGCCTGACCCTAACCTGCGCGTGCGGTCCGAAGACCTTTATGGGATCTACCGAGATGCAATTATGCAAACGGGCGATCTGGGGAAACGAATAACACAAGTAAACGCCCGTTAAACTTGCCCTTTTTCTATAGCGGCGTAACACTGGCGAAAACGAGAGAGAGAAACATGAAAAAACTATTAACAACAGCCGCCGCACTTGGACTTATGGCGTCAAGCACTTGGGCAGAAACCGTGGCCGTGATCACGCCATACCTCTCGCAACCAGGTACACAGGCGTATGTCGAGGGCTTTGAAGCCGCCGCAGCGGAAAAGGGTTGGGATGTAAATGTCATCGACACCGCAGGCGACGTTGCTGCAGTGATTAGCCGTCTTGAAGATTCCGTGACACAGAACGTTGACGCTATAGTCATCAGCGTTGATCCAGCGCAGGTGAACGTTGGGCTGCTCGCAGCGCAGGAGGCAGGCATCCCTGTTGTGGGGATGGACGCAGGTTCTGACCCTTTGATTGCTGCGAATGTGACATCAAACGGCTATGCAATGGCGGCGGAAACATCCGTTTATCTGGCCAACCGCATTGGCGGTGAAGGTGCTGTTGTGATGTTCGTCTTTGATGCATTTCCTCCCGTTCAAATTCGGGGCGTGGTGGCCGACGCAATCTTCGGAAACTTCCCCGACATCGAGGTGTTGGACCGTGTTACGCCAGATGTATCTGACGGCGGCATCGCCGACAGCCGAGCGCAAATGGAAGCCATCCTTGCCGCCAACCCTGAACCAGGCAGCATTGCTGGGGTATGGGCGGCTTGGGATCAACCCGCTCTGGGCGCACTGCAAGCGATTGAAGACGCGGGACGGAGTGACGAAGGCATCGTGATTACTGGCATCGATGCAAACCCGCAGGCCCGCGATGCGATCGCAGCAGACGGCAACTTTGAAGCTTCCATCTCTCAAGACTTCACAGGTATCGGCTCCACAGCTGCGGATGTGGTTGCGCGTCTTTTGGCGGGCGAAGAGCTGCGTGAGAATGTGATCTACGTGCCGACCGAACTTGTGACGTCTGCGAACGCGGCCGAGTAGTCCGAAAAGTGCATCGTCTCGACTTTTACAACATGTGCAAAACCTACGGCGCGGCAAAAGCGCTGGATGGTGTGGACCTGTCTCTCAAAGGTGGACAGGTCCATGCGCTCATGGGGGAAAACGGGGCGGGCAAAAGTACGCTGATAAAGCTGTTGGCAGGCGTCGTGCCTGCCGACGCACTCACGGCAAAAGTTGACGGTGCCAGTATTGCGCTGGCCTCTGCTCAAGACGCGCAGCAGGCAGGATTTCGGTTTATCCATCAGGAATTGAATATCGTGCCGCAGGTTTCTGTAGCCGAAAATATGCTGCTGGGTCGCACCTTTCCACGCCGCTTTAGCCTCGGCATTAATTGGCGAGAGGTGAATGCCCGAGCGCGTGAAGCTCTGGCGTTTCTGGGCGTTGATCATATCGACGTGCGGGCGTTAGCTGGCGATCTGAACGCTGGCGACTGTATGTTGATGAAAATCGCCGCCGCCTTTGTCAGTGATCCGGTCACGGACGAACGGGCAATTCTCTATGTTCTGGACGAACCTACAGCGGCGCTGACCAGTGCTGAGTCCGAGTTGGTGTTCGATGCGATTGCACGCCTCGCGACGACAGGGGCGGCGGTTCTATATGTGTCTCATCGTATAGATGAGGTTTTGCGCATTTGTGATGCTGTGACGGTTCTGCGCGACGGGCGTTTGGTTTCAACGGAGCCAACAGCCGAACTGGATAAAGCCCAAATTATCCGAGACATGACCGGCCGAGATGTGGCGGACGCCTATCCATTGGCCTCAGCGAAACCTCGGCCAGAGGTTATCGTCGATATGGACAACGTTTCCGCAGGGCCGTTGTCAGAAGTGAATTTCAAATTATGCGCGGGCGAAGTGATCGGCGTCGCCGGTCTTGCCAATGCTGGTCAAGGTGCGGTTTTGGAAACTTTCATGGGCCTTCATCCGGTGAGAGCTGGAGTGGCTCGGCTGCAAGGCAAACCACTTCCGCGCTCGCCAGAGCAGGCATGGAAGCGCGGGGTAGCCTACTTGCCCAAAGAACGTCGCTCGGAGGGCTTGATGCTCAACATGTCGATCCGCGCAAATATCGCCTTGCCCCATTTGACTGGCCTGCATGCGAACGCCAGTCAAGAACGGCAGATGGCCAAGGCCCTTGGCAGTCAAATGCGCCTGAAGTGCGAAAACCTTGACCAGCCCGTCACTCAACTATCGGGCGGCAATCAGCAAAAAGTTCTTTTTGCCCGAGCGCTCCACGGCCTTCCCGATCTGTTGCTGCTGGATGAACCCACGCGCGGCGTTGATGTGGGCGCAAAATACGACATATATTGCACCGTGCGCGAGGCGAGCGCCAAAGGTTGTGCGGTACTGATGACCTCCTCAGACTTGCCCGAACTGCTGGGCATGTGCGATCGCATCCTTGTACTTCACAATGGACGACAGGCGCATATGCTAGACTGTAACGGGCTGACCAGTTCTGACCTTCTTTCACACTTTTATGAAGCCAAAGCCGCATGATCCAAATGCTCCGACAGTCGGGAACTCTTTTGGGGTTCGCCGCAATCTTGATCTTCCTCACGATACAACTCCCTGACACGTTTCTGACAGCGCGAAATCTGATCAATATCTCCCAACAACTCTCGATGCTGGCCGTCGTGGCCGCAACCATGACGATTGTTATGGTGATGAACGATTTTGATCTCTCCGTTGGCTCTATGGCCAGCCTTGCAGGGATCGTTGCAGCCGTCCTTTTTGCAGCCGGATTTCCCGTGTGGGTCGGCCTACTGGCCGCATTGAGTGTTGGGGTGTTGGGGGGATTGTTTAACGGGTTTCTCGTTTCGATTTTGGGTATCTTGCCCTTCGTCGCAACACTCGGCACTTTGACCGTCTTCAGCGGCACGGCCTTTCTTATCAGTGATGGCAAGACGATCTTCGGGCGAGATATTCCTGCGAGTTTCTCTGGCTTTACACGTGCAGGGATCGAGATCGGCAGTGTCAAAATCCCGTTTCTGACTTTGACAGCTTTGGCGGTGATTGCCCTTTGCTGGTTCATTCTGGAGCAAACGAATTTCGGGCGCAGACTCTATGCAATAGGCGGCAACCGAGAGGCCGCGCACCTTGCTGGTATTAGAGTGAAACGTTTGCGGTTGATCGCCTTTGCGCTGACCGGATTTGGCGCCGCAGCCGCTGGCCTAATGTATGCCGCACGTGTTGCATCTGCCAACCCTACGCAAGGGTCGGGGCTGATGCTTGATGCCATCGCCGCAGTCTTTCTTGGCATGACCATGAGCCGTCAGGGCGAGCCTAGGGTGCTTTACACTTTGGTTGGTGTTTTGATGCTTGGTGTGCTCGATAACGGTCTGACGCAACTTCGGGTTGATAGCTATGTCCGTGAAATATTGGTCGGGCTAATCGTGATCAGTGCCGTAGCAACCGCAGCCTTTTCAAAGCGTAACGCGCGAAGTTAGGCCACGAAGGTCCGATTAGGACCGCTCACATCGACCGACACGATGGGCGGCACGCGACCATTCGCGGCAAGAACGATACTTCCTAGCCAGTCTGCAGAACCTCCAGTGCGAACAATTGTTCATGTCATGTAGCCGTTCCCAACACGACCTCGCCGCCTAAATCCTGCCCAAATCGGACTGTATCCTTGGAGCGATTTAGATTTTTGAGCTTTGCGCCCTAACTAATAAAATAAAATGGGCGCCAGAACACGTGAGGGCAAAACACACGGGTTAGCGAGTATTTGGGGCAAACAGGCAAATGACGACGGTTTCATTAATCCTCCAGAACGTAAACGGAGACCCAAGCGTATCCGGTGGTAACATCAACATAACCACTGGCACCACGATTGGCGCGGTGTTTAATGAACCATCAGGCTCTGTGTCCCTTAGCACAGTGCTGCTCAACGACAGTGTCACAATCGGTGGCTTTACCTACTCCTACGACTATCTCGGCGCAGGAGATGTGCGAGGGGATGAGAGCCAACCGGCGGCCTTCATTCGGGTTACGTCGTCGCCCTCGGGCTCTCCACTGACAGTTGGGCAGACCTTTGCCATTGATCTATCCGGTCAGCCCGGAGATCCAGACTATCCCAATTTGCAAAAAGGGAACACCAAACTTCAAGTATCAGATCTGGATGAAAGCGAGCACGTACAATTTCCAGGTGTGCCGTGCTTCGTTGCAGGTACGCCGATCACAACGCGATTTGGGGCAAAATCCGTTGAGGCTATTGAAGTTGGTGACGAGGTATGGACCCTTGATCACGGCTTGCAGACGGTGCGATGGATTGGGTGCGTTGAGGCGGATGCGGTTGGCCATCTGGCCCCTATCGAATTTACCCCCGGCACAATTGGAAACCATAACTACCTGAAGGTTTCGCCGCAGCATCGCGTACTTATTCGGGGCTGGGGGGCTGAATTGGTCTGCGGAACCGATCAGGTCTTGGTGCCTGCCTGTCATCTTCTCTCCGAAGGAAAAGTTAGACGCGTTGTCGGCGGGCGCGTCTGCTATGTGCATTTACTCTTTGACCACCATGAGATTGTTGAAACCGATGGCGCCCTGTCGGAAAGCCTCTACATTGGAACCCAAAGCCTCAAGACTTTACCCAACACCTCGGTTGCAGAGATATTCGAACTTTTCCCGGAGTTGAAAATGAGCGTCGACCAAGAGCCTATGGCGCGCAAAGTGGCACGGCGCCATGAGGCCGCGCTTTTGGCACCAGCGCAGCCAAGCGCGGAACGGCACTCAGCTGTGGACCAGTTTGGACCTGTAACGCTTGAGAACTACCCCTCCCGCGCAATCCCTACGCGCAGACGTTCGGCCTTACGGTTTTGCAAGGTTCGCTCGCGGCGCACCGACGACACGCGGTCCACAACCACCGCGGCGACAAGCACGCTGCCACGCACGATGTCGTAGATATAGGGCGAGGCATTGAGCAGGTTCAGCCCGTTATCAATCAGCACCAGAAAAACCGCACCAAAGACCGATCCGACAATCGTGCCAGACCCGCCCGTGAGCTTGGTCCCGCCAAGGATAACGGCAGCGATCACGGTGAATTCAATGCCGATACCAATCCCCGATTGCAGCCCGCCCACACGCGCCAGAAGCACAAGCGCCGCGATCCCCGTGAGAAAGCCCGTGATGGCATAGGCGGCGACGGTAACCTTTTGGATCGGCAGCCCCGTCTCTGTGGCCGAACGCTCCGAATTTCCCAAGGCACGCACGTAGACGCCAAAACGGGTGTAGTTGAGCAGGTAGAGGCCAAAGAGAAACACCACAATCAGGATCAGGATCGGCACGGGAAGGCCGAAGAGGCGTCCGTTGCCGAGATAGCCCATCTCGCGCGGCACAGGGATATTCTGCGCCCCCGTCAGGTGGATCGCTGCACCGCGATACATGGAGTAGGTCGCAAGTGTGGTGATGAGCGGGGAGATGCGGAACTTGACGATCAACACCCCGTTGAGCGCTCCGAGAACGGTGGCACACAGCATGGCGAGCGCGAAGGAAAGCACATAGCTTCCCGTCTCCAACATCGTCTGCGCAAACAGCGCCGAAGTGAAAAACAGGATCGCGCCTACGGAAATATCGATCCCCGCCGTAAGGATGATGTAGGTCATGCCGATCGCCATGATCGCGGTCACGGAGGACTGGACCAGAACCGACTGCATGTTCGACAGGGTCAGGAACACGGGCGAGACAACCGTCAGGATCAGGGTCAGGCAACAGGTGGCCACGAAGATCGCCAACCACTTCTGGCGGTTCATCCAATGCGTCAGCGCTTGTTTCACGTGCTGTCCCCTTTGCCTTCACTTGCCGCCATGGAAATTATCTTCACCGAGTCGTAATCGGCGCGGTCAAATTCGCCCGCGATCCGTCCCTTGCGCATGACCAGCATCCTGTGCGTCGTATGCATCAACTCGGGCAGATCGGAGGAGACGATCACTACCGAACGCCCTTGGGCCGCGAGATCGACAATCGCCTGATGGATGTCGAACTTCGCGCCGATATCCACGCCTTTGGTCGGCTCGTCGAGAATGAGAATTTGCGGGTCCATCGCCAGCCAGCGGCCCAGAAGTGCCTTTTGCTGGTTGCCGCCCGAAAGATCCCCGATCTGGTTTTCCACATGCGGCACGGCGATGTTCATCTCGTCCACGATCTTCGCGGCATGGCTCTTCTCCCCCTTGAAGCCGAAGCCGCGCAGTTTGCGCGTCACAAAGGCCAGAAGATGCGCCGCCGAGAGGTTTTCGCGCACGGGACGGTTGAGGAACATGCCATTACGACGTCGATCCTCGGGGACATAGCACACGCCCGACTGCTTCATCCGCGCAACGGACGTCGGCGCGAGGTCGCACCCGTTGACCCAAACATGGCCCGACGCAGGTCGAAGGCCGAAAATCGCCTCCGCAAGCTCGGTGCGCCCCGCGCCCATCAGGCCCGAAATCCCCAGAATCTCGCCCTTCCTGACCGAAAAACTCACATCGTCGAAATCGGCATTGCTCAACCCCTCGACGCGCAGAACCTCATCCTCGTCATGTGCCGAAAGATCAAGCTGGGCATCCTCCATCGTGCGCCCGACCATCATCTCTTCGAGGTTGCGCTGCGAGACATCGGCGAGCTTGCCCTGCCCCACTTGCTGCCCGTCGCGCAGCACGATGAAACTGTCGCAGACGCGGTAAATCTCTTCCATGAAGTGCGAAATGAACACGATGGCGAGGCCACGGGCTTTCAGTACATCGACGATCTCGAAGAGCTTCTTGCGCTCGATGGCTGTGAGCGAGGTCGTCGGCTCGTCGAGGATCAGAACCTTGTCGGCGTGCAAAAGCGCCTTGGCAATCTCGACCACCTGCTGATGGCCCGCCCCCAAGGTCTCTACCAGCGCGCGCGGATCGATAGCCATGCCCAACACATCCAGTTGCTCGCGGGCGATCTCGTGGGATTTCTTCCAGTCGATCCGCGCCGTCGAGCCAGGCAGGTCCGAGACACAGATGTTTTCCGCCACCGTCAGCGAGCCGAACAGCGACAATTCCTGATGCACAGCGGAGATACCATGCTCGGTGCGATCCACCTTTTCAACCGACTGCCCCTCGACGAAAATCTCGCCCTTGGTGGGTTTGAGCAGGCCACAAAGCATGTTCTTCGTCGTCGACTTGCCCGCGCCGTTTTCCCCGACGAGCGCAAGTGCCTCGCCTGGTCGCAGGTCAAAGGAGACGTTCTGCACAACCGTCTTGCCCGCAAAGGCTTTCGACAGGCCACGCACGGAAAGAACGGGGGCGTCTTGTGTCTGTGTTGCTGTATCCGCCATCACACGCCCCTCTTTCCGCTAAACTTGGTCGCCAGCCACGTGCCGACGAAAATCAGAAACCCCTGAATGATCAACTGGTCATAGAACGGGATGCCCACGAGATTGAGGCCATTGGTCAGGATCGAGAGCAGCGCCACCCCGAGGATGGTGCGCTCAATCGAGCCTTCGCCGCCCGTCATGGCCGTGCCGCCCAGAACCACCGCGCCGATGATGATAAGCAGGAGCGTGTCCCCCACCCCCGGAATTGCGTTGCCGAGATTGGCGATGGAGATAAACCCCGCCACGCCGCCAAGCACGCCCGAAAGCAGATAGGCCGAACATTCAATGCGCGGGACATTCAGCCCCGCAAAACGCGCGGCGTCGGGGTTGGAACCCACGAGCATCACATGGCGTCCCCAGCTCGAATACCGCAGGGCAATTGCGCTCACGATACAAAGGCCCAGACCGATGAGCGTTACCGCAGGGATATGCCACAGCGAGACAAACCCGAAATCCAGCAGGGCAAAGGGCGTGCCCTTTACCGCGATCCCTTGGCTCAGCACAAAGGCAATTCCCCGCGCGATCAACTGTGTCGCCATCGTCGTGATAAAGGGTGTCAGTTTGAAATAGCCGATCAACACGCCGTTGAGCGCCCCGAAGGCCGCGCCCACAGCGATTGCCGTGATGACCCCGAGCGTGACGCTATCCGTCTGCGCCATGACTAGCGCGGAGATGACGGCGGAGGCTGAGATCACCGTGGAAATCGACAGATCAATCCCGCCCACCAGAAAGACAAAGGTCATTCCGATTGCGGCGATCAGCACCACCGTATTCGCGCCGAGCATCGCCTCGATATTGCCCGCCGTTGCGAAATAGGGGGACAGGAGGGAAAACATCACGGCGAGAAGCACCACGATGGGAACGGCGGGATAGGTTCTCAGCTTTGCCAAGCTGCTGCGCTTCGCCTGTTGTCGGCCTAGATTTTCCATGGGGTTTCCGGCGTTTAAAAGGTCTTAAAGGGGAAAACACGCCCCCGAAGGGACGTGTTCGTAAGGTCAACAGAGGTCGCTTATTTCGCGCCCCAGATCTTATCCTTGTTCGCTTCGACGTTCTCGCCGGTGTAGAAATCACCCGGGATCACGTTGACGCGCTCGACTTCCTTGCCGTCGAGAATGTCTGCAACCAGTTCGACCGCTTTGCGACCTGTCGCCTCGGTGCCCATGACCACGAAACCGTCCGCAACACCTTTGAGAACCGCCTGATAACCATCGTTGGAGCCGTTCACACCTGTGACGACAACGTGGCCTTCCTCGCCAACCTTATGCAGCTTGCCTGCGTCGGTCAGCACGGTTTCGACGGCTGGGATATGAGTGTCCGTGGCGGCGAAAACGGCGTGAACTTCGGGGTTTGCCTGAAATGCGTTCTGCGTGCCTGACAGTGCTCGGGCGGAGTCCCAATCGGTGGGCACTTCGACGAGGCGGACGTTTTCAAGGCTGGCGATGCCTTCGCGGAAGCCTTTGGAGCGGTCGATGCCGTTCTGGTCGTTGAGCGCGCCGATCAACTCGACGATGACTTTTTCGCCTTCGACACCGGCCAAAGCCTCAGCGGCGTATTCACCTGCGAGACGGCCGTCAAAGGTGGAGTCCGGGCCGACGAAAGCCTGAACCACACGGCTGTCGGGCAGGTCGCGATCATAGGCCACAACAGGAATGCCCGCCTTTTTCGCCGCCATCAAAGCGCGTTCGATGGTGTTTTGATCCACAGCGCAGACGAGGATTGCATCCACTTTCTGCGTGATAAGTGACTGAATTTGCGCATTTTGTTGTTGTGCGTCGCCATCGGCGACGACCTCGACGACTTCAAACCCACGGTCGGAGGCTTCGGCCTTGATCCCGTTATTCACAGCAACGCGGCTTTCGAATAGCTGGTCGACGGACAGGCCGATCTTGATGTCGTCGGCAAAAGCACTCGTCGCGGCGGTGATGGCGATTGTTGCAATCGCGCCCAGTAATTTCTTCATATTTCTCTCCCTAAGTTACTCTAAAGTCGCGCAATTTGCGACACCGCGGCACTCCTCCTACGGCCAGCAGAATCATACGGACTTTCGCTCCACTTGCATATTTACAAGTTACTTACATATTTGCAATCACCGATTTCCGGCAAGACATGCCGAAATCCGACCGACACCCTCCATATTGTCATACCAAACAACCATTAACTGTGACCTGCATCGCGGTGAAACCCACATATATTAGGAAGAAATCGGACGACCCCCCCCCAATATGGTCATACCATATAGTGACATTTCACTCGGTCAACTCTCAATGGGAGGAAAAATGGGATAAATTGTCAGCCCAAACTAAAAGCACCGCATCGCTTGGCGCGGTGGCGGGTTTCGTCGGATCAGATACGCAAGACAACAGGCAGCTCCCCCCCTTCCGCTGCACGGAAGCGAGGGCCACACACACCCCGAAAACGGTGTCTGCTATCTGTCGGACATGTGTCGGACATCTGTCGGGCACGATGCCCGACAATGCACGAAACCGCGCTAGGCCGGCGCGGGTGCCATCGCACCGAGGACCGCCTCGGTATCCGCCCCAAGGCGCGGGGCCGCTTTGGGGTTGGCCACCGTTTTCCCGTCGATGCGGAAGGGGCAGCAGGTCGTCTGCGCCTGCGCACCATCGGGGGCGGTGATCGACTGCACCTTGTCGAGCGCCTTGAAGCCGTCGGTAGCGACGAATTCGGGCCAGTCGAGAACGGGCGCGCACCAGATGCCCGCAGGCTCAAGAATGTCGAGCCACGCCTGCGTGGTCTTGCCTGCGAAATACCGCGCGACGATGGCCTTGATCTCGTCGAGCTTCTCGAAAGCCTCCGACTGATCATAGGCCGCAATCTCGGGCGCATCGAGCAATTCGGCCACCGTCGCCAGCGGCGTCATGGCGAAGGCGAGATAACCGTCGGCGGTCTTGTAAATGCCGTAGGGGGCGGGCTGATAGGGATTGGCGTTGCCGATCTCGTGCCGCTTGGGCGCGCGCCCGTTGTCGTTGAGAAAACAGGTAAGCTGCTCGGAGGTCATATCAAGCGCTGCGGACATCAGGTCCACCTCGACCAGACCGCCCTTCCCGCTCACCGAACGGCGCAAGAGACAGGCCAGAATGCCCTGCACCAGATTGCCCGCCGTTGCCACGTCGAGCATGGCAAAGCCCGTGGGCACAGGACCATCGCTCGCATTGCCGTTGAGCCACGCGATCCCCGAGAGCGATTGCACCAGAAGATCCTGGCCTGGCTTGCCGACCCACGGCCCCGTGGTGCCGTAGCCGGACACCGCGCCGTAAACCAGACGCGGGTTCAATTCGCGCACGGCCTCATAGCCCAGACCGATCCGCTCCATCACGCCGGGGCGGAAGTTGTGGATCATCACATCGGCGCTTTCGATCAGGGCGCGCACGCGGGCGAGGTCGGCCTCGTCCTTGAGGTTGGCCGCCACGCTTTTCTTGCCACGGTTGAAGGTGTGGAAGACGAGACTGTCCTGATCGAAGGTCTGACCGTTTACCACCATCGACCGACACAGATCGCCGCCCGCGGGGCGCTCGATCTTGATCACCTCAGCACCGAGATCGGCCAGACGCATGGCAGCAACGGGGCCAGCGAGGAATTGGGCGAAGTCGAGGACGCGCAGTCCTGCGAGTGGCAAATCGAGTTGATCGTGCGTGATGGCGTCCGGCATGGGAGCTCCTGTGGGTTACGCGCCCGCCGTGGTCTGGTTGTCCTCTTGCGAGATGAAACCGAGCGATTTCGACAACTCAAGCGCGGCGGTGCGGATCATGGTGAGGGATTCTTCGGCGGTGGTTGGCGTGTCGGCTTGTTCGATAAAGCCGCAGGTGATGGTGGCAACAACGCCCGAACTATCAAAGACAGGCACACAGAGGTTGCGCACGCCCATGACCATCGTTGAGGGCGTATCCTCATGACCGTTGGCACGGATCGTAGAAAGACGATCACGCAATTCGGCCTCGGGAAGGGCATCCTGTGCGCGGATATAAGCGTCCTGAACCTCGGGCGATGAATAGGCGAGAACCACATGACCGGAACTGGTTCTCTCGACGGGAAAGGTCGCGCCTGTACGTACGGCATAGCCTGCGGGGCGCGGGCTGCGTACGGAGGCCAGCACCAGAACCTGATCGCCATTGAGCACACCAAGGTGGCACGATTGCACGGTTCGCGCGGCAATATCCTCAAGCAGGGGCAGCGCCGCCTGTATCAACCGCTCGGTCGGATCGTGGCGGTGCGACAACTCAAAAAGCCGCAGGGTGAGGGAATATTTATTCGTATGCTTGTCCTGGAAGAGGTAGCCGCGATCCGCCAGATAGACGACGACGCGGTAAATTTCGCCCATTGTGCGTCCCAAGGCATCCACGATCTCGTTCATGGTCAGGCCCTCGGGGGAGCCCGCCAACAACTCGATCACATCGAGGGCCTTGGCCACGGCGGGAACGGCAGTCTTCTCGGTCTTTTTTGACTTGGCCGATTGCGCACTGGCCTCGGCCGTTTTGGCTGTTTTGCTCATCGTTTCACTCCTCAAGCGTGGAGCGGAGCTTAGCCTGTTCGACCTTGGCGAAACAGAGGGACATGAGTTCATTCTCGTTGCGCAGACCCTGTTCGATGGACAGGTCCATCGCAGAGCGCACGGCGCGCTTGACGGCTTGGGTCGCAACAGGGGAATAGCCCGCGATCTGTGCAGCAACCTCACGGGCCTTTTCGACCTCCTGCCCGTCCTCGACGAGGTATTCGACCATGCCGATATCCGCAGCCTCTTGGGCGGAGAATCGATCCCCCGTGAGCAGGATTTTCATCGCCGCGCCATAGCCGCACATGCGGGTGATGTGTTGGGCAGCACCCCCTGCGCCGTTCCAGCCCAGTTGCACCTCGGGCGCGGAGAAGGTGGTGTTTTTGGCCACGACACGCAGATCACAGGCCAGCGCGATTTCCAGACCACCGCCCAGCGCCCAGCCCTTGACCGCCGCGATGGCGGGTTTGCGCAAGCCTAGGATGGGCGGAATATAGTCGAAACGATTGCGCCACGCCCAGAAATCCTCGTAGCCGTCGAGCGCGGAAATATCAGATCCCGCACAGAAGGCCCGCTCGCCCGCGCCGCGAAAGATCACGGCATGAATATCAGTATCCTCGTCGGCTTTCGCACAGCATTCGGCGATCTGGCGATACATCTGCGGGGTGAGGGCATTGTGCTTTTTCGGGCGGTCGAGAACAATCTCCCCCACCACACCATTGCGTTCGAGATGCACATAACCATCTGATGTATCGGTCATAATTACTTCCAGACTTTTCAAAAACCTGCACCACCCGCCACTGAAAACCTCGCGGAGAGGTGCCTTTGTCTCATGTGTTAGCATGTCGTTTTCTTATTTAAAAGTTATTTTTATACTTGCAAATAAATTGGAATCTGATGAGGCTAGGGCTGTTCTCAAACAGCGAGGCTAGATGAATGACCCTCAAAGGAATGACATGGGACCACCCGCGTGGTGTTGATCCGGTCGTCGCCGCCTCGGCGGTCTATGCGCAGAAAACCGGCGTCGAGATCACGTGGGACAAGCGGTCTCTGCAAGCCTTTGCCGACGAACCCGTAACCGAACTGGCGAAGCGCTATGATTTTATCGTGCTCGACCATCCGCATGTCGGGCAGATCGCGGAGGCGGGTGCCTTGGTGCCCCTGCCTATGCCTGACGACGCCAGTGCCTCGCTCGGAGGATCGGCGGAGAGCTATGTGTGGAAGGGGCAATGCTGGGCCTATGCCATTGATGCGGCGTGCCAGATGGCCGCGCGGCGGGCCGACCTTGGCGCGCCCGTGCCGAACCTGTGGGAGGATTTTCTGGGCATGGAGGCAAAGGCGTTCAAAGCGTTGACCCCGCTCCTGCCCGTCGATGCCTTTGATATGTTCATGACGCTTGTTGCAGGACGCGGGGGCGAGGTGATGCCCGTGGATGACACGCATTTTGTCTCGGACGCAAACGGGATTTACACCCTCGACGTCCTGCGCGCGCTCTATGATCTCGGCCCGTCCGAACAGGTGAAGATGAACCCGATTGCGGTGCTGGAGACCCTGACCACGACGGATGAATTTGCCTGCTCGCCCTGCCTCTTCGGCTATGTGAATTACGCCCGCAACGGGTTTCGCCCGCACAAAGTCACCTATTTCGACCTGCCGCTTTGTGACGGCTTCCCCCTGCCCCGCGCCATTCTCGGCGGCGCGGGGATCGGCGTGTCGGCCTATTCGCAACAGACGCAGGCCGCCGTGGATTTCGCCGCTTGGGTCACATCCAAACAGGTGCAATCGGGCGTCTATCTGGCCAACAACGGCCAACCCGCGCACCGCCACACATGGCTGGAGCAAGCCACGCAACCCGAGGCGGCAGGCTTCTTCAAAGGCGGGTTCCACACCATCGATAACGCATGGACGCGCCCGCGCGACGAGTGGTTTTTACACTTCGTCGATGATGTCTGCGCGATCATGACCGACTTCTTCACCAAAACCATTCCGAGCGAGGATTTCCTCAAGCAGATCAACGCTCTCTATCGTCACCACGCCAAAGGGAACTAATATGAAAACTGCTGTCATCACAGGCGGGAACAAGGGGCTTGGCCTCTATCAGTCGCGGCGCTTTCTGGACGCGGGCTATCAGGTCCATGTCGTCGCCCGCAGCCGCGCCGATTTCGACACGCTTGGCGAGAACGCCCATTTCGTCGAATGCGATGTCGCCGCCGACCGCGCCGCCGACTGGCTTGCCGATATCCATGACACGGCGGAGGGCGTTGACGTTCTGGTCAATAACGCGGGCGTCCACCTCAAAAAGCCCGTCTGGGACGTTGCCCCCGACGAGTTGGACCGCGTGCTTGATATCAACGTCCGTGCGATGTTCGCCGCTTGCGGTCGCTTCGTGACGCTCAACAAGGAACGCGGCGGGGCCATCGTCAATGTCGCCTCCATGGGCGGGATCATGGCCCTGCCCTCGGCGGCAGCTTACGTCACCGCGAAAACGGCAGTTGTAGGCCTCACCCGCTCGGTCGCTGTGGATGCAGCGCAGTTCGGCATCCGCTGCAACGCCGTCAGCCCCGGCTTCATCGACACGGACATGACCCGCGCCGTGCTGGCCAAAGACCCCGCGCGCCGCGAGAAGATCGAAGGCCGCATTCCAACAAACCGTTTCGGCCGCCCCGAAGATGTGGCCGACGCCATCCATTACCTCGCCTCCGATCAGGCCGCCTATGTCAACGGCGTCAACCTGCCCGTCGACGGCGGCTATGCCATTGGCTTTTAGGAAAGACCTCCCATGACCTTCATCGAGACCAAACTCACCGCAGCCAAGACCATCACCACCGCGCCGCAAGAGACCGACAAGCCGCTGGCCGATGGCTATGTGCGTCTCAGGCTCGCGGCGGCAAGCCTGTGCGGGACGGACCTGCATTATTTCAACCATTTCGCCAACGCGGGCTTTGTCCTCCAAAACCCTGTGACGCTTGGCCATGAAGCCTGCGCATGGGTGGTGGATGCCAATGGCTCGGACCTTGAGGAAGGCCAGTTGGTCGCGCTCAATCCGATCATGAATTGCCAGACCTGCCCCGCCTGCCTACGTGGCGAGGTGAACCTGTGCAGCAACAAGAAGTTTCCGGGATCGGCCACAACCGTGCCGCATCTCGACGGGTTCTTCCGCAGCCAGATCGATCACCCCGCCCGTTGCTGCCGCCCCGTCGCCGCAGACGTCAAACCCGAGCACCTGACCTTTGCCGAACCGATGGCCTGCGCGCTGCATTCGCTCAACAAGGGCGGCGTGAGCAAGGGGCAGAAGGTACTGGTCACGGGTTGCGGTCCAATGGGGCTTCTGGCGATTGCGGGGGCTGCGGCGCGGGGTGCGGATGTGACCGCGCTGGACCTGCGCCCCAAAACAGTCGAAATCGCGAAGGCGGCGGGCGCAAAAGAGGGGCTTGTCATCGGGGAGTTTGACGAGGCCACGCTTGCGGGTCAATTCGACGTGGTGGTCGAGGCCAGCGGCGCGATCCCTGCCTTCAACACCGCGCTCAAAGCGTTGCGCCAAAAGGGCCGCCTGTCGATCCTGTCCAACATCCAACTGCGCCAAGCGGAAGTGATACTGCATCTGGTGATGCTCAAGGAAATCGAGATCGTCGGCTCCTTCCAGTTCAACCGCGAATTCGAGGAAGCGGTGCAACTGATCGAATCCGGTCAGGTGGATTTCGACGTGCTGACGGCGGGCACCTTCCCATTGGAGCAAACTGCGGAGGCGCTGGAGATGATGGCCGCGGGGGAAGCCTTCGGGAAGATCGTTTTGCGGGGCCACGCATAGACACATGAGCGCACCGCCTGTGGAGGGGCGGTGTCACTCAAGGGAGGAAAATTCATGACTGAGACATTCGATCATATCGTTGTCGGCGGCGGCTCGGCAGGTTGCGTGGCCACCGCGCGGCTTGTGGAGAGCGGGGCCAAGGTGCTTTTGCTCGAAGGCGGACACCATCACCGCCATCCGCTTCTGGATATGCCGCCCGGTGTGTTCAAGCTGCTCAAGAACGGGTCGAAGTTCTTCAAGGACCATCAGTCCGTGCCGCAACCGCAACTGGACGGTCGCCGTGCCACGATCCCGCAGGGCAACGTTCTGGGCGGCGGGTCTTCGGTGAACGGTCAAGCCTATGTGCGTGGACGGCCTGAAGATTACAGCGCATGGAACGAGATCCTGCGCGGCAATAATGATGCGGTGAGTTGGGATTGGGAGGCGGTTCTGCCGCATTTCAAGCGGCTCGAAGGCAACACGAAATTCAACGACGACTTACACGGCTGCGACGGGCGGCTTACCGTTTCCGATCCGGGCTATATCGACGATATGGCGCGGTGGTTCGTGCAGGCCATGCAGGCGCAGGGCGAACCGTTCAATCCCGACTTCAACGGCAAGACCCAACGTGGCGTGGGCTATTTCCAGTTCACCTACAACAAGGGGCAGCGCATTTCGGCGGCCTATGCCTTCATCGACCCGATCAAGGATGATCCCAACCTGACCATTCGCCTGCAGGCGCGGGTGCAGCGGATCGTGATCGAGAACGGTCGCACGGTTGGCGTGGTCTACAAGGACGCGAAGGGCACGGTGAAAGAGGCACGGGCGGACGGGGAAATCCTGCTCACGGCGGGGGCGCTGGTGACGCCGAAGCTCATGATGCTGTCGGGGCTGGGGCCGGCGGCGCATCTGCGCGAGCACGGGATTGACGTGGTCGCGGACCTGCCCGGTGTCGGGCAGAACCTCATGGATCACCCTGATGTCTCTGTCGTGGCGCGGGCCAACGGGCCTTACGGCTACTGGAAGCAGGATCGCGGCTGGAACATGCTGCGCAACGGTCTGGAGTTCAAACTCTTCGGGCGCGGGCGGATCACGACGACGGGGCTGGAGGCGGCGTGTTTCGTCAATCCGAGCGACCCAGACGCCCTGCCCACCCATGAGGCCTATTGCATCCCCGTGATGTATCTCAACGAGGAACAGCTCAAGACCATCAAGGAAGACTACGGCGTCTCGATCCAGATGGTGCTGCTCAAACCGCACTCCAAGGGCGAGGTGCGTCTGGCCTCGGCCAATCCCGACGAGATGCCACTGGTCGATCCGCGCTTCCTCGACGATCCGCGCGACATGGCGGAAATGATCAAGGGGCTGCGCTATTTCCGCGAAACGATGGAGACGGAACCGCTGGCGAGCAAGGTGGCCGAAGTCGTCGCTCCGCTCGATATGTCCGACGAGGGATTGGCCGCGCATTGCCGCAAGGTGGTCAAGACCAACTTCCACCCCTCGGGCACGGCGAAGATGGGCGCGGACGGCGACAGGACGGCGGTGCTGGACGCGCGGATGCGGGTGCGCGGGGTTGAGGGGCTGCGCGTGTGCGACATGTCCGCCGTCCCCGACATCCCCGCAGGCAACACCAACGCCCCCGCGATGATGCTTGGCGACCGCTGCGCAGAAATGATTCTGGGCAATCTATAAAGAACACGAAAGAAATTATCGTCTATTTTGTACGACCATACAGGCAGGACGCAGTCGCCACTTGACAACTTTACGGACATTGTGTCCATTCATGTTGTTTTGGTCGTACCAAAATAGATGAAATGAGGGAGAAACACGTGCCTGCTATCGGTAAACTACTCAGAGAGAACAATATCATCTTTGTGACGCTGGCGCTTTGCCTCGTCTTCTACCTCATCAGCCCGCGCTTCATGAGCCTCGACAATATGTCGGCCATCTCGCGCCAGATCGTGCCTATCGGGCTGATCGCACTTGGCCAGTTCTTCGTGGTGGTGTCGGGCAATATCGATCTGTCTATGGGGATGGGTTCGGTTCTATTCGCCATCGTACTCGGAGTCTTCTTTGGCATGACAGGCGGGGTCGAGCTTGGCCTGATTGCGGTACTGGTCAGCTCACTTGCCCTTGGGTTCTTCAACGGCGTCCTTATCGCCAAACTCAAACTGCCCGCCTTCATCGTCACCCTGTCGATGCTGTTCATGGCACAGGGGCTATCGGGTCTCATCATCCCACGCGGGCAACAGATATTCCTGATGGGCGGATTCTTCCGCTTTCTGGGCGCGGAGAAATTCATGGGCTTTTACTGGTCCTTCCTGTTTCTCGTCGCCCTCTTTGTCATCGCCTATATCGTCTACAACCATACCCGCTGGGGCGCCTATGTCATCGCACTCGGCAACTCGGAAGAAAACGCCAAGCTCGCGGGTATCAACGTAGACCGCGTGAAGATCGGCGTGTTCATGTTCTCGGGTCTGTGCAGCGGCTTTGCGGGCATCATGCTGTCCACCCGCATGGGCTTTGTCCAACCCGGTCTCGACGGCAACGGGCTTCTGCTCGACGGCATCGCCGCCATCATCATCGGCGGCACATTGATCCTTGGAGGACGCGGCACGATTGGCGGCGCCTTCTGGGGACTTCTTTTCATCGGCATCATCAACAACTCCCTGAACCTGCTCAACGTGGAGGACGTTTGGCATCAGGTGTTCAAGGGGGCGGTGATCTTGGCTGCGCTCGGCGCGAACTGGGTGCTTTGGCAGTCCAGACAGGCCGAAGCGCAATAGCCAAGCAAAGACGTCAGAACGGGACCATCCCGCTGGCAACACTGGATTAACGAGGAGGAAAATCCAATGAAACTTTCGACAAACCTACTGGCCGCAACGGCGCTTTCAGCGCTCGGCGCGGGCGCGGCATTTGCCGCCGACGACACGCTCGACATCGTGTTCATCAACGACGGCCACGTTGCACCCTATCACGTCGCATGGCTCTCTGGCTTTGAGGATGCGATCAAAGCCTATGACGAAGCCTTCGACGATGTGAAAATCTCCGGCCACTGGCTGTCCGCCGAAGGGTCGTTGGAAAAGATGATCCAGCAAACCGAAGTGACCATTAACGAAAAACCCGACATCATGTTCGTCAACGCGATCAACGTTGATGCATTCGAGCCGCTCGTTGCCAAGGCCCAAGAGGCAGGCATCACGTGGATCGCCGTGCATTCGCCTATGGAGAGCGCGGATTACAGCTTCACCCTCGGTGATGTTGTCAACGGCACCAATCAGGGCATGGCAATCTGTGCGCTCTCGGGCGGCGAACCCTACAAGGTTGGCGTCATGCTCGGTCAGGCAGGCAACCCCTCGGGCGAGGCACGCCACGAAGGCATCATGAAAGGCATCGCGACCTGTGACAACGTTGAGGTTGTCGCCGAACAACCCGCCGACTGGGACACGGTCAAGGCGCAATCCATCGCGGAAAACTGGCTCACCCAATATCCCGATCTCAACGCGATTTCGGGCGTGACCGACGCCTATATGTATCCATCCATCGCGATTGCGACCAACAGCGGCAATACCGACATCGAATTCTTCGGCTATGACGGTGACATCCCGATCATCCAACAGATGAAAGACGGTCAGGTGAAAGCTGACATTCTCCTGTCGGGCACCCGCGAAGGCTGGAACTTCGTGCAGATGGCTTACCGCATCCACAAGGGCGAGACGCCTGACAAGGTTTACGACTTCTTCACACCGCTGGTGATGACCGAAGAGAACCACAAAATGGCCCTCGCAAACGGCTTCCCCGAAGATGTTGAAGTCTACTACGTCGATCAAGCGCTCGATGTGGCCGCGAACGGCTACCTCGAATTTGGCCCTGAAAGCGTCAAGTAGCACTCTGGCCACCGGCATCGCCTCCCTGCTGCCGGTGGTCCTTTTATAGGACAATGACCCATGACAAGCGCGACCACCAACATCGCCGATCGGCCGAAAAAGAAGCTCGACACGCTCACCCTTCGGTATTTGGTACTGATCGGGTTGATCCTCATTGCCGCCATCGGTTTCTCGATCGCCAATGACAATTTCTATTCGCTCACGAACCTCGGCATCCTGCTGCGGTCCATTTCCGTATTGTTTCTGGTCTCCATGGGGATGACCTTCATCATGCTGACGGGAGGGATTGACCTCTCGGTCGGCTCGAACGTCGCATTCGCAGGCGGGATCGGTGTGATCACCCTGACGGTGACGGGATCGGCCACGCTCGGCTTTATCGCGGCGATTGTGGCGGGCAGTTTGATCGGCCTGATCAACGGCTATTTCATTGGCAAGTTGAAGCTCTCGGCCTTCATGGTGACGCTGGCGACATTCGCCTTGGCGCGGGGGTTGGCGTTGGTGATCTATGATGCCAATTCGATCAACGTCTCCGACCCTGCCTTCCTGTGGCTCGGCGGGACAAGCTGGGGCGCGTTTCCGGTGGTCATTCCCTTTGTCGCGCTGGTCTTCGCCGCCCTGTCGGTCCTGCTTTACAAGACCACCTTCGGGCGCGATGTCTATGCAGCAGGATCGAATTTCAACACGGCCTTCGTTCTGGGTCGCCGTCCTGAACGAAAGATCATGTGGATCTACGTTCTATCAGGCGCGCTTGCGGGGCTGTCGGCGATCATCACCGTGGGGCGCGTGTCCTCGGGCCAGCCTTGGGCGGGTCTCTATCTTGAATTCGATGCCATCACCGCCGTGATCCTCGGCGGCACATCGCTCTTTGGCGGGCGGGGCAAGTTGCTCGGCACCATTCTGGGCGTTCTGCTCTATGGCATTATCATCAACGGCCTCGTTCTCACAGGGATGAACCCCTACCTGCAAAATCTCATCAAGGGGATGATCCTGTTGGGCGTGGTTCTTCTCGACACCTTTACGCAGCGGGGGAAAGCAGCATGACAAACCGCATTGACATGAAAGGGATCGGCAAGAGTTTCTTTGCCACCCGTGCGCTTGATGACGTGAATTTCTCCTGTGTCGCGGGCGAGGTCCACGCGCTCGTCGGCCTCAATGGCGCGGGGAAATCCACGCTTATGAAAATCCTCGGCGGCGTTTACCAAAAGGACGAAGGCGTCATTGAACACAATGGCAGACCTATAGAGATCACCCGCCCCGCAGATGCAGGCGCGGCAGGCATTTCGATGATCCACCAAGAGCTGTCGCTCATCAACGAATTGACCGTGGCGGGGAATATCTTTCTGGGCCGCGAACTGCGGCGCGGGTCCACACCCCTGCTCGACAAGAAAGAAATGGCCGCACAGGTGGGGCGCGAGCTGGAGCGTTTCGGTCTCGACATCGACCCCAACCGTCCCGTGCGCGAATTGAACTCGGGCGAGAAGCAGATCGTGGAGATCATCCGCGCGCTGATGTCCGACAGTTGGCTCATCGTGATGGACGAGCCGACATCGGCGCTTTCAGAGGAGGACAAGGATCGTCTGTTCCAGTTCATCGACCGGATGAAGAAAGAAGGCATCGCAATCATCTACATCTCTCACCACATGCCCGAAATTTTCTCGATTGCCGAGGAAGTGACGGTCATGCGCGACGGGCGGATCGTGCTGAACGAACGCACAGAGGACACCACCGAAGAGGCCGTCATCAACGAGATGACGGGCGAGGAGCTGGAGCATTTCGTCAAGCCGCACAAGGAAATCACCGCCGCCCCGCTTTTGTCGGTCACCGGACTGAGCAAAGGCGAGACCTATCGCGACATATCCTTTGACGTGCGGCCAGGCGAGATCGTGGTGATGACGGGGCTGCGCGGTTGTGGTGCGCCCGAACTGGCCAAGGCCATCTTTGGTCTGGATGGCGATTACAATGGCAGCATCGTCTACAAAGGCAGCCCGCTCAAACCCGGCCGTGGCCCTGCGCAGGCGGTAGCCGAGGGCATGGGACTTGTCACCGAGAACCGCGACAAAAACGGCATCCTGCCGCCGCTGTCCGTGCGTGACAACATCGCCCTGCCCTATCTGGAGAAATCCGCGCATTTCGGGCTGCTCGACGGCGCGCGGATCGACAGGCTAGTGGACAAGGCGATCAAGGACACCTCGACCAAGACCGAAAGCCCCGATCAGGAAATCCGTTTCCTCTCTGGCGGGAACAAGCAGAAAATCTGCTTCTCGCGCTGGCTCGACGAAGATCTTGACCTGCTCATCCTGCTCGAACCCACCCGCGGGATTGATGTCCATGCCAAGGCCGACATCTACCGCATCATCGAGGATCTGGCGGGACGCGGTGTCGGCATCCTGATCCTGTCCTACGAGATCGACGAGGTCATCATGTTGGCCGACCGCGTCCACACGCTCTATCAGGGACACGCGGTCTCCGAATACAGCTACCCGAATTTTGAAAAAGACCAGATGCTTGCCGACATGGCAGGCGCTGGTGTCTCTCACTGACTGAAAGGAGAACCCTCGTGTTCTACAAATGCTTCATTGACAATGAATGGGTTGAGGCATCGAACGGTGCGCGCATGGACGTGCGCAACCCCGCGACGGGCGAGACATGGGCGGAAGTGCCCGCCTGCACTCCCGCCGAAGTCGACCGCGCGATTGAAAGCTCGGCGCGGGCGCAAAAGGAATGGGCGCTTCTCCCGCCGATCAAACGCGCAGAATACATCTACAAAATCGTCGAGGGAATCGAGCGCGAGCGCGATCTGTTCGAGACGCTTCTGGTGCAAGAGCAAGGCAAGCCCAAGGCCGATGCCGCCGCCGAAGTCACCGACACGATCCGCTATTTCACCTACGCCGCCGAAGCCGCGCGTCGCCTTCGCGGGGATATCTTCCCCTCCGACAATCCACGCGAACAGCTCTTCATCTACAAGGTGCCTTACGGCGTGACCCTTGGCCTGTGCGCTTACAACTATCCGCTCGCCCTGATCGGGCGCAAAGCGGGTCCGGCGCTGATCACGGGCAACACCATGATCCTCAAACCCCATGAAGCCACGCCTGTGACGGCCTCGGTCTTCTGCCGCATCTGCGAGGAAGCGGGTCTTCCTGCGGGCGTGATCAACATGGTCACGGGGACAGGTGCCGACGTGGGCGCCCCCCTCGTCGAAAGCCCCACCGTGCGCATGATCACCCTCACGGGCTCGATCCGCGCAGGCCAGATGGTGCAGGCGGCCTCGGCCAAGAACATCACCGCGCTCTCGCTCGAATTGGGCGGCTCGGCCCCTTTCATCGTGCTCAAAGACGCCGATATCGACGCCGCCGCCGAAGCCTGCGCCATCGCACGTTTTGCCAATGCGGGTCAGGTCTGCATCTGCTCGGAGTCCGTTCTGGTCGAAGATGCCGTGGCCGATGAGTTCACCGAAAAACTGCTCGAACACGTCTCGAAGATCAAACTCGGCGACCCGATGACCAACGGCGGCATGGGTCCGATCACCACGCCCGATGCTCTGGCACGAGTCGAGAAAATCGTGGCGGCCTCTGTCGCGGGTGGCGCGAGAATCGCGGCGGGCGGCAAACGTCCCGACAACGCACCTTTTGAGGGTGGCAACTGGTTTGAACCCACGGTGCTTGTCGATGCCACACCGGAAACGGCAGCGGTGAAAGAGGAAATCTTCGGCCCTGTCCTGCCCGTTGTGCGGGTGAAGGACTACGAAGAGGCGCTTGCCATTGCCAATGACCGTCCCGATGGTCTGTCGGCCTATCTATGGACCCAGAACCCGAGCGTCTACATGGACGCGATCCAGCGGATGGAGACGGGCACGATCTTCCTCAACACGGGGATCATCGGCTACATTCAGGGCTACCACAACGGCCACAAGCTCAGCGGTGTGGGTGGCGAAGATGGCGTCCACGGGCTTGAGTGCTACATGCAAAAACGCACGGTTTATCAGCGCTACTAAGCGCCGGTCCCTTTTAGAACCAACGATGGACCGCCTCACACGAGGCGGTCCATTGCGTTTCAGGCCTCCGACTCGCCGAAGGTGGAGCTCACCTGCGTCCAGGCATTTTCGAGGTGCTCGACCAATGCCTTCTCGGCAGCATCGGGATCGCGCATCAGGATCGCGTCAAAAATATCCTTGTGCGCTTGATAATTGCGCGCGTTGCGTTCCTTGAGTCGGGGCATTTGTGACCAATGCGGCTCAAGCCACGTGGTATAAGCCCGATGCACCGCAAGAAGCGCGGGGTTGCCCGAAATCTTGTAAAGAACGTTATGAAACGCCTTGTCGGTGGCGTAAAATTCGTCGCTGTCTTCCATCGCCGCCTCATTGGCCTCAAGGGCCGCTTTAAGATCGGCAATGTCCTCCTTACGCGCGGTTAGAGCCGCCTGACGGGCCAGTGCCCCTTCGATCAGCACGCGGGTATCAAAGAGGTTCTTCACCCCGTCCTTCGTGGTCAGCAGGTTGGGGACGATGCCGCTAAGCACATCCACCGCACCGTCATAGCCGGGCTTGCGCACAACAGGACGAAAGCGTGGGCGTGCCTCGACCAAACCGCGCGACGAGAGAATGCGCACCGCCTCGCGCACCACCGTGCGGGAGATGCCGAATTCCTCCATCAGATCGCGCTCTGGCGGTAGGGGCTGCCCCTCGACTAACTCGCGCGTTCGAATCCGTTTCTCGATCTCGGTCACCACCTGATCGGAAGCGCGATGCGCCGCATTCTGTCCTGTCATGTTGCGTTTCCTGCCTGTCTTTTTCGGGTCTCTTCGGGTTTCCCGCCCCAGCAAAATGGGCGAGCCTGATTTTTAGTACAACAAAATATAGAGATTGTGGAGTTCCTGTTGACTCTCTGCGCCTCTGACGGATAGTTAGATCTTGTTTGGTCCGACCAAAATAGAGAGGCAACATGTCTACAAACACCCAAGACACGCGCATCACCGCCATTGACGTCCAACTCTTTGACGTCCCTCTCGCCGAGGTTCTCACCGACGCGAAACATGGTGATCACACGCATTTCGAACTCGTCTGCGCCACCGTGCGGCTCGCCGATGGCTCGTCAGGGACGGGATATACCTACACGGGTGGCAAGGGCGGGCGCGCGATTGCGGCGATGATAGAGCATGACCTGACGCCTTTTTTGGTTGGCAAGGACGCCAGCGACATCGATGCGCTCTATGACGGGATGCAATGGCATGTGCATTACGTCGCGCGTGGCGGGATCGCCTCCTTTGCCATCTCCGCTGTGGACATTGCCTTGTGGGATCTGCGCGGCAAACGCACGGGCCAGCCCCTTTGGAAAATGGCAGGCGGAGACAGTGACCGTTGCCGCGCCTATGCGGGCGGGATCGACCTCAACTTCCCCTTGCCCAAGCTACTCGACAGCATTCGCGGCTATCTCGACCGAGGCTTCAATGCCGTGAAGATCAAAATCGGCCGGCCCACCCTCGCCGAGGACGTGGAGCGCGTGCGCGCCGTGCGCGAGCTGATCGGACCAGATATGCCTTTCATGGTGGACGCCAACTATTCGATGAGTGTTGACCAGGCAATAGAGGCCGCAAAAGCCTTTGAACCCTATAACCTGACATGGTTCGAGGAGCCGACAATCCCCGACGACTACAAAGGCTTCGGCCGCATCGCAGAGGCCACCTCCATCCCGCTGGCCATGGGCGAGAACCTTCATACGATCCACGAATTCGAATACGCGGTCGACGACGCCAAACTGGGCTACCTCCAGCCTGACGCCTCCAACTGTGGCGGCGTCACGGGCTGGCTCAGAGCGGCGGCATTGGGTCGCAAACACGGGATTTCCATCTGCTCCCACGGGATGCAGGAACTCCACGTCAGCCTCGTCTCGGGCCAGCCCGACGCCGAGTGGATTGAGGTCCATTCCTTCCCCATTGACGAATACACAACCCGTCCCCTCGTGGTCGAAGACCACATGGCCGTTGCCCCCTCCGAAGCAGGGATCGGCGTCACGTTTGACTGGGACAAACTCCAAGCCGCACATGAGGAGATGCACAAATGAGCACCCCTAAGATTAACGCCGCCTTCTACCGCGGGAACAGGCAGTTTGTTGTCGAGCAGATCGAGGCAGCGCCGCCCGCTGCGGGGCAGGCGCGGTTGCGGATTGCCTATTGCGGGATTTGCGGGACCGACATGCACGTCTTCCACGGCAACATGGATGCCCGCGTGGGCACCAACCGCACCATCGGACACGAAATGTCGGCCACGGTGGAATCCGTCGGTGAAGGCGTCTCTCAGGATTTGGTCGGACAAAACGTTGTCGTCCGCCCGCTTGATCCCTGCGGAAACTGCCCTGCCTGCAAGGCGGGACATTCCCATATCTGCCATAACCAGAAGTTCCTCGGCCTCGACACAGATGGCGCGATGCAGGAGCTTTGGAACGTGCCCGCCCACACGCTGCACAAACTGCCTGACGGGTTGCGTCTCGACCATGCGGCGCTGATCGAACCTGTCGCTGTGGCCTGCCACGATGTGCGCATGTCGGGTCTGAAGGCGGGCGAGGATGTTGTCGTGATCGGCGGCGGCCCCATCGGCATTCTCGTGGCGATGGTTGCCCGTGATGCGGGCGGCAATGTGGTAATCTCTGAAGTGAACCCCAACCGCCTCGCCATTGCACAAAAGCTCGGGTTCGACACCGTGAACCCCGCCGAAGTGGACCTCAAGGAAGAGATCAACGCACGCACCGGCACCAAGGGCGCTGATGTGGTCTTTGAAGTCTCGGGCACCCAGCCCGGCGTCGACGCCATGACCGCCGTGGCCGCCACCCGCGCCCGCATCGTCATGGTCGCAATCCACGCCAAGAAGCCAGAGATCGACATGTTCCAGTTCTTCTGGCGTGAGTTGCAGCTGATCGGCGCGCGGGTCTATGAGCCAGAGGACTACGAGAAGGCCATCGCGATCATCGCCTCCGGCGGTGTCGATGCGGAAACCATCATCACCGACGTGGCCCCGCTGTCCGATATTCAGGCCGCCTTTGAAGCCCTCGACAGCAGCCCGACCGCCATGAAAAGCCTTATCAAAGTGGGAGCAGACGCATGAGCATCCTCAAAACCTTCGACCTGACAGGAAAAACCGCACTGGTGACAGGTGCCAAACGCGGCATCGGGCGCGGCATTGCGCAAGGTCTGGCCTCGGCGGGCGCGGATATCATCGGTGTGTCCGCCACGCTGGAGCTGGAAGGCTCCGAGGTGGAGAAATCTGTCACTGCCATGGGGCGCAAGTTTACCGCCTACCAATGCGATTTCTCCGACCGTGCCGCCGTTCATGCCTTTGCCAAGGCGATCGAGGATGACGGCCACGCGCCCGATATCCTCGTGAACAACGCGGGCACCATCAAGCGCAAACCCGCCGCCGAACATCCCGACGAATGGTGGGACGAGGTGATCGACGTGAACCTCTCGGCGCAGTTCGTGCTGAGCCGCGAAATCGGGCGCGGCATGCTGGCACGCGGGTCGGGCAAAATCATCTTCACCGCCTCGCTGCTGACCTTCCAAGGCGGCATCACCGTGCCGGGCTACGCGGCCTCAAAGGGCGGAATCGGCCAGTTGACCAAGGCGCTCGCCAACGAATGGGCAGGTCAGGGCATCAACGTCAACGCCATCGCACCGGGCTATATCACCACCGACAACACGCAGGCGCTGCAAGACGATCCCGCGCGCTCCAAAGCGATCCTTGAGCGCATCCCGCAAGGCCGCTGGGGCAAGCCCGAAGACTTCGCCGGCCCCGCCGTCTTCCTAGCCTCCGACGCCTCCGACTACATCAACGGTGAAATCCTTGTCGTCGATGGCGGATGGATGGGGCGGTGAGCATTCACTCTTTGCCGCACAATATTGTAGACATGTACGGACTCTCGGAACACTTCCTGTAAATTACCCAATTTGGGGTGGAGGAAGTTTCTATGACGAACGAAGAACGTGACATTCAACGCAAGTTTAGAGTGCTCCACCATGCTGAAAAGATCGGCAACGTACGCAAAACATGTCGATATTTTGGGATCAGGCCGCCGCATGAAAAATCCTGGGACACCAGGTTTGACAATAGCTCGCATAGAATTTAGTCCCCGTTTTTGCGTAGAAATTCTCTTCTGTTTCTCTAAAGGTGAAAAATGAAATCCGTGTTATCCATATCCTCCCTTATGGTGCTTTGTGCATCCGCGACATTTGCAGGCAATTTGGTTGAGCCTGTGATAGAAAGGACTCCTGTCGTTACTCAGGCTGCCGTCGCTCCCAATTGGACTGGTGCTTATGCTGGTGGAAACCTCGCTTGGGCGCAAAGTGACGTCATTGCTCCGGATGGTGCGCTCCCTGGCTCTTCAGGGGACACAACCTTGATAGATTTCGATGGTATGACAGGCGCTCTGCGCGCTGGATACGACTGGCAGTTTTCTAAGGTTATTGTCGGTGTAGGCCTTGAGTACGGTGTAGGCTCACTTGACGGCGTCGGTGGAGCGAGTGTTGGCCTTGATATTTTTGAATACGAGATTGATAAGATGGCGAGTGTGTTTGCTCGCGTCGGTTATGACGCAGGAAACTGGCTTCCATATGTGCTTGCAGGGTATACTCAAGCTGAGTTTTCAGAGACTGTGATTAGCTCAGGAGTACTACTCGGTACTCGTGACTTGGACGGTATAACGATGGGGCTGGGCGTGGAACGGCGCATTACGGATCGGTGGACCGCTTACGCCGAGTGGAGTTATACAGATTTTGACGAAGTTTTTGAGGCCAGTTTCGAAAACGAGATGGATATGAGCCAAGTTAAACTGGGTGTTAATTATAGTTTCTGATTGCAAATGAATGGGTGGTGCCTCTGCTGAGATTTTGTTGATTTACAACGTGAGCTCAGTCTGACTAGAAACTTCCCCCAATCGTCGTCCACCCTGTCCGCCGCCAAGCCCTGCTTGCTATAGATGCGGACAGGGCGGACGGCAAATAGCTTAGGTTTTGCTTTGCGGAGCTATGAGTGAAACTGGCTTCTGAGATATCCTTGGGTTTGTAGACGCTTTGCTTGGTAATTTGGGAACCAAGGAGAGGCGGTTATGAACAAGAGAGTTCGGTTTTCGAATGAGATTAAGCAGGATGCCGGGGCGCAGGCCGAGCGATTTCAGCGAATGTCTGGTCTCCGCCCGCACTTCGGAATGCCTCTGGTGCTGTAGCTGCGCAAGTCTTGTTCGCCTCGAGTTGGCTTCTACCGTTAAACGGTTCTCGCATGAATGTCCGCTCTGGGCCGTTCGCCCCATCAAGGCGGCCCGCTGACCACGACTTTGCAAAGGTCGCCATCTGCGCATAGCTGCCGTTCTGGACAAATTCATTGAATGACCGCTGTCAGCTGCCGTTCGTGCAGGGCGCAGCGAATGTCTGCTGCTCGCCCCAAGTTGTTCAGGAACAAATTTGATGAGGTATAATATGTGATCGCTGACCGCCACAGTGCGCGTAGTAAACAGGTAAGATGCGGGTTTGCTTTTGCTCAGTTCACGTTCCGCTTCCAGCTTTGGTTTCCAAAAGAGGTTGCGATATTTGCATTGGTTCAGATGCTGCCATGCAGCGCAAATTTGCGTTTTGTAGAACTGCAATAGCGTCACCTTACAGGTCAAAGCGTTTCTTAATTTGCGCAGGATTGCCAGCGACCATGGTTCGGGCGGGCACATCTTTTGTCACGATTGCGCCAGCGGCCACAACCGCACCGTCGCCAACGGTCCGACCGTCAAGTATGACGCTTCCAGTGCCCAGTATAACTTTCGCGCCGATCCTGCATTGACCAGACACGATGCAGCCGGGGTGAAGGGTCGAGTAAGCGCCCACACTGGTGTGATGACCAAATGAAACCCTGCGCCCAATTCTGACGTGCTCCCCGATCTGTGAGTATCCTGCGATAACACTTCCTGCGTCTACTGAGACGCCACGCCCCATGCATGTCTTCTGAGATACCACGGAAGAGGGATGCACAAGGGTGACAAAATCGAATCCAAAGCCCGCCATCTGTTCGATCCAACTGCTTCGCTCTGCCGTGGCAAGCGAACAGGTCAACTTGTGCGTCTCGGCCATTTCACGGACGTCCTCGTGCCAATGAATTGGCAAATTCGCGAGAGTCTCGCCAACGCGCACAGGAGATTGGTTTTCTATACATCCTGCGAATTCTATCCCTTCAACGGCATTGAACATGTCGATGAAAACTTCGGTATAGGACGTGGTGCCCATGATCAGGACGCGTTGCGTCATATCAGCCTCGTTGCTGCAGTAAGGTTTCAAATTTCTGGGCCAAAAGAGCGATAGAACGAGCGGCTGTCATATGTTCAGAAATCGTGGCTTGGCAGGTCCTCACCATCTGCTGACATCTTGTCTCGTCTTGCACCAAATTGCGGATGGCCGCGGCGAGGTCTTCGGCAGGCGCGCTGAGGTAATCGATCCCAGGTCGCATTGGGTAAGGGACTGACAAGGGCTGTGATGCTACCGCGGCCCCGTTTGCTGCAGCAAGGTTCCATCGCATCCAGGGGGTATCCCATTCGAAATTGTGGATATGCAGCAAAACCTTAGTACGGTTTACCAATTCGGCGCGAGCCTCCCCCCAAACGGGCCCGTCTGGTATGTGCGTCTTCAGGCCATAGGCTGCCAGACGCGACCTCAATTGATCCAACTCCCGACGTCTTCGTTTGGATTTTAACGACCCAATGAACAACACATCGATGTCGCGTGGCATTTGCATGTCTTTGCCAAAAAACGGTTGCTGACCAACAGGTAGAAACTGCGCGCTGATGCCGTGGCTTTCTAGGTACAGGCGTTTTTCTTCCGTGCTGGTAACCACGTGATTAAGCCAGCCCTTGCGCTGCCCCCTGTCCAGCATGGCGAATGTGTCGACAAGGAAACGGAACATCCGTGCGGAAACAATATCTCGATATGGAAGATGTAGCACATAGTCGAGCGGTCGGGTCAGAAGGTGAAGCACCGGCTTGGTCCACGCCTTGCCTGTTTGGACAGGGCTCAGGTGTGATGCTAGGCGAATACGGGCCTTCGACATGAAACGCGCAGGCAACGGCTCAAACACCCACATGACGACGATACGTCTGGGGTTGGGATTTCGTTCCAACAGCGAAACGGTACGGCGCATGGAGCCGACAGACCCAAGGACCAATACGATATCAGACTTGAGCAAAGCTGGATCGCCATCCCTGCAGGTAGACACGTTAAATCCATGCGAACCCAGCCCTTGCGCTACGTTTTGCGACAAAGACTCGACCACGCTGCTTTCACGTGCAACCACCGCAACTATCGGGGCTGTCGTTTTCATTGTCGCTTCGGCAACATTTGATCGCGGAAATCGCGCGGGCTCATGAGCCTACGGCCAGCCAAATGAACTAGTTCCACTGCACGTTGGGTCAATTCGATGTTCGTGGTCTGCGTCTTTCCGTCCGAGCGACGCAGGTTGTCTTCCAACCCCGTCCGCAAACCATTTGCTCCCACCATCGCGAGAAAATGCGCAGGCAGTTGCCATTTTCCGACACCACCAAAGCAAACCAGTGAATCTTCCGGCAGTTGCGCCATCATCGTACCAGCTGTCAGCGCATCGGCCTGCGCCCCCGCGGGTATGCCGAAAATCACGTTCACAAAGAACGGCCCCTTCAGTGTTCCTTTCTCAATAAGGTGGTTTAAATACGCCACCATCCCAAGATCGAAAACCTCAAGCTCTGGCACGACCCCGTTGGCCTGCATGTGCTGGGCCAATGCAATGATATCATCAGGGTGATTGATACTGGGGCCCGTTGCAAAATTCAAAGATGACAGCGTCAAAGATGCCATATCTGGGCGTGCATCAAGCGGCAGATCCAGAACCGCAGCGCGCTGCTCCAAAGTCTGCCCATGCCGTCCGCTTGTCGAAGCCACTAGCACCAGCTTGGAGGCGTCGGGGTCTGCACGCAGCGCGCGAAACAACTCGGCGTAAAGATCAGGATCATTCGTTGCAGCGCCAGAGTCCGTGCGCACATGAAAGTGCCCCATCGTGGCGCCAGCTCTAGCACAAGCTGCCGCGTCTGAAACAATCTCGTCCGTTGTGTAAGGTACAGCCGGATTACGGCGCTTGTCGGAAACAGCCCCTGTGAATGCGACGTTTAAAACAAAATCCGTGGTATGTCGTGTCATGGTCCTGAGGCACCTTTCATCGCGCGCACCAGTCATGCACTGCGCTCACTACAATTTCCTGCTCATCGTCCATGTCATGCCAAAGGGGCAGCCGAAGAAGACAATCCCCAGCACGATCTGTCGAATGCATCGGGCCTTCATAACGCGCAAGCCTTTTGCCAGCTGGTGCG
Organism: Celeribacter sp.; assembly: GCF_048261515.1. Classification (GTDB taxonomy): domain Bacteria; phylum Pseudomonadota; class Alphaproteobacteria; order Rhodobacterales; family Rhodobacteraceae; genus Celeribacter. The sequence goes on from NZ_JBLXFZ010000001.1 coordinate 800,856, forward strand.
CTGTGGAGGGGCACATAGTGTGAAACGGCCTTGATGCCTCGCGCCAATAGAAATTTGGACAGGTCGCTGCGGGCCTCTTTGTCCTTCGTCACAACAAAGAAACAATGACCATTATGTTCGCAGTTTTTCGGAGGATCGGGGAGATCAAAATGGCCGTTTCGGGCAGGTTCTGTCAGCGCTTCCTTGTAAAAACGCCATTGCTGAACACGTCGGGCGTTGATGGCTCCAGCCGCTTCTAGCTGAACGGACAGAAAGGCTGCGGTCATCTCATTGGTAACATACGACGACCCAATGTCTTGCCACGTATAAAACTGCACGCCACCTGCAAGAAAACGCTTCCTGTCAGTGCCTTTTTCACACACGATTTCCGCGCGTTCGACGAGGTCGGGATCATTGACAACCAATGCTCCCCCTTCTCCGGCACTTATGTTTTTCGTGCCGTGAAAGCTGAAGCATGACATTGCGCCAAAGCTTCCGGCTGGACGCCCGTTCAGGCTAGACCCATAGGCTTGCGCTGCGTCTTCAACGATTTTGATGCCGTGCGCCTCCGCAATTTGGGTCAGACGGATCATATCCGCAGGAACGCCGCCGTAATGCACCACAATGATTGCTTTGGTCCGCGGCGAAATCGCCCTCTCTACTGCGTCGGGGCAAATGTTGAAATTCACGCTGTCCACGTCAACAAAAACGGGCGTCGCGCCGCGCAATGCGACTGAAGTGGCTGTTGTGGTAAATGTATAAGACGGCATGATGACTTCATCGCCCGACTGCAAGTTGAGCAAGATAGCCGCAATTTCAAGCGCCGCACTGCATGAAGGCACCAACATTGCTGGCGCGCCGCCCAACTGCTGTGCAATTAGGGTCTCGCAAAGTGTGCTGTAGACACCAGGGCCAGACAATGAGCTGCCCTGCATGGCCAAATCAACGCGCGTACGTTCTTCGCCGACCAAGTGTTGTTTTGAAAATGGAATCAATGCGTCACACCTCACTGCCTACAATTGAAAAATTTTTTGCAAATAAAGCCAAACCGTCCAAGAAATATTTCGCGTTAGCAGTCCTCAATATGTCCATATCTGGACTAGGAAATTGACGTGGGCGCGACAGGCTTTCCCCTGCCGACAGTGGCAACGTACAATCGCCATTTGCCGAAAATACTTTCTATGCCGCACTGGCCGCCACCATGCCCAAGTATAGTGGCCTTCACCGCGCCGCTTAAGCTCAAAGTGGGCAAACACTAAGGCATCAAACTAACGAAAAACACTCTAAAGGTCTGCTTCGAATTGTTGAGCAACAATTGTCTTCCAAATGAAACGAAGGTCACCTTACTGCCTTGTGTAGACGACTTTGCAGATTGCAGCACAAGCCACATTGGGCTCAGATCCAGCCTACACGAATGACTGCTGTCGGCAAACCGGTCAAACTTTGCAAAGTGGCTATACTGCGCATTTCTGCCTTTGGTGCAGAACGCAGAAAATGTCTGAAACCCGCCCGATGTCGACGGACACGCGCGGTCGTTCGACCACTCCTCAGGCCTCGCAGGGGCCGAAACCGCGAGAAACTCTACCTTCCTTCCTGCCTAGGATGGCAGCCGCAAATGGCTGCGGACCGGCCCAGTTTTCGATTGAAATGGGATTTTCTATAAAGCGCGTTCTGAACCTCGATCCATGGCCGCTCGAACGGCTCTGTCAACTGGCAGGTATTGATGCCCAAGAAATGGAAGAACTGGTGTCTTGGGCGGGAGCCGGCATTGGGGGTGTGAAGACGTGTTTCAGAAATGAAGTCTTTATTTCACGTGCTCTTCGTAATCCGACGGTCAGAAACTGTCCTATTTGCTTGAGAGAAGATCCTGAGGGGAGCGCGAGCCACACCAAATCGATGTACATGCGTGGTGATTGACAGCTGCGTGGGGATGACATCTGTTTACGGCAGCAAAAAGCTCTCGTTCCTTTATGGAAACACTCTCTTAGCAAATAGCCTTACAAAAATCCTAGGTGAGGAGTTTAGCTGGAAGAAACTGACGGATTGCTGTGCAGTAATTGGAAAGAGCCCCAACTGGGGCTCATACTAATATTTTCTAGTGGCTAGGTTTCGTCGACAGTGCGGCCGTCGTTAGACCCAACGACCGTCGGGTCCGAACCAGGAATCATCAGACGATCCTGCATCCTCCGTTATGCCTCCGCCAATACCGAAATCAAACTCGCCGCTGCCGAAGTCATACCCGCCATTCAGCTCGATATAGCTGTTGTCCATCATGTAAGCCGCACCAAGGGAACCGCGCAAACTTTGGCTGCCGAACATATAATCGAGACCGACCGACGCGGCTGCTTTGTCTCGTTCATCATTGGAAAACATCCGAACACCGACGCCAGTATCCACACTGCCATTGCCAAAGGTGAAGTTGAGGCCAAAGCCTACTGTCGGATCAGCGAAGGCGGGAGTGGACAAGGCGAACAGAACTGCAGTGGTGGATACGGCTTTTGTGAACATGGGAACCTCTTGAATATGCTGCAAGAATGTTACCCCCCCCTAGACGGACACGCAACCTTTACGTGCAGGCTTCAATTGGCTGGTGGATGCAGCGTTGCAGAATGAATACGGGCAAGAAAATTGTGGCCCGTGCTGCCGCGCACGGGCCGCCCTGAAGGACGGAATGTACAGTGGATCGGCTGGCGTTCATCCCGCTCACCTCCTCCAGACTTCTATCAATGTGATTTGTCCGCCCAAAATCCTTGTCGCGTCCCGTCAATGGGCAAGGCCGCGTGGGAGCGTCGGCAAAGTCTGCGACCCGTATCCTCGCGCGGTGCGCGATGCGGATCGCACCATTTGCTGGCTGCTAGAAAACAGATGGCGATCCCTTGAGGACTCGAACCCCAAACCTGCTGATTAGAAGTCAGCTGCTCTATCCAGTTGAGCTAAGGGACCGCTCTTGTTGGTCGGTTTCCAGACCTTGGCACGGGGCCAATGAAAAAGCGCCGGAGGGGTCCGGCGCTTGTAATGGTGTCACGAAGACAGGGCCGGATCAGTGGGTCCAGACCGTTCTTCGGTTCGTCGCGAAATTGTCGCCGTAGCCACCAGGGCGCAGGTTATGGGCGCGCTTCTTGGGCTCTTGGACGATGTAATCGATGCCCTTTTCCTCGGCGTATTCGATCGCGGCTTCTTTGCTGTCGAATTTCAGGCGCACCTGCGTCTGGGTGTCTGTCGTGGACGTCCAGCCCATAAGCGGATCAATATCGCGCGCGGCGGACGGCGCATAATCGAGAACCCAATTCTTGGTCTTGGCCTGACCCGATTGCATGGCATTGCGGGCGGGTTGGTAGATACGTGCACGCATCGACGACTCCTTTTGTCTTGCACTGCTTATCCACCGATCAAGGCGCGGTTTCAAGTCCTCGGATGCCGCAGGGGCGCAAAACACGGATGATACGCGAATAGCGCGACCAGCGAGCTGCGTCACATTGGGGGCGGCATGTCCGTATCGCAGGTCAATGAGGGGGAAGGAGGGGTGAACCGCCCGACCTCGGGTTGGGAGCCTGGGTGGGGTGGGTAGTGCCCGAGGCCGGAACGGTTCATTTTGCTGCTTGCCCTCGAAGCCTAGGGGCTACGCGCCCATTGGCGCAAGCTTTAATTTACCTTAGGTTGTAAAAATATCTAAATACTCCCCTTAAAGCGGCAAATCATTTATCAACCATCTGCAGCGCAATGCTCTTTCCCGTCGCCACGCTCCCTCCACGCCCTTGAAAGGCGAACAAAAAGGGATCATCTTGTCTTCCAGACACGCCACACCCACCGGCCATTCCGACCGACACAATCCACTGACAGGCTCGCCGAGAAAGGCTCCCATGGATCAGCCCATCCTGCACGCCCCTGCCCCAGATGTGAAAAACCGTCCCAAGCTGGAGGGTGGCAAAAAGTTCGTTCTGTCAACCGACTTTGAACCCGCGGGCGACCAACCCACGGCGATCCGCGAGATTGTCCAAGGGGTCACAGAGGGCGAGCGCGATCAGGTTCTTCTGGGTGCGACAGGCACGGGGAAGACCTTCACCATGGCCAAGGTGATCGAGGAGACACAGCGCCCCGCGATCATCCTCGCCCCGAACAAGACGCTGGCCGCCCAGCTTTATGGCGAGTTCAAGGGGTTCTTCCCCGACAATGCGGTCGAGTATTTCGTCTCCTACTACGACTACTACCAGCCCGAAGCCTATGTCGCCCGCTCGGACACCTTCATCGAGAAGGAATCCCAGATCAACGAGCAGATCGACCGTATGCGCCACTCCGCCACCCGCGCCCTTTTGGAACGCGACGACGTGATCATCGTGGCCTCGGTGTCCTGCATCTACGGTATCGGCTCGGTGGAGACCTACGGCGCGATGACGCAGGATCTCCATGTCGGACAGGAATACGACCAGCGGCAGATCATGGCCGACCTCATTGCGCAGGCCTACAAACGCAACGACCAAGGGTTCCAGCGCGGCACCTTCCGTGTGCGCGGCGACAGTCTGGAAATCTGGCCCGCCCACCTTGATGACCGCGCGTGGAAACTCTCCTTTTTTGGCGAGGAATTGGAGACGATCACGGAATTCGACCCGCTCACGGGGGAGAAAACCGACAGTTTCGAACAAATCCGCGTCTACGCCAACAGCCACTACGTCACGCCCAAGCCGACGATGAAGCAGGCCATTCAGGGCATCAAGAAGGAGCTGCGCGCGCGTCTCGACCAGTTGACCAACGAGGGCAAGCTGCTGGAGGCGCAGCGCTTGGAGCAACGCACCAACTTCGATCTGGAGATGCTGGAGGCCACGGGCGTGTGCAACGGCATCGAAAACTATTCGCGCTACCTCACGGGCCGCGCACCGGGGGAGCCACCACCCACCCTGTTCGAATTCATCCCCGACCACGCCATTGTCTTTGCCGATGAATCCCACGTCTCCGTGCCGCAAATCGGCGGCATGTATCGTGGTGACTTCAGGCGCAAAATGACGCTGGCCGAGCATGGGTTCCGCCTGCCGTCCTGCATGGACAACCGCCCACTGAAGTTCGAGGAATGGGACGCGATGCGCCCGCAATCGGTCTTCGTCTCCGCCACCCCTGCCGCATGGGAGATGGAGCAGACGGGCGGCGTCTTCACCGAACAGATCATCCGCCCCACGGGCCTGCTCGATCCCGTCGTGGAAATCCGCCCCGTGGATACGCAGGTGGACGACCTTCTTGACGAGTGCCGCAAACAGGCGGCAAATGACTCGCGCGTTCTGGTCACGACACTCACCAAACGCATGGCGGAGGATCTGACCGAATATCTGCATGAACAGGGCATCCGCGTGCGTTACATGCACTCCGATATCGACACGATCGAGCGGATCGAAATCCTGCGCGATTTGCGGCTCGGGGCCTTTGACGTGCTGATCGGGATCAACCTGCTGCGCGAGGGTCTCGACATCCCCGAATGCGGTCTGGTCGCCATTCTCGACGCGGACAAGGAGGGCTTCCTGCGCTCCGAGACATCCCTGATCCAGACCATCGGCCGCGCCGCGCGGAACGCCGAGGGCCGCGTCATCCTCTACGCCGACAAGATCACAGGCTCGATGGAACGCGCTATGGGCGAGACCGAACGCCGCCGCGAGAAGCAGATGGCCTATAACGAGAAACACGGCATCACCCCCGCGACGGTCAAGAAGAACGTCGAAGACGTTCTGGCAGGTCTCTACAAAGGCGACGTCGACATGAACCGCGTCACCGCGAAGGTGGACAAACAAGCAGGCGCGAACTTGCAGGCCGTTCTGGACGGTCTGAAAACCGACATGCGCAAGGCCGCCGAGAACCTTGAATTCGAAGAAGCCGCCCGCCTGCGCGACGAGATCAAGCGGCTGGAAGCCGTGGACCTCGCCATCGCCGACGATCCCATGGCGCGGCAATCGGCGGTGGAAGACGCGGTCGAAGGTGCGAAGGCCAAAAGCGGCAGATCAACGGCGGGCCGTGCGGGGATGCGGGGCGGTGTGAGGAGTCGGAGGGGGAGGAAGTAGTTCTTCCATAGGGCCTATGTTCACGGTAAGACTTTTCCAAGGAGACTGATTTGCCATTGGACATCCAAATTTTAGGAAAAGGGGTATACACCCCTAGAGAAGCAGCGCGTTTGGTTGGAACTTCGCATATGCAGGTTCTACGCTGGACTCGTGGCAGTGGCCCAACAGAACCTCTCTTTGACGCATACTATCAAGCTCTGTCGGACGAAGTGACCGAAATCAGCTTCCTTGATCTTATTGAAGTCCGAGTTGTTAGCGCAATGCGTAAAGCGAACATCTCACTTCAGTCTATTAGATTCGCAATCTCCTACGCCCAAGAGAAACTGGGCGTGGAAAGACCGCTCGCATCAAGAAGCTTTAAAACTGATGGCTCCGAAATCCTTATGGATGCACTCGAAAATGATGGTGAGTTAATTAGCCTCTCAAAAGCTAGACCAGGCCAGAAAGTCTTTCGTAAAATCGTCCAACAATCATTGAATGATCTCGAATACGAAAACGGCATAGCCGCTAGGTGGAGACCCAGAAATCACACGCAAGTTGTATTGGATCCAAATCGGCATTTTGGCGACCCAATCCTTGATGAGTATGGGATTTCCACTGCAATGCTTTGTCGTGAAATGCAGCAATTTGGCGATGCGGCCTACTTATCTAGAATCTATGAGATCCCCAAGAACGCGATTTTGAAAGCTGTTGATTTTGAGCGCAGCTTAGACGAGGCGAATGGTTAGCGTCCTGTTTGACCATAACATGCCACCATCGCTGGCGAGGGCGATCCATGAACTCATTCGTGTCGATGGTCACGAGGCATTTGCGCTTAAGGACAAGTTTTCAATTTCAATAAGCGATATAGACTACTTCAATCACCTAGATTCCAGTTGGATAGTCATTTCAAAGGATTTGGCAAACGGGAGGAAAAAGGCAGAACGCGCCGCAATTCTCAGGAATAAAATCGTCGCATTCTACCTTTCCCCTTCTCTGCAGAAGAAAAAGGTCAACGAACAAGGAGCGGCAATCATGTGGCATTGGGACAAGATGCTGCAACAACGCAGCATTTCACGAAATGGATTGTTTCAACTGCCAGAAAACAAATCCCGCTTTCGCTCACTCTAATGCCCTTGCACACCCACACCCGATCCGCCAAAACACCGTCCAGCCAAGCCACACATGGCTCAGCCGATCCATATTCACAGGAGAGGCCCATGCCCAAGCCCGACACGTTCCAAACCCCTGACGACGACACCCGTGCACTTGTGCGCTCATTGATCGAGAGCGCGAGCGAGGTGGTTCTGGCGACGCTGCGTCCCGACACCGCCACGCCTTACCTGTCCCGCGTTGCGATGGCGGTGGATCCTGACGGGGTGCCGATGACGATGGTGTCCAATCTCGCCCATCACACCGCCGCACTTGAGGCCAATTCGGCCTGTTCGCTCATGGTGGAGGCCCCCGCGAGCAAGGGCGATGCAATGAACCATCCACGCCTGACGCTGCATTGCCACGCGCGGATCATCGACAATGACGACCCACAACGGGAAACGCTGCGCGATCTGTTTCTCGCGCAGCGCCCGAAGTCTAAGCTCTACATAGATTTTCCCGACTTCCGCTTTGTGCGGTTCGAGATCGAAAACGGCTTGCTCAACGGCGGGTTCGGAAAGGCCTATCTTCTCGCCCCATCCGACATCCGCCACTGAGGCACGCGGCCTACTCGCCCGTCACCGTCAGGCCCAGCATCCGCCAGCCCTGCATCCCTGCGCGGTAGTAGTGGATTTTCTCGGCGGGATAGCCCGCTTCGATCATGCGGCGCGCGGCCGTGGGGGACTGGCCACACCACGGGCCGTTGCAATAAAGCGCGACCGATTTGACATCGTCACCATCGCAGATGAACCCCTCGAAATCAGGCTCGCAGCCCAATTCGCCAAGGCGGTCGGCGGCCTCCGTATAGGGGATATTGATCGCACCGGGGATTGCGCCACCCTCGAAATCGGGACGCACGCGGCCATCGACGACGACCACATCGGGGTCATTGAGAAACGCCAGCATTTCCAACTCACCCACGGGGGTCACGCCCTCGGCGGGGATCATCGGCTGGATGCAGAAGCTGGGACAGGGGCGCGCGATCTGCGCAAAATCGCCCTCGATCACGGCGCTATTGTCCTGAACGCGCGAAATCTCGACGGGGCCATTTGCGGTCTCGACGGTGACGCTCATCATGTCTTTGGTGATGCCGACGGGATCAGCGACGGCGGTGGAGGCGGCCAGCCCGAAGGCGGCAATCATGGGAAACAGGCGCATTAGTAAACTCCTTGCACATCATACATTACGGGCTCGAACGTCTTGCACATCTGGTTGATCTCCTTGTTTCGCGCCCGCATCTCATCGGTGCGCAACATGGCCTGAAAATCCTCGCGCCGCACCCATTGCGAGTAATTCGCCACCCGCGTTTGTGCGTCGTTCATGTGGAGCGCCGCAGCGATGAAGCCGGGCTGCTTGGAGATGCATTCGGAATAGGCCTCCTTGAGCGCGTCGATGAGGTCGTGCGCCATGGCGGGCGTTGTCTCGAACGTGGTCAGGACGGTTTGGCTGGTGCCGTCAGCGGTGATTGTCGGCATATCTCCTCCCTTCGGCCCCCTGTGTCGCGGGCCCTGTCTGCGTCGCGCGCAAGACAAGCGTAGCACGGGCGGTGCCTCGCTGTCAGCACGCGCGCAGGGTTAAGCGATTCTCAAATCGTCGCAGGTCGCACGGAGGAACAGCGCGAATAGCCCGTGGCATTTATCCAAAATCGTCCGCATCCGCCCCGCCGCGACCGTGCGCGCGCCCCACTTGCGCCGCATTATCCCAGTGAAACGCCCGAGTCTCGCCGCAATGTGCAGGAATTTTTTCATTAACCATAACAATCACTTGCCAACCCCTCACCCGATATCCCTAAAATTGACCAAGCCTCGGGACACCACCCCGATCACGACACCACCGTGCGCAAAACGCCACGCAAGACCGACATCCAGAACGGATCGAAACCGAAGGGATGTGACATGCGTGTATTGCTCGCCGAAACCAACTGGAATGCCATGACCGCCGCCGCGGGCCTCGTCGATGCGGGGCTGCTTGTGACCCGTGTGAACGACGGGGCCGAGATGCTCGACTTCGCAAAGTTCGGGGAGCAAAGCGCCATCGTCTTCGACCTCGACCTGCCGCATATGAACGGGTTCGACCTGCTGGCCCGATTGCGCGACGACCATCCGCTTCTGCCGATCTACGTGCTTTGCGCCTCCGATGATTGGGCGGTGCGCAAACGTGCCTTCGAGCTAGGAGTCGACGATGTTCTGGCGGGGCCGGTCAATCCCGACTATCTCGCCGCGCAGATCAAGGCCGCCGTCCGCCGCACCTACGGTTACACCTGCGCCGAGCTGACCGTGGGCGACATGGCCCTCGACCTCGACCATCAAATCGCGCGGATCAACGGGAAGGCATTGCACCTGACCCGCAAGGAATACGAAATCCTCGAAATGCTGGTCCTGCAACGCGAACGGCTGGTGACGCGGGAGGCATTCATGAGCCACCTCTACGCATGGGACGACGAACCCGACCCGCGCATCATCAACGTCTACCTCTCGCGCATCCGCCAGCAGATCGAAGCCTGTGGCGGCGATGGCGAGATGGTGCAGACGGTTTGGGGGCTGGGCTATCGGATCACCGCACGCACCGACAATGCGCAGGCCGCCGCCTAACCTACGCCCTGCCCGCCCGTGCGCCGCGCGGCAGGCACGACGAAAACCAGCCCGCGCGCGTGTGCGGCGGGCTGGTCCGTGCGGGACAGCACTTCCTCTAGATCGGATTGTCCATACGGATCGAAATCTGAACCGTGCCCTCGGTCGCCTCTGGGAAGGTCAGTTGAACCTGATTGGAATCCGGTCCGTAGTTGGTCGTCACATAGGGCATGGCCGAGACGGTTGCGCCCGAACCATTGACCAACTCACCGTCAAATACGATGCCTTCCACCGTGCGGGCCCAGCCGCCGAATGGCAGATATTCGGAGGCATCCAGAACCCATTGGGTCGCCGCCGTGTTCTGCGTGAAATTCACGCCGACGGGGTTGAAGGTGCTCTGAGACACCGCGTTAAAGGTATTGCCCTCGAACACGATGTTCCTCATGCGGTTGTAGTTGAGATCGGCGTGGGTGGTGTCCACCTTCTCCACGCGGTCGATCCAGCCGTTGATCGACTTGAACGCATTGCCCGTCACCGACAGGCCGTTGATGAAGTGACCTGGCCCGAAGGGCTTCACGACGATCCACGAGAACCAATCCGCGCTGTCGTTCACGGTGAAAATATTGCCCGTAATCGTCAGCCCGCCGAAGGAGTATTCGGAACTGAAATCGGGCTCGGGATCATGCTCGTTCGTCCACTCGATGAAGGAGTTGTCGATGTAGTTGCCCGTGATCACGCTTTTCACATTCATGCCCGAAAGCACGATACCCGCCTGTCGCGCGCTGTCGGGCTGCGTGTCGCCTTGGAACCAATGGTTGCCCACGAACATCAGCCCCGACCCCGCCAGAACGCCTGTCGTCCCGAACCGCACGAAGCGATTGTTGCGGATCTTGTTGTCATTCGCATTCGAGTTAAACGCGATGGACACCCGCTGATCGGCGGGCAGATGCTGTTCGTTGGACACGAAGTTGCAGCGGTCGATGGTCAGGTTCTGACACGCCGACCCACAGGAGGTCACACCCCGCGCCACGGGCGACTTGATGTGGCAATCCTTGATCAGGAAAGTGCTGCCTTCGGGCGGCAACATGATCGCATTGGCATGACCGTTGCACAGGAATTCGCACTCCATGATCTCGAACTGCGACAGGGTCGTGAAGCCGAGAAAATCCAGCACGTATTTGTTGCGCGTGAATGTATAGGTCTGCGTCGAGGGCGGACCCCAAAGTGGCTGGCTCAACTCCAGCGTCTGCGCGCCGACGTTGACTGATTTGACATAGACCTCGCGCCCCACGCCCGTGCCCTGCACCAAGGAGCCGGGCTGGATGTTGGCGATATTGCTCACACCCGTAAGCTGATAGCGCTGCGTCAGTGAATAGGTGCCCGTCGATGTCACGGTCTCCGCATCCCAGTTGCTCGACGCCTGACAGTTGAACTGACCGTTGCGGATCACGCGGCGCACCTCGAACACGTCCTTGTTGCCCACAATCGCGTGCAGATCGAGCGGCTCGTCGATCTCGATACGCCGCCCGCACAGGTCGAGACTGTCGTGATCGGTGAAGTTAAGCAGCGCCTGAAACGCCTTCTTGAAGGCCAGCACCTCGTCACCGAAAGCGTCGATATAGCTGTTGAGGTGAAACTCCCGACGAAGGGCGAGGCGGTTGCTGTCGGGTTGCACGATGGTGCCCTCGAACACGGCCTCATGGACCAAAGACAGGTTCGACGCGAGATAGTAATCCCCTTCAGGCACGAGGATCTTGCGCCCGTTGGCCGCCGCATCCGCTGCCTCAAAAGCGGGCGTGCAATCGGTGACGCCATCTCCCACGGCACCATAGTCGCGCACGTCGATCATGCCGAGGCTTTCAGCGAAGAAGAAGGAGGAAACATCCTCGATGCGAATGTCATCAATGCGCACCGTGCCGCCGTTGGCTCCCGTCAGATCAAGCCCGAAATGGCCGTAGACCGCATCAAGACCCCACGCCATATCCACACCGCCACGCGCCCCCGTGCCGACGATGGCGGAGACCTCGACAACCTCGCCGTAAGCGGTCAGCGCCACTTCAGGCCCGACTTCGGTCAGGCCCGAGATATGGGCATTGGAGGCATCCCCCGCCCAACCCGCAATCCGCACGGACGGCAGGTTGCCCGACACCGCTTTGACCCGCGCCGTGATACGCAGATACATGCCTGGCAGCATGGGCGTCTCGCCCATGTAGCGCAGCTTGGTGATCGTATCGTTCTTGACGATTTCCAGCGCCCCGCCGAAATCGCTGTCGGCGGCGACGAATGCCGCATTGCCCGCCCCGTCATAAGTCGCCGATCCCGGCGTTCCGTCCTCGCTGGACCACACGTCCAACCCGTTCGCAAAGGCAGGCGGCATCAGCGCCAGCCCGTCTGTAATGGCCTTGTTCATCCGAACCCCTTTCGCATTCTCGACCGCCACACCTTTGAGGTCGCAAAGTGCGACAACATCGGACGTGGCCCGTGATGGAGACAGGGATAGACGCAGCCGCTTACGGACGGCTTACAGCAGCGTGCGCTGCAGGGCAGCTTTACGCAACGGCGCTGGCGAGCAAGTGGGGAAAGCGAAAAGGCCGCCCATTACGGAGCGGCCTTTCAGTCATTCGATAAGAAATATCAGAGCCTTACGACAACTCGCCGTTCAGGCCCTTCTCGATCAATGCGATACTCTCGTCGCGGCCATAGAGCGCCATGAAGGAGCCGAAGCGCGGGCCTTGGCTTTGACCCAGAAGCACTTCGTAGAGCGCCTTGAACCAGTCGCGCAGGTTGGCAAATTCGTGGTTCTTGCCGACCGCAAAGACGATGCTTTGCAGGAAATCGCCATCGGTGAAATCTGCTGTGGGCAGCGGCTCGTCATTGCCCATAGCGGCGTTCTTCTTCGCAATCTGAGCGAGGGCCTCTTCCTCGGACTTGAGCGCGGCCACAAGGTCCAGCATCGCCGCACGCTCGGCCTCGGCTGGTGCGCGAAAGGTCTTTTCGGGCTTCACGAAGTCGTTGTAGTAGCGCAGCGCATAGCCCACGGCCGCATCCGTCTGCGGATGGCTTTCGGGTGTCGCCTCGGGCGCGTAGCGTTGTAGGAACTTCCACAGATGCGCTTTCTCTTCGGCCCCCGCGACGGAGGCGAGGTTGAGCAGCATGGAGAAGGGCACCACCATGTCGGAGGCAGGCACGTCCTTGCCGTGGATATGGAACACGGGGTTGGAGACCTGCTGCTCGACCGTCTGCGAGGGATAGGCACGCAACTGCTGATGGTATTCGTCCATCGCCCGCGGGATCACGTCGAAATGCATCCGCTTGGCCGTTTTCGGCTTTTGGAACATGAAGTAGCTCAGGCTCTCGGTGGAGGCATAGGTCAGCCACTCGTCAATCGACAGCCCGTTGCCTTTCGACTTGGAAATCTTCTCGCCTTGGGCATCGAGGAACAGCTCGTAGGTGTAATTTTCGGGCTTCTTGCCGCCGAGAATGTTGCAGATCGCGCCATAGATCGCGGCGTTGGTCGAGTGGTCCTTGCCGAACATCTCGAAGTCCACGCCAAGCGCGGCCCAGCGGGCACCGAAGTCGGGCTTCCATTGCAGCTTCACATTGCCGCCCGTCACGGGAAGCGTCCACTCCTTGCCGTCCTCGTCGTCAAAGGTGATCGTGTGATCTTGCGCATTGACCTCTTTCATCGGGACATAGAGCACCCGCCCCGTTTCGGGGTGGATCGGCAGGAAGATCGAATAGGTCGCCGCGCGTTCTTCGCGCAGGGATTTCAGCATAACCTTCATCACCGCGTCATAGCGTTCAACCGCGCGTTTTAGCACGTCATCGAACTGACCGGATTTGTAGAAATCGGTCGCCGAATAGAACTCGTATTCGAACCCGAAGGTATCGAGGAAGCGGCGCAGCATGGCGTTGTTGTGATGGCCGAAGCTCTCATGCGTTCCGAAGGGATCGGGCACGGAGGTCAGCGGCTTTTGCTCGTGCTCTTTCAACTCTTCCTGATTGGGCACGTTGGAGGGCACCTTGCGCATCCCGTCCATGTCGTCGGAGAAACAGATGAGGCGTGTCGGCACGTCCGAGATGATCTCGAAAGCGCGGCGCACCATCGTCGTGCGCAGAACTTCGCCGAAGGTGCCAAGGTGCGGCAGACCGCTCGGCCCGTAGCCCGTCTCGAAGAGCACAAAGCCCTTCTTGTCCTTGGATTGCTCGTAGCGTTTGAGAACCTTACGCGCCTCTTCAAAAGGCCACGCTTTCGAGGTCATTCCGGCGTTACGCAGGTCCGTCATATCGGCAATCCTTGTTTCTTTCGCGGGACCACCCCGCAAGGTCCGGTTCCTATTGCTCCCGCGCCCGCGCGTCAATATTGTGGGGCCTGCATAACCCCAAAGGACGCCAGAAAATGCCCGATCAACCCCATGCCTTGACCCCGCAGGACTGTCTCGTCGCTGTGATGATCGCCGTTTCTGCCTCCGACGAGAACATGCGCACCTCCGAATTGGTGACGATCCAGACGCTGGTGAACCACCTGCCGATCTTCGGAGACTACGACCTCGACAGGATCAAAACTGTCTCCAACACGGTCTTCGACCTCTTTGCGGAAGAAGACGGGCTGGACGCGCTCTTCGGCCTGATCCGCAACAACCTGCCCGAGTATCTGGTGGAAACCGCCTATGCGCTGGCCTGTGATGTCGCCGCCGCCGATGGGCACACCTATGAGGCCGAACTGCAAATGCTCGCCGAAATCCGCTACGAGCTGAACGTGGACCGCCTGCACGCAGCCGCCATCGAACGCGGCGCCCGTGCGCGCTTCATGACCGAGCATCCCGAAAGCTGAGCCGCTTAACCGCCGTGCTCGACCTGCGCGTGAAATAGCCCCCAACGCGCAAGCAGGGCGCGGTGCAGCTTCTTGGCCCGCGAATTGAAGGTCCGCGCGCCCCTGGGCACTTCGGCCCCTGACGCTTTCGCCGCCACCCGCGCGGGCAAATCCCCCGCAAAGATCGCGAAGGCCAGCGTCCGCCCGTCGGGCGTGGTCACATATCCCGCCAGCGCCGAGACGAAATCCAGCGTCCCCGTCTTGGCCACCACCTTCACAGGATGATCGGGATCAACCGCAGAGCCATCCGCCGTCGGCAGACCGACAGGTTTGAGAATGGGAAGCAACGTCACACGAGCCAGAGGGCTGGCCAGCATCCGCGCCATGTCCGAAGCCGTCACCACCGACGCCCCGCCCAGCCCCGAATGATCCTTCAGATCGAGATGGCGCATCCCGAACCGCGCCCGCGCCCATTCACTTTGCGCACGTGCCGAGGTCGCCAGATCGGTCACGGCATGACCACGCGCCAGACTCGCCGTCAGACCCAGAACCTCTGCCGTGAGGTTGGTCGAATACTTGAGCATGTCCCGCGCGATCACTGTGAGCGGTGCACTCTCGTGCCGTGCCAATTCGACCGCATCCGCCGCAGGCGCCGCCGCCGCGCGCACGGGCGCAGGCAGGCGCAAACCCTGCATCCGCGCCACCGCCTGAAACACCTCACCCGCATAAAGCGCAGGCAGACGCACGGGCAGCCATCGCGCCCCGCCACCGCCCAGCGCCGAACGCGCCACCGACCATTCGTCACGCCCAGCGCCCGCTTCGTGATCGAACACGGGCACATCCCGCGCCGCCACGCTCACCCGCGCGATACGCACATCGGGGGCAAAGCGCTCGGCCCGCGCGTCGAGCTTGAGACTGTAATCCGCGCCCTGACGCCGCCACTCGAAATGCACACGGTTGAAATTGAGGTTGAGGCCAGAGATCGTCGGATTGTAGCCCGCGTATTCCGTCTGCGTCCCGTCGATCTCCTCGATCCGAGGCAAGGCCCCGTCCCAGACCTGAAACGCGCCCGTGACACCCGTGATCCCCTGCCCGCGCAGCTCCTCCGCCAATCCGCCCAGCATATCGGTATCCAACGTCGGATCACCACCGCCCACCAGCACCAGATCGCCCTGCACCACACCGCCCGCCACAGGCCCCGTCGCCATCACGCGGGTCGTGAAACGATGGTCCGTGCCCAAGGTCTCCAGCGCGTAGAGCGCCGTCACCGTCTTTGCCACCGAGGCGGGCGGCAGGCGCTTGATCGGGTCGCGGGTCTCGGTGAATTCGCCCGTGTCGGGATCGACCAGCGCGAAACTCACCGCGCCCGAGACACCGGACTTCGCTACGATCTCTTCGGCGCTCGGAATGGCTTTCTTGTAAAACCCGTCAGGACGCGGCACGGGAAAGGGCGAGCGCGTTACGGCTTCCGCCCATAGCGGCGCCGCGCCCGTCAATGTGGCGCCGAAGATCCCTCCCAACACCGCGCGGCGGTGCACCCTCGATCGTGACTTGAAACTCATAGGAGAACTAAAGCGAGCCGCCCGCCATAGAGCAACCCAAAACCGCGAAAAACGCCGTCTTAGTCGCGCGACCAGTCGCCCGCTGCGCGAATGCGCGTCGAAGAGGCGTCGCTCATCGGCACATTGACGAAGCACCATTGCGGCGGGTCCGACCGCCCCAACAGACGCGAAGCGCGTGCGGGCAGCTTGGCATGGGCAAAGCACTTCGCCGCCACCGAATTGCGCGCCGCGCCCCGCGTGCCTGGTCGGGCGATCACCCCCACGGGCGTCGTCGCCATGATCCCGCGCCAGTCCTGCCAGAGGTGGAATTGCGCGAGGTTGTCAGCCCCCATCAACCACACGAAGCGCACACCCGGATAAAGCGCGCGCAGCCGATCCAAGGTCGCCGCCGTGTAGCGCGTGCCGATCCGCGCCTCTATGTCTGTGATCTCCACGCGCGGGTGATCCATCACCTCCCGCGCCCGCGACAACCGCCGCTCCATCGGAGCGGGTCCGTTCTCTTTCAACGGATTGCCAGGGCTGACCAACCACCAAACCCCGTCCAACCCGAACCGCTTCAACGCCGCACGGGTCACATGCGCATGCCCCTCATGCGCGGGATCAAACGATCCCCCGAGCAGGCCAATAATCTGACCGCGACGGGCATATGGCAGCTCACAACGCATGGCGCGTAGCTGTGGCGGGCCGCGCGGGCGGTGTCAATCAGTTTGGGGCGCTTGTCGCGCTCAGAATGGACATATCAATCAGATCATCAATACTCCCAGTTTTGATTGAAAAGCCATCGTCCTTCAATTGATCGGCAAATTCTTCTACCCGCGCCTTGTCACCATCGCTGTATACGCTTGCAGCCCAGACGGCTCTTGGAAAACGTTTCGCTAACTGAAAGAAGTAATACCAATCTGGCTTCCCGAAACTATGTCCCAGAACAAATATCTCATGGACATTTCGTCCCGCTAGAAAGTCCTCGACGCTTCCCCACAAACGTTCCGACGGTTTTCTAAAGTGTTTAAAGTGCGCTTCCGCCAGCGGCCTTATGGTGTCGTAGTCATCCACATATCCTGAGCCAACCCTCGGTATTGGCGGTATGTTCGTATTCTGTGTTTCTCCATGCCCAATAACCAATTTGTCAGAGCCACCACACTTCCCGTGTATGTGATAGATTTTCTCGTCCGAGAAATCCCAAACGTCCTGCAAAACGGTCGTATAATTGAAAGAAACGAAGGCTGACTCGGAATGGGCGGCGCCGAACTTTTCCATCTGTTTCATGTAGGCGGCCCCAGTATCAATTTGGTGGACCCAATCGGACAACAGGATCGGCAACTCAACCTGTATGATCGCCAATTCTTCTTCCATGGTCCCTTGAACATATGGCCAATATTCGGTGTTGAAGTATTCTCGACTATCGAGGCGCTCAAAATTTTCGTGGGCATTTGCAAAAGGTTCATCCACGTTCAAACGGGCCAAACGAGTTTCAATTTCACTCCAGAAAATATGTCGAGCGGCATCTACGTCTTTTCCCGTCCGATCAGACAGATCTCCCAACCCGTGTAGCCATTCGACAAGAAAACCCACTTCATCGGACTTTTCCGCAACAAATTTTCCGAAGTCCGCAAATTCCGTTGGCAGACCTAAATGCCGGTCAAACCCGTTTCCTAAAACAAACAAAACCGCCATCGCGAAACTCGACTACATTGCCCATTTTGAAAGTTTGCCATTACGTTGAAGTCAAAGTAAACCACCCGCCAAACCCATTCCCTCCAAGGAGCCCGCACAATGGCAGCCTATCAATACGTCTATCACATGGACGGCGTGTCCAAGACCTATCCTGGCGGCAAGAAAGTTTTCGAGAACATCCGCCTCTCCTTCCTGCCCGGCGTCAAAATCGGCGTGGTCGGTGTCAACGGCACCGGGAAATCCACGCTCATGCGGATCATGGCCGGTCAGGACAAGGACTTCCAAGGCGAGGCTTGGGCCGCCGAGGGCGCGAAAGTTGGCTATCTCCCGCAGGAGCCAGAACTCGACCCCTCCCTCGACGTGCGCGGCAACGTGATGCTTGGCGTGGCGGAGAAGAAGGCCATCCTCGACCGCTACAACGAACTGGCCATGAACTACTCCGACGAGACCGCCGAGGAGATGGCCAAGCTGCAAGACGAGATCGACAGCCAGAACCTGTGGGATCTCGATGCGCAGATCGACGTGTCGCTGGAAGCCCTGCGCTGCCCGCCCGACGACGCCGACGTGACCACGCTTTCGGGCGGTGAGAAACGCCGTGTCGCCCTGTGCAAACTGCTGCTCGAAGCCCCCGACATGCTGCTCCTCGACGAGCCGACCAACCACCTCGACGCCGAGACCATCGCATGGCTCCAGCAACACCTCATCGACTACAAGGGCACGATCCTGATCGTCACCCACGACCGCTACTTCCTCGATGACATCACGGGCTGGATTCTCGAACTCGACCGCGGCTCTGGCATCCCCTACGAGGGCAACTACTCCGCATGGCTCGAACAAAAGGCCAAGCGTCTGGAGCAGGAAGCCCGCGAGGACAAGGGCCGCCAGAAGACCCTTGAGCGCGAACTCGAATGGATGCGTCAGGGCCAGAAAGCCCGTCAGGCCAAACAAAAGGCCCGCATCAACGCCTATAACGAACTCGCCTCCCAGTCCGAGCGCGAGAAGGTCGGCCGTGCCCAGATCGTCATCCCCAACGGCCCGCGCCTTGGTGCCAAGGTGATCGAGGTCGAGGGTCTCAAGAAGGCCATGGGCGACAAGCTCCTGATCGAAGACCTCTCCTTCTCCCTGCCCCCTGGTGGCATCGTCGGCGTGATCGGTCCCAACGGCGCGGGTAAATCGACCCTGTTCAAGATGCTCACGGGTCAGGAACAACCCGACGCGGGCACCATCGAATACGGTGACACCGTACAACTGTCCTACGTTGACCAGTCCCGCGACGACCTCGACCCAAATGCAACCGTCTGGGAAGCCATCTCTGGCGGGGCCGAGATCATCGAACTGGGCGACGCGCAGGTCAATTCCCGCGCCTATTGCTCCACCTTCAACTTCAAAGGCGGCGATCAGCAGAAGAAGGTCGGCGTGCTGTCAGGCGGTGAACGCAACCGCGTCCACATGGCACGGCTCTTGAAAGAAGGCGGCAACGTGCTGCTCCTCGACGAGCCGACCAACGACCTCGACGTGGAAACCCTGCGTGCACTGGAAGACGCGCTGACCGACTTCGCAGGTTGCGCCGTGGTCATCTCCCACGACCGCTTCTTCCTCGACCGTATCTGTACCCACATCCTCGCCTTCGAAGGCGACGCGCATGTGGAGTGGTTCCAAGGTAACTTCGAGGACTACGAAGAAGACAAGAAGAAGCGCCTTGGCGCGGATGCACTTGAACCTAAGCGGTTGAAGTATAAGAAATTTTCCAGATAGAATCTGGGGAATTTCCTTCGCCGCCTAGGTGATGCGACATACAAAAGCGCCCTTCGGGGCGCTTTTTTTGTGAGGGCGAGGCTGCGTATTTTCAAAGAAAACGCGCGTTCGCGCCCCGTGGAGCATGAGCGGAAGGTGTCAGTTTGGAAAGTGACAAAGGCGTCTTCCGTTGACCAACTGGGGCCCGCACCTGTCTCTAATGTGGCCTAAACCCTACCCGCACGTTCAATAATAGGGTTCTATGGCCATGAAATGCCGTATTCATGATCACAGTCGCGAAATCGAAGAAAGACGCCTTAGCAATGAAAACAGATGGCAAGTTTTATAACTTTATTTGTTCTGCGAATGAGAACCAGTGGGAGCGCACTCCTTCACAGTTCACAAGAAGCCGTATGCTTGAGTATACAGACGCATACATTCCAACGGTTTTAGAACGCGAGCATGGTTCAATTGAAACGGCGATCACCAAGATTCCGACGCTATTTGCATACGAAGATTTCGTAGGGAAAAAGGCGCAAGTTGGATACATTACAACAACCACTTACGTCGACGAAGAAATTGTCATCGCTTATGAGCTTGATGATAACTATCTGCCGCTGACTACAGAAGAACTTGAAGAGCTTTGCTTCGAGTTAGAAATTGAGCGATTTGAATTAAGCCGAACACATTGGGCAATAAAGCATATCGATCTCTTAGCGGTGATGGAGAAACGCGGTAAGCGAGTCCCAAACCTCACACAAGCATCGACGGATACTAGCCAAAAGACTGAAGAGCCTCAAGAAACCTCTACCCCTACTGCTAAAAAGAAAATTTTTGTCAGTTACTCACATTCTGACGCGAAATATCTTTCAAGGCTTCAAACACACCTTAAGCCTCTTGAGAGTCGCATTGAAATAGAACTTTGGGCAGATACTCGACTAGTTGGCGGAGATGATTTCAAATCTGAAATCCAACGCAATTTGGAAGAATGTTCGTTGGCAATACTTTTAGTATCGGCGGATTTCTTGGCATCTGATTTTGTCGTCAGATACGAATTGCCTCCCCTCTTAAAAAAACACGAAGAGGATGGTTGTCGGATTGTCCCAATCATCGTGAAACCATGTATTTTTACAGCCATAGACGAACTAGCAAAATTTCAATCATTAAACGACCCAAAAGAATCCCTGTGCAGTCTAACTGAGGCAAAGCAGGAAGAAATTTATTCAAAGGCAGCACGGCAAGTTCTCGACCTATTTGGGCCACCCCCCCGCGCCTGACCCGAGGGGCGGTGCGTGAAACGCGCAGCCCCGTGGGGGCGGGTCTGGCGGTCTAACGCGCATTGCTGCGCAATACGCTACCGACCACGCGCGCGGCTTGGCCGCACGCTTGCACCCTTAAAGAACCTCACGCCCCTCACCACTCCGAGCAGGCTCCCTGTCAGCATTGGAACTGGTGATCTTCCCGCATCGCCTCGCAACACGCCCCCAGCGCGACGGGTCGCGTGGTTGCCTTCTGTCTCCTGCGTCGGCACCTGCGCCCACTCCCCCGCGCCCCCGCGCGGGTGGGGTTGTCGACGGGAAAGGCTCCCCTGCCCGTCTTGCCCCCAGCGCCGCCACTCGCGCCCCGCTCATCACAGCTCATGCCGCTCTGGCGGGTTGCGCCATGCTTAGAGGCATTCGATGTCGCTCTTGCCCTGCGCGTAGGCGTGTTCCCATGCGGCAAAGCGGCGGTCGTAGAGATCGACCTGCGCGATCTTCATCTGGGCGAAGGTGGCGAGAACGTGGTTAATGCGAGCCTGATAGCCTTCGCCTTGGGCGCGGAAGAACTTGGCCACGCTCTCGTCGAGCCGCAGAGTGATCTTGACCTTCTTCTCGGCCACGTCCACGTCTTGCTCCAGCGTCTTCCATGCTTCGGGCACCACGTCCCGCACGTCCCAGTCCATAGGCTCGAAACGGCGCAGGGCCTCGGCGGTGCGGCTGAGCCTTTCAAGGGCAAGGCGTTTTGTCTTGGTCAGTTGCGGGCGGGATTTGACGAGTTGCGGGCGTGCCATGTGGGTCTCCGTAGTTGGTGCGGGCAGTTTGCGCGAAACTGGTTAACCGCACCTCATCGCAGCGTGCGCAGGGGTCCGACACATGTCCGACGGATGTCCGATGCATATCCGCCACAGGCGGGAACGGGGATTGGCGCGCTTTGGGGGCGCGCAAAGAAACCGCTATGCAAAGACGTCGAATCCTGTCATAAGGGGCCTCGCTACGTTACCTCTTTCGACCCTCTGTACTCCCTAACCGGCCGCAGTCCTCGAACGACCACTGACTGAGCCGGGTTGCCGCATATCGTGGGCAACGCTTTGAAAACTTAGGAGAATACGGATGGCTAATGGCACCGTGAAATGGTTCAATTCCACTAAAGGTTATGGCTTCATCGAGCCCGAAGGCGGTTCTAAAGATGTGTTCGTTCACATCTCCGCAGTCGAGCGCTCTGGCCTGACTGGTCTTGCTGACGGCGCGAAAGTGACCTTCGACATCGAAAACGGCCGTGACGGTCGCGAGTCGGCGATCAACCTCGTCGTTGCCTAAGACTTTAAGTCTTTGGAAAAATTGATGAAATGCCCGCGTTTGTCGCGGGCATTTTTCGTTTTCGGGGTTATTTCTTTTTGACGAATTCGGTGAGGATCACGATCCGCTGCCCTTCGACACGCCCCTCGATATGACCCGCATTATCGGCCACCAAAGAGATGCCCCGCACAGCCGTCCCGCGCTTGGCGGTAAAGCCCCCGCCTTTGACGGGTAAGTCTTTGATAAGAACCACAGTATCGCCCGACGAGAGCACCGCACCGTTGCTGTCGCGGTGGATGAGTTCGGGACCAACCGCCTTCGCCCATTCCTCAACCTCGGGCTCAAGGTAGAGCATGTCGAGCGCATCGGCAGCCCAAGCCTCTGATTTGAAACGGTTAAGAAGCCGCCACGAGAGGACTTTCACAGCATCGCTCTCCGACCACATCGCCGTGGTCAGGCTCTGCCAATGACCCTCGGGAACCTCTTCCCCTTTGATCCCGCCTGCGCAGGTCGCACATAGCGCCACCGTCTCGGTGCGCGGCGCAATAGCCATATCCGTTGTCGCGGGCGCGCCGCAAATTTCACATTCCGCCATAATATCCTCCGTTAATGGCGCGGACCCTAAGCGGCACGGCTGGGCGCGGCAAGCGACAAACCGCCCAAATAGGCCCAGACACCTCTGGAAACTCGGCTGGGAACCGATCATAGTCGAAGCGCGTTCGCCCTTAAGGACGATCGGACAGGACTTCGGTGAGACATATAATGCGAACAGCTTTAACCCTCGCGCTCCTCCTCGGCTCTACCGCCGCAGGAGCATTCGAGTTACACCTGACCACGGACGGCGACGAAGATTTGCGTGGACAGATCAGGGGTGTTTCAGCTCTTGCCAATGCCGACGAGAATGGCATCGACGACCCCGACGAAATCATCGCCGCAGTTCAGTCCGATTACCGTTCCATCCTCGGCGCGCTCTACCGCGAGGGCTATTACGGCCCGAGCATTTCGATCAAGGTGGACGGACGCGAAGGATCGTCTATCCCGTTGATTTCCCTACCCGACAACGTGAACTCCGTGGCGATCACGGTGGAGAAGGGGCCGCGATTTTCTTTTGGCCGCACCGAGGTTTCCCCACTGGCTCCCGATACGGATTTGCCCGACGGTTTCGCCACGGGCGAAACGGCCCGCGCACCTCTCGTGGGTGCCGCGCGTGATGCCGCCATCGACGGCTGGCGGGCCGTGTCGCACGCCAAGGCGGAAATGGTCACGCAATCCGTTATAGCCGATCATCCCGAACGCCGCCTCGATGTAGCGATCGGCATCGACCCAGGTCCACGCGTGACATTCGGAACGCTCCTTGTGGCGGGCGAGACAATCGTCTCGGAACGGCGGGTGCGCAAGATTGCGGGGCTACCCGAGGGAGGCGCCTACTCGCCAGAAGATCTCGACCTTGTCGCCAACAGATTGCAACGGACGGGAGCCTTCCGATCTGTGACCCTGACCGAGGCAAGGACGCTTGGCGAGGGGAACACGCTCGACATCACCGCAAAGGTGGTTGATGAAACGCCGCGACGCTTCGGGTTCGGCGCGGAATTGTCATCGCTTGAGGGCGGCACCCTTTCAGCCTACTGGATGCACCGCAACCTGACCGCCAACGCCGACCGTCTGCGTTTTGACGGCGAGATATCAGGGCTGGGCGGATCGACGGGCATTGATGTGTCGCTCAGTGCAAGCTACCGCCGCCCCGCGACCTTCCACGCAAAATACACCGCCCTTCTTGGCGCGCAGATCGAACATATCAACGATCCAGGCTACCGCGCCAACACGGGCGAGTTCTCTTTCGGGGTCGAGGTTGAGGCCTCCCGCCTGTCGCAGGTCACGGCCTCCATTGGCTACCGCTACTCCGATGTCAGCGATGCGTTCGGCAATCGCAGTTTCCACCATATTATTTTCCCCGTCGCAGGTGAACGCGACATGCGCGACGATGCGCTGGACACAAAGCACGGCACCTATGCCGCCGCAGAGATCATGCCTTTCGTGGGTCTGAGCGGCTCGCAATCTGGCGTGCGCGTAACGTCCGATTTCCGGGGCTACCTGAGCTTTGGCGAGGATGACCGCGTGACACTCGCAGGGCGGGTGCAGACGGGATCGGTCTTCGGCGCGAACACGGGTGACGTGCCGCCCGACTTCCTGTTCTTCTCTGGCGGCGGCGGTTCGGTGCGCGGCCAACCCTACCAATCGCTCGGCATCCCCGTAGGTGGCAGTTTTGCGGGCGGGCGCGGGATGTTTGCCTTCTCCACCGAATTGCGCGCGATGGTCACGGACAAGATTGGCGTGGTGGGCTTTGCCGACCTCGGAGCCATTGGCACGGACCCCATCCCCACACGCGGCGCGACATGGCACGCAGGTGCGGGGCTCGGGGTGCGCTACCACACAGGATTTGGCCCGATCCGCCTTGATCTCGCGCTGCCTGTCTCGGGAACGACGGGCGACGGCCTGCAACTCTATGTCGGGATCGGACAAGCATTTTGAGACCCGCACGCTGCATATCCGCCCCGCTTCGCACCGCCACGCTTGTCACTGGACTCGCAGTCACACCGCTCGTCGCATCCGCACAGGACGACGACCAAACGGAGCGCGACCGCTCCTTCATCGTGGGCTTTCTTGAAGACAACCTTAGCGGCGCAGGGCGCGACATTCGGATCGACGGGTTCGAGGGACTGTTGAGCGCGCGGGCGACGCTTGATCAAATGACCATCTCGGATGCCGAGGGCGTGTGGTTCACCATGCGCGACGCGGTGCTTGATTGGGATCGAACGGCGCTTTTGCGCGGACGGCTGGAGATTGACGAAATCACCGCCGCAGAGATCATCGTCGCGCGTCTGCCCGATGCAGGTGACGCGATTGACCTACCCGATCCCGAAGTCACGCCCTTTGCCCTGCCCGAACTGCCCGTGTCCATCGACATCGGGCGGATCGCCGTCGAACGGGCCGCGCTTGGCGCGTCGGTTTTGAAGATCGGTGAAGAGGTGGTGATCACCCTTGAAGGCACCGCGCAGATCGCCGATGGCGCGGGCTCCGCAAACCTTGATATTTCGCGCGTCGATGGTGCCGAGGGGCAATTTGTCGTCGATGCCTCCTACGCCAACGACAGCCGAATGCTCGCACTTGACCTGTCGCTTGAGGAAGGCGCGGGCGGGATCGTGTCGGGGTTGACCAACCTGCCTGGGTCGCCGCCCCTGCGCTTGAGTGTTGCAGGTGAGGGGCCGCTGGACGATTTCACCGCGGATATCGGATTGGCCACCAATGGTGTGGAGCGGTTGACGGGGCAAGCACAGCTGAGCACGCCGCCCGCTTCCGAAACAGACGTCACTGACATTGCGGACAGCACAGAAGAGACCGCGGACACAGACACGCCACAGGCGCGCGCATTTTCCGTCGATTTGTCGGGTGATCTGACGCCGCTCTTTTCGGACGACTACGCACGGTTTTTCGGCACGTCGAGCCGCCTCGTCGCGCACGGGTTGTCCCACGCGGACGGGCGCTTTGATCTCGACGATTTCACGCTGGAGACGCAGGCCCTGTCGCTGACGGGGGAGGTTGCTCTGGCTTCCGATGGCCTGCCGCAGTCCTTTGCGTTGTCGGGTCGCATTGCGCCTGTCGACAGGCTGCCCGTGTTGCTGCCGATTTCGGGGCCGCGTGCATTCCTCGACGGAGCGACACTCTCGGCGCGTTACGACGGGCTTGAGAGCGAGAGTTGGCAGGCAGATATCAGCGCACGCGGTTTTTCCCGTGATGGCACACAGGTCGACCGGATTTCACTGACGGGCGCAGGGCGCATTGCGCGGGGCAGCGCCACAGGCGTTGCCGGTCTGGCACGCGAAGTGGCGGGCGATGTGTTGCTTACGGTGGATGGGTTTGCCTCGGAGATCGAAGGGCTCACGGAAGCCTTGGGCACAGCGTTTGATGCAGCCATGACATTCGCGTGGGAAGACGGCACGCCGCTCAACCTCGAACGTTTCGAAGTGACCACGGGCGCGACACTGTTTGCGGCATCGGGCGCGCTTACGGGGCTGGACACGGGGCTTGCTTTCAACGGCGGGCTGATCCTCGACACGCCGAGCCTATCACGCTTTGCCACTCTGTCGGGCATGGACATCAAGGGCGAAACCGAGCTTTCCGCCTCGGGCGAGGTGGTGCCGCTTTCGGGTGCGTTCGACCTCTTCGTTGAGGGCACGGGGAGCGGGATCGCGCTTGGCGTAGACCGCCTCGACACGCTTTTTGGCGGCGCATCACGGTTTGAAGTATCCGCGCGGCGTGACACCGAGGGCGTGACGCTCGAAGGCATCGACCTTGAGACATCACAGCTCACCGCAAGCGGGTCGGGGAGGCTGTCCACGGAAGTCGGGCGCCTCGATCTGGACGCGCGTATCGCCGATGTGGCGAGGCTCGGCACGGGCCTGTCTGGCCCCTTGACCATCGACGCCGTTCTGGACCGCCAAGGCGCGGATGCCGATTGGGACACGCGCGCCGATTTGGTCGGGCCTGGCGGCGCATCGTTGCAGGTGCGCGGCGGCATGGCTACGGATTTCACCGAAGCTGCGCTTTCCTTGACAGGTGACGCGCCCTTGGGGCTGGCCAACAGTTTCACCCGCTCGGCGCTTGCACAGGGCACGGCCAATTTCAATTTGAACCTGAACGGTCCGCTCGCCCTCGACAGCCTGTCGGGCGCTGTGGTCTTGGAAAGCGGTGCGCGGGTGGTTCTGCCCTCGATCAGCGAAACGCTAACCTTCTCCTCGGCGCGCGTCGACCTGTCGGGTTCGCGCGCATCAATTAGCGCCAGCGCGGAACCACGGCTCGGCGGACAGCTTGGCGTGAGCGGCGCGCTCGGCCTCACAGGCGGGTTTGCAGCCGACCTTACGGTCACGCTCGACGGGATTATCAGCGAAGATCCCGCGCTCTACACCACGTCTCTCGACGGGCAGCTTGCACTCAACGGATCACTCACCGCGAACCCGCGCCTATCGGGCACAATCCGCCTTGGCGAAACGGCGGTCAAACTGTCACCCTCAGCGCTCGGCGCGGGCGGTGACGTGCCGGAAATCACTCATGTCGGCGCGCCCTCCGACGTGCAAATCACGCGCGACCGTGCGGGGCTTTTGGGGAGCAGCACGACAAGCAGCGGCAGTGGCAAGGTGTTGCTCAACCTGCAAGTGCTCGCGCCCGACCGCATTTTCATCCGAGGCAGCGGCGTAGACGCGGAACTTGGCGGTTCTTTGACCCTGCGCGGAAGCACGGCCAATCTCGTCCCGACAGGGCAATTCAACCTGATCCGCGGGCGGATCGCTCTGCTGGGAAAACGCATTGATCTGGACGAGGGCGAGTTGGCCCTACGCGGCGATCTTGACCCGACCTTCCGCCTCTCGGGTGTGTCGGAAGCGAATGATATCACCGTGCGGATCACCACAAGCGGCCGTATTTCCGAGCCCGAACTTCTTCTGACCTCCAGTCCCAGTCTTCCACAGGAAGAAATCCTCGCGCAGCTTCTCTTTGGTCGCGCACTGTCGGAAATCTCCGCGCTGCAAGCCGCACGCATGGCCGCCGCAGTGGCTCAACTGGCGGGCGGGGGCGGACTGTCGGGATCGGTCCGCGAGGGTTTCGGGCTTGACGATCTGGACCTGTCGACCACCGACGACGGGGAGACGGAGCTCAAAGTTGGGAAATACATTTCCGATAAGCTCTACACCGATGTGACCGTCGACAGCACGGGGCGCAGCGAGATCAA
The DNA here is from genome assembly GCF_048261515.1 of Celeribacter sp. GTDB lineage: Bacteria > Pseudomonadota > Alphaproteobacteria > Rhodobacterales > Rhodobacteraceae > Celeribacter. The sequence goes on from NZ_JBLXFZ010000001.1 coordinate 828,694, forward strand.
CCTCAACCTCGATGCCACGGACAATGTCACCGTGAAAGGGTCGGTCACCTCGGGCGGCGATACCAGTATCGGCGTATTCTTCGAAAAAGACTACTGATCCACACCCCACGCGCACTTTGACATCGGTCATAGTCGACGTGGTGATCTGTGCTACTGTGGCTTCACTGGCGTGGAGAGAGTGCCGTGGAAACCGTATTTCATACCGAAGACGTTGTGAAAACCTACCAGACGGGCGGCACCGAGGTGCGGGCGCTCGACGGTGTTGACCTTGATCTCTTCGCTGGGGAGTTGACGGTTCTGCTCGGACCATCGGGGTCGGGAAAATCGACGCTTCTGAACATACTGGGCGGCCTGGACCACGCGACCAGCGGGAAGGTGCTGTTTCGCGACACCGACCTCACCACGCTGTCGGACCGTGAATTGACCCGATACAGGCGCGATCACGTGGGTTTCGTCTTCCAGTTCTACAACCTCGTCCCCTCACTCACCGCGCGTGAGAATGTGCAGATGGTGACGGATATCGCCCCCGATCCGATGAGCGCGGCGGAGGCGTTGGAGAGGGTTGGTCTCAGTCACCGCATCGACCACTTCCCCGCCGAGCTTTCAGGTGGGGAGCAACAGCGCGTCGCCATCGCCCGCGCCATCGCCAAGCGGCCCGAAGTGCTTTTGTGTGACGAGCCGACGGGAGCGCTCGATAGCCATACGGGAGTACAGGTGCTCGAAGCGATCCGCGAGATCAACGAGACCCTTGGTACGACCGCCATCGTCATCACCCATAACGCAGCCATTCAGGCCATGGCGCATCGCGTGATCCGCTTTCAGGACGGGAATATCTCCTCAGTCGAGACAAACGCGACCCGCATCGCACCTTCCGAAATCGAGTGGTAGCCATGCACGCACTCGACATCAAACTCATGCGCGACTTCAAGCGGTTGTGGAGCCAGTCACTGGCGATTGCGCTGGTACTGGCCTGCGGGGTGATGATCCTCCTGACCTCCTTCGGGATGTATCGCGCGCTCGACGACACGCTGGCGGCATTCTACGAACGTAACTCTTTCGCCGATGTCTGGGCCAGTGCGGACAAGGCGCCCATGCGGCTGGTCGGAGAACTTGCCGAAATCGACGGGGTGCAAAGCGTTGACGCGCGGGTGGAGAAGACCCTTGTGCTCGATATCGAAGGCCGCGTGAAATCGGCCTCGGGTCTGGCCCTGTCACTGCCCGAAAGCGGCGACCTACCGCGTCTCAACGTGCCGATCATCCGTTCGGGGCGCCTGCCCGATCCGCAAGCCAGTGACGAGGTGATGGTGTCGGAACCCTTTGCCGATGCGCATGGTTTCGAGCTTGGAGACCGCTTCGAGGCGCTCTTGTCGGGACGCAAGCGGTCGCTGCGCATCGTTGGCACCGCTCTCTCGCCCGAATTCGTCTATGCCATCGGGCCAGGTGCAATTATGCCCGACGACGAGAACTTCGGCATCCTTTGGCTACCTGAGGCGATGCTGGCAGCGGCCTTTGATATGTCGGGAGCCTTCAATTCGGTCGCGCTGGCCGTGACGCGGGACGCCAATGTCGCCACGGTGATGGCGCAGGTCGAGGACATTCTCGATCCCTACGGCGGCTCGGGGGCGATTGCGCGCGCGGATCAAGTGTCCAATGCCTTTGTTTCCACCGAGATCGCACAGCTCAAGAATATGTCCGTTGTCCTGCCGCCGATCTTCTTCGGCATTTCGGCCTTTCTGGTGAACATGGTGATCGGGCGGATCATCGCGCTGGAGCGTAGCGAGATCGGGCTTTTGAAGGCGCTCGGATATTCGGACGTGCAGATCGCCTCACACTACATCCTGCTTGCGGGGCTGACGGCGGTGCTCGGCATTGCGATCGGCTGGGCAACGGGTGGGGCGGCGGCCAAGGCGATGGCGGCGCAATATGCCTATTATTTCAAGTTCCCCTATCTGGTGTTCAATGTCTCCTATGACGCCTATGCGCTCTCTGGTTTTCTCGCGCTCCTGACGGCAGCATTGGGTGCGTTGCGCTCGGCTCTAGCGGCTGCGCGGCTGGCCCCTGCGGTGGCCATGTCCCCCCCTGCCCCGCCGCGTTTCAAGCGCTCACTCTTTGACCGCGCTCTCACCGCCCTGAACCCCACGCAGCCCACGATGATGATCTGGCGGTCGATCATCCGTTGGCCGTGGCGCGCGGCAATGTCGGCGCTTGGCCTGTCGATGGCGGTGGCGGTGCTGATCTCGGCGGGCTTCTTCAACAGCGCAATGGAAGAGATCGTGGACGTGGCTTTTGAGCAATCGAACCGCGAGGATGCGATCCTCATTCTGGCAGGCGACCGCCCTCTCTTCGCGCTTGAGGACGTGCGTAACCTTCCGGGGGTGGTGGAAGTTGAAGGCGAATTGATGAGCCCCGTCACCCTGCGCAACGGTCATCGTGAAAAGAAACTGTCGATCATCACACGTGGCGCGGGCGCGAGCCTTGCACGTTCGCTGGATGATGATGGCCAACCGATTGAGCCCGAAGGTTCGGGGATCGTTATCACCAACCGCGTGGCGGAGGTGCTGCACATCGGGAAGGGTGACATGGTCTGGGTCGAGTTCATGACGGGTCATAAGGAAACGCACCGCCTCGTGGTGAGCGACGTGGTCGACCAGTATCTCGGCCTCGGTGCCTATATGACCCGCGATGCGATGGCCGCACTGCAACGGACGGCACCGCGCATCTCGGTGGCCAATGTGACAATTGATCCCGCGCAGGACGAGGCGTTCAACGCCGCGATCAAGGATACACCCGCCATTGCGGGATCGGTCCGGATGTCGGACATGCGGCGCGGCTTTCAGGACACGCTTGACGAAAGCGTCACCGCGACCAATTCAGTCTTTATCGTCGTGGCGGTTCTGATCACCGTCGGCCTGTCCTACAATGGCGCGCGCATTCAACTTTCCGAGCAGGCGCGGGAGTTGGCGTCGCTGCGCATTCTCGGCTTCTCCAACGGTGAAGTGTCCTACATCCTCGTGGGTGAAACCATGCTCGTCGCCTTGGCCGCACAACCACTCGGCTGGGCGCTTGGCTACTGGATTTCCACCGCCATGGCCGCAGGCTTCACCTCCGATCTCTATTCCATCCCGATGGTCCTGCCCACGGCATCCTTTGCCCGTGCCAGCCTGATCGTGCTCGCCGCCGCGCTCGGCTCGGCGCTACTGGTGCGGCGGCGCATTGACCGTCTCGACCTCGTCTCCGTCATGAAAACACGGGAGTGACCCATGACCTCCAGAACTCGCAAATCCCTGCTTATTCTGATCGTGCTTGCGCTCGTCGGTGCGTTGGTGTTCATCGGCTTTCGCCCCCATCCGATAGCCGTCGATGTGGCCGAGGTAACGCGCGGGCCGATGGTGGTGACGATCAACGCCGACGGGAAGACCCGCATTCGCAACATCTACGAGGTTTCCGCACCGATTTCAGGCACGGCCTTGCGCACCCCCGTCGAAGAAGGCGACAGCGTAGTGGCTGGCGAGACGGTTGTGGCGCGGATCGAACCCGTCGCCCCCGCTCTGCTCGACACCCGCACAACGGGACAGTTGGAAGCGGCTGTGCGTGAGGCGGAGGCCGCCTACCGGCTATCCAAAGCGCAACTGCGTCAGGCGGAAGAGGAAATGGCCTTCGCACGGCGCGAGGTGGAGCGGACACAGGAGTTGGTTGAACGCGGCGTGGCCTCTCAGACAACACTGGAGAACGCGCAGCAAGCATTGAGCTTGCGACTGGCCGCGCTGGATGCTGCGGCATCTGGCGTTGATATGTCCGCCTCGTCACTGGCAAGGGCAAAGGCAGCTCTGGGTGTGAATGGGGGAGAGGTTGACACGCGGTCGGTGGAAATACTGGCCCCCGCGTCAGGCACGGTTCTGGAGATTGCGCAAGAGTCGGAACACTCCGTTGCTGTGGGCGCGCCGCTTTTGACCATCGGGGATGTGAACGATCTGGAAATCGCCGCCGAGCTTTTGTCCTCGGATGCCGTCGGATTGCAGATCGGCGCACACGCGATTGTCGAACGCTGGGGCGGTGAGGAGGATCTGGAGGCGCGGCTGGTCTCACTCGCCCCCCGCGCGCAAACGAAGGTGTCGTCGCTTGGGATCGAGGAGCAGCGGGTTTCGGCGGTTTTCGATCTGGTCACACCGTCCGCAGAGCGCGAAGGGTTGGGCCATCAATACGCGGTGTTTTTGCGGGTCGTGACGTGGGAAGCCGAAGACGCGCTAAGGCTGCCCCTTTCGGCACTGTTCCGCGATGGCGAGGGATGGGCCGTTTTCGTCAAGGACGGAAATGTGGCGCGGCAGGTCGGCATAGAGATCGGTGTGCGGTCGGATGATATGGTCGAGGTGCTTTCGGGTCTTGAGGATGGCGACGAGGTCATCGTGCATCCCTCCGACGACATCACCGACGGGGCCGCGGTGATTGATCGCAACTCGCTGTAACGCGGCTGACGTCCTGCGCCGATACGGTCGCAAACCAAAGGCCACCCGCGCGGGTGGCCATTTTCAAATGGTGGATTTGGTGGAGTTGATCGGGATCGAACCGACGACCTCGTCATTGCGAACGACGCGCTCTCCCAACTGAGCTACAACCCCACGCTTGCACAGAAATTTGGGTATTTCGACCCGATCTGTCAAGATATCGGCACGCGGGCGCAGAGCGTCATTTCGTCAGTTTGGCAACGCCCCGCTTTGCTCGACAAAGGCAACGATATCACGAGCAGGACGAGCCCCCGCGATGCGCGCCACCTCGCGGCCACCTTGATACAGGATCAACGCGGGAATGCCGCGAATGCCGTTCTTCATCGAGACGGTAGGATGCTCCTCGGTGTTGATCTTGGCAAAGCGTGCGCGGCCCTTGAGCTCTTGCGCGGCCTTGGCAAATTCAGGTGCCATCATGCGGCACGGGCCGCACCACGGCGCCCAGAAATCAACGAGTATCGGAAGGTCGTCTTTCTTCGAAACGGCGGCCAGTGTCTTGGGATCAAGCTCGGCCACCTTGCCCGTGATCAAAGGTTCGCCACAGGTGCCACATTTCGGGCCTGCGCTTAGTTTGTCAGTGGGCACACGGTTGGATTGGCCGCAGGTGGTGCAAGCCAGTTTTACGGCGTCTTTGGTCAGGGACGTGGCCATGGGAAAGGCTCCATTTCACATTCATTTTTATGAATACATATGCAGCCGCAACGCGAAGTCAAGGCTGGCGCGGCGTGGCAGCTTCCTTTTCCGCCACGCCAATCCAGTGATCACTCCGCCGCTTCTACATAGCTCTCGGGCGGCGGACAGGAGCAGATCAGGTTGCGGTCGCCATAGGCATTATCGACCCGCCCGACGGGGGGCCAGTATTTGTCCACACGGAACGATCCCGGCGGAAAACAGCCCTGTTCACGCGAATAGGGGCGGTCCCATTCGGCCACCAGATCATCCACTGTATGCGGCGCATTGACGAGCGGGTTATTGTCCTGCGGCAGTTTCCCGTCTTCGATCTCAGCCATCTCGGCACGGATTGCCAGCATCGCGGAGCAGAAGCGATCCAGCTCGGCCTTCGTCTCGCTCTCGGTCGGCTCGATCATCAGGGTGCCCGCGACGGGGAAAGACATGGTCGGCGCATGGAAACCACAGTCCATCAGGCGCTTGGCAATGTCGTCCACACTCGTGCCCGTTGCGTCGCAAATCTCGCGCGGGTCGACGATGCATTCATGTGCGACGCACCCTTTGCGACCTTTATAGAGCACTGGGAAGGCGTCATCGAGGCGTGCGGCCAGATAGTTGGCATTCAGGATCGCAACCTTCGTGGCCTGCGTCAGCCCCTCGCCGCCCATGAGCATACAGTAGGCCCATGAGATCGGCAGGATCGACGCCGAACCGAAGCGCGCGGCCGAAACGGCACCACCTTCGCCATCCGTGCCCGTACCCAACGGATCACCCGGCAGGAAGCGGGCGAGGTGTGCTTTGACACCAATCGGCCCCATGCCCGGCCCGCCGCCGCCATGCGGGATGCAGAAGGTCTTGTGCAAGTTAAGGTGGCTCACGTCCGAGCCGATCTCACCGGGTTTCGCCAGCCCGACAAGCGCGTTGAGGTTCGCGCCATCCATATAGACCTGACCGCCGAAGTCGTGGGTGATCTTGCAGACCTCCTTGACGGTCTCCTCGAACACGCCGTGGGTCGAGGGGTAGGTGATCATACAGGCCGCGAGCTTGTCGCCCGCCGCTTCGGCCTTGGCGCGGAAATCGTCGATGTCGATGTCGCCGTTCTCGGCGGTTTTGACCACCACCACCTTCAGGCCGCACATCTGCGCAGAGGCGGGGTTGGTTCCGTGCGCGGACATAGGGATGAGGCAGATGTTGCGCCCGCCCTGACCGTTCGCGCGGTGATAGCCCTGTATCGCCAGAAGCCCCGCATACTCGCCCTGCGCGCCCGAATTGGGCTGCATGGACATGGCGTCATAGCCCGTGATTTCGCAGAGTTTCGCGCTCAGGTCGTCGATCATCTCGGCGTAGCCTTCGGATTGATCGGCGGGCGCATAGGGGTGCATCGCGTTGAATTCGGGCCATGTGATCGGCATCATCTCGACGGCGGCGTTAAGCTTCATCGTGCAGGAGCCGAGCGGGATCATGGCACGGTCAAGAGCGAGGTCGCGGTCGGCCAGTCGACGCATGTAGCGCATCATTTCCGCCTCGGCACGGTTCATGCCGAAAATCGGGTGGGTGAGATATTCGCTCTCACGCAAAAGTGCGTCGGGCACGGCAGGTTTGCGTGGCTCGTCGCCAGCGGTGGCGTCATGACCGAAGGCACGCCAAACCTTTTCGATAATCGCAGCATCCGTCATCTCGTCGAGCGAGATACCGATACGATCCTTGCCGATCTTGCGCAGGTTGATCCCTTCCGAAACCGCCGAACGCAGGATCACGCCCTGCATCGCGCCAACTTCGACCGTGATCGTGTCGAAGAATGCGTCAGGCGACACGGTGAAGCCCGACGATTTCAGCCCGTCCGCCAGACGCACGGCATTGAAGTGGATGCGCTCGCCAATGGCACGAAGCCCCGCAGGCCCGTGAAACACCGCATAAAACGAGGCCATGACTGCCAGAAGCGCCTGCGCCGTACAGACGTTCGACGTAGCCTTCTCGCGGCGGATGTGCTGCTCACGGGTTTGCAGCGAGAGGCGGTAGGCACGGTTACCGTTAGCATCTTTGGACACGCCGACAATCCGCCCCGGCATGGCGCGTTTGATCGCATCCTTACACGACATGAAAGCCGCGTGCGGGCCGCCAAAGCCCATCGGCACGCCGAAACGCTGTGCCGAACCGACCGCGATATCGGCGTCCATCGCACCTGGCTCCTTGAGCATGGTCAGGGCCATAAGATCGGTCGCCATGATGGCTATAGCCTTGACCTCGTGCAGCGCGGCGATCTGGGGCGTGAAATCTTGCACATTGCCGAAGGTGCCCGGATACTGGAAAATCGCCCCGAATACGGCGGAAGGATCGAGATCGCGCGGCGCACCGATCACCAGCTCGATCCCCAAGGGGGCCGCGCGGGTTTTCATCACTTCGATGTTCTGCGGGTGGCAGTTCTCGTCGATGAAGAACGCATTCGCCTTCGACTTCGACACCCGCTGCGCCATGGTCATCGCCTCAGCACAGGCGGTCGCCTCGTCCAGAAGAGATGCGTTCGCCACAGGCAAGCCCGTCATGTCGCTGACCATCGTCTGGAAGTTGAGAAGCGCCTCAAGACGCCCCTGCGCGATCTCGGGCTGGTAGGGCGTGTAGGCCGTATACCATGCAGGGTTTTCGAGGATGTTGCGCTGGATCGCGGGCGGGGTGGCCGTGCCGTAAAACCCCTGACCGATAAGCGAGGTCATAACCGTGTTGCGGTCCGCGACCTTACGCATGTAGCCCAGAACCTCATGCTCCGTCATCGGCTCCCAATCGAGCGGTGCCAGTTGGCGGATCGACATCGGCACGGTCTTATCGATGAGCGCCTCCAACGAAGGCACACCGATCGTATCGAGCATCTCCGCCATTTCGGCGGGCGACGGCCCGATATGGCGACGGTTGGCGAAGTCGTAGGGGTTGTAGGTCGTAGGCGTATAGGTCACGGGCAGCGGCTCCCAATTGGTCGAAAGTGGTGTGGCGCGATCAGCCGACGTGGTTCTTGTATTCGGCCTCGGACATGAAGTCGTCGAGCGCGGACATGTCTTCGATCTTCATCTTGAAGAACCATGCATCGCCCAGCGGGTCTTCGTTCACCTTGCCGGGATCTTCAGCCAGAGGACCATTCACTTCGACGATTTCGCCATCGAGCGGGGCGAGGATATCGGAGGCGGCTTTGACGCTTTCGATCACTACAACCTCGTCGTCTTTGGAGACGGTCTGGCCTTCATCAGGCAGCTCGACAAACACCACATCGCCAAGCGATGTCGCCGCGTGTTCGGTAATTCCGACGACGACAAGATCGTCCTCGATGCGCAGCCATTCGTGTTCTTCGGTGAATTTGATGTCGTCGGACATAGATGGAAATCCTCTCACTGTGGTGTTCGTGTCTTCAGCGTTTGTAGGTCGATGCGCGGAACGGCAGAGCCGCCACGCTCACAGGCAGGCGCTTGCCCCGCAATTCGGCAAAGATGCGCGTGCCCGTATCCGCATGGTCGGCGGGCAGGTAGCCCATGGCAATCGGTTTTTGCAGGGACGGAGCAAAACCGCCCGAAGTAATCGTTCCAATCGGCGTGCTGTCGGTTTCATTGGCAAAGAGCGGCGTGCCCTCGCGCATCGGCGCGCGGCCTTCGGGGAGCAGGCCAACACGCAGGCGGCTCGGTCCCTCGGCCAGTTCGCGCAGGATACGCTCGGCACCAGGGAAGCCACCCTCCCGCGCACCGCCCGCGCGACGTGCACCTTGGATCGCCCAGCCAATATTGCCCTCGGCTGGCGTGGTTGTCTCGTCAATGTCATGACCATAGAGGCACAGCCCAGCCTCAAGGCGCAGGCTATCGCGCGCGCCAAGACCGATAGGCTCGACCTCCTCCATCGCGACAAGCGCCTCGGCAAACTCGTCCGCGTCTTCGGCAGGCAGCGAGATTTCAAACCCGTCCTCGCCCGTATAGCCCGACCGCGACACCCAGTATTCGGTGCCCGACACGGTAAAGATACGGCTGTCCATGAAGCGCATTTCGACAACGTCGGGAATGATGCGTGCGAGCGCGGCCTCTGCCGCTGGCCCTTGCAGCGCAACGAGCGCGCGGTCGGTGATCTCCGTGACGGCCACGTGCTCGGGCAGATGCGCACGGAGATGGGCAACGTCAGCGACCTTGCAGGCCGCGTTAACCACGAGGAAAAGTCCCGCCCCCGTGTTGGCAATCATCAGGTCATCCAGAATGCCACCGTCCCCATTGGTAAAGATCCCGTAGCGCTGACGCCCTTCAGCAATGCCCAGAACCGACACAGGCACGATGGCCTCCAACGCAAGGCACAGGGCCTCATGACCATCAGCGGAAGTGAGCATCACCTGCCCCATGTGGCTGACGTCAAAAAGCCCCGCCGCGGCGCGTGTGTGCAGATGCTCTTTCATCACGCCGAGGGGATATTGCACGGGCATGTCGTATCCCGCGAAGGGCACCATCTTTGCATCATGGCGAAGGTGGAAATCATAAAGGGGGGTCGTCTCTAGGTCACTCATCTGGTCCTGCTCCTGACCGCTGCTGCGGTGCGATTGGGGCCGGCGCGAGAGACGCCCGGCATCACGACGGGGCAATCCCCCGACCGATGCCCCCTCTGTCCTTGGTGCCTGAGATCGTTATCCCGTCGGCGGGCACGCCTTACGCGCCTCTCTCCAGAGTTTTATGTAACAGGACGGTCCTTTTACCTGAGAGTTTACCGGGGCGGTTGCTCCTTCGGTAGAGGCTGCGCAGACGTTCCTCTTCTCCCGACCTGTCACATCCGCTCTATGACATGGCGGGATTCGTCGCAAGAGGAGAAGTTTCCGATAGGAAACAAAACCGCCGCCCGTGCGGGTTGCAGGGCGGCGGTTGATCAAGGAATTGGCAGAAACGGCGCAGGTGCGCGGATCAAAGCTTCGGTGCGACCTGCAATAGCGGCATTACCGAAGACATATCGGGCCCACGTTCGCGCCCCGTGACCGCCTTGCGCAGCGGCATGAACAGCCCCTTGCCCTTGCGGCCCGTGGCGTCCTTGACAGCAGTGGTCCACTCTTTCCACGTTGCGTCCGTGTAGGGCGGCTGCGGCAGCAGGTCGAAGGCCTGCGCGATAAACTCGCGATCCTCGTCATCGACAAGCGGGGTGGCGCCATCGCGGAACAGGGTCCACCATTCGGCCATATCGGCCTTCACCGTGATATTTTCGCGCACCACGTTCCAGAAGGCTTCAGCCTGATCGGCAGGCACGCCAAGCGCCAGCACCTCGTCCTTCACCTCCGCAAACGGGCGGGCATGGTTGACCTGCGCGGAGAGTGGCTTGAGGTCTTCGGGATCGAACTTGGTCGGGGCCGCGCCGAAGGTCGCGAGATCGAAGCCCTCGATCAGCTCTTCCATCGAAGTGCGCAATTCGACGGGCTGCGACGAACCAAGACGCGCCATGAGCGACAAAAGCGCCATCGGCTCAATCCCCGCCTCGCGCAAGTCACGCAGCGCCAAAGTGCCCAAACGTTTGGACAGCGCCTCACCCTGCGGCCCTGTGAGCAGCGAATGGTGGGCGAATTCGGGAACCGTGCCACCGAGAGCATTGATGATCTGGATCTGCGTCGCGGTGTTGGTGACGTGATCGGAGCCACGCACAACATTGGTGATGCCGAAATCCACGTCATCGCAGACGGAGGCGAGCGTGTAGAGGAATTGCCCGTCCGCGCGGATCAGCACGGGATCGGAGACAGAGGCCGCGTCAATCGACATATCGCCAAGGATACCATCGGTCCAAGTGATCCGCTCGTGGTCGAGCTTGAAGCGCCACACACCGTCACCGCGCTCGGCACGCAGGGCAGCTTTCTCCTCCTCGGAGAGCGCCAGACCCGCACGGTCGTAGACGGGGGGCTTGCCCATGTTTAGCTGTTTCTTGCGCTTGAGATCAAGTTCGGTGGGTGTCTCGAAACACTCGTAGAAACGGCCCATCTCGCGCAATTCGTCGGCGGCCTGATTGTAGCGGTCGAGGCGGTCGGACTGTTTTTCAAGCCGATCCCACGTCAGGCCAAGCCATTCGAGGTCTTCCATGATCGCGTCGGCATATTCCTGTTTGGAACGCTCGGGATCGGTGTCGTCGAGGCGCAGGATGAACTGGCCACCGTTCTTTCGTGCGATCAGGTAGTTCATCAGCGCAGTGCGCAGGTTGCCGATGTGGATGTAGCCCGTGGGGGAGGGCGCGAAACGTGTGACGGTCATGTGAGGTCTCCTGTTGGCGCTTCCTCTTTCATATCACGGGCAAAGAGTCCATATCGAGAGGAGCCAGACAAGGAGACGACGCAATGGCCGAAACCGAGCAGACGCCCGAAGTGACGACCGACGACAATGCGCTGCCGCCCGATCTGGCGCAGATCGAAGCCATCGCTTTCGAAACCGTTGCCGCCCTGCCGCCCGCATTCCGCGTGCTGGCGGGTCAGGTGGCGATCACGGTGATGGATTTCGCGCCTGAGGATTTGCTGGCCGAGATTGGCATCGAAGATCCCTTCGAACTGACGGGCCTCTACACGGGCATCCCGATGACCGAGAAATCCACGATGGATCAGGCGAATGCACCCGACACGGTCTGGCTCTTCCGCCGTCCGATCCTTGATGAATGGGTTATGCGCGGGAATGTCACGCTCCGCCAGATGGTCAGCCACGTCACCGTCCATGAATTCGCGCACCATTTCGGCTGGTCCGACGACGACATCGCGACAATCGACCCGTGGTGGGAGATGGATTGACCGTCCCACACGCGGCCTCCACCGCTCGGGGATCACAGTTCTATGGACGTGACCCGTTTCCGCGCTACATTCGCATTCAATAAATACAATGCGAGAATCGCACACTCGGGAGGAATTCAACATGACCAGATCCACGCCTCGTTCCGCACCACACCTCGCCCGCCGCACCTTCTTGGCGGGGGCGGCCGCCCTGCCCGCCGCAGCCAGCCTGCCCCGCTGGTCATGGGCGCAAAGCCACCAGCACCACAGCTTCAAACTCGGCGACTTCGAAGTGACAACCCTGTTGGCCGAGACCCGCATGGTGCGCGACCCGCACAACATTTTCGGGCTCAACGTGGACGATGAGACCTTCGCCGCGGTCGCAGCCGCCAATGGGCTCGATCCAAAGGAGACCACGTTCTATTTCACCCCGACACTGGTCAACACGGGAAGCGAGTTGATCCTCTTTGACACGGGCACATCGCGCGATGCGATCACCAATGCGCTGGCCGCAATCGGCCACACGCCCGAAGACATCGACCGCGTTGTCATCACCCACATGCACGGCGACCATATCGGCGGGATCGGCACGGACGGTGACGCGACCTTTGCCAATGCGGCCCATGTCACGGGCGCCGACGAGATGGACCATTGGGACTTCTCTGGCGACGATGGGTTCGAGGCGCGTATCCGCCCGATGCAGGACCGTTTCGACGTCATCGGCGATGGCGACGCTGTGGCTTCGGGCATTACCGCCATGGCAGCCTTTGGTCACACGCCGGGGCATATGGCCTATCATCTGGAAAGCGCGGGGCAGCGGCTGGTACTGGGCGCGGATTTCTCCAACCACTTCGCCTTCTCGCTGGCCAATCCCGATTGGGAAATGCTCTTCGACGCGGACAAGGCACAGGCAGTGGCGACCCGCAAGAAAATGCTCGACATGCTGGCCACGGATCAGGTGCCGCTCATTGGGTATCACATGCCATTTCCCGCCCACGGCCATGTCGAGCGACGTGGCGAAGGCTATGCGTTTACACCTATCGGCTGACCTCGATTGCGCGCGAATTTATGCGCCACTCGACTTGCCTGACCTGTGTCAAAGCAGCTACCGATTGCGGAAGGTATGTTTGCGATAACGGGTCCACGGTTGAATGGAGGGGCGCATGGCGGAAATTCTAACCATCACACTCAACCCGACGGTTGATTTGTCGACCTCCGTTCCCGAGGTGGTCGCGGGGCCGAAGCTGCGGTGTTCCATGCCTGAGGCCGATCCGGGCGGCGGCGGCATCAATGTCTCGCGCGCGATCAAGTTTTTGGGCGGAGACAGCACGGCCTTTATTGCCACGGGTGGAGAGACTGGGGCGCGGCTTTTGCGGCTGCTCGCGCGCGAAGGGGTGCGCTTCACCGCCTTTGCCGTCACGGGTGACACGCGCCAGTCCATCGCTGTGACTGACGCCGCGACAGGGGCGCAGTATCGCTTCGTCATGCCTGGCCCGACATGGACGACGGAAGCGGTCTCCGATGCGCTACACGCCATTGATCGGGCGGCTCCAGATGGTGGGATCGTAGTGCTCTCCGGCTCGCAGCCTCCGGGTGTGCCCGTCGACTTCACATCGCGGCTGTCACACAATCTTGACGCACATGGGGTGCGGCTCTTCGTCGACACATCGGGCGCGCCGCTGCACGAACTGGTCGCCAATCCCGCCAATCCTTTCGTGCTGCGCATGGATGATGTGGAGGCCGAGGATATCGCGGGCCGCAAATTGCCGACCCGCGCGGATACGGCCGACTATGCCTCTGAACTGGTCGCGCGCGGTGTAGCACGCACGGTCATCATTGCGCGCGGCTCGGACGGGTCCACCTTGGCCACGTCTGATGGTCGCTGGCACGCCTCGCGCGCCATTGATCCCGCCGAAGTTGTCTCGGCCGTAGGTGCAGGCGACAGTTTTGTGGGGGCCTTCACCATGGCTCTCGCGCGCGGCGACGACATGCATCAAGCCCTGTGCTTCGGCACCGCCGCCGCCTCTGCCACGGTCACGACCAAGGGCACACGGCTGTGCGATCCCAAGGACGTTGCGCGGCTTCTGGATGGCTGCAAGCTGGTCGAGATCTAGGGACGCGCCCTAGCTCTCGTCCCGCCAACGGTTCGCAATCGGGTAGCGACGATCCAGCCAGAAGGCCGCCTGCGTCAGTCGTGTGCCTGGGGCCGATTGGAAGCGCTTGTATTCGCTGATGTAGAGCAGGTGCTCGACCCGCTTGACCGTGGCGCGATCAAAGCCCGCCGCGGCCAGATCGGCCACGCTTTCCTCGCGGTCCACCAACCCCTCAAGGATCGCGTCCAGAACCTCATAGGGCGGCAGGCTGTCCTCATCCTTCTGGTCGGGACGCAGCTCCGCCGATGGCGGCTTGTCGATGATCGACACGGGGATGACTTCACCCTCAGGCCCCATCATCCAGTCGCGGTGATTGGCATTGCGCCAGCGGCATTGCTCGAACACCCGCGTCTTGTAGAGATCCTTGATCGGGTTGTAGCCGCCGTTCATGTCGCCATAGATCGTGGCATAGCCGACAGCCACTTCGGATTTGTTCCCCGTGGTCAGGAGCATCTCGCCGAACTTGTTGGACATGGCCATAAGCAGCAGACCACGCAGGCGCGACTGGACGTTCTCTTCGGTCACATCCGCCTCACGCCCCTCAAAGAGCGGGGCGAGCGTCTCGGTGATCGCATCGCGTCCCGCCTTGATCGGCACGAAATCATAGTGGCAGCCAAGACGGGTGGCGATGTCTTTGGCGTCATCAAGCGAGCCTTGAGAGGTGTATTCAGACGGCAGCATAACGCAGCGCACATTCTCCGCACCGATGGCGTCCACGGCAATGGTGGCGACGATGGCGCTATCGATCCCGCCCGACAGACCGAGCAGGACCTTGCCAAACCCCGTCTTGCGCAGGTAATCGCGCAGGCTCTCGACCATCGCGCGGTAGTCCTGTTCCCATTCGTCGGGATGATGGGCAACATCGCCATCCTCTGCCACCCAACGGCCATCGCTCTTGACGAAATCCACATGGGCAATCGCCTCGTCAAACACGGGCATGATTTGCGCAGGCTTTCCGTGACGGTTCAGCACGAACGAGCCGCCGTCGAAAACCTGATCGTCCTGCCCCCCGACCATGTTGAGATAGACCAGCGGCACGTCGTTCTCGGTGACACGGCTGACCATATGGGTCAGGCGAATATCGAATTTGTTGCGGAAGTAGGGCGAACCGTTGGGCACCAGCAGAATCTCCGCGCCGCTCTCCACCTGCGCCTCGGCCACGTCCTCGTGCCATGCGTCCTCACAAATGGGCGAACCGATCCGCATCCCCTTGATCGCGTAAGGCCCTTCGACAGGCCCTTCGGCGAAAAGTCGCTTCTCGTCAAAGACGTTGAAATTGGGCAGGTGGTGCTTGCGCAGCACCACTTTCACCGCGCCGTCTTCCAATATCCAGTAGCCGTTATAGAGCGCCTCGGCGTAGGCGTATGGGCCACCAATGGCGATCGCGGGGCCATCTACGGTGAGCGCTGCTAGCTCCTCAAGCTTGGCCATCGCGGCATTCACCAAAGCGGGCTTTTTGACGAGATCCTGCGTCTGGTAGCCCGTTATGAACATCTCGGGAAAGGCGATCAGATCCGCCCCCGCGGCGCGGGCCTCGTCATGCGCCGCACGCGCGGCCTCGGCATTGGCGTCAATCGCGCCTACGGTCGGGTTCAACTGGGCCAGTGTGAGACGGAATCTCTCGCTCATGTCGCGCGCCTTTCTATCTTGCGAGCTTGGTTTACCAGAATGTGCAGCAAGGGAAAGCCGAGTGCGGCAAAAACATTTGCCCCTCGCGGGCCACGCCTCTAGGTTTGGCGTGGATCGGGCAGGGTGCCCGTTGAGGCCGCGGGTGCGGGCGCGCGATGCGCCAAGACGATCCGGTCGCCCGCAGCGACAGACAGAATACAGGCAAGGTGCCATACATGACGTTAACCACGCGATTTCTGAGCCTCGGGGCGGTGACGCTCCTGACATTGACCACTTTGGGGACCGTGTCTGGCGCCTTTGCGCAAGAGGCGGGCGAGGTGATCACACGCCAGAATGACGAAGGTGGCATCTACGAGGGCACCTTCCGCAACGGATTGCAGCACGGGGTAGGCACCTATTCCCTGCCTTCGGGCTTTGAATACACGGGCGAGTGGGTCGACGGGGAGATCAAGGGGCAAGGCCTCGCGCGCTACCCCGATGGCTCCATCTACGAAGGCGCCTTTGAGGCGGGCAAGCCGCACGGCTTCGGCAAGATCACCTATGCCGATGGCGGCACCTATGAGGGCGATTGGGCCGAGGGTGAGGCGACTGGATCGGGCGTGGCCACCTATGCCAACGGCGTGACCTACGAGGGCGGCTTCCTCGGCGCGGCACACCACGGCCAAGGCCGCATGGAAAGCCCCTCTGGCTATGTCTACGAGGGCGACTGGGTGAACGGCGTCAAGGAAGGTCAGGGCAAGATCACCTATCCCGAAGGCGCCGTATACGAAGGCGGCGTGCAGGACGACAAACGCCACGGCGAGGGCGTGTTGACCATGGAGGACGGTCTGATCTTCGACTGCACTTGGGTCGACAACCAATGCGACGGTCAAGGCAAGATCACCCAACCCAACGGCGATGTCTATGAGGGCGACCTCCGCGCAGGCAAACGCGACGGGACCGGCAAGGTCACTTATGCCAATGGCGACACCTACGTGGGCGAGTTTGCCGATGACAAGCGATCGGGACAGGGCACCTACACAGGCACAGACGGATACGTCTACACGGGCCAATGGACCGAGGGCCGCATCGAAGGCTATGGCCGCGTCGTGCATCCTGACGGTTCGGTTTATGTCGGCGAATTCCTTGACGATCTGAGCCACGGCAAGGGCAAGATCACCTACCCCTCTGGCACGACATACGAGGGCGACTGGCAATATGGCATCATCGAAGGCACAGGCACCGCGCGCTACTCCAACGGCCTGATCTACGAAGGTGAGTTCCGCAACGCGAAAAACCACGGCTTCGGCAAGATGACCTACACCGATGGTTTCGTCTACGAAGGCGAGTGGGTCGAAGGCATGCGCCAAGGACAGGGCACCGCAACCTACGCCGATGGCACGGTTTACAAGGGCGGCTTCGTCGATGGTAAACGCGAGGGGCAAGGCACAGCGACCATGCCATCGGGCTTCAGCTACACGGGCGAATGGAAAGCGGGCGAGATGCACGGACAAGGCCGCGCGACCTACGCAAACGGCGATGTCTACGAAGGGACTTTCGAGAACGGCAAACGTCAGGGGCGGGGCACGATCACCTATGCCACTGGCGAGGTTGCCACGGGTGAATGGTCCGAAGGCGCGCTCGTCACGCCTGACGACAGCGCCGCTGACGGAGCCACCGACGGTGCGGGCGACACCCCTGCCGAAGACGCTCCGAAAGCGGATGAATAGGCCCGCGCTCCCCCTCACCGCGACATCCCGCTCCACGATTGGTGCAAAAATGGGCTTTTCTTTAGCGATTGCGCGGCTATAGTCGCTCGCATGACGACGAAGCCCCATAACACGACCCTAGCCCTGCGCAGTGACGCGGGTCTTCGTCGTGCGCTTCTACTCCTTAGCTGCCTCTGAGCGTGCCATCGGCGCGACCGCTCGGGGGTATTCACGCGCCAGATTCAGCACAGCTAAGGACACCACCATGCACACTACCTACCCGACGCAGTCACCTGCGCATGCCGTCACCCCCGTGACCGCCACGATCCATGGCTCGACCGGCCAAGGCATAGCTCGCTTTCTTGAGGTCGCCCCCGTCATGGATTATGAGAACGCCGATCCTGTCATTGTTCAGGCGGGTGAAAACGCCATTGCGTTCAAAGACAAACCGAATTCCAGCGACAGTGACTGCGCTGCCGCTCCGAAAACCCGTATTTGAGGAGACAGGGACATGACCGATAGAGTCCTGATATTCGACACCACTTTGCGCGACGGCGAACAAAGCCCTGGCGCAACCATGAGCCATAACGAGAAACTGGAAATCGCCACGCTTCTCGACGAGATGGGCGTAGACATCATCGAGGCAGGCTTCCCGATTGCCAGCCAAGGGGATTTCGAAGCGGTTTCCGAGATCGCGAAACAAAGCCGCAACGCCACGATCTGCGGCTTGGCACGCGCGAATTACGCGGATATCGACCGCTGCTGGGAAGCCGTGAAGCACGCCAAATCGCCGCGCATTCACACGTTTATCGGCACAAGCCCACAACACCGCGCCATTCCGAACCTCAACAAGGACGAGATGGCCGAACGTATCCACGACACCGTGACCCACGCGCGCAACCTGTGCGACAATGTTCAGTGGTCGCCGATGGACGCAACACGGACCGAGTGGGACTATCTGTGCCGCGTGATCGAGATCGCGATCAAGGCGGGCGCGACCACGATCAACATTCCCGACACCGTGGGCTACACCGCCCCGCGTGAAAGCGCCAACCTGATCAAGAGGCTGATCGAAACTGTGCCTGGTGCCGATGAGGTGGTCTTCGCCACCCACTGTCACAACGACCTCGGCATGGCGACCGCCAACTCTCTGGCTGCTGTCGACGGCGGCGCACGCCAGATCGAATGCACGATCAACGGTCTGGGCGAGCGCGCGGGCAATACCGCCCTCGAAGAAGTCGTCATGGCCATGCGCGTGCGGGGCGACTTGATGCCCTACTCCACGGGGATCGATACCACCAAGCTGATGAATATCTCGCGGCGCGTGTCGCAGGTGTCGGGATTTGTCGTTCAACCGAACAAGGCCATCGTTGGCAAAAACGCCTTCGCCCACGAGAGCGGCATCCACCAAGACGGGATGCTCAAGAGCGCCGACACCTTCGAGATCATGCGTCCGCAGGATGTGGGCCTGACGGGCACCTCCCTGCCCTTGGGCAAACACTCGGGCCGCGCGGCGTTGCGTGCCAAACTGGAGGAGTTGGGCTATTCGCTGGCCGACAACCAGCTCAAGGACGTTTTCGTGCGGTTCAAAGAACTGGCCGACCGCAAGAAGGAAGTCTTTGACGATGACGTGATCGCCCTGATGCAGGCCAGCGGCGCGGACAGCCAGAACGAGCGCGTGAAAATCAAACACCTGCGTGTGATCTGTGGCTCCGAGGCTCCGCAAACCGCCGACATCATTCTCGAAATCGACGGCGAGGAGAAGCATTGCACGGTCGAGGGTGACGGTCCTGTCGACGCCACGTTCAAGGCGATCAAGGAATTGTTCCCGACCACCGCCCGCCTGCAACTCTATCAAGTGCAGGCCGTGACCGAAGGCACCGATGCACAGGCCACAGTGGTGGTGCGCCTCGAAGAGGACGGTAAAATCGCAACGGGGCAAAGCTCCCACACCGACACGGTTTTCGCCTCTGCCAAGGCCTATATCAACGCGCTCAACCGCCTGTTGGTGCGCCACGAAAAGGCCAGCGGCGGCGACGTCAAAGAGATCAAATACACCGACGCGGACTGATCCCCGCAGGACGCGGATCGCGCGTCACTTATCAAAATCGAACATGGCGCGAGGGAAACTTCGCGCCATGTCACGTTTCAAAGGTGCAAAGGGCGCACAATCGAACATCTTCACGCGACCGCCCCGTCGCCGCCCGCGCACCAAAATGGCACCTTGTCCACCCTATAGCCCTGTTCAACGGCAGGACTTCGCCACATGGGACCGCCCTGCCCCTTTCCCCGCAGGCGCGAGACACTTATAAGTCTGCCGATACGGGGGATTCTCCCTCCAATGAGATTTAGGGGTATTTAGACGAAATGGCGGGCTTCTCGGGACTTTTCTCGTCGGACATGGCGATCGACCTCGGCACGGCGAACACGCTGGTTTATGTCAAAGGCAAAGGCATTATTCTCAACGAACCGTCTGTGGTGGCCTATCACGTCAAGGACGGCCGCAAACAGGTGCTCGCCGTGGGTGAGGACGCCAAGCACATGCTCGGCAAGACACCAGGCTCCATCGAGGCCATCCGCCCGATGCGCGACGGTGTGATCGCGGATTTCGACACCGCCGAAGAGATGATCAAACACTTCATCCGCAAGGTGCATAAGCGCACGACCTTCTCCAAGCCGAAGATCATCGTCTGTGTCCCCCACGGTGCGACCCCTGTCGAGAAACGCGCCATTCGCCAGTCGGTTCTCTCCGCTGGTGCGCGCCGCGCGGGCCTGATCGCAGAGCCGATTGCCGCAGCCATCGGTGCAGGGATGCCCATTACCGACCCCACGGGCAACATGGTTGTCGACATCGGCGGCGGGACGACCGAAGTGGCCGTTCTCTCGCTCGGTGACATCGTTTATGCGCGCTCGGTGCGCGTTGGTGGTGACCGTATGGACGACGCCATCGTTGCCTACCTGCGCCGCCAGCAGAACCTTCTCATCGGGGAAGGCACCGCCGAACGGATCAAAACCACCATCGGCACTGCACGGATGCCCGACGACGGACGCGGCGGAGTGCTGACCATCCGCGGGCGCGACCTGCTCAACGGTGTTCCCAAAGAGATCGAGATTTCGCAGGCCCAAGTGGCCGAAGCACTCGCCGAACCTGTGCAGCAGATTTGCGAAGCCGTCATGGCCGCGCTTGAAACCACGCCGCCCGATCTTGCCGCAGACATCGTGGATCGCGGTGTGATGCTGACGGGGGGCGGGGCGCTCTTGGGCGAGCTGGATCTGGCTCTGCGCGAGCAGACGGGTCTGGCCATTTCGGTGGCCGACGAGTCACTAAATTGTGTGGCACTCGGCACTGGCAAGGCACTGGAGTATGAGAAACAACTCCGCCATGTCATCGACTACGATAGCTGACGGCCCGCGCGCCCCTTATCGGGGCGGGGCCACTGCGCACGAGGACACAGGTGGCCAGAGATAGAGGCAACTCCGACAATTATGTCCGCCCGATCCGGCGATTGCTGGTCGGGTTGTTGGTGCTGTGCTTTCTGGCCGTTTTCGTGCTTTGGCGCATCGACAGCCCGCGCGTCGAGCGGATGCGTGCGCAACTGATCGACCGTGTGATGCCCTCGATGGAATGGGCTTTGGTGCCTGTGACCAAGGTCGTCGGCATGGTCGAGAACTTCCAGAGTTACCAACGTATCTACGAGCAGAACCAAGAGCT
Source organism: Celeribacter sp. (assembly GCF_048261515.1). GTDB lineage: Bacteria > Pseudomonadota > Alphaproteobacteria > Rhodobacterales > Rhodobacteraceae > Celeribacter. The sequence continues at coordinate 849,783 of NZ_JBLXFZ010000001.1, forward strand.
GCGCCGCGAATTGCGCGACATGCAGGCGTGGAAAGAGGCCGCTGTTCAACTGGAGCAGCAAAACGCCAAACTGCGCGCCCTCAATGCTGTGCAACTCGACCCCAAGCTGACCTCTGTTTCGGGGCTGGTGCTGGCCGATAGCGGCTCGCCGTTCCGCCAGTCCGTGCTCATTAACGTGGGTGCGCGCGATGGAATTATGGACGGTTGGGCCACAACGGACGGGCTGGGCCTTGTCGGACGGATCTCGGGCGTGGGCGAGAATACCTCGCGCGTGATCCTTCTGACCGATAGCAACTCGCGCCTGCCCGTGACGGTGCAACCTTCGGGCCAGCGCGCGATCCTGTCAGGTGACAATACAGCGCGTCCGCCGCTGGAGTTTATCGAGAACCCCGAACTTGTGCGCCCTGGCGACCGTGTTGTGTCCTCGGGCGATGGCGGTGTGTTCCCGCCCAATATTCTCGTGGGCCAAGTGGCCCTCGGCCCCGACCGCCGACTACGGGTGATCCTGTCGGCCGACTACGAACGCCTAGACTACCTGCGCGTCTTGCGCACGCATGAGGGGGAGCGCATTGTCGATCCAGGATCACTGATCGTCCCCGAAGAGCCGCTTGATACCTTCGCACCCTCCCACGATGGAACTGACGTGAGCGATGGCGAAGACACCACGGGCGAGGACGCGGACACAGGGGCGGGCGATGGTTGATCCGCGCACGATCCGCAAATGGGGACACCGCGCCGCGTTTCTGGCCATTTTCGGCGCGACTGTCTTCGTTTACCTTCTGCCCTTGTCGTCGGGCACGGGTCATTGGCCTGGCCCCGATGTGGCCCTCGCGGTTGCCTTTGCATGGGTGCTGCGTCGCCCCGATTTCCTTCCGCTCTTTGTCGCCGCGCCAGTGTTCTTCCTTTCGGACGTGATCTTCCTGCGCCCTCCTGGTCTGTGGGCTGCGATCTCGATTATCGGACTTGAGTTCCTGCGCCGCCGTGAACCGACCTCGCGCGACATGCCGTTTCTGGTGGAATGGGCGATGGTTGGCGGGGTGCTTGTAGCGATGGCCGTTCTCTACCGCGCGACCTTGGCGGTGTTCATGGTGGACCAGACATCTCTCGGACTTGTGTTGCTGGAACAGGTTTCAACCCTTGCGGCCTACCCGCTCGTTGTGTTGATCTCGTCGAAGGCTCTGTCGGTAACGAAACTCACACCGACCGAAGCCGACGAGTTGATGAGGCAATCCTAGATGCGTCGTTCTCCAGCCGAAACCGCCGCCTCTGTGCGCAAGATCTCCCGCCGCACGTTGTTGCTTGGCGGGGCGCAGCTCGCGTTCATGGGCGCGCTCGGACTGCGGATGCGGTATTTGCAGGTGGATCAGGCCGACCAGTTCCGTCTTCTTGCCGAGGAAAACCGCGTCAAGATCCGCCAGCTTCCGCCCGCGCGCGGATTGCTCTACGATCGTAACGGCGCGGTGATCGCCGAGAACGAACAGACATTCCGCATCGTGATCCGCAAGGAAGACGCCAGCCAGCTTGATCTGGTGCTGGCGGAACTGGAGCGGCTGATCGGCCTGCCCGAGAGCGAGCAGGAACGCGTGCGCAAAGAAATCCGTTCGCGCGAGACAGGCCCCTCGGCACCAATCACCATCGCCGACCGCCTCAGTTGGGAAGCCTTTTCAGCTGTGGCCGCCAATGGTCCCGCACTCCCAGGTGTGACGCCCGAAGTTGGCCTGTCGCGGTTCTACCCGCTCCACGAGGATTTCGCCCATATGGTCGGCTATGTCGGCCCCGTGTCGAGTTATGACCTGTCGAAGATGGACGAGATCGACCCGCTCTACCGCATTCCGCGTTTCCAGATGGGCAAGGCCGGAATCGAGGCGCGGCTGGAATCGACGCTTAAAGGAAAGTCGGGCACGATGCGCGTGGAGCAAAACGTCCACGGCCGCATCATCCGCGAACTTGATCGTCAGGAGGGAGTTGCGGGCGCAAATATCCAGCTCACCTTCGATAGCAAATTGCAGAATTTCGTTCAGGCGCGACTGGCGGGCGAAAGCGCTGCCGCCGTGGTTATCGACGTGGAATCGGGCGACGTTCTGGCGGCGGGATCCACGCCCGCTTTCGACCCGAACCTCTTCGTGCGTGGCATCTCGGTCGCCGATTACAACGCCCTTCTGGAAAACAAATTCCGCCCCCTGCCGTCGAAATCGATGCAGGGTGCCTACCCCCCTGGCTCGACGTTCAAAATGGTGACGGCGCTTGCCGCGCTTGAGGCGGGCGAGGTTGCCCCCAATGAAACGGTGCGCTGCCTTGGTCATACGGAAGTCGGCGGGCGTCGGTTCCACTGCTGGAAACGCGCGGGGCACGGAAATGTCGATCTAACAGGATCGCTGCGCCATTCTTGCGATGTCTATTACTACGAAATGGCACAGCGTGTCGGGATTGAGCGGATCGCCGCAATGGGACGCAAACTCGGCCTTGGCTCGACTTACGACCTGCCTGTGTCAGGGGAAAATTCGGGCCTGATGCCCGACAAGCAATGGAAGCTCGTCAATCGCGGGGCCGAATGGGTGGTGGGCGACAGTCTCAATGCCTCCATCGGGCAGGGCTATGTTCTGACGACACCAATGCAACTGGCCGTGATGACTGCGCGAATTGCGACGGGTCGCGAGGTGATCCCGCGCATGATCAAATCGGTCGATGGCGTGGAACAACCCCTGCGTGGCGGCGGGTCTCTCGACATCAACAAGAACATGCTCCGCTCGGTGCGCCAAGGCATGTATGAAGTCTCCAATTCGTCGCGCGGAACGGCCTATAGTTCACGCATCGCGAATGCCACATTGCGCATGGCGGGCAAGACGGGGACATCACAGGTGCGCTCGGCTGTGGTCAACAACCGCGACGTGCCTTGGGAGCAGCGTGACCACGCGCTTTTCGTCTCCTACGCACCCTTTGATGCACCGAAATACGCGGTCTCGGTGGTCGTGGAGCACGGCGGCGGCGGCTCGACAGCAGCGGCTCCCGTTGCGCGCGACATAATGCTTTTCGCGCTCCACGGCGCAGTGCCTCCCCTCGACAGCTACCCCTCTTCACAACGCGGCACGATCCGCGAGCGCCTGCGCAATCTGCCCCTGCGCGGCAGCGAAGAGGACGAAACGGAGCGGTCGCGCGCATGAGCTATCTTGAGCACAATCTTAAGACGGTGCCCACGGGCCTGTCCAAAGTGCTTTACGTCAATTGGGCGCTTGTCGTGCTTTTGGCGGCGGTGTCCTCGGTCGGCTTCGTGATGCTCTATTCGAATGCGGGCGGATCGCTGACCCCATGGGCGGAGCCGCAGATGAAGCGCTTTGGCATGGGGCTCGCGTTGATGTTCATCGTCGCCTTCGTGCCGATCTGGTTCTGGCGCAACGTGGCGGGGATCGGCTATCTGGTCGCGTTTGTCCTGCTGCTTGTGGTCGAATTCTTTGGCGATATCGGCATGGGCGCGCAACGGTGGATCGACCTTGGCTTCATGCGTTTGCAGCCCTCCGAGTTGATGAAAATCACCCTCGTGATGTTTCTGGCGGCCTATTACGACTGGCTCGATATCGGCAAGGTCTCGCGTCCGCTTTACGTGGCGATCCCCGTGGCGATCATTCTTGTCCCGACCGCGCTCGTGCTCAAACAGCCTGACCTTGGCACCTCAATCCTGATGCTCACAGGCGGCGCGATGGTGATGTTCGCGGCAGGGGTTTCACTTTGGTATTTCGGTGCTGTCACCGCAATGGCCGCGGGTCTCGTTGGCGCGGTGTTTGCCTCACGCGGCACCTCGTGGCAGTTGCTCAAGGACTACCAGTTCCGCCGCATCGACACCTTCCTTGACCCCTCAACCGATCCGCTCGGTGCGGGCTATCACATCACCCAATCAAAGATCGCGCTTGGCTCGGGTGGCTGGACGGGGCGCGGGTTTATGCAATCGACGCAATCACGGCTGAACTTCCTGCCCGAGAAACACACCGACTTCATCTTCACCACGTTGGCGGAGGAATTCGGCTTTCTGGGCGGCGTCTCGCTTCTGGCACTCTATGCGCTGATCATCGTTTTCTGCCTCGTCTCGGCGGCCCGTAACCCCGACCGTTTCGGCGCGCTTGTCACCGTCGGGATCGCGGGGACGTTCTTTTTGTTCTTCGCCGTGAACATGTCGATGGTGATGGGGCTTGCGCCTGTCGTCGGCGTGCCCTTGCCGCTGGTGTCATACGGTGGATCGGCAATGCTGGTGCTTATGGTCGCCTTCGGCCTCGTCCAGTCGGCGCATATCCATAGGCCAAGGGGTCGCAAATGACGCTCACCATTCTGTTCTCCGCCCCCGATGATGATTGGGACGATTACCGCGAGGTGCTTCCCGAGACGCTCCGCGCGGTCGGGATTGACGCTACCGTAACCCGTGAGGCAGATGCGGCAGATGTCGATTACATCGTCTATGCGCCCAACGACACGCTCACCGATTTCGCTCCCTTCACGCGGGCCAAGGCGGTTCTGTCTCTCTGGGCAGGGGTTGAGAAGATCGTCACCAATCCGACCCTGACCCAACCTCTTTGCCGCATGGTGGATGACGGGTTGGCGCTAGGGATGCGCGACTATGTAGTGGGGCATGTCATGCGGGCCCATCTCGGCGCCGACCGCTACACGCGTACCACTGCACCCCATTGGGACAAACACGTCCCGCCACTCGCACGCGACCGCAAGGTGGCCGTTCTGGGTCTGGGCGAGTTGGGCGCGACCTGTGCCGAGGCGCTCGCCGCCCTCGGATTTAATGTGCATGGCTGGTCGCGCCGCGCAAAACCCGCCGATGCCTTCCCCACGCTGACCTGCCATCACGGCGAGGGTGGATTGACGAATGCGCTTGCGGGCGCGGACGTGGTGGTCACGCTCCTGCCCGACACATGTCAGACACATAGCATACTGAATGCCGACAGGCTGTCGGCGCTGTCACACGGGGCTGCGGTGATCAATCCGGGGCGCGGGGTTTTGATCGACGACGAGGCTTTGATCGCGGCCATCAAGAGCGGTCAGATCGGCAGTGCAACGCTTGATGTTTTTCGCGTCGAACCCCTGCCCGAAGATCACCCATTCTGGGGCGTGCCACAGATCACCATCACACCCCACATCGCCGCCGCCACCCGTCCCGACACGGCCAGCGCCGTGATCGCCGAGAACATCAAACGCGGTGAGGCAGGGCAGGATTTCCTGCACCGTGTGGACCGCGCGGCTGGCTACTGACGTCAGACGAGTTTCGGCGGGCTTTCGGGGTCCATGCCTGGTGCGGAGGGGCCTGTCGATGGCGCTTCGGGTTCGGGTAGATCAAACCGCAACCCGTGACGGGCCAACGCGGCGCAGACGGGATCGGACGGTTTGAAAAACGCCACATCCAGTGCCCCTGCCTCAATCCCCGAAAAGGTCAGCGCTTCCGAGACAATCCGCGCGAGTGTTGGCTCTGCACCGGGAATATGATCAACGAATCCAAGGATATGGCTGCGCGTGCCGCCCTCGTATTTGACACCCGCGAGATAGGCCATCCGCGCCAACCCGCCTGCAATGGCGAGCTTTTGGTCCAGCGCGCCGATCAACACTTCGGGCAAGCCGTGCGGCGGGGTGATCTCTTCGGGGGTAGCCTCAGCCTCGGTCGGCTCATGACCGAGAGTGTCGCGGAGCCAGTCGACAGCGGAGGCAGGTAGGAGCATCTCGGAAGGCGCAACCGTCAGGTTGAGACCAAGCCCCAATCCCGACCCTGCCAGCATCTCCGCCAGAGACCGCCCCGACAGCGCAACATAGGGCACTGCACCCGCAAAGGACGCAAGGCGTTCCTCGCGGTCGAAAACCAGCACGAAACTGTCATCCTCGACAGGGAACACGCGCGGGGTGACAGGGCCATCATCTTGTGGTTCCTCTTCCAGAAGAAGGAACAGTTCCGCATCCGCCACCCGCTCGTAAAATCGCAACCGAGCGGCATCATCTTCGGGTGAAGCCATCATTGCGGCATGAGCGCGGTCGATGGGAGTCGCGTCGGGGTCGTGAGCGGCGGGAGTGACGGAAGGGTCGGACATGGACATTGGAGCTCGCTCGAATGTGATGGGTATCAAAGATGCCCACACGACTACCCGCAGGCACAGGGGAGAGGCAAGCGAAAGCGTGTTATCCGTTCTCCACATCACCGATGCAGCGCCTTCTGACCGTGCAAAGTGCCGATTTCAAACCCGTTTCCGTGGCCCTGCGCCCCAGTTGTTCCTTGCCCCATCCCTGCCCTTCCAGTATCTCCGAGCGAACGTAGGAAACGGGTGAACGCCATGATTGTCGCATGGCACAAAGGGGCGGAGGAAACGCATGTATCGCGTCTGGGGTTTCATAACGAACTATTCGCTACTGCTCATTCTCGGAGCGGTGATCGCGCTGATCTGGGCCAACGTGGACAGCCACTCCTACCACACCTTTGTCGAGTTCCCGATTGCCGAGCATTTCTTCATTGGCGAGATGCACGAGGGGCACCGGATGTTGACGCTACACTATCTGGTCAACGACCTTTTGATGGCGCTGTTCTTTGCCATTGCTGCCAAAGAGGTCTGGGAAGCGGTGATCCTCAAGCAAGGTTCGCTGCGCGGCAAGAAAGCGGCGACACCGCTAGTGGCGACGGCAGGCGGCATGCTCGGTCCGATTGCGGTCTACCTCGTCCTTGCCATGATCCTCGGATCCGACACCTTCGACGCGGTCAAGAACGGTTGGGCCGTGCCGACCGCGACCGACATTGCCTTCTCCTATCTTGTGGGGCGTGTGGTTTTTGGCGCGGGGCACCCTGCCGTTCGCTTCCTGCTTCTTCTGGCGATTGCCGATGACGCGGCAGGCCTTGTGATCCTCGCGATCTTCTATCCCACAGGCGATCTGGCGGTGCAGTGGCTGCTTCTGTCCATCGCGGCCGCCGTGGCTGTGTTTGTGCTCGCCAACTGGCTGCCACGCAAACTCGACAAGGGACGCGAGCTGCGCCCGAATTCGACATGGGTGCGCAATACGCTGGGCTTCTGGCCCTATCTGATCGCGGGCTGCATCTCGTGGTATGGTTTCATGCGCGCGGGCATCCACCCTGCCCTCGGCCTCCTTCCAATCGTGCCCACGATCCCGCACGCCGACCGTGCCTTCGGCATATTCGCGGAAGCCGAGAAACACCTCACCGACCTGCTCAACGACATCGAGCACAAGCTCAAGACGCCCGTCGAGGTCATCCTGTTCTTCTTCGGGCTGCTCAACGCAGGGGTGGAATTCAATGCCATCGGCGACCCTACGTGGCTGGTGCTGGCGGGCCTGATCATCGGCAAACCCTTGGGAATTCTGCTGATGGGTGCATTTGCGGCGCATGTGTTGCGCCTTGGTCTGCCTGAAGGGATGCGGACGAGCGACCTGTTCGTGATCGGCTGCGTTGCAGCTATCGGGTTCACGGTATCGCTCTTCATCGCCGCAGTGGCTTTTGAGCCCGATGCCATGCTCGGCGACACGCCCGTGCAGGCTGCAGCCAAGATGGGGGCGCTTTTCTCCTTCGGTGCGGCGATTATTTCCATCGTTATGGGCAAGCTGTTCGGCGTGAAAAAGGTCGAAGGCTAACGCCGACCACATAAGCAAACGCATCTCGAAGGGCGGGGATAACCGAGGTGTTGTCCCCGTCCTTCGCACAACTTATGCGAATTGATTGGATTGTGTGGTTTTCACGGACATATTATCGCCAGAAAGACCCGTTAGTCTTATTCTGGTAAAATTCTGGTAAAATGGATGGGTTAACCTGTCGCAACGGTCTACTATTGGACCACGCGCATGAGGCCGAAGCAGAAAAGGGCAGCGATGCTCGAATTCGACAACGTCAGCAAGTCCTTCTGGACAGGGACGCAGCGCAAGGTCATCCTTGATCGCGCGTCTTTTCGTGTGGAATTGGGAAACAGCCTTGGCATTCTGGCCCCCAACGGGACGGGGAAGACGACGATCATTAACATGATGTCGGGCCTCGAAAAACCTGATGAGGGCGAAATCCGCCGCGGCTGTCGTATCTCGTTCCCGCTGGGTTTCATGGGCGGCCTGAACAACAAGCATACAGGCCGCGAGAACGTCCGCTTCATCGCGCAACTCTATGACCTCGACCCCGATTACGTCGAGGCGTTCTGCCGCTGGTTATGCGGGCTCGAAGAGTATTTCGAGATGCCCGTGGCTACATACTCGTCGGGGATGCGGGCGCGTCTGTCCTTTGCGCTCCTGCTGGCGCTGGATTTCGACATCTACCTGATTGACGAGGGCATGCCCTCCACCACCGATGTGACCTTCAACCGCAAGGCGGGCAGCATTCTGCGTGAACGGCTGGAACACGCGACGATCATTGTGGTATCCCATCAACCGTCGACGTTGGAGAAGTTCTGCCGCTCGGCCGCTGTGCTGCGCAAGGGCAAGCTTCATTTCTTCGACACGCTGGAAGAGGCGAAAGCACTCTATGACTACGAAGCCTAAGGTTCAAAAGTATCGCGTTCGCCGCACGCCCCGCACGACGGGCGCGGCCTCCGCCGACACCTCCACGCCCGCGAACATGGCGAGCGGGGGTGAACAGGCGCGCGCCGCAAACACGCCCAACCCGTCTGGCGCCCCGAAGGTTCGGACCCAGAAAGCCCAGCCCGCCGCCGCCAGCAAGGATACTGGCCAGTTGTTCGACAATGGCGGTCATGACGACGGGTTCGGGGACGAAGTCTACCCTGGCTCCGCGGCTGCCGATGCAAAGGCCGCGAGCACATCCCCAAAACGCGCAAACCGCCAAAAGGGCGGCGTTGCCAGCGATATGGAACGCGCCGCCTCGCAAGACGCAGCAGCGTCCGATGATGTAGCGGCATCCGAGGCTAAGACAGGCGATGTGACCCCAAGCGACGAAATGTCGATCGACGAGGCTATAGATGCGATCCGCCGCGAAGGGTTGACGGGACGCCAGTTGCGCATGGCGCGGCGCGTAGCCGCGAAACACGGGCTTGCTCCGACCTCCGATTTCGACGCGGTGCGTCTGTTGCGCAAAAAGGGCATCGACCCCTTCCAGAAGTCCGCCATTCTCGATCTGGTCGAGACCGAGGAAGGAAGCACGGGACTGCCTGCGGAACGCGCCGAACCGGGGCTGCCCAAGACAACAAATGGACCCGCACTTCCACCACCCGCCGTGCTTGAACGCATCGCGCGTGAGGAAGAAATTTCCACCATCCAGCGCGACATCGCCAGACGCCGACGCCGCAAGTTGCTCCTGCTGGTGACACGGCTCGCAGTCTTCGTGTTCCTGCCCACCATTATCGCGGGACACTATTTCTACAATATCGCGACACCGATGTATGCCACCGATAGCTCGCTGGTCATCAAACAGGCGCAAAGCACCAGCGCGAGTGGCGGCATCGGATCGCTGTTCTCTGGGTCGCCGCTTGGCACCTCGCAAGAGGCCGTGACGGTGCAAGACTACCTGATGTCCAAGGACGCCATGCTGCGGCTCGACCGCGATGCAGGGTTCAAGGCGCATTTCTCATCCGAAGCTATTGACCCGATCCAACGGCTGCCTGAAAACCCCTCCAACGAGGAGACCTTCAAGGTTTACAAGAAGCGGGTGCGCATTGGCTACGATCCGACCGAAGGCATCCTGAAAATGGAAGTGGTCGCCGCCGATCCCCAGACCTCCACGGACTTCTCGAACAAGCTCATCACCTACGCCGAAGAGCGCATGGACCAACTCACCCAGCGTCTGCGCGATGACCAGATGCAGGGCGCGAGAGAGAGCCTTGAGGACGCCGAGGCAAAGATGCTGGCGGCGCAGGAGCAGGTGGTGGAGTTGCAAGAGCAGATGGGCATCATTTCGCCCGACGCTGAAACCTCCGCCATCATGAGCCAGATCTCGGGTTTCGAGACACAGTTGCAGGAGAAGAAGCTCCAGCTTCAACAATTGCTCGACAACCAGAACCCCAATCAGGCCCGCGTCGACGGTGTGCGAGGCGATATCCGTCGTCTGGAGAATCTCGTTACCGAGCTGCGCGCACAGCTGACACAGGCGCAAGGGCCCTCTGGCTCTCTGGCAAGGATCACGGCGGAATTGCGCATGGCGGAGGTCGAGTTGGCCACCCGTCAGGCCATGGTGCAACAGGCGCTGCAATCGCTAGAAATGGCGCGGATCGAGGTCAACCGACAGGTCAGCTATCTTGCGACAGGTGTGAGCCCCGTCGCGCCCGAAGATCCCGCCTACCCGCGCAAGTTCGAGAACACTCTGCTGGCGCTGTTTTTGTTCTCGGGCATCTACCTTTTGGCATCGCTCACGGCAGCAGTGCTGCGTGAACAGGTCTCGGCCTGATCGCAACGTGCACGTTTGCGGGCAAAGTGCCCGTTTATTGGGCACCTTACGATCGCCCCGCTAAATCTCGCCAAATCGCGCGGCGGCGCTTGGAAAGCTCCGCGCGATTTGAGAAGCTCTTCGAGACACGTTTGAGCATTCCTCTCACAATATGGAAGACACATATGACCCGCATCCCCGAGACATCCTCAACACCCAACACATGGGAATTTCTCCGCGACCCGATGATCACGCCGACAGGGTTTCGTGAATACGATGCGCGTTGGAAATATCCCGACGAGATCAACCTGCCTGGAATGACTGCACTCGGCCTCGGGATCGGGACGCAGATGAAACTGCGCGGTCTCGACCCTGTCATCGCGGTCGGCAACGATTACCGCGACTATTCGCTCACGATCAAAAACGCGCTGATCGTCGGGCTGATGCAAGCAGGGATCACCGTAAAGGACATCGGCCCGTGCATCACGCCCATGTGCTATTTCTCCTCCTTCCACCTCGACACACCCGCCGTGGCGATGGTCACGGCCAGCCACAACCCGAACGGCTGGACGGGCGTGAAGATGGGCTTCGAGATGCCGCTTACCCACGGTCCCGACGAGATGGCCGAACTCAAGGACATCGTGATGAACGGCAAAGGCCAACCCGCATCGGGCGGCTCTTACGAATTCATCGACGGTGTTTGGGACGCCTATATGGATGACCTCGTGGGCGACTTCAAAATGACACGCAAGCTTAAGGTCGTCTGCGCCACGGGCAACGGCACCGCTGCCGCCTATGCGCCGATGCTGTTCGAACGGCTGGGCGTCGAAGTCGTCGAGAGCCACAACACGCTCGACTACACCTTCCCCCACTACAACCCCAACCCCGAAGCCATGGAAATGCTCCACGACATGTCCGACAGCGTGAAAGCGTCCGGCGCAGACTTCGCGCTTGGCTTTGACGGCGACGGGGACCGCTGCGGCGTGGTGGATGACGAAGGCGAGGAAATCTTCGCCGATAAAGTCGGCGTCATCATGGCCCGCGATCTCAGCAAGATCTATCCCAACTCGACCTTTGTGGCGGATGTGAAATCAACGGGGCTTTTTGCTTCCGATCCCGAGTTGATCGCCAATGGCGTTAAGGCGGACTATTGGAAAACGGGCCACTCCCACATGAAGCGCCGCGTACATGAACTTGGCGCGTTGGCGGGTTTCGAGAAGTCGGGCCACTACTTCCTCGCGGGCGACATCGGGCGCGGCTATGACGACGGGATGCGCGTCGCCGTCGAGATCTGCAAACTGATGGACCGCAACCCCGACATGAAAATGTCCGACCTGCGCAAGGCCCTGCCCGTCACCTACTCCACCCCCACCATGTCCCCCTACTGCCCCGACACCGAGAAATACGACGTGCTCGACCGCATCGTTGCAAAACTAGTCGCAAAAGTGGAGGCGGGCGACACTTTCGCGGGTAAAGCCGTGAAAGAGATCGTGACCGTCAACGGCGCGCGCGTCATTCTTGAGAACGGCTCGTGGGGCCTTGTGCGGGCGTCCTCGAACACCCCCAACCTCGTGGTTGTGTGCGAAAGCTCCGATAGCGACGCGGAGATGCGGGCGATCTTCAAAGAGATCGACGATGTGATCCGCACAGAGCCCTCGGTCGGCGACTACGACCAGACGATCTGACGGCAGAAAATCGCGGCACAAGTCGCAACAATAATCGCACGCCCCGACCGTCAGGTCGGGGCGTTTTGCGCAGCAGCGCCTCGCGCTACAGGACCGCACCTATTCGAGAGAAGTTTACTTCATCTAAGTGGGAAATTTTTCGTGATTCGGGGTTGCACAGATCGCCTCATGAGATTAATTAGCGCGACACGTTGGGATGTAGCCAAGTGGTAAGGCAACTGTTTTTGGTACAGTGTACCGTAGGTTCGAATCCTACCATCCCAGCCACTTCCTTTTTCCGCACTTATTCGATGGCAGAGCGCACCTCTCGCGTTTGATCCACGCGCACCCTATGCCATGGAAAAGGCCGCCCGATTTCTCGCGCGGCCTTTGGTCGTTTTGAGAGCGGGTGTTGCTATGCCAAACTCGGCAGCCACAGCACAATCGCAGGGAAGGCCACAAGTAGACCGATGGTCACAGCATCCGCGACGAAGAAGGGTGTGACACCTTTGAACACGTCCTGCACGGTGAGGTCATCGCGCACCCCCGCAACCACGAAACAGTTCAACCCGATGGGCGGTGTGATGAGGCAGAACTCTGCCATCTTCACCACCAGAATCCCGAACCAGATCGCGCACATCGGCCCTGACATGCCGAAGGTGCTTTCGGCTGCTGTAACCGCTTCGCCCCCGTTGAGCGCCATAACGGCAGGATAAACCACGGGAAGCGTGAGAAGCATCATCCCGATGGCATCCATGAACATCCCCAACACGGCATAGGCCAGCAGGATGCACACAAGAATCATCATGGGCGACATGGTGAGCGACGTGAGCCAGTCGGAGAAGGCTCCTGGAAGGTCTGCAAACCCGAGGAAACGCACGTAGATCAGCACACCCCAGATGATGGTAAAGATCATCACCGCGAGCTTGGCTGTTTCCAAGAGCGCACCCTTGAACTCCTTCCACTTCATGCCGTTGTAGAGCGCCATCAAAAAGACCACGAAGGCCCCGATTGCACCGCCTTCCGTGGGCGTGCCCCATGCCTCGCCGCCGAACGGATTGTAGACGAAGAGGACGATGGTCAGGACCACGATCAAAATCGGCGAAGCGGCAGGAAGCGACTGGAACCGTTCTTTCCATGTGAAGCCCCCTACGGCAGGGCCGAAGTCCTTGATTGTGAGCGCCATGCCGATGATCAGCGCGGCATAGACGATGGCGGAGAACAGGCCGGGGATGAACCCCGCAAGCAGCAGCTTGCCCACATCTTGCTCGACGATAATGGCGTAGATCACAAGGATCGCGGAGGGCGGGATGAGAGAGGCGAGCGTACCACCTGCGGCGACGACACCCGCCGCGAACCGCTTGTTGTAGCCAACCGCAAGCATCTCGGGGATTGCGATGCGGGCGAAGACAGCCGAAGTCGCGATAGAGGCGCCCGAGACAGCCGCGAAACCTGCCGTGGCGAAAATCGTGGCTACCGCCATGCCACCCGGAACCCAAGCGATCCAACGCTTTGCTGCGGTAAAGAGCGCCTTGGTCAGCCCTGCGTAATAGGCGAGATAGCCGATCAGGATGAAGGTCGGGATGAGGCTCAACGCCTGACTTGCCACTTTCGAATGCGGCACCTGCCCTGCGGTCTTGACCGCAACCGTCAGCGCCCAATCGAACTCGGCGGGGTCAAACCCCTTCTTCGACCAGAAAATCCAGATGAGGCCGACAAGACCCGCAAGGCCTGCGGCAAAGGCAACGCGCATTCCGAGAACAACCAGAACAAGCAGTCCGACGGAGACGTAGAGGCCGATTTCAATAGGTTCCATAACGTGCTCCCTCAATCATCGTGGCCGGAAACCTGTTCGGCTTCCATGGCGGCTTGTGTTGCGACATCGAGCGGCAAAGGCACGGCGACAGGGCGCGGATCGCCCGTCACAATGGCACGACCGTAGGCGTAGCATTGCAGCGACAACCGTGCGCAAAGAACTGAAAAAGCCACGGGCGCGAGCAATTTCGCAGGCCAGATCGGCAGGCCAATGTCCATCGTGCTGTCGCGGCTCCACAGCGGCGAGGCGAAATCGAAGGATCGCTGGAAATGCGCCCAAGTGCCCCAGACGAGAAGCACCATCAAGATCAGCATGGCAAGCGTCGTGATGAGCTCGGCAATGTAGAGCGGGCGGCCCGACAGCCTGCCCACCAACATATCCATGCGAATGTGCCCGCCGTCGCGCTGCGTGAAGGAAATACCCATAAACGCAATCAGCGGCATGGCCTGTTGAATCCAGTCCACGTAGCCTGCGAGAGGCTGGTTCAGAAGGTTGCGCGAGGACACGGAAACCACCGCAAGGACCATGAGACCGAACACCGCGAACCCGCTGAGGAACGCCAGAAATGCTTCTAGTTTATAGAATGTGCGGTCGATGCGGCTAAGTGCGCTGTCGTCGACCAGAACCGATGCCGAGCCTGCCATGGGCTCTTCCCTCCCTTTTCAAACAGGCCCCCGCGCCGAAACTCTGCGCGGCGCGGGGGTGTCGTTTCTTGCGATCGTCGCGGCGCTTAGCTGCCGCTTTCGACCATCCCCGTCACCAGCTCATACAACTCCTGAGCGGGCAGGCCGCGCGCATTGTTGGCTTCAATCCATGCATCGGCAGCGGGCTGCGCGGCCATGGATTTCAGCTTCGCCAGATCGTCATCAGAGAAAGTCACCTTGGTGATTTCTTTCTCTTCGAGAAGCGGCCCCCATTTGGCCATCGTGTTGTTCTCGTAAAAGTCGATGTAATAGGTGATGGCCTCATCAATCGACCCATCCAGCGCCGCGCGTTCCTCGTCACTCAAGGAATCGTAAGCGTCGATGTTGACCACTACGGGGCAGTTCACAGCACCCGGATTGAGGTTGGTCGTCCACCACGTCGCAACATCGGCCACGCCGAAGGACATATGGGCGTGTGGGGCGAAAGCTGCGGCGCGGATCACACCGCTGTCCATCGACTGACGCACCTCCGTGGCAGCCATCGAAGTCGGCACGGCACCCACTTCGCCAAGTGCTGCACCGATGCCGCCCGTGGCACGCACGGTCAGCCCTTCGAGATCGGCAATCGACGCGGGCGCGTCCCCGACACCAGCAAGGTTATACTGCGGCAAGGGCGAGGGCATCAGAAGCTTCGCATTCCAACGCGCAAGATCAGCAGCAACGGCGGGATGATTGTAGACCGCCATCGAAATATCAGCCTCGGTGCGCAGATCGCCAATACCAAGGAAGGGAAGCTCCATCACCGTGATCGACGGGTTCTTGTCAGGGTGGTAGCCTGCGCAGAACTGCGCCATTTCAAATGCGCCGATGGAGATGCCGTCGAGGTTCTCGGTGTTCTTGGACAGGCCGCCATAGGAGATGTTGAGAGTGAACTCGCCATCGGTCTTTTCCGACACCAGTTCGGCCAGCTTCTCGACATGTTCGGTGAAGGCGCGGCGTTTGCCCCAGAGCGAGACGTTCCACTCGGTGGCCATGGCCTCAGATGCAAAAGCGACGGAAAGCGCCGCGACTGCGGCACGGCTAAGGTATTTACGCATGATGTTTCCTCCCAGAGTCATACGGTATGTCTGCGGCTATCATGCACGGATGTGCCGCTCTCACCTATGAAGGAAACTGCGCGAGGTTTCGCGCGGGCCCTGCGGATTTCCGCAGGGCTGCTCTAAAGCAATGCGTCCTTGTCCAGACCGAGCTTCACGATCTTCTCATTGAGTGTGCGCCTCCCGATTCCGAGGGCTTCGGCGGCGGCATCCATGCGGCCCTTGTTGGCGACGATTGCCTTGCCGATAAGTTCGCGCTCGAAAGCAGCAACCGCCTCACGCAGCGTGTCGGGGATGTCATCGAGATGAGGATGGTCGGCCGAAATCGCCTGCGCCATTGCCCCCGTCCCGCGCCGCGCCATCAGCACACGCCGCTCGCAGACATTACGTAGTTCACGGACGTTGCCTGGCCAGTCGTGGGCGAGCAACGCGGCCAGATCATCCTGTGTCATTTGCGGCACGGAGGTCTCGTAGACCGCTCCGTATTCGGAAAGGAAATGCGTGGCCAGCAAGCCAATGTCGTCGCGGCGCGCGCGCAGAGGCGGCATGGTCAGAACCACAGTGTTGATGCGGAACAGAAGATCGGCGCGCATCCGACCATCACGCACCGCCGCGTCCACATCTTCATTGGTGGCTGACACGATCCGCAGCGATACGGGCGTCGGCGCGGTAGCCCCCACAGGCAGAACCTGTTGCTCTTCGATCACGCGCAGGAGCTTGGCCTGAACCGCCATCGGACATGCACATATCTCGTCAAGAAAGAGCGTCCCGCCTGAAGCCGCGATCAGCCGCCCTTCGGACTGACCGATCCGCCCGAACATCTCCTCCTCGAAAGTATCGGCGGAAAGTGCAGCACAGTTGAGCGCGAGGAACGGACCATCGGCATTACTGCCAAGATCGTGCAAGGCACGGGCGACGAGCTCCTTTCCCGTCCCCGTTTCCCCACGGATAAGCACAGCAGCATCCAGCGGCGCAAGGTCGAGAATTTCCCCGCGCAACTCGGCAACTACGGGCGTCCCGCCAAGCAGGATTCGATCCAGTCCGGAGAGCTGCAAAAGCCGCTCGCGAAGCCTATCATTGCTTTGCGACATGCGGCGTTGCTCGGCGGCGTGGCGAAGGATGGTGAGCAGCCGACGTGGCTCGTAGGGTTTCTCGACGAAGCTATAGGCCCCCTTCTGGATCGCCTCGACTGCCATCGGAATATCGCCATGCGCGGAGATCAGAACGAGCGGCGGGGCCCAGTCCTGCGCGAGGCTTTCAAGCAAGTCCATTCCCGTCATCCCCGGCATCCGCATATCGGTCAGGATCACATCGGGGAGGAAATCTCCGAGGAACTCGGCCACTTTATCGGCGCGCGGCAAGGCTTCGGCGCGCCACCCTGCGACCTCCAAAAGCTCCACGAGAGACTGACGCATCGCGCGGTCATCATCGACCACAAGAATGCTGAATGGCTTGGTCACTGGCCGTCCTCCTCACCGTCACGCGCGGGAAAGGTCACGCGGAACACGGCGCCACCACTCTCGGCATTGCGCGCGCTCATCGTCCCCTCATGGTCTTTGATGATACTGGCGGAAATCGCGAGGCCAAGCCCCATGCCGCGCCCGCTCTCACGCGTGGTCACGAAGGGCTCCTGAAGATCGGCCAAGGTTGCCGCTCCCAGCCCGTGCCCGTTGTCACTGATCTCGATCCATACGTCACCATCGTCGGTTCCCATTGTGACGCGCACCGTGGGCACATCGACATCCTCAACCGCATCAACGGCATTGCGCAACAGGTTAGTAAACACCTGTTCGATCCGAAGACGGCTGCCGTGGACAAAAACGGGATCATCGGGTGCTTCGACATGCAGCGTTGCCCCCGCCGCCGTTAGGTTCGGCTCCACAAGCGCCGCCGCCGCGTGCAGTGCATCGCGCAAGTCCACGGCATCGAAGGGATCGCGGTCCGAGCGGGCAAAGAACTTCAATTGCCGTGTGATCCCCTCCATCCGCTCGACCAGATCACCGATCTTTTCCGTCAAAGGGCTTGTCGACCCCGCCCCAATTTCGGCGGCGGCGAGGTGATTGCGCATGGCGGCAATCGGCTGGCCCAACTCGTGCGTCACGGAGGCGGAGAGTTGACCGAGCGCGGCCAGACGGCTGGCGCGTTCCAATTCGCTTTGCGTGCGCTGCAAGCGACGCTCGGCGGTTCGGCGGACCTCAATTTCGCGTTCCAGACGCTCGTTGGCCTGCCGCAGCTGAGCCTCTTCTTCCTCGGACCTGCGCAGGGCGCGACCGATGCGTTGCGTGCGTTGATACTGGAAAACAAAGAGCGCAATCCCCGCCAACAAGGCGATGGCTGCCGTCACCAACCAGCTCAGCGCCACGGCACGATCATCGGCGGTGAAATAGTGCAATTCCCAGTCGTGCGGTGCTACCGCAGTTGTCAGGTGCAAGCGCTCTTCGCCGCCTATGGTGGCCTTCGATCCGCCCCTATCCACCCAGTCGAGCGGCGCGAGGGGCTGCTTCGAAAACTGGCGAGCCGCGACAATCGCCGCGCGCTGCTCTGCGTCCAACGGGCGCAGGACACGGTAACGCCACGCGGGGTCGGAGGCGAGCAGGACCACCCCGTCACCATTGGCCAGAATGACCTGCTCGCCCGATCTGCGCCAACTGTCTTCAAGATCAGCAAAGGCGATCTTGATCGCGATCACTCCTTGGACATTACCGCCACGATCCCGCACTGCGTCGGCGATGAAATAGCCCGGGAGTCCCGTGGTCGCCCCGATGGCATAGAACCGACCCTGACGACCCTCACGCGCATCCTGAAAATAGGGACGGAAGGCGTAGTTCTGGCCAAGAAAACTCGTGGGCGCGGCATGGTTGGAGGCCGCGATGGTCAGCCCGTCCCCGTCCATTAGATAGATCGCATCAAGCCCTGCGCGATCCGCGAAATCCTCCAGTCGCAGATTGAGCGTCACCGTATCGCCCCCCGTGGCCGTAGCGATCACATAGCTGTCGCGGGCGAGCACATGGGTGAGGTGCGAGAACCGTTCAAGTTCGGCGGATACAGAGGTGCGGTAGAGCGATAGCCGCCCTTCGGCCTTGGCCAGTTCTTCGGACTTGAAATAGCCATAGGAGAGGCGCTGCACCCCCATGGCTGCAAGCGCGATCATGAGCACGCATAAAAGAACGGTCAGAAGTCGCATGACGCACAGTTACGCGCGGCGCGCGACAAAAGGCAATCGTGGGGCGACAGTCAGCGGCCCAGTTTCTTGTTGGCGGCCTTGAGCGCGTTGCGGAATTTGGGTCCAGGCTTACGGGCCATCACCGCCTCGCAGTATTGCGCGACGAGGGCGGGTCGCCCCTTCTTATTCAACCGTTCCAGCATCTCACGCTGATAGCGGCGGTTGTCACGGCGCCCACGCAGAAGGTGATAGAAGCGCGCATTCGTCAGCGTGCCCTCAATCGCCCCTTCAACCACTTCGGTCAGAATGCCCAGCTGAATCCACATGGACGCGATGCGGTGCCCGAAATAGCGGCAGCGCATCTTGCGGATGTTCTCCCCACGAAAGAGCGCGGCATGCATGGCGTCGAGCGGTGCGAGAGGATCGTAGAACACATAGGCATAGCTGGCCGTGGCGAGCATGTCCGGGGCATAGCCATAGCGTGTGGAAAAATCGCGCGACCACGCCTTGCGATAACGCGTCTCCCAACTGGCATCCTCGCGCGAAAGCGTCGCTTGCGGCGAGATCGTAACGACCCCCGCACCGGGGCAAGCGGCAGAAAAGGCCGCAGCAGCATAGCCCCCCATGGAAGCGCCATAAAAGACCACGCGCTTGAACCCGTCGAAAAAACCTTCGTCGCGCAGTTGGTCGAAGAAGTCATAAACCGCCTCGTCACGATACCACGTCCAATCATGCGCCATCAGGCCAAGCATGGACCAGCCGCGCTTTTCGACAAAACCGAAGCCCCACGGCATCTTGCTTTCGCCGCCCTTGTAGACGTCATCGAGGTTTTCAAAGGTAACGATCAGCGTGTCACCGCGCTTGACGTGAAGCGCCGTATGTTGCGCTCCCAGTTCCTCATAGAACCCTTCCGCCGCGCCAATCTCGCTCAGACGGTCGCGCCACGCATCCTTGGTCGGCGCGGCATCGGCCGTCAGCGCATCACGCTCCATCACTTCTCCCCCTCGGAGAACAAGGTGGCCGCGCCTTGGGAAATGGTATCGCGACACTGCTTGACGAACTGTTTGTCCACGAGGAAATCGCGGGAGAGCTTGTCGATGGACGCATCCCCCTTGAGCGCGGCGAGGCCGACTTTGGCGCGGAACTCGGGATCATGGACTGGTGCATTATATTGCACCTTCTTTGCGGGGATCGGCGCAGCGTCAGTGTCAACTTTGTGTTTATCGAGCAAACGATGCATGAAAGAGCCGCGGCGCGGGCGATTGTTCTCTTTCTCCTGCAAACGCGGCTTCATCCTGCGCGCCCAGAAATGCACCCCGCGCGTGTCGTCCGTGAACCTCTCTTCGACGTTGAAGCGGCTCATGATCATATGGTTCCGCTCCTTGAAAGAGACGGGGTAGAACGCAGGTTCGGGCAGCGCATGTTCGATCTCACCTGTCTCGATCAGGAAATGGGTGACAGAGGCGGGCCCAGTAAATCCCCAGTTCTGCGCGGTGATATGGACAGGCCTGCCCGCGTCGCGCTCGGCTTCCAACTCGGCGATCTGCCAATCCTTGAGCCACGGCGCGATGGCGTATTCGTCCTTGAAGAACTCAAGAAGCCCATCGAGCGCCGCACTATTGCGTGGCAGGCCAAGCACCGCATTGCACACAAGCCCTGGCTTCTCCCAACCGTAGACGTGTGGCGTGTCGTAGTCGAAGGGACGGTAGCAATACATATCCGCGTCGACCCAGATCTTGTCGGTCTTTTTCAGCAGGTTCAGCCGCCACATATCGGCGTGGATCGCGGGGCTACCCGTGCGCACATGCCGCAGCATCGGCTCGGCGGGATAGATCTCGGCGGCGTCGGCAGTGTGGACACCCTCGGGGACATTCGGGATCGGCTCGTAGGAATAGAGCGTTGTGTGATGGCCCGCATCCGCGAAACTCTTAAGACACAACTGCTCCAGCCACGACAGGCGGCCCCCTATCCACAATGATGCAATCTCGGGAAGTTGGGCCATGGGTTTGCGTCCTGTATTGCTGACTTGCCGATGTGGCGAGGTGATCGCGGAACTGCCTTATAATGCGGTTTAACATATGGTTAAGCTGACCGCTATTGCGGGCAGTTTACGGTGCGCGCCCATTGACGTCCAGCGGGGCTTTGGCGCACCGTTCGGGTATTGCAATATGATCGGCTTGCTTGACTTCGCATGGGGCCTGTGAGACCAGAAAAGGGCGGGAAATGCGGCATTTGCCGCCGCTCGGACGCGCTTTGATCGAGCGATTACGGGCACAACGGACAGGTGGAAACAGTTTGCGTGCAGTTGCAATCACATGCATCCGCGACGAGGGGCCATGGCTGCTCGACTGGATAGCCCACCACCGCGCCCACGGGTTCACAGATTTCCTGATCGCCTCGCATGACTGTGCGGACGGCACCGATGCGCTGCTCGACGCACTCGACGCGGACGGAATCATCACACACCTTCCGTTTACGCCCAAGGGCAACAAGGCGGTGCAGTGGCAGGCGCTGAAACTTCTGCAATCCCATGCGCTTTACACCTCCGCCGAGGCGGCCATGTTCTTTGACGTGGACGAGTATCTGGTGCTGCGCAAGGGCAAGGCGCTGGTCGATCTTTTCGTCGAAGGGGCGCAAGCCGTTCCTCTGCGCTGGCATTTATTCGGGTCGTCGGGCCACGCGACGTGGGAGGATCGCCCCGTCACCGAACGCTTCACACGCTCCGCGCCCGATGGCGCCGCTCTGCCCGCGGGCCATATGTTCAAGACCCTGCACCACCCCGCCGCCTTCAACGGTCTCGGCGTCCATCGACCGAAAGGCCGTGCCCAGTGGCATTTCGCGAGCGGCAAGCGTGCACCGAAAGTCTTTGAAGAAAAACAGGCGATCATTCACCTTCTCGGCGTGCCGCAAAAAGACGAGATCGCATGGCTTAATCACTACGCCGTCCGCTCGATCGAAGAGTTCGTCCTCAAATCCGCACGCGGATTGCCCAATCATACCACACGGCGGGTGGATGTCGGCTATTGGGTGGAGCGTAATTTCAACACGGTGGAGGACAAGCGGATTGCATGGATGGCCGAGGCAACGGCACAATCCCGCGCCGATCTGGCACCCTACGACGCGCTTCACGAAGCCTGCGTCAAGCACCACAAAAACCACCTCGTCCGCCTCAAAAAGGACAAGGATGTCGTTGATATGATGTGGCGACTGGAAATGGTGCCGACCTCCTATCCACCCCGCGCCGAACGTTTTGCGGCGCATGTGGCCATGCTGAAAGGATTGGCGGCGCAAGAGGACAACGATGGCTGAATTTCTCACTCGCACAATCGACGCGCAGCTTTTCGGGAATGTCACGCTGCTGGAGGCTTTGGATCTTGGAGGCGGACGGGTCGAGCTGTTCTTTGATCACAGCACCCATCTGACGGGGGCGCAAACGGAGGCGCTGCTGAACGAGGCTCAGATGACGACGGTCGGCGGAGCGCTATGGGTGCGCGGCACCTCCCCCGCTCGACCACTCGTTGCCGAGATCGCAGGGAAGGCGCGCGAGATCGCATTGACGACACCCGAACCCGATCTCTTCGACGGACGCAATGTCGCTCTGGCCACGCGAAACGGGGAAACGGCCGAGATCGTGCTCGAATGGCTTGCGTATCATCACCGTCATCAAGGGCTGACAGGCGCGGTGATCCTTGACCGTGCGCACCCTGACAGAGACCCAGAATTCGTGGATGCCTTGCGCGACGGTGTGGCGGCAATGGAGGGCGACCTGCGGGTGCTGCACATTCACGCGACTGTGCCGCTCGGACGCAAGACGCAGCCCGCCGAGAGCCATCCCTTTTCGACCCCCGGTGCACCAGGCAAGGACCGAATGGACGTGCCCAATCCCGACCCGTGGGGCGCGCCGCTGGCCGATGTTCTGGTCTATGAATTGCTGCGTCGCCGCTTCCTCGAAAGCGCGCGGGGCGTGGCCAATATCGAGGTTTACGACCTCGTTCCCCGCAAGGGGGCCCTCACGATGTTCGACCTCGCTCAGAACGCCGACAACGGGGTCGTCCAACTGATCGGGCGTCAGACCTATCCATGGCGGACCAAGGGCAAGACACCCACTTTCGCCGACCACATCTGCGTACAGTTCGACAACCCCAGCCGCCGTGGTCGCTGGTGCGTGGCGCCTCGGAAGCTGCCCGCGGGCGCGGTGTTCCGCCTGATCCGCGTCGGCGGCGTGAACCCGACGGCTGCTTACGATTTCTACCGTTTTATGGGATTGCGTCACCGTGCGCCGAGCGTATCGAAAATCGTGCCGAAATCCTCCCTGATCGAATTCGAGCCACTGATCGAACTGGCGAAGACCGAATGGAATTACAAACCCGTTCGTATGCCCGAGGAGCGCGTCGGCAAACCACCGCGCGGTGACAACTCGGTGACGATCGTGACCTGCATGAAGAACGAGGGGCCTTTCATCCTCGAATGGCTCGCCTACCACCGCGCCATCGGGATCGAAGGGTTCCTCGTCTACACCAACGACTGCACCGATGGCACCGATGCCCTGCTTGATCTATTGCAGGACAAGGGACTCGTACAGCACCGTGACAACCCTTTCAAAGGCACGGGCCTGAAGCCGCAGCACGCGGCCTTACAAGCCGCCGAAAAGGAGGAGGTCGTCACGGGATCCGACTGGACCATCTCTATGGACGTCGACGAATTCATCAACGTCAAGGTGGGTGACGGGACGATGTCGGCGCTTTTCGAGGCCATGCCCGACGCCAACCTGATTTCCTGCACATGGCGGCTGTTCGGCAACGCGGACGTTCACGCCTACGAAGATGCCTTCCTGATTGACCAGTTCACCCAATGCGCGCCCGAATTTGCCAACAAGCCGCATCAGGCGTGGGGCTTCAAAACGTTGATGAAGAATATCGGACTGTTCAAGAAACTCGGCGTGCATCGCCCAAAGGGGCTCAAACCGCAAATCTGGGACAAGATCCGTTGGTACAACGGATCGGGCCGCCCCATGCCCCGCACCCATTTCCGCAATGCATGGCGGTCGACGAAGGACACCTACGGCTACGATCTGGTGCAGCTCAACCACTACGCTGTGCGCTCGGCGGAGAGCTTTCTGGTCAAGCGCGACCGTGGCCGCGTGAACCACGTGGACCGCGATCAGGGTCTGGCCTACTGGTTCCGCATGAACAACAACTTCGAGGAAGAGACCTCGATCCAGCGGATGCGCGGACGGCTACAAGCGGAGTATGACCGTCTTCTGTCCGACCCCGACATCCGCGCGCAACACGAGGCCTGTGTCGCGGCACACCGTGCGAAGATCGAGGAGCTGCGCGCCACAGAGAATTACGCGAAATTCTATGAGGAACTGACGAGCGACCGAATGCAGCGCCTGAGCAGGATGCACAACCACTTCGGCGCGAACGTGTTCCTCAACGGTCCCGAATGCGTGCCTGACGAGGTGCTGGACCGCGATCTCGACGAGAGGTATTTCTTCACCGTCCCGCGGCGCGAAACAGCGCATTAGCGCAAGCCGCACAGAAAGCGACTCGGATTGGGACAATCTTGGAAGGGACGAGCAAAATGCGCGTTAATCTACACGTTGGAATGCATTTCAGTCGCACGTCGCGGCTTGTGCGTGCGGTGCGTCTCAACGAGAAGAATTTTTCACGGTATGGTGTGAAGGCCCCGCCCGTCAAAGGTTACCGCACCCTGATCAAGGAAGAGCTTGCCCGTCTCGACGGTCTACCTCCCACCCGTGACGAGGCCCGCGCTCTTGTGCACAGCATCTGCGAGGAAAGCGAGCCACGAAGCTTGGTGCTCATCGAGGAGGAATGGTCAGGCGCGATCAACGACGCCTTCAAGGACGAAATGCTCTATGCCTCCATCGGCACCAACGTCCGGCAAGTCGTCGAATTGTTCCAGACCGAAGACGTGCACCTTTCCTTGGCTCTGGTGAACCCCGCGACCTATATTGCGGGAGTTCTGGGCGTCGAGCGCGTTGTGGGACAGGCGAAATGGTTCGTGCGCAATGTCGATCCCGAGAAGATCTCGTGGCGGGCGACGATAGTTCGCCTGCTGGCCGAGGTGCCAGATGTTCCGATCACTCTGTGGGCGGAAGAGGACGCTCCGCTTGTCTGGGCCCGCGCGGTGCGGCGCATAGCCGACCTGCCCGATGACACGCCGATCCGTGCAACCTACCTTGCTTTGCGCGAAGTTCTGACGCCTGAGGGCTTCGACCGCCTACGCACCTATCTGGCAAAATTCCCGCCGAAAACGCCCGCCGCGCGGGAGCGGGTGATCATTGCCTTTCTCAACAAGTATGACGCCGCGCCGGTCTACGGCCCCGAGGGCGGGATCGAGGGCTGGGACGCGGCGGCGCTGGACACGATCACGGAGCGCTACGAAGCCGATATCGCAGCACTCGCTACACACCCGCGCATAACAGTGATCCAGCCCCACCTCGCCACCGAGAGTTAACGCCAGATCAGGCGTTCTCTGCCGCGGTGCGAATGGCGCGGATATTTTCGCCGTAGGGTGTGGGGTTACTAACCGATCCGCCCTTGAACGCCGCCGAACCCGCGACCAGAACATCCGCGCCCGCCGCACGAACAAGCGGCGCAGTGGACGGGTCTACACCGCCGTCGATCTCGATATGGATGGGACGATCCCCGATCATGGCGCGCAATTCTCGCACCTTTTCGATCTGGCTATGAATGAATTTTTGACCGCCGAATCCAGGGTTCACCGTCATCACACAGATCACATCAACCATGTCGAGCAGATGCGTGACGGCGGAGGCTGGCGTCGCGGGATTGAGCGCCACGCCCGCCTTGGCCCCCGCGCCTCGGATCGCCTGCACTGTGCGGTGGATATGCGGGCCTGCCTCGACATGGGCGGTGATCACATCCGCGCCCGCTTCGGCAAAGGCGTCGATATAGGGATCAACGGGGGCGATCATCAAATGCACATCCATGACCGTCTTGATATGCGGGCGGATCGCTTTGCACATCGCGGGACCGAAAGTGAGGTTCGGCACGAAATGCCCGTCCATGACATCGACGTGAATCCAGTCCGCCCCCTGTGCCTCAACAGCCTCGATCTCCGCGCCAAAATTGGCGAAGTCAGCTGCAAGAATGGACGGTGCGATTTTGACGGATCGGTCGAAGGTCATGGGCGATTCCTCGTAGGTCTAAGCTCTCTGCGCGATGCAATACAGGCTCGCAGGCGCGCTGTCACCTGTCGCCAGTGTTGCTCAAAGACCGTGCAAAAGGGCTCCGAAACGCATTCGGGCGCGCGTTTACACGTTTCCGCGTCGCATGGGGCAGGTTTCGTGCTACCCTCACCCCATGGACAATCTGGAATTGCACTACGACAAAATTGTAGAACGCGATGCGGCCTATGCAGTGGCCCGCGCAGCCCTGTCCCACACACGCCCCAAACGGCTCCATACGCAAGATTACCATGAGATCTTGTGGTTGGTGAACGGCAAAGCGCGGCTGCATCTCGACGATGGGCGGCGTGTTTTGACCGAGGGAGATCTGGTGTTCATGCCGCCTGACTGCGCGCACGGGCTACAGGGCTCAGGCGAGGAAAGCCATCTGGTTAACGTGATTGTTCCGACCTCCGAGGTGGTCGCACTCGCCGCTCGCCATCCCATTGCCACGCGGTTCTTTGCCGCGCGGGGAAGCGCCCCCGTGATCATCCATCGGGACATTCGCGCGCTGAGCCGCCTGTCGAGCCGAGCCGTGACGCTTGAATCCGCACCGCGCAGCACGCTCCACCTTGAGGCATTTCTCGTGCCGCTTCTGGCCGAGTTGGCGCAAGAGGCGCGCGACCTGCCTCCGAACCTGCCCGACTGGCTGGCAAAGGCGTTGATTGCAGCCGATGATCCAGAGGTGTTCCGAGATGGCGCGGCGGGCCTCGTGGCACAGTGTGGCATGACCCATGCCCACGTCGCCCGCACGATGCAGGCACACTTTGGCATGACGCCCTCCGATTACATAAACGCGCGCCGCATGGCCTTTGCCGCGCGGCAATTGGCGGGCACGCCCGATAGCCTGTCTGAGATCGCCACGGAAATCGGCCTTTCCAACATGGCCCACTTCCACCGCCTGTTTCGCAAGCAGTTCGGAATGACGATGCGCCAGTATCGCATCAAGCACCAGAAATCGGTCATTCAACCCGTTTGACCAAGCGGTCAAATCCTTGTCAATCTCTCCGCACCGTGTCAGGTTCGCCGCCAAGGAAGGATCACCCATGACCACCCAAGACACCCATTCGACCACACAGGCCCGCGACGTGACCACGCAATTGCCGCAGGTCCATGAGCCGCGCAATCCTGGTATGCCGCTGGACCTCGACTGGGTCCGCGCCGTTCAGGCCAACACCTCGGCCATCGAGCGCCGCTGCGCCACCCTGCCCGCGCGCCGCTCGATCAAGAAGGACTATCAGGCCGCTTGGCTGCTCAAGGCGATCACCATGATCGACCTCACCACGCTGTCAGGCGACGACACGGCAGGCCGCGTGCGTCGCCTTTGTGCCAAGGCCGCCCACCCCGTCCGCGCCGATATCCTCGATGCACTCGGCATGGGATCGATCACCACGGGTGCGGTCTGCGTCTATCACGACATGGTGGAGACAGCAGTGGCAGCACTCGACGGCACGGGCATCCCCGTTGCCGCCGTTTCGACGGGGTTTCCCGCGGGGCTGTCGCCCTTCCACCTGCGCGTCGAGGAGATCCGCGAGAGCGTCAAAGCTGGCGCGCAGGAGATCGACATCGTCATCTCCCGCCGTCACGTCCTCACGGGCAACTGGCAGGCGCTCTATGACGAGATGGTCGCCTTCCGCGAGGCCTGCGGCGAGGCGCATGTGAAGGCCATTCTGGCCACGGGTGAGCTTGGTTCCCTGCGTAATGTCGCCCGCGCCTCCTACGTGTGCATGATGGCGGGGGCCGATTTCATCAAGACATCGACGGGCAAGGAAAGCGTCAACGCCACCCTGCCTGTCTCGCTCACGATGGTCCGCGCGATCCGCGACTACCACGCGCGCACGGGCTACCGCGTCGGCTACAAACCTGCGGGCGGGATTTCCAAGGCGAAGGACGCGCTCGTCTATCTTGCGCTGATCAAGGAAGAACTGGGCGATCACTGGCTGTCGCCACACTTGTTCCGCTTCGGAGCATCTAGTCTTCTTGGCGATATCGAGCGCCAGTTGGAACACCATGTCACAGGCCACTACTCCGCCGCATGGCGCCACCCCATCGGTTGATCGAGGACCAGAACAATGACCGTGAAAGAGATATTCGAGACGATGGAATACGGCACAGCGCCCGAGAGCGCGAGCGAAGCCTTGGCATGGATCGCCGC
Organism: Celeribacter sp.; assembly: GCF_048261515.1. Taxonomy (GTDB): domain Bacteria; phylum Pseudomonadota; class Alphaproteobacteria; order Rhodobacterales; family Rhodobacteraceae; genus Celeribacter. Next base: position 877,868 of record NZ_JBLXFZ010000001.1, read on the forward strand.
GCGCGACGGCACGTGTGGCAACTTTATCGACGGTGCCTTCACCACGCCACGCAACACGATGGAAAGCCGCAACCCCGCAACGGGCGAACTTCTGGCCAAGGTCACCAATTCGGGGGCCGAGGACGTGGAAGCGGCGGTGAAGGCTGCGCGCAAGGCACAGCCGAAATGGGCCAAAATCGGCGGACACTGGCGCGCCAAATACCTCTACGCCATCGCGCGGCTGGTGCAAAAGCATAGCCGCCTTCTGGCCGTGATGGAGACGCTGGACAACGGCAAACCGATCCGCGAGGCACGTGACGCCGACATCCCACTTGTGGCGCGGCATTTCTACTATCACGCGGGCGTTGCGCAGCTGATGGACGAAGAGATGGCGGGTCGCGAGGCGCTCGGCGTCTGTGGTCAGATCATCCCGTGGAACTTCCCGCTTTTGATGCTGGCGTGGAAAATCGCCCCCGCGATTGCTGCGGGCAACACGGTGGTGCTCAAGCCCGCCGAATACACCTCGCTTACCGCACTCGTCTTTGCCGAAATTTGCCGCGAGGCGGGACTGCCCGCTGGTGTGGTCAATATCGTCACAGGCGACGGCGCAACGGGTCAGGCTCTGGTCGAGGCGGACGTCGACAAGATTGCCTTCACTGGCTCCACTGCCGTTGGCCGCGCGATCCGTAAGGCGACGGCGGGCACGGGCAAATCGCTCACCTTGGAACTGGGCGGCAAGTCGCCCTACATCGTTTTTGAGGACGCCGATATCGACAGCGCCGTTGAAGGGCTGGTCGATGCGATCTTCTTCAACCAAGGGCAGGTCTGCTGCGCGGGGTCGCGGCTTTTGGTGCAGGAAGGTATCGCGGAGGATTTCTATGCCCGCCTGATCGCCCGCATGTCCAAACTGCGCGTCGGCAATCCGCTCGACAAGAGCATCGACGTAGGCGCGATTGTCGATCCCGTGCAACTCGACCGCATCAAGGGGCTGGTGGAAAAGGGCGGCAGCGAAGGCACCGTGCATCAACCCTGCGGCGCGCCCGAGGGGTGCTTCTACCCGCCCACGCTTATCACCGATCTGCATTCTTCAGCCATGCTGATGCAAGAGGAAATCTTCGGGCCAGTGCTGGTCGCCACGACCTTCCGCACGCCCGCCGAGGCCGTGCAGGTTGCCAATGACACGCGCTACGGTCTGGCTGCCTCCGTATGGTCGGAGAACATCAACCTCGCGCTCGACATTGCGCCGAAACTGGCCACAGGCGTCGTCTGGATCAACGGGTCGAACATGTTCGACGCGGCGGCAGGATTCGGCGGTGTGCGCGAGAGTGGCTTTGGTCGCGAAGGCGGTTGGGAAGGCATGATGGCCTACACCAAGCCAAGCGGGAAGGCCGTGCCGCTTGCGCCCGCGAAAAAGCATCTGGAGACTGACAAGACCGAGGTTCTGGACCTCGACCGCACGTCCAAACTCTACATCGGCGGAAAACAAGCCCGCCCCGACAGCGGCTATTCCGAGGCGGTCTATTCGCCCAAGGGCAAGCTGCTTGGTCACGCCTCGCTGGCCAATCGCAAGGATATCCGCAACGCCGTGGAGGCGGCGCGGGGTGCGGGCGGCTGGACCAAGGCAACGGCGCACCTGCGTGCGCAGATTATCTACTACATCGGCGAGAACCTTTCGGCGCGTTCCGACGAATTCGCCGCACGGATTGTGGACCTCACGGGCACAACCAAGGGCAAGGCCGAAGCCGAAGTGGAGGGCGCGATCTCGACGCTCTTCACCTATGCGGCATGGTGCGACAAGTATGACTCGGCGGCCAAGCCCGTGCCGATGCGAGGCGTTGCTCTGGCGATGAAGGAGCCCGTGGGCGTCATCGGCGCCTTCTGCGACGACCGTCCGCTGGGTGGCTTGGTTGACGTAATCGCGCCCGCAATCGCCATGGGCAACCGCGTGGTCGCCGTGGCCTCCGAAGCCTACCCGCTCGCCGCCACCGACTTCTATCAGGTGCTCGACACATCGGACGTGCCCGCGGGCGTCGTCAATATCCTCACGGGCGCACATGAAGGGCTCGCTGCACCTATGGCGGGGCATCTCAATGTGGATGCGGTCTGGTCCTTCTCGTCTGCTGATCTGTCGAAAACCATCGAAATCGAGAGCGCAGGCAACCTCAAACGGACGTGGGTGAACTACGGCCAGAGCCGCCCGATCCCCTCCAAAGAGTGGCTGGCACAGGCAACCGAGGTGAAGACCGTCTGGGTTCCCTATGGCGAAGGCTGAACCGCCTTTCGCCAACGCAAGTGTCGGCGCCGCCTTCGATGGTCAGCCCGCGCTATTGGCGTTGCGGGCAATGATCTTTGATGTCGCGCGGGAGCTGGCCTCCGTCGGTGAGATCATCGAAAGCCTCAAGTGGGGACAGCCCTCATACGCGACCAAGACGGGCACGCCGATCCGTCTAGGCCACTCCAAAGGTGGCGCTCCCGCGATTTTCGCGCATTGCCAAAGCTCGGTGATTTCCGACTTCGCAGCGGTATTCGGGCAGGACTTCGAGATTGACGGAACACGGGCCGTTCATCTCGATCCCGACAGCATCGACGCGCAAGACGGCCCTCTGCGCAAGCTCATCGCCTCCGCGCTGACCTATCGGCTGTGAAAAACGCCCCTAGCGGCGACGCTTGAACCAGCTGCGAATGCCGCTTGTGCGGTCGTCCCATGCCTCGTCAACGTCCTCCAGAAGCGGATCAATCGACCGTTCGCGGAATTGAAGCCACATACGGCGGATGAGCAGGATGAATATCACCAGAAGCGTCAGGAAGACCACGTTGAACCACGGGAAGATGGAGGCGTCAGGCCCCTCGACGGGCTTGATCGCAACCGCGTTCGGGAAGATCGACAAGATCTCGTTGCGCCAACCGTAGTGCGTCACTGAATACCACTCAGGTGCGGCCTTCGTCGAAATCGCGTCATTGGCCTCGGTGTAGAGATTTGCCGTGTCGAACTTGAAGTAGAAAGGCCAGCCCCAGCCCGTGTCCTCGTTGCGGTAAACCATCGTATCGCCATCGGGGAATACGGCCTGAATGAACTGCACGTCACGGGTCTGTTGCGTGTCGGTGCCATTCGTAGTTCCCTGCCAGAACATCGTGGTCCAGCCAGAGAGATCTTGCCGTTCCTCGTAGGTATTCACGATCCGCACGATGTCGTGCTGTGGTAGGGTGTAGTGAAACAGCCCGAAGACGGAGAGCACTAGCGCGGTGATGAAAGTCCATTTTACGTAGCGCATCGGTCGGGCCTCACATGAAATTCGTGATGTAAAGGATCGCTGTGAACGCGATCAGGGGGATGATGTAGACGAGCAGCACCAGCTTGGGAAGGAAGGAACGTTCGAACTCCGCCATTCCCTCTTCCACATAGTCATCCTGCGCGCCGATGGAACCCTGTTCGACCCATTCCTCCTCCAACCGCTCGCGCGTGATGGAGCGCAGGTAAATCGACAGGAGCCAGTAGAGCGCCGTCAGCACGACAAATCCGATGACCAAAAATCGCAGAAATCCGAGCATTGGCTCCCCTGTGCTTTCCGTTCAGGCACAGTCTATCCAAGGCGGTGAAGAAGTGCGAGAGCGATCACCCTTCCGCGCGCAGAACCTGTCCGAGCCGTGCCACACCCTCGTGGATGCGGGCAGGTGTCACCATGGAGAAATTGAGCCGCAGCGTGTTGGCATTGGACCCGTCAGCGTAGAACGCCCCACCAGGCACAAAGGCGACTTTCGCCTTCAACGCGCGTTCCAATAGCGCCTTGCCATCCATCCCGCGCGGGAGCGTGACCCAGATGAACATCCCCCCTTCGGGACGGGTCCACTGCACCTCCTCAGGCATATGCTCCTCAAGCGCATCAAGCATCGCGCGCATCCGCGTGGAGTAGACATCCCGCAGGGTGGCAACGTGATCGTCAAACACCGCTTGAGCGACATGCGCCACGGCAATCTGGTTGAGAGTGGCGGTTTGTAGGTCAGCGGCTTGCTTGATTAGAACGAGTTGCGAAATCACAGGTTTCGCCGCGACCACCCAGCCCACCCGCAGGCCCGGGGCGAGAGTTTTGGAAAACGAACCGAGATAGATCGTTCGGCAGGCTTCGATATCCCCCTTCGCTTCGATCTCCATTGCGAGGAACGGCGCAAGGCTCTCACCCTCGTAGCGCAGCGACTGATAGGCGGCGTCCTCAATCAAGGCACAATCGAGCGCATCGGCACGGGCCAGAAGGGCTGCGCGTTCGGTCATGTCGAGCGTCACGCCTGTCGGGTTGGCAAAGTCGGGCGAGACATAGGCAAACTTCACGCGCCCACCCGCCGCTTTTGCGGCCTCGGCAATCTCCTCGGGCGCACGATTGTCGGCGGCATCGAGACGATCAAAGCGCGGCTCGTAGGCGTTGAAAGCTCCAAGCGCGCCGAGATAGGTCGGCCAGCCGACCAAGGCGGTGTCATCCTTGTCGATCAGCAGCTTGCCAAGGTAGTCGAGCGCCTGCTGGCTACCTGCGGTGATCATGATGTTGTCGGGAGAACATGGCACGCCAAGCCCCGCCATGTGTTGCGCAATCCATGCGCGCAGTGGCGTGTAGCCCTCGGAAGTCGAATACTGCAAAGACACGCCCGCCGCCTGTTCCGACAACGCCACGTCCATTGCCTCGGCAAAGGCATCACGAGGGAAATAGGCGGGATCGGGAATGCCGCCAGCGAAAGAAATGATATCGGGCTGGTCGAGCAGTTTGAGAAGCTCGCGGATCTCGGATGCGCTCATTCTCAGAGTACGGTTTGCGAACAGGTCGGGAAGTGACATCGGCTTTCTCCTAGCAGAAAAGAGATATGGAGTGTCATCGTATTTATGTCAATAATGCTGCCCTAAATTTTCCCACATGCACACCCCGTCCGCATAAAGGCGCCACATCATGAGGGTAGGCCTTTTCTCTTGCTTCGTGGCGACCATTTAGGCACGCTCGTCAGGAATTGTCCAAGACGGGAGAACCCCATGAAACATTTCCTTGTCACCGTAAGCGCCGCTGCACTTCTGGCTGCACCCGCGCAGGCAGACGATGTGATCGAAACCCTCGAAAGCGCCATTGAGGCCTATCAGGAAGGCGACATCTCCTATGCGACCGAGGAGCTGGCCTATGCACAGCAACTTCTGAAAGAGATGCGTTCGGACGAGCTGGGCAGCTTTCTGCCCGATGCGCCCGAGGGCTGGACCCGCACCTTGGACGACAGCGCCGCTTCAGGCTATGCGATGATGGGCGGCGGCACGGCGGTGGCCGCGGAATACTCCAACGAAGTCGGAGAACAGTTCACCATTACCATCGCACTCGACAGCCCGATGCTCGCCATGGTCGCGCCGATGATCAAGAGCGCCTCCGCCATGGGCGCCAAACTGGAGCGTGTGGGGCGCGAGAAATTCGCCAATCAGAACGGCGAGTTGATGGGCCTGATCGACAACCGCATTTTCGTTCAGGCCTCGGGTGCCGATGTGGATGTGATGGTCGATGTGCTGGAGACCATGGACTTCAAATCGCTCGAAGATTTCGGCCGGTAAGCGCGTCTCCACCGAACCCACTAGAAACGAATAAGGCGCTCGGGGAGGGGCATCACCCAAGCGCCTTTTCACGTATCCAAAGTCAGGAAACGTGGTTAACGATGACGCCAATCAGGCGTCGAGTTTCTCAACCGCTTCAGAGGCAAAGGCCTCGACGGTCTTCGGCGCTTCAATCGCGATCTGACGTGGCTTTAGCGCCTCAGGCACTTCGCGCACCAGATCGACGTGGAGCATTCCGTTCTCATGCGATGCGCCCGTCACCTTGACGTGGTCGGCAAGGTGGAAACGGCGCTCGAAGGCACGAGTGGCGATGCCACGGTGGAGATAGGTTTTCTCCGTGCTCTCACTCTCTTCGGCTTTGCGCGCCGAGATCACCAAGGCGTTCTCGCGCTGTTCAATCGAGATGTCATCGGTCGAGAAACCCGCAACGGCCAGCGAGATGCGCCATGCGTCATCATCGGTCTTTTCAATATTGTAGGGCGGGTAACTGGGCTGACTGACATCCTGTGTCAGCATCCGGTCCATCAGGTCGGCAATCTGGTCGAAACCGACGGATGCACGGTAAAGGGGGGCAAGGTCAAAATTACGCATAGGTATCCTCCATTGAGCGATCCATGTTGACGTTGTGTCTTCCCATTGCGCCCTTGTGAGACGGCGGGACAGACGGTTCATCGGACCCAGTGTTAGGCGTCCGATATCATGGATGTGGGGAGGAAGTTTTGCGGTTTCAAGACCCTTTAGAATGATCGGCTACTTCGACGACCCGACCACATAGACAGGGGCAGACAGTTCGTCTGCCAAACTGTTGAACTGGCCTGCATCAGCCTTTTTGAAATAGGTCGTTTCGCTAGATGCCATCTTCATCAGGTGTTCAAGCGCATCACCGAGCGCTGTGCCGACGGAGACCTTTCGGCCGCGGAACTGCGCCTTAGCGGAGACCACCGAGACAATCTTCGGACGCCCGTCGGTCATGGAGAAGATCGGCGCGCCTGACGAGCCGAAATCGACGTCACAAGAAGTCACAAGCACCCCACCCTGACGCGCCAGAACATGGCAGGTTTCCTGAAGTGACGCGGCTTGCGACCGATCCAGCGCATAGGAGACCACGCCAACGGTTTCGCCATTCTTGGCAGTTGGGGCGATCTCAAAAGGCACCACTGTGCCGTTGCGCACAGGCCGATCCAGTTCGACCAAGGCAATGTCACGGGTCAGGCGCGCTTTCTTGTTGGCGCTGTTGATCGAGAATTCAGGGTGGACGAAGACACGGCGCACATCGCGATAGGCTTGCGCATGGCCATTACGGAACCCCGCACGAAAGGTGATGACCTCGGGGGCGTGGCGTTTGTGGGAATCGATGTCGTAAATGCAATGGGCCGCTGTCAGCACCAGAGAGGGCGTGATCAGGGCGCCTGTGCAAAAGCTCTCGCCGTCAAAATCAAGCCGACCTACGGCTTCCCATCCGCGACTGTCATCCCCCGTCCGAAACCGCTTGAGCTGGCTATCGGCCATCGCCTGACCTGCAAAGACCGCCAGAAAGAGGATGGTCAGTAGTTTTCTCATTCTCATGTCCCCCAAACCTGTTCGCATCCCCGTGCTAAAGAGGCTTCAGGGCATGATTATGTCAGTTTTGAGAACAATTTGGACGGTTTTTGGCCACCTGTCGCCCAATCAAGCAATTCAACCGTATGCACCACAGGCACATCCATCCCGCCTGCCAACTGCATCATGCAGCCGATGTTACCCGTAGCCACCACATCTGGGGTCTTCTCCGAGAGCGTTTTAATTTTTCGCTCTTTGAGATTTTTCGAAATTTCGGGCTGCAACAAGTTGTAGGTGCCCGCAGATCCGCAACAAAGGTGCGAATCACGCGGCTCGGTGACCGCGAATCCTGCCGTCTTGAGAAGGTCTTTGGGATAGGTCTTGATCTGCTGCCCGTGTTGGAGCGAACAAGCGGCGTGATAGGCCACTTTCAACGTCGTACGGCTCGGATCGAGATGGTCGGTCATGTCGAGTTTCATCAGCACTTCGCTGATGTCCTTAGCCAGTCCCGCAACCGTCGCCGCCTCCTCGGCCAGCGGATCGTTGCGGAACATATGGCCGTAATCCTTCACCGTCGTGCCGCAGCCTGATGCATTGATCACCACCGCGTCCAACCCCTCACCACGCACTTCCGCCATCCATGCACGGATGTTTTTGGCCGCAGAGGCATGGGCGTCTTTTTCCCTGCCCATATGGTGGGTTAGCGCTCCGCAGCATCCCGCCCCCTTCGCCACAACCACGTCACAGCCAAGCCGTGTCAGGAGGCGGATGGTGGCATCGTTAATGTCCGTATCGAGTGCCTTTTGAGCGCAGCCCGTCATCAGCGCCACCCGCATCTTGCGCTCCCCTTGCGCGGGGAACACCTGCGCGTCGTCGTTGCGTGACACGGGCGGGATGTCCTTAGGCGCCATCTCCAACATCGCCCGCAAGCGCGGGTCGGGGAGCAGGTGGCGGAAGGGCTTGCCAATCTTCGCGCCCAAGAGCGCCACACGGAACCGCGACGGATAGGGAATAATCCGCGCAAGGGTCCAGCGCAAAAGGCGATCCATGAGAGGGCGCTTGTAGGTCATTTCGACATGCACCCGCGCGTGGTCGATCAGATGCATATAGTGGACCCCTGACGGGCAGGTGGTCATGCACGAAAGGCAGGACAGGCATCGGTCGAGATGTTTGACGGTTTTCTCATCAGCGGGACGGTCGTTTTCCAGCATGTCCTTAATGAGATAGATACGCCCGCGCGGGCTGTCCAACTCGTCGCCAAGCACCGCATAGGTCGGGCAGGTCGCCGTGCAGAACCCGCAATGGACACAGGCCCGCAAGATCTCGTTAGCGCGTGCGATGCCGGGATCGGCGAGTTGCTCGGGAGTAAAATTTGTTTGCATGGAAGGCCCTTACATCTGCGCGGCGATTACAAAAATGGGGAGCAGGCACAGTAGGAGAGCCGCAAGGTAGTAGGTCTCCTTGCCCTTGCGGATACGATACCACCGCCACCCTTGCGCGGCTCCAACGAGCACGACGCTGATCCCTGCCGAAATGACAGGCACCAACTCGATCCCGTGGAACCAGTCGTCTGGGCCGTTCGACGCACCCAAAGGCAGGAAAGTCATCGCGGCCAGTGCCGCGACCGATGCCACTGCGATGTGCCCGACGAGCGCAGGCCGCCCCGCAGGCAAGACCGCCAATCCGACCGGCGTGGCCACGGGGATAACGAACAAAATTACAAGAATCTCCATCAGCCCATCATCCCGCGATTGAACTTCCGCTCAGGATCGAACCTGTTGCGCAACCCGTCCGAGAGGCGCGCGGTCACGGGGTTTTCGGGATGGAACACGCCCAAGCTGCGCTTGGTCTCGTCAGAAGCGCGCACCAGTGTCGCATGACCCGATGTCATCTTCGCACGTACATCTGCGCCCGCCTTGGTCAACATCCACAGCCTGTTGCCGCCCCAGTCATAAATCACATCCTCGGGCTGCACAGCCGCCACCGTTGCCGCCGCTTCGGACGGAGGCAGGTTTACGCGCCAGACATTCCCCTCCACACCGTGAAACCGTTCGACATCTCGGATTGCGCGCCATGTCGTCTCATTGCGCGCCGCGTCCCATTCGATTTCCGCCGCGCCATAGGACGCGAGGTGTTGGCGCAAAGCGCCGATACGATAACGCAGGGAAGTCTCAAACCCCTCAAGGCGGATAAGGGTGCGTCCCTCCCCCTCGCGAGGGATATGTGCCGCCCCCGTGACGTCAAAGGGTGTTCCGAGCGCGGCGGACATTGCGGCGACCGCCTGCGTATCTGACAGACCATGTATTACCATCGTGACCACGGTTTCAGGCAGGGGTTGCACCTTCATTGTCACTTCCGTGATCACCCCGAGCGTGCCTTGCGACCCTGCCATGAGCTTCACCAGATCATAGCCCGTCACGTTCTTCATCACACGACCGCCATTCTTGATGACCGCGCCCCGTCCGTCCACGCAAGCCACGCCAAGGCAGAAATCACGACAGGCACCAGCGGTCACGCGACGTGGGCCAGACAGGTTGCCTGCCACGACACCGCCAACCGTTGGCGTGCCCTCTCGCCCCAATAGCGCACCCAATCGCGGCGGCTCAAAGGCCAGACGCTGGTTCTCGGCGCGCAAAGTCGCTTCCACTTCGTCAAGCGTCACTCCCGCCGCCACGGTCAGTGTCAGCGCGCTCGGATCGCAATCCATAGCTCCGTCAGGTGCCGACAGAACCGCGCCCGTCGCCATGCCGACACGGCTCGTCCCGCCGCCCGTGATAACAAAGGGGCCGCCCTCACGCACCTTGGTGGATATCTCGTTCTGTGCATCAGCGAAGGTCGCGGATTGTGCGGCTAGAATGCTCATTCCGCCGCCCTCCACGCCGCGCTGACATCCAGCGGGAAGACCTTCGACGGGTTCAAAATCCACTGCGGATCGAACACATCCTTCACCGCCATCTGCGCAGCCAGATCGTCGGGTGCGAACTGATGCGTCATCAACTCGCGCTTCTCAACGCCGACCCCATGTTCGCCCGTCAGACATCCGCCGACATCCACACAGAGCTTGAGGATTTCCGCGCCGAGCGCCTCGGCGCTTTCCAGCTGCCCTGGCTCATTGGCATTGAACAGGATAAGCGGGTGCATGTTACCGTCGCCCGCATGAAACACATTGCCGACCATGTGGCCGTATTCCTCACCAAGCGCCGCGATGCGGTTAAGCACGTCTGGCAATTTTCCGACTGGGATTGTCCCGTCGAGACAAATGTAATCACCCATCTGCCCCATGGCACCGAAAGCCGATTTGCGTCCTAACCAGATGCGCGCGCCCTCTTCCTCCGACTGGCTTTCGCGAATTTCGACGGGGTTATGGTGCTTTGCAATCTCGATGATGCGGGCAAGCTGGTCCGCCTGCTCCTGCTCGCTACCTTCGACCTCGACGATCAGAAGCGCCTCGCAATCAGGGTATCCCGCGCTGGCATATTCCTCAGTGGCGCGGATGATCGGGCGGTCCATGAATTCGATCGCAACGGGATTGAGGCCCGCTCGTATGATATCGGCCACACAGGCCCCTGCGACCTCGTTGCTGTCAAAGGCAAAGAGCGCGGGCTTCGCCCCTTCGGGCTTTGGCAGGATACGCAGGGTGGCTTCGGTCACCACGCCCAACTGCCCCTCTGATCCGCAGATCACCCCCAGCAGATCATAACCGCCCGCATCCATATGCGCGCCTCCGATCTCTACCACCTCGCCATCCGCGAGAACCATCGTCACACCGAGCAGGTTGTTGGTCGTCACGCCGTATTTGAGACAATGCGCCCCGCCCGAATTCATCGCGATATTACCCGCGATGGCACAGGCCAGCTGGCTCGACGGGTCGGGGGCATAGAAGAAACCGTCCCCCTCGACCGCGCCTGTCACGGCGAGATTGGTCATGCCCGTCTGCACGCGGATCACGCGATTGGAATAGTCGACCTCCAGAACCTCGCGCATCCGCGCCACACCGAGGATCACCGCGTCTTGTGTTGGAAGGGAGCCGCCCGCAAGCGATGTTCCCGCCCCACGCGGTACGACAGGCACCCCCATCTGGGAGCAAATGCGCATCACCTCCGACACCTCATCGGTCGTTGAGGGGAGAACCGCGAGAAGCGGTGGACAACGATAGGCCGAGAGCGCGTCGCATTCGTAGGCCTTCACCTCCTCGGGGGCGGTGATGATCGCGCTTTCGGGCAATACCCCGTGCAGCTTCGCGACCAACTCGGGCTTGCGCTCGATGATGGCGCGGTTTGGTTGGGGAAATTCCATGGCGACTCGACCTCATGTGGGATTGGTAAATTTTTATAACCAATTTTAGCTGCTGACAACCCGACCGACACAGCCTACCTCTAGGGCATGCGTTTTTTCGAACAACTCCAGTTTTTCACGATCCTCGACGCCATCGCCGTGATGGTGCTTCTTCTGTCTTGGGTAGGCATCGGGTTAGTGATCGAATACCCGCCGAAGCGCTACCTCTCCACCTCGCAACTGGTAGCGGAGTATCGCCGCATGTGGATGGTGCAGATGATTACGCGAGAGCCGCGTATCTTTGACGCGAGCATCCTCGACAGCCTGCGTCAAGGGACCGCTTTCTTTGGCTCCGCCTGCCTCATTGCAATCGGTGGTGGCTTGGCGGCCCTTTCAAACACGGAACGGCTCCGCGTTGTCGCAGAAGATCTTGCGCTAGATGCGCCCGCGATCTTTTGGGAGGTCAAGATCCTTCTGGCGCTGGCGCTCATCACCACCGCCTTTCTCAAGTTCATCTGGTCCAACCGCTTGTTTGGCTATTGCGGCGTGGTCATGGCCTCCGTGCCCAACGAGATCGACGCACCCGAAGCCCTCCCCCGTGCGGCCAAGGCCGCCGAGTTGAACATCGCGGCGGCGCGTGCCTTCAACCGTGGACTGCGGGGCATCTACTTCGCCCTTGGTTCACTTGGCTGGTTCATCGGTGCAGAGGCGCTTCTAATCACGACGATGATCACGGTCTTTACCCTGCTGCGCCGCGAATTTGCCTCTGGCTCCCGCCGTGTCCTGATGACGGATGAAAGCGACACCACCCCGCCTGCCCCTTAGTCAGCGGTCTGTTTTACCGCCGCCCCTCACGCAGCCACGCAAAGACTGACAGTCCAGCGAGCAGAACCAACCAAGCCCATGCTGGCAGCAACGGGGTGAGCGATGTAGACCGCGTTGCATAGGCTTCGCGCGGAGTGATCCCGATCCAACCGCGCCCTGCGGCAGGACGACCCTCGGCCACGGTGCGCAGGGCGGGCACGCCCTCGGAGAGCGCAAAAATCCCGCCGCGGGTCGCATCGACGGTCGGTTTCAGTTTCTCCCGCGTCGCGATCGTTTCCTCGAACTCGCGTGGGGCGGCGGGCCCCAGAACGGCCACGGCCTCTTCCTCACCCTCACGCAAACGGTAGAGACCCATGGCTTCACCCTCGTACTCCGCGATGAAGAGACCGGGGCTGATTTCCTCCATCGGCAGCACGTCCTCCTCCCCGTCAGGCGTCACGACTGTCACGCTTTGCGCCTGCTCGCCTAAGGTACGGCGGGTGATGGTCATCGTATTACCCTCGGCGGTGGCTGTGAGCGCTTCTTCCTCCAACTCGGGTTCTTTCATCATCCAGTGGGCCAGACGGCGCAGAAGTTCGAGTTGCGGTCCACCACCCTCAATGCCGCGCGTCCAGAGCCACGCGTGATCGGACCCAAGCACCGCCACGCGTCCCTCACCCACACGGTCAAGCAGCAGGAGCGGACGGTCGCCCGCGCCATTCATCAGCACGTCACCAGAAGTGGGTTGCAACTCGATCTGGCGGAACCAGCGGCCCCACGGCGGTGTTTCGTCAGAGGCGGTCACTCCGCCCAGCCCCTCGGTCACGGGATGGCGCGCGCCAAGGTCGGTGAGGCTCGGCTTGTACCCTTCCTCAACCACCCGTCCCGTGGGTGCGGCAGGGATCACACGCTCCAGCGCGGAGCGATAAAGGCTGTCGGCGGAGGCGAAATCAGGGCCAGCAGCAAATAGTACCGCGCCGCCATCTTCAACATATCGCGCGATATTTTCGAGGTAGGCGCCCGGAAGGATGCCGCGCAGCTTGTAGCGGTCGAAGATGATCAGATCGAAGTCATCCACCTTCTCCATGAACAACTCTCGCGTCGGGAAAGCGATCAGAGACAGTTCGGAGACAGGCACCCCGTCCTGCTTGGTTGGCGGGCGCAGAATCGTGAAGTGCACAAGGTCCACGGAGGCGTCCGATTTCAACAAGTTGCGCCATGTGCGCTCGCCGTTGTGAGGTTCGCCAGAGACCAAAAGAACACGCAGACGGTCGCGCACACCGTTGATCTGGACCACGGCGGCATTGTTGCGCGTCGTCAATTCGCCCTCTGCCTCGGGCACGGTGAACTGGATCACGTTGATCCCCCCGTGAGGCAGGGTCAGTGGAACCTCCATCGAACGACCCGTAGGGATCTGGAATGTCTGCGGCGCGCCGCCATCAATAGACACGATGATCGGCGTCGTGCCAGCAGCACTTTCAGGCACCGCCCCTTGGTCCCTTACGGAAAGCGTCAACACCACCTCTTCGTCCAAAATGGCAAAGGATGGCGCGTTTTCAATGACGAGGCGACGGTCCCAATCTTCAGGCTCTCCCGTCAGCAACAGATGCAGCGGCGCGGGCAGATCGGGCGCAACCTGCGCATCATGCAGCTGCCCGTCAGACAAAAGGATCGCCCCCGCCAGACGCCCGCGCGGCTCGTTAGCTATGGCCTCCGCAAGGCGCGTCATCAGGAGTGTGCCACGGTTGTCATCGGCATCACCCACGGTGACGACACGCAATTCGGTATTCGGCATCCGCGCGATGGCCGCTTCAATCTGTGCGCGGGCATCGGCCACCTGCACGGCGCGGGTCGAGAGGTCTTGCGAGGCGCTTTCATCAACGACAAGAACGACAATATCGGTAAGCGGATCGCGCTCCTCGTGTTGCAGCGAAGGATTGGCCAGCGCCGCAAGAATGCCTATTGCCGCCAACGCCCGCCACGGCCAACCGCCAAGCCCACGCCACGCCGCGAATGCAAGTGCCACCGCCGCCAGAGCGGATATCACGGCCAACACCATCAGGGGCAGGAAAGGGTCAAAGACGATTTCGCGGATCATTGGCCCAACCTGTCGAGAAGCGCAGGCACGTGGACCTGATCGGATTTATAGTTGCCTGTGAGCACATACATCATCAGATTCACGCCAAACCGATAGGCGATCTCACGCTGCCGCTCCCCGTTGAACCCACGCCCCACAGGTCGCATCGCGTTCCCATAGGCATCCATCGCCCAAGCCGACGCCCAGTCGTTGCCCCCGATGATAACGGGCGTGACGTTGTCGTTGAGATTACGGAAGGGCATCCCTTCGACATTTTGCGCATCGGCGGGAGCGGCCTCGACCCAGAGTTCCCCGCCTGTATGCCGCCCAGGAAAATCCTGCAACAGATAGAAGGTGCGGGTCAGCACATGGTCGGCGGGGATCGGCTCCAGCGGCGGAATATCGAGTGGGGCGGCCAGTTCCTGCAACTTCACACCCGTCGGTGTCGTCCTGCCGAAGCCAGAAATATCGGCGTCCCGTGTGTCAAAGAGGATGGTGCCACCTGTGCGAAGATAGGCGTTGAGCCGCGTGTAAGCTTCGGCCGAGGGTGTGGGTTGATCCACGCTGACAGGCCAGTAAAGCAGCGGGAAGAAGCCCAACTCGTCGGCTTCGAGATCGACCCCCACAGGCGCGACGGGTTCGACGGAAGTGCGCTGCGCAAGGATGCGCGAGAGGCCGAAAGCCCCTGCTCGCGCCAGATCATCGAGCGCCGCATCGCCCGTAAGCACATGGGCCAGCGCCACCTCATCGGTCGCGGCCAGCGCGAATGCCGTGTCGGTTTCCTGCGCACGCGCACCGCTTGGCGGAACGGCGAGGAAGGCGATCAGGATTGCAGACGCAATGGATCGTGGTCCCCGAAGCCGCCCAGACAGAGCGAGCGCGGCGAGGAGATCCACGGCCAGAAGCGCAAGTGCGGCCAGCAGGAAATGCGGCATAAGAGGACGCTCGGCACGTTGCGTTGCCCCGACAATCTCTGTGCCCGCAGGCCAGATCGCAGGCGCCAGCGTATCGCCTTCACCAATCACATTGAGCGCCATCGTGGCATCGGTCCCCTGATAGAGACCTGGCGGCGTTTCGCGGGAGGCACGAGCTGTGACGAAATCCGCCCCGTCAATCGGGGCACGGCTGCCCGCATCGTGGAATGCGCCGAACCCGTCGAGCAGGCGCAGCGGCTGAAGCACCTGCCCTGCCAGATCGTCCGCCTCCATGGCAACCCGCCCCGACGCCAGCGCCAAACGGTCGAGCATCGACACAAACAGCCCCGACAAAGGCAGAGTCGACCACTCGGCATTGGCGGTGACGTGAAACAGGACAACCTGCCCCTCGCCCACAGGTTTGCGCGTAACAAGCGGCGTGCCATCGGCAAGTGTGGCAATCACTCGCGCGGCGAGATCGGGGTCGGGTTGAGCAAGCACCTGCGCGGAAACAGTCACGTCCTCGGGCACGGTCAACCCGTAGAATGGCGAGGTCTCCGAAAACGGGCGCAGCGCCTTCGGCTCCCCCCACGACATCGCGCCACCAATTGTGCGCCCCCCCGCCCGAAGACGCACAGGCATGAGCGGATCTTCATAGGCCCGCGACACATCGGAGGCGGCAAGGCGCGGTCCCGCAAAACGCATCAGAACGCCCCCCTCGGACATCCAGTCCAGAAGGCCCGCCGCCTCGCCGCCCGAAAGCTGCGCGACGTCGGCCAACACGATCACATCGGGATTGGCGGCGATCAGGTCGTCGAGTGCGCCCGAGATCAGGTCTGCTTTCCCCTCAAACGCCGCGCGGATGTAGTGGAGTTGCGAGAGCAGTTCCAACCCTTCGCGACTCTCGCGCGTCGTTACCAATCCTATCTCGCGCCGCTTGAGGCTGTCGTCAGTGAGACGAAGCGCGGCGGCACTGCGCTGGCCGTCGATCTCGAAACGGGTCACACGGTTGCGGATTTCGGGAGGCATGTCGAGCGTGACCGTGACCGCCGTTTCACCCGCATCAAAGCCCGCCTCAACGCGCGCAAGATCGCGCTCGATTCCCGCAGGATCGGGGCCGCGTGCGATCAGGGTGACGTCTTGGGGCGCGGTTGCGCTCTGTCGCAGGGCCGTGACCTCGACACCCGCCTCGGTAACGTCGGCGGGACCAAGCGCCAAAATCGCGCGCGGATTTTCGAACACCGTGGCCTGCCCCTTATCATCGAGCAACGCGAGAAGCTCCGCACGACCCTCGCGCTCCAGACCATCCGAAAGCCATAGCGTGTCGAAACCCTCTTCAATTGCGCCCAGAGCATCTGAAGTTGCTGCATAGTCTGGCGCAAAGGGTGCAGGACTGAGACCCGCAAGGCTCGGACGCCACGCACGTGGAGCACGGAACTCGGGAGCCGCCGCGGGCGGATCGCTAGCCACCACAATGGTGACAACGCGCTCGTCTACCTGCGCCTGATCCAGCGCCGCTTCGACACGGCCCATGCGCAAGGACCAATCCTGCGCAGACGCCCATGAGCCGTCCAGTAAGATCACGAGCGCCCCCGCCCCGCCACGCTCGACACGCGGATTGAGGACAGGCCCCGCGAAAGCGACGATCAGGGCAGCAACCGCCAACATACGCAGAAGCAACAGCCACCACGGCGTGCGGTCGGTTTCAACTTCCTCGTCATCCAACCCCAGCAAAAGCGCAACACCAGGAAAGCGGCGTCGCAAGGGGGCGGGCGGCACAGCGCGCAGGAGCCACCACAGAAGAGGCAACGCCAGCAGCGCGACCAGAACCCAAGGCAGGGTAAACCCGATGGGGCCGAGAATAAGCATCAGCCCGCGCCCTCCACCGCCTGATAGAGCCACAGAAGCGCCGATTGCGCGGAGGCATCGGTATGGTGACAGGCATAGCGCCACCCCGCAGTTTGCGCCAATTGGGACAGGTGTGCCTTACGCTCGGCAAGACGGTCGCGGTAGCGCGCGCGAAGATCGCCCGCCCGCAGGGTTTCATGAACCACCCCGCCACCCATCGAGGTGAAAATCGTGCGCCCCTGATAGGGAAAGGCCTCTTCGGCGGGATCAAGAATTTGGTGAAGAACGCCCTTGATCCCGCGCGCAGCGCAGGTGGCGATAGCAGTTTCAAGCGCATCGGTCGGACCAAGGAAATCCGAGACAAAGACAGCCCGCGCATGCGGCAGGAAGGTCGCGGCATCGGGTGCGCCATAGTCGGCATCGTCGGTGTCCGTGAGCCCTTCCGCGATGCGGGTGAGTTGCAGGTTGCCCGTGCGCGGCGGGGTGCCAAGCGCGGTGAGCGCGACCCGCTCGCCGCCCTTCATCAACAGAGTGGACAGCGCCATCGCAAGGAGTGCCGCACGGTGCGATTTCGTGGGCAATCCCGTGTCGGAGGAAAACTGCATAGCCGCCGAGCGATCTACCCAAAGATGTACCGATTGCGCCGCCTGCCATTCCTTCTCGCGGACGAAATGCGCATCCGAGCGCCCCGACCGTCGCCAGTCAATATCACGCGCGGGATCGCCTGCCTGCGCAGGGCGGTATTGCCAGAATTCATCGCCGCGCCCCGATTGCCGCCGCCCGTGCCCGCCTAAAAGAAGTGTGCGCGCAAGGTGCTCCGCCTCCGCCTGAAGGGGAGGCCACGCTGCCGCAAGCGCCGAGCCAAGGGCGCGCAGGTCGGCTTGCGGGGTGGAGGGGGGGCGCGATGAAGTCACGCGGCGGACCGTTCCGCAACGGAGGTTTCTGCCACCTGCGCAATGATCGCGCCAAGGTCGTCACCACGGGCACGCGCGGCGAAACTCAATGCCATGCGGTGGATCAACACGGGCCGCGCCATGGCCAACACATCCTCTGGACTGGGCGCAAGACGCCCGTCAAGCAACGCACGGGCGCGGGTGGTGAGCATGAGCGCCTGAGCTGCACGCGGGCCTGGCCCCCATGCGACGGAGGCATTCACCGCCTCGGTGGCCTCGGCCGTGTTGGGGCGACAAGAACGGACCAGATCAAGGATCAACTCGACAACGCCTTCGCCCACTGGCATCTGGCGCAAAAGCCCCTGCGCCTCGATCAACTCGGCGGCACTGAATACCTGATGCACCTCACCTTCCTCGACGCCCGTTGTCGCGATCAGGATGTCGCGCTCGGTGTCGCGGTCGGGGTAATCCACATCGACCTGCACAAGAAAACGGTCAAGCTGGGCTTCGGGGAGCGGATAGGTGCCCTCCTGCTCCAAGGGGTTTTGCGTTGCGAGAACGTGAAACGGCGCCTCAAGATCATGAGGCTGACCCGCGATGGTCACGCTTTTCTCCTGCATCGCTTGCAAGAGCGCGGACTGCGTACGCGGGCTGGCGCGGTTGATCTCGTCGGCCAGAAGCAACTGGCAGAACACCGGCCCCTCGATGAAGCGGAAAGCGCGTGTCCCGTCCGCCGCCGTTTCCAGCACTTCGGAGCCAAGAATATCGGCGGGCATCAGATCGGGCGTAAACTGCACCCGCGCGCCCTTGAGCCCCATCACGGTGGACAGCGTATCGACCAGTCGCGTTTTACCAAGGCCAGGAAGGCCCAACAAAAGCGCATGACCGCCGCACAGCATGGAAGAAAGAACGAGGTCCACGACCTCCTCCTGCCCGATAAAGCGCCGTTCAATCGACGCTTTCGCCGCCGCCAGTTTCTCACCCAAAGCCTCGATTCGGATGACGAGTTCTGCTTCGGCCATGGCTTCACCTCCATTTGTGTTTCATGCCACTATAGTGGCAGGTAAGTCATAAGACACAATCGGCAAAGCCTCTAGGGAAGGTGAAAATCACGTGAGCGTCTCCGCAGACAGTATCGCCGCAGCAATCCGCGCAGCCAAAGGCCGTGGCCTTCCGCCCGTCGAAAAGTGGAACCCGCCGTTTTGCGGGGATCTCGACATGCGGATCGCGCGGGACGGGACATGGTTTTACCTCGGAACGCCCATCGGCCGCGCGCCCTTGGTGCGACTGTTCTCGACCGTGTTGAAGCGCGAGGGAGACAAGTTTTTCCTCGTCACGCCTGTCGAAAAGGTCGGGATCACGGTCGATGACGCACCTTTTCTGGCCGTGGATTTCGAGGTTGATGGCGAAGGCAATGAGCAACGCCTCACCTTTCTTACCTCTGTGGGCGACCGCGTAACGGCGGACGTCGACCACCCGATCCGCGTGGAAGAACGCAATGGCGAACCCGCACCCTATGTCGAGGTGCGCAACGGGTTGGACGCTCTCATTGATCGCAAGAGTTTCTTCCGCCTCGCCGATCTCGCCGTTGAAGAAGAGATTGACGGGTGCGCCACATTCGGGGTTTGGTCGGCGGGCACATTCTTTCCCGTCATAGATGCCGAGCGCCTCAGTTAATGCCGAAATTCGCAGCCAACCTCACGTTTACGTTCAAGGAATTCCCTTTCATTGAACGCTTTGCCGAAGCTAAAGCCGCTGGATTTCACGCGGTCGAAGTGCTTTTCCCATACGACGAGGCCGCTTCGGAGATCGCGCGCAAATTGAAGATGCTCGATCTGCAAATGGTGCTGATCAACACGCCGCCGCCGAACTGGGCAGGCGGGGAGCGGGGCTTTGCCGCTGTGCCTTCCTCCGAGGAGCGCTTCCGCAAGGATTTCAAACGTGCGCTGCGCTTTGCCGATCTACTTGGCGCACAGCACGTGCATATCATGGCGGGAAATGCTTCAGGAGCGGAGGCGCGCGCCACCTTCGTTAGCAATCTGACGTGGGCCGCGCAGGAGGCCCCCAACATGAGCTTGACCATAGAACCGATCAATCCGGTCGATATGCCGGGCTATTTCCTGAACGATTTCGATGAGGCCGCACGGATCATCGCGGAAATCGCCGCGCCCAATCTGGGGCTGCAATTCGACGCCTACCACGCCCATGTCATCACGGGTGATGTGATGGCAACATGGGAAGCGCACAAGGACATCGTGCGCCACATTCAGGTCGCGGGCGCGGAGGGTCGCCACGAGCCGATCAAGGGTGCGATTGATTATCCCGCGTTCTTCCGCGCGGTGGACGAGAGCGGCTACGACGGGTGGATTTCGGGCGAATATCACCCGAAAGGCCGAACCGAAGAGGGTCTGGACTGGATGCGCGGCGGGGCGTGAGGCGCGGCGCACAAGGTCGCGCGACCGAATAATTGCCCCTTAGTCGCCGAGCTTGGCGTGCACCTCGTCGAGGTCGATCTCGTTGATGGGCATCTTGTTGCCTGGATTTTCGAAGTCGTATTTGAACAACTCGAAATCGCGGTGGTAGATTTCCCACATGAGGTGCATCGACAGGTCGTCGAAATAGTCCTCAACAGGATGGGCGCGTTTGGGACCGTGCCCCTCGCTCTCGTTGAACCGCGGGATCGTGGTCAGATCGACGGCATGGGGCGTTTCGATGGCGTCGAGCACCTCCTGCATCCCGTCATTGAACGTCTCGGTGTAGAAAATCTTGTCGTATGTCCCGCCGTTGACGATGAAGGTCGAGACATGCCCCGACATGGCCGACCAGTGGATATCGGGGTCCATCGGGCGCCGCCAGCGAATGGTGTCACGCACAAAGAGCAGGAAACGGCGGAAGGAGGCGATCTGGTCGAACTCCTGCTTACCGTCATCGCCGCCGACTTCGATCCCGTATTGCTGCGTCAGCTTCGGAACGAGGTTGCCACGATAGCGGCGGCCGTTGCGCTGGATGCCGCAAATCTTGTCGAAGAAGGACGACAGGACACGAGTGTAGGGATTGCGCACACAGGTGAAGGCATAAGATTTATGCGCGGTCACATTGGCTTCGATCAGGGGCTGGCTCTCCTCCTGCGCCCATTTGTGCATTTTCTCGGTGCTGTCATGGATGTCACCGTCGAAAAATTCGCCGTGATCGGAAAAATACATAATCTGCCCGATGGTCGAACAGGCGCATTTCGGGACGACCCGATACACCATGCTCTCGCTCTCGGTCATCCAAGTTCCGGGGAAGCCCATATGTCACTCGTCTCCTGTTGTTGCCCACCTGACAACGTTTTGCGCTTTCAAAGCAAATTCGCCTTGTTTATTCAATGTTTGGTTACGGCCATAGCGCCATAATTAGGCAAAAATGAGGTCTTTGGTTCCATTATGGCACGAATAGCATTCATTCTCCTGTGCCACAAAGACCCTGCTGCCATTGTGCAGCAGGCCAATCGACTGACGGCGACGGGCGATTACATCTCGATCCACTTCGACGCGCGCGGTGGACAGGCGGCTTTTGCCCAGATCAAGGAAGGGCTGAAGGACAACCCCAATGTGACCTTCGCCACCCGACGGATCAAATGCGGTTGGGGCGAGTGGAGCCTTGTGCAAGCCACGCTCTATGCTCTCGAAGCGGCCGAAAAGACCTTTCCCCGCGCGACCCATTTCTACATGGTTTCGGGCGACTGCATGTCGATCAAGACCGCCGAATACATGCACGAATTTCTCGACGAGGACGATTGCGACTACATCGAGAGTTTCGACTTTTTCGAGAGCGACTGGATCAAGACGGGGATCAAGAAAGAGCGCCTGACATACCGCCATTTTTTCAACGAGCGCAGCCATAAGTGGCTGTTCTACAAATCTCTCGATCTGCAAAAGCGGTTGAAGCTGGAACGCGAAGTACCTGACGACCTACGGATCATGATCGGATCGCAATGGTGGTGCCTGCGGCGACGCACGGTGGAATGGATTCTCGAATTCACCAAGAAGCGCCGGGACGTGATGCGTTTTTTCCGAACCACATGGATTCCCGACGAGACCTTTTTTCAGACCCTTGTGCGCCACCTCGTGCCTCAGAATGAAATCAGGAATCGCACACTGACCTTCCTGATGTTCACCGACTACGGCATGCCCGTGACCTTCTACAATGACCACTACGATCTGCTTCTGGCGCAGGACTACCTCTTCGCGCGCAAGATCTCGCCCGAGGCAAAAGAGCTGAAAAAACGGCTCGGCGAATTGTTTATCCAGACTGACGTGGACTTCAAAATCTCCAACGAGGGGCGCTCGCTCTACGGCTTTCTAGCACGGCGGGGACGCGAGGGGCGGCGGTTTGCGCAACGGTTCTGGGAATCGGAAAGCACCCTTGGCCGCTCCCGCGAACTTTTCATCGTGGTGTGCAAGAAATGGCACGTCGCCAAGCGGCTTGTGGGTTCAATCCGCGATACCACCGACATCACATGCGTCGAATATCTGTTCAACGAGGAAAACACACCCCTGCCCGATCTGGGCGGCATCGAGAAGAGCCTTGAAAAGCGCGCGCGCCACCGCCGCGCGTGGGTGCGGATGCTGTTCGATTACTACAAAACGGATCGCATGGTGATCTGTCTCGATCCCGACGGTTTCGACCTGATCTCCGATTTCTACGCCGATCGTTCGGGCACGCGCCTGCTTGAAATCGAATGCACCTATACCGACGACTACCTCATAGGTCACGCGCGCCGCGTGGGCCTTGCAGGGGAGGCTACACCGGAGAGCGCGTTGAAGCGCCTCGTGCCGACGATCCGCGCCGCAATCAACAACGAAAGCGACCGCATCCACGACGCCGACTTCGAGAAGGCCTATCGCATCAGCGAATTGTCTGACACTGACGCCAATGCCCGCGCCATCGCGCGTTTCCTCGACATTTCCGAAGAGGTGGCGCAGGATATCGCCCGCACACCGCATCTGTTTTCCGACTGAGGACACCCATGCCCTACGACTATGACGATCAGAACATCTTCGCCAAAATCCTGCGCGGAGAAATCCCCTCCACACCAGTCTACGAGAGCGAGCATTCCCTCGCCTTTCCCGACATTTCGCCGCAGAAAAAGACGCATATCCTCGTCATTCCCAAGGGCCCCTATCGCTGCTTCGACCACTTCGTTCAGGCGGCTAGCGCCGAGGAACAACTCGACTTCTTCAAAGCCGTGGCTGAGGTCGCCAAACAGCAGGGACTGAGCGAGGCGCATGGCGGGAACGGCTATCGCATCATTTCCAACTCCGGCCCCGACAGCTTGCAGGAAGTGCCTCACCTGCACGTGCATGTGCTGGGTGGTGAGGTCGTCGGCCCGCTCACGGCCTGACGCAGACCACGAAACAGGAACGGGCCGCCTCTGATAAGAGAGCGGCCCGATTTCTGTCTGTGTTACAGTGCAAGACGGCTATTTTCCCGAAGTCAGCTCCACGAAGACATCTTCGAGGTCGGCTTCCTCACTGCGCACGTCGCCAATGATGATGCCGCTCGCCTTCACCGCGTCAAGCACATCATTCGCCCCCGCTTTCGCGCGGGAGTAGGAAAAGGCCAAGGCACCGTGCGGGCGCCGCTCCAGCGTCACCCCTTCAGGCAGGTCAATGATATCGGGCACCCCGCCTTCGGGTTCAATCACCAGCGTTTTGCCATCCATCCGCCCGATCAGATTGGATGTCGTGTCTCGCGCAATCACCTCGCCGTGGTTGATGATGGCGATCTCGTCACACATTTCTTGCGCTTCTTCGAGGTAGTGGGTCGTCAAGATGATGGTCATACCGCGCTCCTCGTTGAGGCGACGGACGTTCTGCCACAGCATCTGGCGCAATTCGATATCCACACCCGCCGTCGGCTCGTCGAGCACGAGAATGTGCGGATTGTGGACCAGCGCCTTGCCCAGCAGCAGCCGCCGCCGCATCCCGCCCGAAAGCGTGCGCGCGTAGGCGTTGGCCTTATCCGTGAGGCCAACCAGTTCGAGAATCTCATCGGAGCGGCGGTCTTTCTTCGGCACGCCGTAAAGCCCCGCCTGAACCTCAAGCGCCTCGCGCGGCGGGAAGAACGGATCGAGGTTCAATTCCTGCGGCATCACGCCAATCGCAGCGCGGCTCTGGCGCGGGTTCACGTCCTGATCGAAGCCCCAGATTTTCACGGTGCCCGATGTTTTGATCGTCAGGCCCGCAAGAATGTTGATCAACGTCGACTTGCCCGCCCCATTCGGTCCGAGCAATCCAAAGATCGATCCTTTGGGAATGCACAGGTCCACGCCCTTGAGCGCCTCTTTCGGTGCGCCCTTGCCCTGCGCTGCGTAGATTTTGCGCAGGCCCGCGATCTCGATTGCGTTCGCCGTCATGTCCGGTTCCCTCCTCATGCGCTCCGCCATTCGGCCCAAGGCAAGCAAGACATGCAACATCCCCTTGCCCGACCCGCGCGGATCGCTATCATGTCGCACTGACTTAGGCCGTAGACATCGGTTACTCAACATCAAAGCCCGCGCATCTGTCGCGCACATATGCACGCAGGCCCGCGGCCCATATTCTGATCCCTAGAGACGAGCGAGATCGCCATGACCATCAAAGCCCCAGAAACCGAAGTAGTCTCCACATGGAAAGTTGCCTGTGACGGTGGCGAGGGCAGCCTCGGTCATCCCCGCGTCTGGCTCTCGATCCCGCGCGAAACGGGCTATGTCGAATGCGGCTACTGTGACAAGAAATTCATCCACGAAAGCGCGAAGCTCGCCGACGCCGAATAATCGTCAGCAAGCGCCACGTTCGGGCCGCCCTTCGGGGCGGTCTTTTTCGTTTCTGGACATATCGGGTATCACGCACCCAGACGCCCATTCTGCCGACCGCGCGTTTTCCCGACCCGAATTTAGCGCATTCCCATCCGATCCGCTTGCAGTGCTCCCCGCCCCCACTATGATCCCGCGTGAAATGACAGCGGCGGGCGCCAACGCCCCAGCATCACACGGGGGACGCGATCCATGAGTTTCGGCAAGGGGCACCATCTTCACCTGATCGACGGATCGGCCTTTATTTTCCGCGCCTACCACGCGCTTCCGCCGCTCACCCGCAAATCGGACGGGCTGCCGATCGGGGCGGTCAGCGGGTTTTGCAACATGCTCTACCGCTATATCGAGGCCAACACCGGCGCCGATGCTCCGACTCACGCTGCGGTGATTTTCGACTATTCCGGCAAGACCTTCCGCAACGATCTCTATTCCGCCTACAAGGCCAACCGCCCGCCCGCACCCGAAGACCTCGTGCCGCAGTTCCCGCTGACGCGCGCGGCCACACGCGCCTTCAACGTCGCCTGTATCGAGATCGAAGGATTCGAGGCCGACGACATCATCGGCACCCTGTCCCATCAGGCGCGTGATGCAGGCGGGCGCGTGACGATCATTTCTTCTGACAAGGATCTGATGCAGCTTGTCGGAGGCGGGGTCGAGATGCTCGATCCGATGAAGAACAAACGCATCGACCGCGAAGGGGTTGAGGAGAAATTCGGCGTCGGACCGGAGCGCGTCGTCGACGTGCAGGCACTTGCAGGCGACTCGGTCGATAACGTCCCCGGCGCGCCCGGCATCGGGATCAAGACCGCCGCCCTTCTGATCAACGAATACAGCGATCTCGAAACGCTTCTGGCGCGGGCCGAAGAGATCAAACAGCCCAAACGCCGCCAGACCCTGATCGAGAATGCCGAGCTGATCCGCATCTCCCGCGATCTGGTCAAGCTGGACTGCGACATGGAACTGGATTTCACCCTCGACAGCCTTGAGGTCAAGGAACCGGACACGGAGAAACTTCTGGCCTTCCTCTCCGAGATGGAATTTCGCACCATTGTCAAACGTGTCGCCGAAAAGTTCAACGTCGAGGCACCGGCCGTTCCCGACGCCCCTGCTCCTTCTGCCGCATCCTCACCGGATGCGCCCGCCGCGCCCGAGGCAAAGCCTTTTGACACCTCGTCTTACGAAAAAGTCACCACGATGGGCGCGCTGGAGCAGTGGATCGACGCCATCTATGCGCGTGGCTATGTCGCTGTGGACACAGAGACCACAGGCCTTGACGAGATGCAGGCCGATCTGGTCGGCGTGTCGCTTTGCGTCGAGCCGGGCGAGGCATGCTATATCCCCGTCGGTCACACGCTGGGCGAAGACGATCTCTTTGGCGGCTCGAACCTTGTGGACGGGCAACTGTCGAAAAACATGGTGCTCGATGCGCTCAAACCGATGCTTGAGGATGAGAGCATTCTCAAGATCGGCCAGAACATGAAATATGACGCCAAGATCTTTGCCCGCCACGGCGTCCGCGTCGCGCCCTATGACGACACGATGCTGTTGTCCTATGCGCTCAACGCAGGTATCCACAATCACGGCATGGATGCGCTTTCAGAACGCTACCTGAACCACACACCGATCCCGACAAAAGAGCTTCTGGGCAGCGGCAAATCCGCGATCACCTTTGACAAGGTTGATGTCGCAAAAGCCGTCGAATATGCCGCCGAGGACGCCGACATCACCCTGCGGCTGTGGCAGGTGCTCAAACCGCGACTTCACGCGGAGAAAGTCACCACAGTCTACGAAACGCTGGAGCGCCCGCTCTCGCCCGTGCTGGCACAGATGGAAATGGCCGGCATCCTCGTGGACCGCGATGTGCTCTCGCGCATGTCCAATGCTTTCGCCCAGAAAATGGCAGGGCTGGAAGCCGAGATTCACGAGCTTGCAGGCGAAAGCTTCAACGTCGGCAGCCCCGCGCAGCTTGGCGAAATCCTGTTCGAGAAAATGGGGCTTGAGGGCGGCAAGAAGGGCAAGACCGGCAAATATTCCACCCCTGCCGATGTGCTCGAAGACCTCGCCACCGAACACGACCTGCCCGCGCGCGTTCTGGACTGGCGGCAACTGTCGAAACTCAAATCGACCTATACGGACGCGCTTCAGACCTTCATCCACCCCGAAACAGGCCGCGTGCATACATCCTATGTGCAAACCGGTGCCGTGACAGGGCGTCTGGCCTCATCCGATCCGAACCTGCAAAACATCCCCGTGCGTTCGGAAGAGGGCCGCCGCATCCGCGAGGCCTTCATCGCGCCGAAAGGCAAAAAGCTGATCTCGCTCGACTATTCCCAGATCGAGCTGCGCATCCTCGCCCATGTCGCAGATATCGAAAGCCTCAAACAGGCCTTTCGCGACGGGCTGGACATTCACGCCATGACCGCTTCCGAGATGTTCAATGTCCCGATCGAAGGCATGGACCCGATGGTGCGCCGTCAGGCCAAAGCCATCAACTTCGGCGTGATCTATGGCATCTCCGGCTTCGGTCTCGCCCGCAACCTGCGAATCCCGCGCAAGGAGGCACAGGGCTTTATCGACCGCTATTTCGAACGCTTCCCCGGCATCCGCACCTATATGGATGACACGGTCGCCTTCGCCAAAGAGCATAAATATGTCGAGACCCTGTTCGGGCGCAAAATCCACACACCGGAAATCGGTGCCAAAGGACCGCAGGCGGGCTTTGCCAAACGTCAGGCGATCAACGCGCCGATTCAGGGCTCCGCCGCCGACATCATCCGCCGCGCCATGATCCGTATGCCCGAAGCGATCAAAGACCTCCCCGCCACCATGCTGTTGCAGGTGCATGACGAATTGATCTTCGAGGTGGACGAGGATGCCTGCGATCAGGTGATCGAAGTGGTCAAGGACGTGATGGAAACCGCCTCCGATCCGGCGATGAAGCTTGATGTTCCCATCGAAGTGGACGCGGGCATTGGCGACAACTGGGCCGAAGCGCACTGACCGCCGCCCCGCGCCCGAACGACAAAGCAAAAACGGCGCGTCCCCATCCGAGGGCGCACCGTTTGTTTGTCGTCATCACGATAAGAGCCCGAAGGCTCCGATACGCGTCTAGACCAGCCCTTCCTTTGCAAAAAGCGCCTTGAGGTCAGTTTCGGGGCGCGGGCCAACGTGGGAAATCACCTCGGAGGCCGCAACACAGCCCATACGCCCCGCAACCGCGAGGCTTTCACCCGAAGACAGACCGTAGAGGAACCCCGCCGCGAACTGGTCCCCCGCTCCAGTGGTATCGACAGGCGTGATGCGCGTGACGGGAACGATAACTTCCTCATCGCCGCGCACGATCACCACATCTCCCGATGAGCGTGTGCAGACCACCAGACCACATTCCGATGCGGCGGTTTCCAGTGCCGTAGAAAGGTCGGATTGGTACAGGCTTTCCCACTCGTGTTCGTTGCCAATCACGAAATCCAGCTCTTTGACGAACTTGCGGAAGTCGTCGCGGTGGCGATCCACACAGAACGGATCGGAGAGCGAAATGCCCACTTGCCCACCCGCCGCCTTGGTCAGTCGGGCCGCTTGATCAAAGGCGTGTTTGCCTTGGGGCTTATCGTAGAGATAGCCCTCAAGGAACATGATCTCGGCATCTTCCGCGACGCTTGCGGGCACGTCATCGGCGGAGATTTCGGAGGAAATTCCGAGGTAGGTGTTCATCGAACGCTCCCCGTCGGGGGAGACAAAAATCATCGAACGCGAGGTCGGCAATTCACCGCCAGCCACGGGATCGTTCACATAGTCCGTGCCGCCGCGCACCATCTCTTCGGCATAAAATTGTCCCAAGGCATCATCGTGGACGCGCCCGATGAACCCCGTCTTGAGACCGAGATTGCCGAGCCCTGCCAAGGTATTGGCCACCGATCCACCTGGAGTCTGGATACGCTTCTGCATCGCGTCGTAGAGAAACTCGCCGCGCTCCTGCTCGACGAGCTGCATGATCCCTTTCTCGATTCCGAGCTGATCAAGCGTCGCATCATCGGCATTGGTAATGACATCGACCACGGCGTTGCCGATACCGACAACCTGATAGGTTTTAGACAATATTCTTCTCCTCGAAGGCGCACAGATCACGTATCAGACATGTGCCGCACAAAGGTTTACGCGCGGTGCAGGTATAGCGTCCGTGCAGGATCATCCAGTGATGCGCGTGTTGTTGAAACTCGACGGGAACGTGATCTTCGATCGCGCGCTCCACGGCGACGACATCCTTGCCCACGGCCACGCCAGAGCGGTTGCCGAAGCGGAAAATATGCGTGTCCACCGCCTGCGCAGGGTGATGAAACCACATGTTGAGAACCACATTGGCGGTCTTGCGCCCGACACCTGGGAGGCTTTCGAGTGCGGCGCGCGACGAGGGCACCTCACCGCCGAACTCCTCGACCAGAATGCGGCTCATCTTCATCACGTTCTTGGCCTTATTGCGGAAAAGTCCAATAGTTTTAATGTGTTCGATCAAGCCCTCTTCGCCCAGATCCAGCATCTTTTGCGGCGTGTCGGCGATCTTGAACAAGTCCTTCGTGGCCTTGTTTACACCCTTGTCGGTAGCCTGCGCCGACAGCGCGACCGCCACGACAAGCGTGTAGGCATTGACGTGATCAAGCTCGCCTTTCGGCTCGGCTTTCGCCGCGCGAAATCGCGTGAAAATCTCGCGGATTGTCTGATAATCGAGTTGTTTGGCCATGCGCATTCCTATGCCTTCTGACACGCACGAGGGCAAGTATCTGTTTTCCGAAAGGAATGCGATTGACGCTGCGGGCTTTGGCCTTTCCCCTATGCCGCCGCCGAACACCCGAAGTGCCTATGCATTTGCGCAATTTTCGGGTCGGCGTGACGGGCAAGGCGGGTTAACGTGGACCAGATCACAAGGAGCCCGTTGCCGCCCGTGTCCCATTCCATGTCCCCTTCCCCGCCCCTCAAAAGCGCCGAAAGCTCTGACACCGCGCTGTCCGATCACTATCATTATGGCGTGATCCGCCGCGCCATCGAGGTGATCGACGCCGCCGACGTGCCCCTGTCTCTTGACGAATTGGCGCGTCAACTCGGCATGAGCGCACCGCATTTCCAAAGGGTCTTTTCCCGCTGGGCGGGCGTCTCACCCAAACGCTACCAACAATATCTGACGCTCGATCTCGCCAAGTCGCTGATGCAGACGCGACGCCCTTTAGACGAGGTGGCCGACGCGTCGGGCTTGTCAGGGACGGGACGGCTGCACGATCTCTTCATCCGCTGGGAAGCCATGACCCCTGGAGAATTCGCGCGGGCGGGTGACGGGGTTACGATCCGTTTCGGCTGGATCGCGACACCTTTCGGGGAGGCTTTGGCCATGGCGACAACGCGCGGATTGTGTGGCCTTGGCTTTGTCGCAGACCGCAGCCGCGACGACGCCTTCGCCGACATGACTGCGCGCTGGCCCGATGCCTCCTTCGTAGAGGACACAGACGCGGTTGCGCCCCTTGTCGAATCCGCCATGCGCGGCCAGCACACCCGCGTCCACCTCATCGGCGCCCCGTTCCAAATCAAGGTCTGGGAGGCGCTCCTTTCCATTCCTGCGGGTTCGGTCACGACCTATTCGGATATCGCAGAACGCATCGGCGCGCCCAAGGCTTCACGCGCCGTTGGCACCGCCGTCGGACGCAATCCCGTCGCATGGCTGATCCCGTGCCACAGGGTGTTGCGGAAGTCTGGCGCATTGGGCGGATACCACTGGGGCCTGCCCGTCAAACGGGCGCTTCTGGCCTATGAAAGCGCGCGTCACGATGCCCGCATCGAGGGGCAATAGCGCACTCACCCAGATGTGAGCAGGAACCCGCCACATTCTCGTGATCGACTGTAATTGCGCATGCATAAGGAACCAATGCACGGTAAATTCGTTGTTAGAGCAGAATTTACCAATCAGAGGTCACTTCATGAAGTCCCGTGCCATTCTCGCAACCTTTACACTCGTGCCATTCCTTCTGGCAGGGTGCTTGCAGCCCACGATCTCCGACGACCCTAACGCCAACGCGCGTCAGGGTGCCATTGCCGGGGCCTTGCTCGGCGGCTTCGCGGGCCTGACATCCGACGATGACAAAGTCTTGAAAACCGCTGTCGGTGCCGCAATCGGCGGCGCAGTTGGCGGCGCTATCGGCCAACGTCTTGACCAACAGGCTGCTGACCTGCGCTCCGACCTTGGCAGCGATCAAGTCGGGATCGTCAACACTGGTTCCGAGTTGATCGTGACCATGCCGCAGGACATCCTCTTCGCCACCGACAGTGCGACGGTGCAGACAGGTCTTCAATCCGACCTCGTTGCGCTGGCCTACAACCTTCGTGACTATCCCAACACGACCGTTCAGGTAGTGGGTCACACCGACAACACGGGTTCGGCCACCTACAATCAGGAACTCTCCACACGCCGCGCCTCCGCCGTGGCCGCGATCCTGACCGCCAATGGCGTCGCGCCTGGCCGTATTCAAGCCATCGGCCGTGGTGAGAACGCGCCGATTGCGACCAACCTGTCGGCCGAGGGCCGCGCGCAGAACCGCCGCGTCGAGATCGTCATCACGCCGATCACCTGACCGCGCACGCACAAAGTAATACGCAAGGCCGCTCCCTGTGGGCGGCCTTTTTCGTGGCATCTTCCTGCGCGCGGTCATATTATCTGACCAATTGCAAAGTGAGGTTCGCCCGTGCCCTTTCAAAAGATTCAGGCAGAGAAGTTGTCCACATCCGTCGCGCATCAGATCGAAATGCTGATCCTGCGCGGCATCCTGCGCCCTGGTGAACGGCTGCCGTCAGAGCGAGAGTTGGCAGACCGGCTTGGTGTGTCCCGCCCGTCGCTGCGGGAGGCTTTCGCGGAGCTTTCGGAGAAAGGCCTTCTGACAGCGAAGGCGGGTGCGGGGGTCTTCGTCGCCGATGTGCTCGGCTCTGCGTTCTCCCCCGCCCTGATCCAGATTTTCGGTTCGCATGAAGAAGCCGTATTCGACTACATCGCTTTCCGCCGCGACATGGAGGGGCTGGCCGCCGAGCGGGCGGCGCAATACGCCTCCGACACGGATCTAAAGGTCATCGCCACGATCTTCGAAAAGATGGAAGCCGCCCACCCCAAGCGCAACCCGACCGACGAGGCGCGGCTCGACGCGGAGTTTCATCTCTCGATCATCGAGGCCAGCCACAACGTCATCATGCTGCATATGATGCGCTCGATGTTCGACCTTCTGCGCGAGGGAGTTTTCTACAACCGTTCGGTGATGTTCAAGCAACGCACGAACCGCGCGCAGCTCCTCGACCAGCACCGCGCCATCAACGACGCGCTGCAAGCACGCGACGCACAAGCCGCCCG
This sequence comes from Celeribacter sp., assembly GCF_048261515.1. Classification (GTDB taxonomy): domain Bacteria; phylum Pseudomonadota; class Alphaproteobacteria; order Rhodobacterales; family Rhodobacteraceae; genus Celeribacter. The sequence goes on from NZ_JBLXFZ010000001.1 coordinate 909,979, forward strand.
CGCCGCCGTCACGAAGCACCTCGACTACGTGGAAAAGGCGCTTTCGGACCAGAAGACCGCTGAGCGAAACGAAGAGATCGCACGGCTGCGCTATGATCACGAGAAGGAGCGGAACTGACGCTCCCGCTTGCGGCACAGGCTCACTGACGAGCTTCGGCCTCACCCTCCTCGTCAAAATTTGAGGTGTGGTTTACTTGCTCTTGGTGCGTTTCCTTCCCAACCATAGGCACGTTGGACTATGTTGGTTTCCATATATTGCTGAAAGCAGTAGCGTGGTTTGTAGTGGAAGGGTGACTACGGGTAAGGTGTCATAAGTAGGGGGTAGGTAATTTTGTGAGGGTGAATCCGCTTTCTCCGCGACAACTAGAGGTCCTGGAATTTCTGGCATTGGGTTATCAGTATTCCGAGATCGCTAATGAGCTGGGGATCAGCGTGTCCGCTGTGAGCCTTTACCTCAAAAATGCCCGTCACAAGCTCAACGCGCGCACGAAAGAGCAGTGCTTGGCCATTGCCGTCAGCGAGGGCTGGGTGTCCGCACCGACACGCACTGCGCGAGAGCGAAAGCCCCGTCGAAAGTGACACGGAGCGTGTCACTATATCGTAATCCACATATTGGAAACCTTCGCGCCCCTAACTACCTTTAACGTGGGAGTCGAGCATGTCTCGATTGAAAGTGGTTAATCAGTGGGGGTGCGATGATGCTTGCAATCGTCTTGCTATGCTATTTGGCATTGGTATCTGCGACATTCGGCGCGGTCCTGACGCGCGCCTACTTTTTCTACGTGGATGATCGCGGGCTTTCGACGCGAGGGCAAATTGCGATTGGCCTTTTCGCCGTTCTGTTTCTCGTGGCGTCGGTCGTCATGTTCCGCGCGGCGTACATTGCAACCTGAACAGCGGAAAGCTCCGTAGCACCGCAGCCAGTTGAAACCAGACGACATTCCAGCCACATCTCCAAATGCAAAAAGCCCCACCAGATTGGCGGGGCTTTCTTTTATCGGGGTCTGACGGGGGCAGGAGGCGCCCCGTCGGGACGCGGTTTAGTGCAGCTTGTCGCCGACTTCCGCAATTGCGCTGTCGATCAGCTTGTTGGCGTCGGTCGCTGTCATGTTTTCGGCGATAACATCCTGTGCCGCGCCGATAGCAACCGTGATCGCCGTGTTGCGCACGTCGCGGATCGCGGCAGTTTGCGCGGAGGCGATTTGCTCCTCGGCGGAGGCGAGGCGACGGGCGATGGACGTCTGCAAGTCCTCGCGTGCCTTCTCGGCAGCGATTTCCGCGTCGATCTTCGCCTGCTTGACGATAGCGTCGGCCTGCTCCTGAACTTCGCGCTGCTGGCGCTCGTAGGAAGCAAGGATCGACTGGGCCTCTTCGCGCAAGGCCCGAGCTTCGTCCAGCTCGTTCTTGATGTCTTCAGCACGCTTGTCGAGCATCCCGCCGATCATGGCAGGGACTTTCTTCCAAAGAAGAATACCGACGAACACGAGGAAGCCCAGAAGGACGATAAGGTTCGTGTTGGTCAGCGACCAGAACGCCCCCGAGAACGGGTTCGACGAGGCCGCCAGAGCGGGCGATGCTGCGAGTGTCAGGGCAAGGGCAGTGAGTTTCTTCATGGCCTTATCCTTTCAAACGCGCGTTGACGGCCGCGGTGATCGACTTGGCATCGGCTTTCGCACCGAGTGCCGCGACGAGTTCCTTGGCAGTGTCTTTGGCGACGACCTTGACCGCGTCCACAGCATCGTCACGGATTTCCGCGATGGCTTTCTCCGATTCTGCGGCTTTGGCCGCGATCTCGGCATCGGCCTTGGCCGTGGCGGCGTCCAGATCGGCCTGAATCGCGTCGCGCGTTTCCTGTGCGATCTTTTGTGCTTCGGCTCTCGCCTCGGCAAGCGCCTGATTGTAAGCGGCTTCCGCGTCTTTCGCCTTGAGCTTGAGCTCTTCGGCGGCGGCAATGTCATTCAAGATCGTGCCCGAACGCTCCGCCAGCACCGAAGAGATGCGCGGCAGGGCGATTTTCGAAAGCACGAAATAGATCACGACCAGCGTGACCAGAAGCCAGAAAATCTGGTTGGGGAAGGTTGAGAAGTCGAGCTGCGGCATGCCGGCTTCTGCTACTTCGGCCCCGTGCGTCTCAGTTGCCATTCTGTCCTCCTGACTGTCGTCCTATGGTCCCCGTATGGGAACCGACCCCGTTTACGCGCGGGTGGATCGCGTCAAACGCGACCCACCCAGCCGTAAGGATGGAGCGTCAGATCAGACGGCAAACATCAGCAGAAGAGCGACGAGGAACGAGAAGATCCCGAGCGCTTCCGCGAAGGCCATGCCGATGAAGAGGGTTGCAGTCTGCGAAGCAGCTGCGGAGGGGTTGCGCAGGGCACCTGCGAGGTAGTTGCCAGCCACGTTGCCCACACCGATGGCTGCGCCACCCATGCCGAGGGCCGTGAGACCAACACCAATGTATTTGCCGAGTTCTGCGATATCGCCTTCCATGTCTTTATCTCCTTACGATGGAATGGTTGCGTATGAGGTTCTGCGACCTGTGTGCCGCTTAGTGCGACGGATGCAGGGCATCCTTTAGGTAGACACAGGTGAGAATGGTGAACACGTAGGCCTGAATGAAGGCTACGAGCAATTCGAGGCCATACATGGCCGTAATCGCCAGCACAGACACGGGCGAGACCACTGCGATCGCGGCGAAGCCTGCGAACACTTTGATCACCGCGTGACCCGCCATCATGTTACCCGCAAGACGGATAGAGTGGCTGACGGGGCGGACGAAGTAGGAAATCAATTCGATCACGGCCAGAACCGGGCGCACGGCCAGCGGCGCGGAGGTGATCCAGAAAAGACCAAGGAATTTTGTGCCGTTCTTCACGAAGCCAAGCACGGTCACGAAGGTGAACACCAGCATCGCGAGCACGGCGGTCACAGCGATATGCGTGGTGGTCGTGAAGGACATCGGGATGAGGCCCAGCGTGTTGGCGAACACGATGAAGGAAAACAGCGTCATGATGTAGGGGAAGTATTTGACGGCGTCTTTACCCGCCACATCCTCAACCATCTTGTGCACGAAGCCATACATCAGCTCGGCGACGGACTGGATACGCGAAGGGATCACGGCGCGGCCGCGGGTGCCCAGCACCAGCAGCGCGAAAACACAAAGAACTGCAAGCGCCATCCAAAGCGTCACGTTCGTCGGCGTATACCAGTGAACAGGGCCGTCACCGAACAGGGGCGTGACCTTGAACTGATCCATCGGGTGAAAAACCAGAGCACCTTCGGAGCCGTGTGCTTCTTCCGCCATTTTAGTCCCTCATCTCGTCTGCGGGCGTCCCCGCGTTGTCATCCTCGCCGGCCTGTTCGGCCTGCTCGCTATTCTGGATCTCGGTCGCGGTGCGCAGCATCGTCTTGATGCCGGCCGCAAACCCAAACCCTGTGAACAGCACCAGCAAGATCGGGGTTGTCCCGAACAGGCTATCAAGCCCGAAGCCAATGCCGAAACCGATCAAAAGACCGGCCACCAATTCCACCACCATGCGCCATGCCATATTGGCCTGCGAAAAGTGCTCTTCGCCCCGCGAGGTTTTAGGGCCCTGGCCCTCTTTCACCTTCGCAATCCGCTGCTCCAATGCGCGCAGGCGCTCGGTATGATGCGGATCGGTCATTGGCACAAAGCCCCCTCGGATCGGTTGGGCGCAAGCTATGCGCGGGGAGGTTCAGAGTCAATAAGGCTCAGAGTACCTCAACATACTGATATTAAATCCTTTTTAAAACGCGCACCACCGCCACACCCGCCCGCTTCGCCCCGCCGCGACCCTACGGGCATATTCAACCAAATGGTTGACCAACCTCGCAGCCGCGCCTAACCCTTCCCCCATGAACCCTCTGCGCACCCCCGAGATACCCGCCGACCTCGATCAGGTCTTCGCCGCTCTGGCGGACCCGACACGGCGTGCCATTCTCGTCATGCTTCTCGAAGATGACATGGCCGTGACCGACGTGGCCGAGCCCTTCGAGATGTCTCTGGCTGCGGTGTCGAAGCACCTCACGATCCTGAGCCGTGCGGGCCTGATCACACAGGAAAAGCGCGGACGTGTGAAATGGTGCAAACTCGACCCCGACGCGATGCGCGCGGCGTCGATCTGGATGCAGGGGTTCGGGCAGTTTGACGCCGTGGACCTCGACGGGTTGGAGCGCTTCCTCGAACGGGAACTTTCCGATCCGGCAGCAAAAGCCTCCGGCGGGGATCCTTGAGAACAGATGAAGGGCCGCCCCCTCTTTCACCTGTTCGATAAATATCCTTCAGAGGAGCGCTTATTCCTCGTGCTTGAGCAACAAATAGAGCGCAAGGATGGTCAGGCCGATTCCGCCAAAGACGAGGACAGGCGGCACACCGTGGCCGAGTGCGATTTCCCACACGATCACCCATGAAGGCGTGAGGTAGGTGTAGGCCATGACCTTCGCCGACGCCAAGCGCACCGAGGCATAGGCCAGCAGCGTGGCGGTGGTCGTGGTCGCCACCACAGCGATATAGACCAGTGTGATCCACACGATCATCGGCAGCTCCGCCCATTCGGTGGCCAGCAGGTCGCGCCACCCGAAAGCCAGCAGGACGACACTGGCCGCCACCAGAATGAAGAAGGTAAAGACGAAGGTCCGCTCACCGCGGCTGAAGCGCGGCACGAGCGGGGTATAGAGCGCATGGGCGATCACGCCGATGAAATAGACCGCCTCGCCACGTCCAACCTCGAAAGCCAGCAGCGCCGAAATATCTGCACGGAAGATGACCCAGAGCGCACCTGAGGCCCCAACGGCCAGCGCAATCGCGATCCGCGGCGTCGTGATCTGGCGCATGATGACATAGCCGAAGATGGCCGCGAGAACGGGGGTGAGGGTAAACACGGCGGAAGTCGAAACGGGCGTTGCGGTCTTGAGCCCCTCGAACATCATCACGAAGTAGAGCGCGAAGAGCCCGCCGAGAATGGCATAGCGCCACGGCGCATCCATCGCACGGCGCGGAATACCGCCCGTGGCCAGCGCCAGCACGCCGACCAGCACCGTAGCGATGAGAAAGCGCACGCCGTTGAGCGCAAGCGGCGTGATCTCGTTGGCCGCCAGCGAACCGAGCGAGAACGACCCCGCCACGAGGCAGGAGAAGACCAGCATCGCAATATGGCCCTTGCGGCGCTCCTCGGGACTGGCCGAGGCGCCAGTGATACGTTTTTTACGCGCAGGAGCGCTGATATCAGTTGCCACGCGACCAATCCTTCACACGCGCCCTCAACAGATTGGTGAAGGCTTGCACCTTCGCCGTGCGATGCAGATCGACATGTGTCACCACCCACAACGTGATCTCCCAATCGGGAATCGCGGGCATGACAACGCTCAAATCAGGATCTGCGGCGATCACATCCACGGGCAGGAACCCCACCCCGACCCCGGCACTAATCGCAACTTGCCGTGCGCGGGCGGATGTGGAGCGGAAGGTGACACGCTCGTCAGGCACGTTGTTCTTCAGCCAGTTGAGAAAGGGCGCACGGTTGCTTGCATCGTCATGACCAATAAACCGCAGCCCATTGATGAGATCATCGGGATCGGGCGCACCAAAAGCTTCGAAATAGTTGCGATGCGCACAGAGCGCGACGTCCTGCTTGTAGAGAAGTTTGACGACGTTGTCGGGCTCCTGCGGCGGCTGCCCAGCGCGAATCGCCACATGCGCCTCACCGTATTCAAGCCGGAACAACCGTTCGTCGGTCAGGAGCCGCACGATCACGTCAGGGTAAAGCGTCTGGAACTCGGCGAGCACGGGCACGATCAAATCCTCGTAGCCCGGAACCGATGTGACCACCAATTCACCCGACACATATTCACCACGCCCCTTGATCCGCGACACCAGTTGCGAAATCTGGTCCTCGGTGGTCTGCGCTACGGTCAACAGGTCACGCCCCGCCTCCGTCGGCGTATAGCCGCGCGCATGGCGTTGGAACAGCTTGACCCCCAATCGCTCCTCCAGAGCATCGACATGGCGGATCACCGTCGCATGGTGAACACCAAGCTCGGCGGCGGCGCCAGAGACAGTGCCCTGTTTCGCGACAGTATATGCGGTCCGGATTTCATCCCAGTTCTCGGTGGGCATTCTCGGCTATCTCGATCTGATCGTCACATTCAAAAAGTAGAGAAGCATTATTTCCCTGTTCATTTACAAATGCAAATACTAAGGCACCGCCCCTGCGTCACCCTGTGAAAATTTGCACAGCCCGCAATTCCGCGCGACTTCGCACCGCCAGGCACATGCCGCCAGACACCTCCCCTACCCTTCGCCACTCTTGACTCACAGCATTCCCGCGCGTAAACGCGGGCCAACATTTCCGGAAGCGCAAAACCTTCCGGTCCTCAGGCCCAGCGCCAGGATCGCCCCCCGTCAGCGAGTTTCGCCCACGGGGGCAGCACTGCATTGGCCGTCGGAGGTTCACTTTTCACCGCTCCGTGCCCACATGGAGCCTAGTCGTCAACAAGGTCAGGGAGACCGTCGATGTTTGAAAATCTATCAGACCGCCTGTCAGGCGTCTTCGACAAGCTCACCAAACAAGGTGCCCTGTCCGAAGACGATGTAAAAACCGCCCTGCGCGAAGTGCGCGTCGCGCTACTTGAGGCCGATGTCTCGCTCTCGGTCGCGCGCGATTTCGTCAAGGCCGTCACCGAGAAAGCCACGGGTCAGGCCGTCACCAAATCCGTCACACCGGGTCAGCAGGTCGTCAAAATCGTGCACGACGAATTGGTGCATGTGCTGCAAGGCGACGAAGCCGACATCGGCACGCTCAAGGTGGACAGCCCGCCCGCACCGATTCTCATGGTCGGTCTGCAAGGTGGCGGTAAAACCACCACCACGGCGAAACTGGCAAAACGTCTCAAGGACAAACAGGGCAAGCGCGTCCTGATGGCCTCCCTCGACGTTTACCGCCCCGCCGCTATGGACCAGTTGCGCGTCCTTGGTGAGCAAATCGGCGTGGACACCCTGCCCATCGTGGCGGGCGAGACCCCCGATCAGATCACCCGCCGCGCCAAGCAACAGGCGACCATGGGCGGCTATGACGTCTACATGCTCGACACCGCTGGCCGCCTGTCCATCGACGACACGCTGATGGCCGAGGTCGAGGCCGTGCGCGACATTGCCAACCCGCGCGAGACACTTCTCGTAGTCGATGGCCTCACGGGTCAGGATGCTGTGCACACCGCCGAAAACTTCGACGGGCGCATCGGCATTTCGGGCGTTGTGCTGACCCGTATGGACGGCGACGGTCGCGGTGGTGCGGCGCTCTCCATGCGTGCGGTCACGGGCAAACCGATCAAGTTTGTCGGTCTCGGCGAGAAGATGGACGCGCTGGAGGAATTCCACCCCGAGCGCGTTGCGGGCCGTATCCTTGGCATGGGCGATATCGTCTCCCTCGTCGAGAAGGCACAAGAGACCATCGAGGCCGAACAGGCCGAACGCATGATGAAGCGCTTCCAGAAGGGTCGCTTCAACATGAACGACCTCAAGATGCAGCTTGAACAGATGCAGAAGATGGGCGGCATGGAAAGCATCATGGGCATGATGCCGGGCATGAAAAAAGCCGCCGCACAGATCAAGGACAGCGGCTTTGACGAGAGCGTTTTCAAACGTCAGATCGCGTTGATCAACTCCATGACCAAACTGGAGCGCGCCAATCCGCAGATCCTTCAGGCGTCGCGCAAGAAGCGGATCGCCAAGGGTGCAGGTCTGGAAGTCTCCGAGCTTAACCAGCTTCTCAAGATGCAGCGCCAGATGGCCGACATGATGAAGAAGATGGGCAAAATGGGCAAAGGCGGAATGCTCAAACAGGCCGTTCAGGGCATGTTCGGCAAAGGTGGCCCGCAAGGCCCCGAGGACATGGACCCCGCAAAAATGGCCGAGGCGACAAAGGCGTTGCAAGGCGGCCTGCCTAAAGGAATGCCGGGCATGGGCAACCTCCCCGGTCTGGGCGGCTCCGCCCTTCCCCCCGGTCTTTCGGGCTTCGGGAAGAAGAAGTAAGTGACCCAAGCGCCCACCATAACCACGCCGCGCCTGACCCTGCGCGCGCCGCGTCTCGAAGATTTCGAGACCTACGCGGATTTCTGTGCCTCTGCGCGCTCCGTCTACATGGACGGTCCGCATGATCGCGAGAAGGCATGGGCATGGTTTTGCAATGACACCGCGCATTGGGCGCTGTTCGGCTATGGCGGCCTGATGATCGAAGTGGATGGCGCGCTTGCAGGTCAGGTTGCCGTGACCAAGGGCATCGGTTTCCCCGAGACCGAACTTGGCTGGTTCCTCTTCGACGGGTTCGAGGGACAGGGCTACGCCGCCGAGGCTGCCTTTGCGCTGCGCGATTGGGTCTATGAGAACACCGATCTCGACACGCTTGTCTCCTACGTCTCGCCGCAAAATACCGCCTCCGCCGCTCTGGCCGAACGACTGGGCGCCACGCGTGATGTGGATGCAGCGCGCCCTGCGGGTGAAACGGCCGATGACTGCATCGTCTTCCGCCATCCCTCGCCCGCCGAGCTGCGCGCAGGTGGCATGGAGGCCTACGCATGATCCGTAACCGAAACCTTATCCACCCGTTCGAAGGTGTCCGACAGATGTCCGACACATGTCCGACGCAAATCCGACAGGGGGTTTTGGCCCGATGAGCGACCACATTTCCCGCGCCCAAGAGCTGCTCAAAGAGCATCGCGAGAGCATCGACCGCCTCGACGCGATCCTTGTCTACACCCTTGGCGAGCGCTTCAAACACACGCAGGCCGTGGGCCGTTTGAAAGCAGAACACGACCTTCCCCCGTCCGATCCCGCACGGGAAGCGAAACAGATTGCACGGCTCGAAGATCTGGCCAAACGCGCCGATCTCGATCCCGAATTTGCAAAGAAATTCCTGAAGTTCATCATTCAGGAAGTCATCCAACACCACCAACAACATCAAGATGCAGAGACATCCTAAGTCTCTCAAATAGCTAGGAAATAGGAGAAACATATCATGGCTATGAAAATCCGGCTCGCCCGTGGCGGTTCCAAAAAACGCCCCTTCTACCGTATCGTTGCCGCTGACTCGCGCATGCCCCGCGACGGCCGCTTCATCGAGAAGCTCGGCACCTACAACCCGCTCCTGCCCAAAGACAGCGAAGAGCGCGTGCAAATGGACATCGACGCCGTGAAAGCATGGCTCGACAAAGGCGCCAAGCCCACCGACCGCGTCGCACGTATGCTTGAGGCTGCTGGCGTTCTCGAGAAAAAAGAGCGCAACAACCCCAAGAAAGCCGAGCCTGGCAAAAAAGCCCAGGAACGCGCCGAAGAAAAAGCAGCCAAAGCAGCCGCCGCCGCTGAAGCCGCTGCTGCTCCTGCCGAAGAAGCTGCTACTGAAGAGTAAGCCTCTCTATCATCGAGAGAAATTACGACCCGACACCCGAGCGCATCCCTGCGTTCGGGTGTTTTCTTTCGGGGCAAATGTAACGGCGCACGGCAACAGGATTGCGGGCGCGCGACAGGGGCAGTAAGACAGAGGTATGAGTGATACACGGATCATTGTTGGCGCGATTGCAGGCGCTTTTGGCGTCCACGGCGATGTACGCGTCAAATCGTTCTGCGCCGAGCCCGAGGCCATCGCGGACTACTCCCCGCTCACCTCCGAGGACGGCAGCCGCATCTTCGAGCTCACCATCACGCAGCAAATCAAGAACGGCTATGCCTGCCGCATCAAAGGCATCGAGACCAAGGAAGAGGCTGACGCGCTCAAAGGCGTCACACTTCATGCCGAACGCGATGTCCTGCCTTCGCTGCCCGATGACGAATACTACCACGCCGACCTGATCGGCTTGGAGGTCTATGACACGGGCGGAAGCAAGCTCGGCGAGGTACGCAACGTGCTCAACCACGGCGCGGGCGACCTGCTTGAAGTGCATGGGCCTGGACTCAAGAACGGCGTGCTACTGCCCTTCACCCGCGCCGCCGTGCCGACGGTCGATCTCTCCGCAGGACGCATCGTGGCCGACCCGCCCGAGGGGCTCTTTGAGTGACGCGACGGCTGCTGATCCATCCTGGACTGCACAAGACGGGCACAACGACCCTCCAAGACACGCTGCGCGAAAACCGCGAAAAATTAGACCCTTACGTGGAGATGATGCTGGTCCGCGATCCCGTCCAATACCTGCTGACGGGTGCGTGCATGCAATTTTCGATCCGCCGCAACAAGGAGGCCAAGGCAATCATCCGCGAAGAGGCCACCGCGCTTTTCGATGCGCTGGAGCGCGATGATCCACGTCCAATCCTGCTGTCGAACGAAAGCCTCGGCGGCTACCCGATCGGCTACAAAAAGGTCTACAGCTTCATCGCTATGCCGATCGCGCTGAGCATCATCCACAAGGCGTGGTTGGACGTGATGGGCGAGAACGCACCCTTTGAGGTCTATATTTCCACCCGCCGCGAAGGGTGGCTGCGCTCGTGCTGGTGGCAGCGGCTGAAATCCGAACGCTACCGCCTACCCTTCGACCAGTTCGAGAAACGCTACGGGAAAGCCGCCGATCACGCCGCCTTTATCGAGTTGTGCAAGGAACATCTCCCCGACGTGCCCATCCACAGTTGCCACGTCGAGGAAAGCGGCCATCCCGTCAAACCTGTGCTCGCCTTGCTTGGCCTCTCCGATCACTTCGATAAGTTGGCACTTGCCGAGGCGCGAAACGTGGCGCGGGCGGGGGATGCGCACGAACGCCTTCTGGCGCTGCACCGCTCCGACCTCAAGGGACGCCCCTATTGGCAGGAAATCCGCAAGATCATGGGACGCGAAGCACCGCAGGACAGCGAATAGTTCCCCTCCCCGCGAATATTGTCTATGAGGCAGCTATGAGCGAAGAAACCCCCGACACACCGACAGGCGACGACGCCAAGGCCACCAAAGGCAAATCCCATGGCCGCCTCGCCGTGCGTGAGACCTTGAAGCCCCGCGAGTTGATGACCAACACGCCCGACATCGTTGGCGTTTGGAAGGCGAAAATCATCACACTCTTTCCTGAAGCCTTTCCGGGCGTCTTGGGCGAGAGCCTGACGGGAAAGGCTCTGCAAGAAGGCAAATGGCAGCTGGAGAAAGTCCACCTGCGCGAGTTTGGCGTCGGCAAGCACAAGAACGTGGACGACACCCCCGCGGGCGGTGGCGCAGGCATGGTGATCCGAGCGGACGTTCTGGGCGAAGCGATTGATTTCGCGATGAACGGCACACCTGCGGATCGCAACGAATGGCCGCTCGTCTACCTCAGCCCACGCGGGAAGCGGTTCGATCAGGCCATGGCGAAACGTTGGTCAAAGGCGCGCGGGGTCACGATGATCTGTGGGCGGTTCGAGGGCGTGGATGACCGCGCGCTGTTCCACTACGGAATCGAGGAAGTCTCGCTGGGCGACTTCGTGATGACGGGTGGCGAGATTGCCGCGCAGGCGATGATCGACGCGACCGTGCGCCTCCTGCCCGATGTGCTGGGCAATGCCGAGAGCATCGAGGAAGAGAGCCACTCCAACGGTCTTCTCGAACACCCGCAATTCACCCGCCCCGCCGAGTGGCGCGGCTTGCCAATCCCCGAGGTTCTGATGTCCGGCCACCACGGCAAAATCGCAGAATGGCGGCAGAAAATGTCCGAGAAGATCACCAAGGATCGGCGCCCCGACCTATGGGAAGCCTACGTCAATCGTAACGGCATCAAGGACCGACGCAGCGACTAGGGTGAAAAGCCCTCGTGACCCCTGCAAATATTGCTTGATCGGGCGAAGGCGCACGCATATACACCGCGAAGTCTGGCACCGTGGAATCGGTGCGCGGGCCGTCTTGCTATTGTTCGCGCGCTTTCTTCGGCGTGTCATAGGGACATAAGCGAGCGCATATAAGAAAAGTCGACCGAACCTCCTGCGGGCACTGCGGTGAACCCGAAAGAAGACAAGGAGCTCTGGGACGCGCGAAACGTCGTGGAATACCACGCTCAAATTGGAGAAAAGCGATGGATCTTATCGCACAGCTGGAAGCCGAGCAGATTGCTGCGCTTGGCAAAGAAATTCCGGATTTTAAAGCAGGCGACACCATCCGTGTCGGCTACAAAGTGACCGAGGGCTCGCGCTCCCGTGTCCAGATGTACGAAGGTGTGTGCATCTCCCGCAAGAACGGCAAGGGCATCGCTGGCTCCTTCACCGTTCGCAAGATTTCCTTTGGCGAAGGCGTGGAACGTGTGTTCCCCCTCTACTCGACCAACATCGACAGCATCGAAGTTGTCCGCCGTGGTCGCGTACGTCGCGCCAAACTCTACTACCTCCGTTCGCGTCGTGGTAAATCCGCACGTATCGCCGAGGTCACAAACTACAAGCCGCTCGCCGGCGACAACGCGTAAGGAGACGGACGATGAAAGCCGATACCCATCCCGACTACCACATCATCGACGTCAAAATGACCGATGGCACCGTTGTTCAGATGAAATCGACCTGGGGTTCCGAGGGCGACACGCTCGCGCTCGACATCGACCCTTCCGCGCACCCCGCGTGGAACGGCGGCTCCTCGCGCCTGATGGATCAGGGCGGTCGTGTTTCCAAGTTCAAAAACAAATACGCTGGCCTCGGCTTCTAAGCCAAACGCCACAGTGTTTTCGGAAAGGCCCGCCTCTCATGGCGGGCTTTTTCATGTCGTGGTTGCGGGTTGGAGCGACGTCTGCGCCACTCTGCCCCACGCGCAACAGGACGCGCCGAACTTGTCTGTGGACGTCGAAACGCCCTTGCACGGGCCACCGAAACGGCGGCATACAGGGGCAAACTGGGGACAGGCGCGCGGCATCAAGACCGCGCCAAAGGAACGGGATCAGGGCACGTGGCACATATCATCGTCGTGGGGAACGAAAAGGGCGGAGCGGGGAAATCGACTGTCTCCATGCATGTGGCGACAGCACTTTCGCGGATGGGACATCGCGTTGGCGCGATTGACCTCGACCTCCGCCAGAAGTCCTTTGCACGCTACCTCGAAAACCGCTTGTCCTACTGTCTGCGCGAGGGAATTGACCTTCCTACGCCCGACTACCGCGACCTTCCCACCGTGGACAAGGCCGATCTGGCCGAGGGCGAAAACCCCTATGACCGCCGCCTTTCGATGGCGGTGACAGGGCTTGAGGAAAGCTGCGACTTCATCCTGATCGACTGCCCTGGATCGCACACACGTCTGTCTCAGGTCGCGCATTCTCTGGCCGACACGTTGGTCACGCCGATGAACGATAGCTTCATCGACTTTGACCTACTGGCCCGCGTTGATCCCGACACCAACAAAATTCTCGGCCCCTCGGTCTATTCCGAAATGGTGTGGAACGCGCGCCAGCTGCGGGCGCAGGCGGGCTTGAAGCCGATTGACTGGGTGGTGTTGCGCAACCGTCTTGGCGCGCAGAACATGCACAACAAGAAGAAGATCGGTGCCGCCATGGAAGACCTGTCCAAGCGGATCGGGTTCCGCCTCGCACCAGGTTTCTCGGAGCGTGTGATCTTCCGCGAGTTGTTCCCGCGTGGCCTCACCCTGCTTGATTTGAAAGACATCGGCGTCAAGAACGCGCTCAACATCTCCAACGTCGCCGCCCGTCAAGAGGTGCGCGACATGATAAAGGAGTTGCGCCTGCCGAATGTTGAGGTGGATTTCTAGGGCGGATTAACGCGCCCGCGCTCAATCCAGTTTTACGACCGAGACCTTATCGGGCGAGATGCCATCTTTGGCCAGATGTTTGGAGAGGGCCATAGCCTCTTCGTTTGCTGTGCTCGGCGCGACCTTGATAGTCTTTGTGTTGAGCCTCACCGTCTTGGGGCGATCTCTCCACAATTTGCGCGGATCATACTTCTCGAACAGCGTTTCCTGATAAATCGGGTCGGGGCCCGTCATATCGATATCAGCATATTTGGACGCCACCGATCCCGAGGTCAGTGCCGCAATATTTCCTGACCGCGAAGCGCTGCGCAAACCGTCGGAATAATTGAAGATGAAATAGAGGGCACCCGCGGAAAACAGCACCGCTTGCAGGACCATTTTATACATCTACGCCTCTCCCCAGATACAGTTTCTCCACCGGCCACCTCACGCAGTGGCGTTGGAAATCTTTTCGAGGCGGCTAAGGAACGGATCGGACTTGCGCAGTTTCGACTTCGACTTGGCAGCGGGAGCTACACGGCTTCGGGTCGCGTTAACCCCAAGCTCGGATTTCCTGCTTCCACGTACAAGGAACACTAGTGAAACGATGATGAGGACCAGCCCCGCGCCGCCGAGCATCATCAGGTGCTGCGCTGTGAGTGAGGCCGCAATAGCCTCGAAGCGGGACATCAAATTGGAAAGATCGGGCATGTCGGCCTCCCTTTTCACTTACGGATTTGCACTTACGCCGACCGTAATTTCGCCCGCCGCATGAGATCAGGTTGCCGTCCGAATTGGGCGGAAATCGGGCGGAGACGGGGCGTTTTGAGGCATTGCGCGGAAGAGAGCCATCCTGCGCAACATATCATCCATCAGCCGGGATAACGCCTTGTCCCCCTGCGGCGGGCGCTACAAAATGCACGAAGTCGGCAAAAAACACGAAGGGAGCAAGGCCGCGTGGCAACGACAGGGATCATTTTGGCGGGCGGATTGGCGCGACGTCTGGGCGGCGTTGAAAAGGCGCTGATCAAGGTCGCGGACGCTCCGCTTCTGCAACACGTTCTGACCCGTGTGCAGCCGCAATGTGACGCTCTGGCGCTCTCGGCCAATGGTGATCCATCACGGTTTTCCGCCTATGGCTTGGAAGTGCTGGCCGACCCGCTCCCCGATCATCAAGGGCCCCTTGCGGGAGTGCTCGCGGGTTTGGACTGGGCGGCCGGGCGCGGGGCGGAACAGCTCGCGACGGTGCCTGTGGACACGCCCTTCCTGCCGAGCGATCTTGTTGCGCGTCTGGAGGGCGCAGCAGGGCCGAAGGGTGCAGCTATCGCGGCGAGTATGGTTAATGGCGCAAGCCGCGCGCAACCTGTGGTCGGACTGTGGCCAGTCAGCTTTCGTGACGAATTGCGGGAAATCCTTTCAGGCGGTCAACGTCGTGTGCTTGCCGCGGCGAAGGCAGCAGGGGCTGTGGAGGTTCTGTTTGAACGCGAGGACTACAATGTCGACCCGTTTTTCAACATCAACACGCCCGAAGATGTGGCCAAAGCCGAGCGCCTCGCCACCCGTTAACCGCGCGAAGTGTCGCCCGTGCCGCAGCGGATCAGATAGTGCTGCACCTCGTCCACGGTCTCCATCCCGATAAACTCATGCCCCGCCTCGGAGCAGAAATGCGGCACGTCGATGACTGCTGCGGGGTCGGTCGCGCGCAGGCGCACGACCGTGCCTTTCTTCGCCCCCGCCAACACCTTACGCGCCCTGAGTACGGGGAGCGGGCAGAGCAGGCCGATAGCGTCGATGTCATGTGTCACGGAATCCATGGCAGAGATTTAGGCGAGACGCAGGCTCGTGTCGAGCCATCCCGCGCCGATCAGGGCTCTCCATAGCAAAGGGGCGACGCAATGCAGCACCGCCCCTTCCACATCTTATGTCTAACCTCCGGCGAGGTAATCTAGCCACGGGCTCTGCTCGGCGATCATGTGATCGACAAGCTCGGAGACGCCCTTCGACTTGGTGACTACGGGATCGACCAAGAGGGCCTGCACTACCAAATCGCGGCTCTTGTTCAGGATCGCTTCGGCGGTCATGTCGTGCACCCCGATCTGGTTGGTCAGCAACCCGCGCACCCCCACAGGGACATCGACCGCAATGCCGTGGATGCCCTTTTCGTTGATGGTCGCGGGCACTTCAACACAGATCCACTCGGGCAAGTTCGCAATGAACCCCTTGTTGGGAATGTTCACCGCCGCTTCCTCGTATTCGCCCGCACCGAGCAGAGCCTCCATGATCGGCACGACCCGCTCTTTCAGCACAGGTTCGATCACA
Organism: Celeribacter sp.; assembly: GCF_048261515.1. Taxonomy (GTDB): domain Bacteria; phylum Pseudomonadota; class Alphaproteobacteria; order Rhodobacterales; family Rhodobacteraceae; genus Celeribacter. The sequence goes on from NZ_JBLXFZ010000001.1 coordinate 925,974, forward strand.
GGCTCCGTCGTGCCAAGGAAGTTTCGGTAATAGGTGTAGAAGTCCAGAATTCCCCGATGATCCGAACAATCGTGCGCCCATTGAATATACTCGCCGAAATGGCTGTCATAGGTGATCGGCAGAGCGCCGAATTTCTCAAGCACCAGCGCGAAAAGCCATCTATCCGACCATGGGCGCACCGTGTCGATTGCGCTCATATCAATATCCATCCAGCCTTCGGTTTCGATGGTCTGGCCCGTCTTGCGCGTCATTTGGAGAATTTCCGAATACCCAGGCATATTGCCGAAATAGGCCTCGGCTTTTTCGCGCACGTCAGGATAAGCATCACTGCCATCCTTGGTATAGGACACTTCCGTCATGACCGAGAAGTGATTCAATCCACCAGCCCGATACATGATCTCGGAACGCTCGACGCCCAACAACGGCGCAAGGTGGCGTTCAAGAGAGGCGATCTCATGACACATACCGACAAACTTCAACTCGGGGAACGCGCGATGCACCGTGGTGCAGATGCGGCTCATCGGGTTCGAATAGTTAAACACCGTAGCGTCGGGACAAATGTCCACAACCTGCTGGCAGATATCGAGAATCGGAGGAATGATCCGCAGGCTGTGGAACAGCCCACCTGGCCCACCGTTTTCACCGTAGACCTGCGTGAAGCCGTATTGCTGCGGCACTTTCCAGTCCAGATCCCAAAGCGCGAAACGGTCGCCCACCTCGATGGAGATCACGACGAATGTGGCCCCCTGAAGGGCGGATTTCAGGTCCGTTGTGGCCGAGAGCGTAAAGCTCAGATCATGCGCATCAACAAACCGCTTGGCCACATCCAGAGTCCGCAGCGCCGCATCCTCGTTGATATCATGCAGGATGATCTCCGCGCCCGTCAGCGAATTGCTTTGGAAGATATCTCCCAGCATACCGGTTCCGAATTGCAGGCTTCCTGCCCCCACCAAAACGATTTTTGTCATTTGTTTTGCCCTACTTTTGCACCTTGTGCGTTTGACATTGATAGCATCGCCGCCGCGAGGGTTTTCCTGCCCCTCGCATCGACAGACTCGCCACCTTCCGAAACGTTTCGGGAGTAAAAGACGAGAAGTTTGATCCTGTCAATCAGATGAAGAATATTTGATCAGGCCCGAGCCGTTGAGGCGCGTTCGATGAACTCGAAATCTGCGACTTCCTGCAACCTGCTGCGATCATCCATTCCGTTCTCAATGGCGTCGCACAGAAAGCGGCTGAGCGCCTTCCAACCGCGCTCGAAAGGGGAGCGCGTGACGGTCAACGCGGGGTAAAACGCCGATGTGCGGATGTTGCTCAGAACGTCATCGTGCGCGATTATCGAAACATCGGAAGGCACTGAAAGCTGCAACGCTTCCAACGAACTATACGCCCCGCGTGCCAGAAATACATTTGCGCAGATAATACCCGTCGGGCGCTCCCTGCCCTCGGCAAACAATTGCGCCGTCGCAACACTTCCTTTGGCTTCGGTCATGGTGCAATGAATCACCAACGAGTTGTTGAACGGCAGGCCCGCCTCGCGCAAGGCCGCTTGATATCCCTCCAGCCGTCGTTGCGCATAGGCATAACCTTTGGGACCATTGAGCATGGCAATGCGCCTGTGTCCCAAACCAATCAGATGCTCGGTATGCCACTTTGCAACGGCGAAATTGTCGATATCGAAAAAGGGGTGCTTGGCTTCCGCCGACGCGCGCCCGTGGGTCACGTAAGGAACACCCGCCTTCTCCATGATGTCGATGCGGGGATCATTCTCTATCAGGTCAATCAGAACAAACCCGTCGAATGACCCGCTGCCGATTGCCTTGCCATAGATCGTTTCGACATCCGCATCTTGATCGGTCATCTGCAACGCAAACTGGATGTCGCGGGCGGAGAATTCCATCGACAGGCCCGAGATAATATCCAGCGCAGCCAGATCGCTCGGAAAGGTCAGATGGCCCGCCCTGATCAGCGACACCATTCCGCTACGCCCCGTTTTGAGCGACCGCGCCGAGCGATTGGCCGAATAGCCCAACTCCTTTGCCCCGCGGCGCACCCTCTCCTTGGTGGCCTCGCTAACGTCCGAATGATCATTCAACGCACGGCTGATCTGGGTGACGGAAATCCCGAGATGGCGACTGAGGTCTTTGAGTGTAGTCATGTCAGATACGAGAGCTTCCCAAGGCACGCCTTGGTCTACTGTGCGCAGCGCACCCGCCACTGTAAAGTTCAATCGAGCGACGATGCTGCTCGAGCGATGGCTTCCCTGCCCTAAGGACTTCAGCGGAGTAGAGTTGTCGGGCGGCGTGCGCCCCTACTCTTTTGCGCAGGACGAGGGAACTTCGGGCTTGAGCGCCAGCAAAGAGTGGAGGCCGCAATTTCCTTGAACAAGATCGCGCAACGTCACCAGGTCAAGCTCGTGATAGAATGCGTCCAACGCACGCTCAATATAGCGCTTTAGGCGGCAGGTGCCACGCAGTGGACAGGTATTTGTGGCCTCGTCGAAGCACTCGGCGAACGGAATATCCGCTTCGAAGAGGCGGAATATGGCGCCGATCGAGACATCCTCGGCACGGTGAGCCAGCGTGAAACCTCCCGCACGACCCCGCACGGTGGTGACATATCCCGCCGCCTGAAGGCGCTGCACCACATGGGCGGCGTGATTGGTGGAGCAATTGCAAATGTCCGCGACCTCCGCGGTTTTAAGCAGGTGGTCGGGGTTCTCGGCGCAGACCATCAAGATGCGGGCGGCGAGGTTTGTTCTAATCGTTAAGCGCATGACGTTCCTCTAGACATGCCCCTAACTTGATTTCAAAATGCAGCAATAGCCTTGCGCCAGATCAAGTCGCCCTCGCTGCGACACGATTATTCACACATCAAAGATATGGAATAAGGCACCTGCCGTGATGATCTCCCCCCTTAAACACCTCGACAACGAATCCCTCGGCAGCCTGCTGTCAGTCATCGCCAGCCTCATCTGGCTTGGTGTCGCTGCGGTGATCGCATGGGTCTTTGGCGCGCTGATGGCGGAGGAGCCGGTCTCGGCGCTGCACGCGGGCAGCGCGATCTTGCTGCTTTGGGGATTGCGCGCTGTGATCGACATGGCCGCACAGGCCCATCTCGCCCGCGCAGCAGATGCGAAGATCGACGCACTCAGATCAGAGATCGTCTTGGCGGAGGCCCAAGCGGCCACGCCATCCGCCCTTGGTGGCGCGGGCGCACTTGCTGCACTCACGGCAGAAAAGCTGGAAGCCCTGCGCCCTGCCCTGCTTCGTTACCGCCCTGCTCGGATGCGGGTCATGGTGCTGCCCCCGATTATACTCGGCCTTGCGCTCTGGCACAGTTGGGCGGTAGCGCTTGTCCTGCTAGTCGCGGGACCGTTGATCCCTCTCTTCATGGCTTTGGTCGGCTGGGCCGCGAAGGAAGCCAGCGCGCGCCAGATGAAGGAAGTCGGGCAGTTGAGCGACGTGCTCGTGGACCGTCTTGCCGCGCTCTCCGATCTGAAACTCATTGGCGCGGGTGCGGCGACGGTCGAAGATTTTGCCCGCGCAAGCGACGACCTTCGCGCGCGGACCATGGCGGTGCTGCGCATCGCCTTCCTGTCATCCACCGTGCTCGAACTCTTCGCAGCACTCGGCGTGGCTATGGTCGCGGTCTGGGTCGGCTTTTCGCTTCTGGGCGAGTTAGGTTGGGGCACATGGGGAACAACCCTGACACCCACAGCAGGCCTCTTCCTCCTTCTCCTTGCGCCGGAATATTTCCAACCTCTGCGCGATCTCGCCGCCGCATGGCACGACCGGTCCGAGGCGGATGCCGTGCTGGATGAAGTAACCGAATGGCGTGACGAAGCGCGGGCGCAACGGATAGGCCACGGCAAGATTTCCGCTCCCTTGGCAGACATCTCGACGCTTGCGATCCGAGGCTTGCACCACCGCGGCATTGCCTATCCTGACCTTGAACTGAAAGCGGGGGGCAGCCTCGCCATCGTGGGGCCGAGCGGCGCGGGCAAGACAACGCTTCTGCGCCTGATCGCGGGATTGGAACGGCCTGACGACGGCGCGATCATGATTAATGGCCGCCCCCTATCCGAAGACAATGCCGACGCTTGGCGGGCCGCAATCGGATGGATGCCACAGGCCCCGCACTTCCTGAACGGATCGCTGCGCTACAATATAGGTTTCGGCGACGAGGTGCCAAAGAACAACCTGCAGGCCGCAGGTCTGGACGGCGTCATCGAGCGGCTCCCACGGGGTGATCTGACCCGTCTGGGCGAGCGCGGCGCAGGCCTATCGGGCGGCGAAGGAAGGCGTGTCACCTTGGCACGAGCCTTGCATGGTGGACCGAGCATTCTGATCGCCGACGAACCCACGGCGGACCTAGACTCCGTCACCGCCCGCCTTGTGGGCGACAGCTTGCTGCGCTTTTCCCAAGCGGGCGGAACGCTCCTCGTCGCCACACATGACGAGGCGCTGGCGGCGCGACTGGCGCAACGGATCACGATCTCAGGACGGGGTGCAGAATGAAGGATCTTCTGGCCATCGTCACCCGCATCTCGCGAGCCGAGCGCACAGCTCTTTTGCGCGGCCTCGCTCTGGCCGTGGCCGTACTGGCAATGGGGGTCTCTCTCCTCGCCCTGTCAGGCTGGTTCATCATGGCAACCGCGGCGGCGGGGATTGCAGGGATAGGTATCCTGTTCAATGTCTTTGCACCCTCGGCGATGGTGCGTTTCCTCGCATTGGGGCGGAGTGCGGCGCGATATGGTGAGCGCGTGTTGACCCATGACGCGACCCTGCGGGCGGTCTCCAGCCTTCGGATCGCGCTTTTGCGCGGGCTGCTTTCGCGCCCACATCGAGCACTCGAACAACTTCGCGCGGCCTCGGAACTCAATCGCATCACGGCCGACACGGAGGCATTGGACGGCGCGCTGTTGCGCCTGATCATTCCCGCCGTAGCGGGGTGGATCACGATACTGGCCGCGTCACTTTTGCTCGGATGGCTGGTAGATCCCGTGGTGGCGCTGATCGTTGGCGGCGGCTACCTGATCCTGCCGACAGCAATCTTTCTGGCGGGACAGCGCGCCGCGAAACGCCCCGCACGACTGGCAGAGACCGCTCTTCAGGCGGGGCGGAGTCGCATGGTTGACCTCGTTGCGGGGCGCGATGACCTTGCTGTTTTCGGGCAGTTGCAGGCGGCCACGGATCGGGTGCAAGACGCCCTCGCTCGTGCGACAGAGGCGCGCGCACGATTGGACCAGATAGAGCGGATCACGGGGATGCTTCTGGACTTGGTAAGCGCGCTCGTCACGGTGGGTAGCCTTACGGCGGGAATTTTGCTGGTTCAATCGGGCAGCATAACCGTGGCCACGGCGGCAATCGGTGTCTTTGCGGCACTGGCCCTTGCCGAGGTGGTCGCACCCGTGCGGCGCGCTCTGTCTGAGATCGGGCGCATGACACAGGCGGCGAAACGGATTCGCCCAGCATTGCGGGTGCAGGGAACGAGCGACCATAACGCGCCGATCCCCGACCCCGCCGCCGCGCATATCGTCGAGATGCAGGATGTCACTTTCGGCGAAACGGGCACGCCGCTCTTCAATCCCGTTTCCCTGTCGGTGGGGCGCGGTGAAATGGTCGTTCTTGAAGGCCCCAGCGGCAGCGGGAAAAGCACGCTCCTGCTCGCGGCCATCGGCGCTTTGGCACCGACACAGGGCAACGTGCGCCTCTTCGGTGTCGATCCGCGGCGGCTCCCGTTTGAGGCGGTAGCGGATGGAGCAGTCCTTGTGACGCAACGCTCCGCCCTCATAGCCGAAAGCGTGGCAGCAAACCTACGCCTCGCCGTACCAGGCGCAAGCGAAGACGACCTCTGGGCCGCCTTGGACGCTGTCTGTCTGGCCAACACTGTGCGGGACCGCGGCGGGTTGGAACTTCGACTTGGAATGCGCGGCGCGGGACTTTCAGGTGGTGAGGCACGCAGGCTGGTTCTTGCGCGGGCCATTCTGCGCGCTCCCAGACTGCTCCTTCTGGACGAACCGACTGAGGGGCTGGACACGGCAACAGCACGCAATGTTATGTTGGGGCTGCGCCACGCCTGTCCCGACGCGGGCTTTCTCGTCGCGGCGCATCGAGCAGCAGAGCGAGATCAAGCCGACCGCATCGTGCGGGTCGCCAGCAGCTGAATCCGCCGACACGACAATTTCATTCGGATGATGCGAGTTTGATTCAGATCATACTCACATCTCACTTATGGAATATAACGGGCGAAATTCCGCAAGCCTGATGTGGATTAAAAACCGAAAGGATAACGCTCATGGAGATCGGACTGGTCGAGCTGTCGCGCCTGCAATTTGCGATGACGGCCATGTATCACTTTCTCTTCGTGCCGCTCACTCTGGGTCTGTCGATCCTCGTGGCGATCATGGAGACTGTCTATGTTATGACGAACCGCCCCATCTGGCGACAGATGACGAAATTCTGGGGCATGCTGTTCGGAATCAACTTTGTCCTTGGAGTTGCCACAGGCATCACCATGGAATTCCAGTTCGGGATGAACTGGTCGTATTACTCGCACTACGTGGGTGATATCTTTGGCGCGCCTCTGGCGATCGAGGGGCTTATGGCCTTCTTCCTCGAAGCGACCTTTGTGGGGCTGTTCTTCTTCGGCTGGGACAAACTGTCGAAGGTGCAGCACCTTGTTGTCGCGTGGTTGGTGGCCATCGGGTCGAACTTCTCCGCGCTCTGGATCCTGATCGCGAACGGCTGGATGCAGAACCCTGTAGGGGCTGAATTCAACCCCGAGACCATGCGGATGGAGATGACCTCCTTCTTCGAAGTGGTCTTCAACGAAGTGGCGCAGGCTAAGTTTGTGCATACCGTGTCGGCGGGTTACGTGACCGCAGCGGTCTTCGTTCTGGGCGTTTCGGCGCTCTACCTGATCCAGAACCGCCATAAAGATCTGGCGCGCAGGTCCATCGCAGTGGCCTCTTCCTTCGGCCTCGCGGCGGCACTGTCGGTTGTCGTTCTGGGCGATGAATCGGGCTACTCGGCCAGCCACACGCAGAAGATGAAGCTCGCCGCCATCGAAGCAATGTGGGAAACCGAGCCCGCACCCGCGCATTTCACCCTTGTCGGCATCCCCGACCAAGAGGCGCGCAAAACCCACTATGCGGTGCATATCCCTTGGGCCATGGGCCTGATCGGGACGCGCAGCCTGACGCAGGAAATTCCGGGAATCAAGGAATTGGTCGTAGAAGCTGAGGGCAAGATCCGTCGCGGCATCGTGGCCTACGATGCGCTCATGACAATCCGCGAAACCCGCGGCAACGTCCCCGAGGAGGCTCGCGCCACTTTCGAGGAACACTCGGACGATCTCGGCTTTGCCTTCCTGCTGAACCGCTACGTCGAAGATCCGCGCGAGGCCACTGAAGAGCAAATCGCGATGGCTGCGGACGACACCGTTCCAGGGGTTTTCCCGCTATTCTGGGCCTTCCGCATCATGGTCGGCCTCGGGTTTAGCTTCATCGCGGTGATGGCCTATTTCTTCTACCGCGCTTCCTTCCGCAACATGCAGTTCCCGCGTTGGTCGCTCTATGCCGCCGTCGCCATCATCCCGACGCCTTGGCTTGCTGCCGAGCTTGGGTGGTTCGTCGCGGAATTCGGACGTCAGCCGTGGACGGTGGACGGGGTTTTGCCGACGGCGATGTCGGCCTCGCACCTGTCGATCGCGGACCTTCTGATCACGCTGGCGGGTTTCGTCATCTTCTACACGGTGCTCTTCATCATCGAGATGAGCCTGCTGGTGAAATACATCCGCAAGGGGCCGTTTCAGGATGTCGAAGAAACCAACCAATGGCAGGCACGCCACGAAGCGCGTCTGCGCGGACATGGCGCTGAGCCTGCTGCGTCTGCCACTACAGCGGAGTAACGGACATGATTCTCTATGAGCTGATCGACTACGACACGCTGCGTGTCATCTGGTGGACGCTTCTGGGCGTTCTGCTGATCGGGTTTGCCCTCACAGACGGGTTCGACATGGGTGTGGGAGCGCTTCTTCCCTTCGTCGCCAAAACCGATGTCGAGCGCCGCGTTGTGATCAACACCGTGGGCCCTGTCTGGGAAGGCAACCAAGTGTGGTTCATACTTGGCGGCGGGGCGATCTTTGCCGCGTGGCCGCCGCTCTATGCGGTGTCCTTTAGCGGCTTCTACCTCGCGATGTTCGTCGTGTTGGCCGCATTCATCGTGCGTCCCGTGGCGTTCAAATACCGTTCGAAACGCGACGGGACGGCATGGCGCACCCGTTGGGATTGGGCCTTGTTCGCTGGGGGCGCAGTGCCCGCGCTTCTGTTCGGCGTGGCGGTCGGCAATGTCCTGCTGGGCGTGCCGTTCTACCTGACCGACAACCTGATGCCGATGTATGACGGCAGCTTCTACGGCAAGTTCCTTGGTCTTTTGCGGCCCTTCGCAATCCTTGCTGGGGTGGTGTCCTTCTCCATGCTCCTGATGCATGGGGCGGCATGGCTTTCGCTGAAGACCGAAGGCGAGGTCAACGCACGTGCGCGTCGTATCGGCACCGTCGCAGGTCTGGTCGCCGCGGGGGGATATGCGCTCGCAGGCCTGTGGCTGGCGGTTGGCGTTGACGGCTTTGCCCTGACCCAAGAGGTCGCGACAAACGGCCCCTCCAATCCGCTCTATTCCGAGGTCGTCCGCGAAGGATCGTGGCTCTCGGCCTATGCGGCGCGACCGTGGATTGCCGTGGCTCCGATCATGGGGTTCGTCGGGATCGCACTGGCCGTGGCGGGCCTGAGAGCGGGGCGCGAAGTCTCGACGCTACTGTGGTCCAAACTGGCCATTACGGGGATCATTTCCTCGGTCGGGCTGACGATGTTCCCCTTCATCCTGCCTTCGACCGTTGACCCCAACAGCTCGCTCACCGTGTGGGATGCTTCGAGCTCGCATCAGACCCTGTTCATCATGCTGGTCTGCGCGCTGATCTTCATGCCGATCATCCTTGCCTACACGGCTTGGGTTTACAAGGTTCTGTGGGGCAAGGTCACTGAAGCGGACGTCACTGAAAACACTGATTCAGCTTATTAAGGAGAACTGCGATGTGGTATTTTACTTGGCTTCTTGGCCTTCCTCTGGCCGCCCTGTTCGCCGTTCTGAACGCGATGTGGCTGGAACTGCGAACTGATGCCTGCTTTTCCGACGAGGGCGATTGCCCTGTAGGTGAGCACAAGCATTAACGAAATAGCCGGGGCATGCGTCCCTTCTGCCCCGGTTATCACTTTGTCGCGGAGTCGATCCTGTTTCGGCTCCGCGTCAACAAAGGGGCAAGACCACCCACTTTTCAGAAAATGGCGCGGATACATCGACCTAATCCGTGCGTGATCTCCACCCGAGCAGAGCACCTGCGCCGCAGTGCCAGATCACCCCGAAACAATTTTTCTGAATCTGACATACATCAAATACAAATTCCACTTCTTGTATATGTATTTGATGGAAACGGTCGCTCTGAAGGAGACACTCATGACCAAATTTTTGACGACACGGCGGCAGTTCTTCGGCCTCGCTGCGGGCGGTGCTGCGGCTGCTTCCATGAGCGTTCCGCGTGAAGCGCTCGCTCAAGTTCAAACCAATGCACGCATCGTCATCATCGGTGCGGGCGCAGGCGGAACAGCGCTGGCCAACCGCCTTGTTCGACGGTTAGAGGGAGCGAAAATTACGCTCATCGACCCGCGCGTTGATCACCTCTATCAACCTGGCCTGACACTGGTCGCAACGGGCCTGAAACCCGCAAGCTATGTGTCCAGCAAGACAACCGACTGGCTCCCAGACGGCGTGACGCTGATCGCCGAGAAGGCGGCGGCGATCGACCCGATTGCCAAGACAGTTTCTACCGAGAGTGGCCAAGCACTCGATTACGACTTCCTCGTTGTGGCCCCTGGCCTGATCCTTGACCACGACGCCATTGAGGGGTTCTCCCTCGACATGGTTGGGCAGAACGGGATCGGCGCGCTCTATGCCGGCCCCGAATATGCCGCGAAAACATGGCAGGCCGCATCGAAATTCACCGAGGAAGGCGGCTTCGGGCTGTTCACCCGTCCCGAAACGGAAATGAAATGCGCAGGCGCACCGCTCAAGCACACCTTCCTGATCGACGACATCACCAAACGCGCAGGCAACGGCACCAAGATCGACATGCATTACGCCGCGCCGCAAACCTCGCTCTTTGGCGTTCCAATTGTTGCGGAAAAAGTGCGGATGCTGTTCAAGGACCGCGGCATCGCCAGCCATTATCAACATACGCTGAAATCCATCGACGCCGAGGCCAGACGCGCGACCTTTGCCACGCCTGATGGCACGACCGAGATCGACTATGACTACATCCATGTCATCCCGCCGCAGCGGGCCCCCGACGTCATCCGTCAGTCGGGCCTGAGCTGGGCTGACAAGTGGACGGACCAAGGCTGGGTCGAATGCGACATGGCCAGCCTGCGCCACCTGCGCTATCCGGAAATCTGGGCGCTTGGCGACGTGGCAGGTGTGCCAAAAGGTAAAACCGCCGCATCCGTGAAATGGCAGGTGCCTGTAGTCGAGGACGGTCTCGTCTCCGCCATCGAAGGCACCGAACCAACCGCCACCTATAACGGCTACACCTCCTGCCCGATGATCACACAAATCGGGCGCGCGATGCTGGTCGAGTTTGACTACAACAACGATCTGACGCCGTCCTTCCCTGGCATCATTGCCCCGCTGGAAGAACTCTGGATCAGCTGGCTGATGAAGGAAGTCGCCCTGAAAGCCACCTATAACGCCATGCTGCGCGGCCGTGCCTGAGGAGGACCAGATATGAAAGACCTGACATTTGAAACCATGATCGCCGTCTTCGAGGAGATCTTTGGCCGTGGGCTGTTCTGGGCCATGGTTATGGTCGCGGTTGCTGTGACCGCCGCCTATATCTTTGTGCTTATTCGAGACCGCGCTGTGAGTTGGCACAAGTTCCTGCTCGCGCAGGTATCCATGCCGTTTGGTGCAATCGCTGCGGTCTGGTTCGTGCTCGCCATGACCCATTCGCACATCTCCGACCTCGGCGGGCCTGTCGATCTGATCGTCTTCCTCGCCGTCGCGGTTGCGGGGGCCATCGGCGCCGCGATCCTCGTCTACACGGTTCATTCGCTCGTCAAGCCGCCGCAAGAGAGCGAATAGACAGAGGCACGTCCTTGCGCCGCTCATTTGTGGCGCAAGGAAGCTCCCTACGAGGGATGCGATCACCATCGCGTATTACGTTGAAGAGCGCGCCTAGGCGTCGGACGTAAGGGGCAGATACCCCCCCGCGCAGGCGGCCTCATCCCCGCCACAGCAATCTTGCAAAAGAAACCGAACCAAGCCGTTCACCGCGTCCAACCGAGGCGCGTATAGCACCTCGCGGTGCTGCCGCTTGGTGCTGACCAACCCCGCCCGTTTCAACGTCGAAAGATGGCCCGAGAGGGTCGAGGGTTTGATCTCCAGTATCCGCCCGACTTCCATCGCAGGAGTGCCGTCGGGTCCACGCTGCACCAAGAGGCGAAAAATGCCGAGCCGTGTTTCGTGGGCGAGTGCGCTGAATGCGTCGATGGCGAGTGTCTGCTCCATATTTCGACATTACGCGAAATGAGGAGTGTTGACAATCATCGCGCTCGACGCCTATCCAGACATCAATTCGTCTTTACCCGAAATTACGTATCAAGCCCTCAGACACGGAGCCTTCCATGACCACCTCTCCCGCGCCTGCTACGATGAGCCGTTTCGAGCGCCTGTTAACCCTATGGGTCGCACTTGCCATGGTGATAGGCATCGCGGCAGGCAGCGTTATGCCCGACCTCTTCGGCACCATTGCCGAGGCGGAGGTTGCCTCGATCAACCTCGTGGTCGCGCTCCTGATCTGGGCGATGGTCTATCCGATGATGGTTAACGTTGACCTTGGCGCGGTTGCCGGGGTCGCACGCCAACCTAAGGGGCTATTGGTTACTCTCACGGTGAACTGGCTGATCAAACCGTTCACCATGGCCGTGCTTGCCGTTGTCTTCTTCGAGAATGTTTTCGCCGCATGGATATCACCCGATGACGCCGCACAATATGTCGCGGGCCTGATCCTGCTCGGCGCGGCCCCCTGCACCGCAATGGTCTTTGTCTGGTCACAACTGACACGGGGAGACGCGACCTACACATTGGTTCAGGTCTCGGTCAACGACCTCATCATGGTGGTGGCCTTCGCGCCGATCGTGGCGTTCCTGCTGGGCGTCACCGAGATCGTTGTGCCGTGGGATACACTCGTACTGGCGACGGTTCTCTATGTCTTGTTGCCACTGCTTGCGGGTCTCGCCACACGTCGACTGCTCGGGACCGAAGCGGCAATCTCATCCTTCACCGCCCGTATCAAGCCGCTCTCCATGATCGGCCTGATTGCCACAGTCGCGATCCTCTTCGGCCTTCAGGGCGAAGTAATCCTGTCCCGCCCCGCAGTGATCGCCCTTATCGCCGTTCCGATCCTGATACAGAGCTACGGCATTTTCGCGCTGGCCTATGGGGCAGCATGGGTATTGAAGGTGCCGCATCGCATCGCCGCGCCCTGCGCGATGATCGGCACGTCGAACTTCTTCGAACTCGCAGTGGCCGTCGCTATCAGTCTCTTTGGCCTGCACTCGGGCGCCGCACTCGCCACCGTGGTCGGCGTTTTGGTTGAGGTTCCCGTCATGCTGTCACTGGTGGCTTTTGCCAACCGCACGCGCGCCCGCTTCCCCGAGCCACCGCAAGGGGTCTGAGGCGCGGCCAGTTGCGGTAGCCCCCCCCTGCCCTATGAGGACAGTGTCAGGAGCACGAAGACCCCCAGAAAAACCGTCTGCGCGATCAGCATGAAAATGGCCTCCCGTCCGACAAAGCGCAGCTTTTCCAGCGAGGTTTTCATTCCGACGGCGGCCACCGCGATCACAAGCGCGACACGCGACACGCGCCCGGCCCCCTCGACGACCAGCGCAGGAACCAGATGGTAGGAGTTGAGCACCGCCAAGATCAGGAAGCCGACAACGAACAGCGGCAAGAGCGGCGGACGGCCCTCTCCGTGCGTTGCGTTGCGGCGTAAGACGAGCGCCCCGATGAACACCACAGGCGCAAGCAGGGTGACGCGGAACAGTTTGACCACCGTGGCGACATCTCCCGACTGCTCGGACACCGAATAGCCCGCACCGACGACCTGTGCCACGTCATGGATTGTCCCGCCGAAAAAGACACCTGTTGCCTGCTCAGATAGCCCCAGAAACCGCGCCAACAACGGGTAGACGATCATCGCAACCGTCGAGAGCACCGTCACGGAAATCACAGTAAACGACAGGTTGCGTTCGCTCTCCTCGGTCTTGGGAAGAATGGCATTGATCGCCATCGCCGCCGAGGCGCCACAGATCGCCACAGCCCCGCCCGTCAGAAACCCGAACAGACGGTCTTTGCCCATCAAGGGTGCGAGCGCCACCGAGAGCAGGATCGTTGCGCCGACGCCCAGAGTGATCATGCCCACCTGCGCCCAGCCAATTGCCTGCACCATGTCGAAACTCACGCGCAGCCCCAAAAGCGCCACACCGAACCGCAGCACATGGCGGGCGGCGAACTCAATGCCGTCTGCGCATTTTTCGTCATACATCAGAAAGTGCAGCGGGATGCCGAAGAGGATCGCCATCAACATCACGGGCGCACCGTAGTGATCCGCGACAAACTGCGCAGCCATTGCCACGAGCGCAACAATCAAGAGGCCCGGCCCAAGTCCGCGCACAAAAGAAACAGTCATCTATGGGCTCACTTTTGGAATGCAGGAACCGTCAGGCCACTGTCTTTTTCAAACAAATGAATGGCATCCACATTCACGCGCAAACGGATTTCAACCCCAGCGACCACGTCGGTCTGACCCGCAATATGGATGGTTAGGGTCTGGCCCGTGTGCAACGCGCCAAAGAGATAACTTTCCGTGCCCAATTGCTCCACTTCCGAAACTCGGAACATCAAGGGGCCATCAGGATCGACCACCAAATCACGTGGCCGCGCGCCAAGCTCGAAAGCCGCCCCGCCCTTGGCCGCCAGATGACTGTGACCGCGTGAGATCACCTCCCCGTCTGCGAGCATCAACGCGCCGTCCTCGTCGACCGTCACATCGACGAAATTCATGGACGGCGAACCGATGAACCCTGCGACAAAACGGTTGGCAGGATTGTTGAACAGTTCAAGCGGGGTTCCGAATTGCTCGACCTTGCCTGCGCGCAAAACGGCGATTTTGTCAGCCATAGTCATGGCCTCGACCTGATCGTGGGTCACGTAGATCATCGTGTTGCCAAGACGCTGGTGGAGAGCCGCAATCTCGCGCCGCATCGTCACACGCAATTCGGCGTCAAGGTTGGAGAGCGGCTCGTCAAAGAGGAAAATCTTCGGCTCCCGCACAACAGCCCGACCAATGGCCACACGTTGGCGTTGACCGCCTGACAACTGCCCCGGGCGACGATCGAGAAGCGGCTCGATTTGCAACATCCGAGCAGCCTCGTCCACACGCGCCTTGATCTCTGCCTTGGGGGTGCTGAGGTTTTCCAACCCGAAGCTGAGGTTCTTGCGCACCGACATATGCGGGTAAAGCGCATAGGACTGGAACACCATTGCAAGGCCACGTTGGGCGGCAGGCACATGATTGACCACCTCGCCGTCAATGCACACCTCGCCCGCGGAAATATCCTCAAGCCCCGAAATCATGCGCAGCAGAGTCGACTTGCCACAGCCCGATGGGCCGACGAACACGCAAAACTCGCCCGACTTGATATCGAGATCAATGCCGTGAATGACATCGACAGAGCCGTAACTCTTCTTGACGTTTTTGAGGGTAAGATCGGCCATTATTTCAGTCCTGTATTCGCGATACCCGCGGTGATGTATTTTTGGAGGAAGACGAAAACGAGGGTCGAGGGGATCAGGCTCACCATCGTCATGGCAAGGCGGTAATGCTCTTGGCTCAGATGCTCGCCCCTGAACTCCAGCAGGCAAAGTTGGATGGTGTAGGCTTCCTTGGTGGTGGCGATGGCGACGAGGGGGAGGATCAGGTCATTCCACCGCCAGATCACCGACAGGATACCAAGAGCGGCAAGTGCAGGCAGCGTCAAAGGCAGCATGATACGCCAGTAGACTTTCCACTCGGAGGCCGCATCCATCCGCGCCGCTTCCAACAACTCATCAGGGATCGACAGCATATATTGGCGCAGGAGGAAGACACCCGTTGGAGTCGCAGCGCCTGGAATAATGACACCCCAGATCGAGCCCGACAGCCCCGTTGCATGGACCGCCTTAAACACCCCCACGAGCGTGATGGTAGGAGGAACCATCAGCGTCGCGAGGATGACGATGAAGAAGCCAATCTGGCCTCTGAATTTGTATTTCGCCAAGGCAAATGCCGCCATCGAGTTGATGAGCAGGGTCAAGACCGTGGCAATCGCCGTGACCAGAACCGAATTGGTGAAACAGGTGGCGAAGTTGACGTTGACGCCAAACGCCTTGCCCGTAAGCGGATCGGTGTAGTTGCTCCATGACGGGGCCAAAACCCGCTTCGCACTCAGGGTGGTTGTCGGAAGTTTGACCACTGCGCTGGTGCGATTGTCGACGTAGCGGGCGGGGGTAATCTCGGAGTTCGGGCGGATGTTGGAGACCGCAAATTGCGTCTCCTCGCCTGTCTCGGGATCGGGGGCAGTCACGAGGATTTGGCCAACAAACCGAGACTGCTCATAGGGGGGCAGGCCCAGAAATTCCGACACAATCCGCACGTCCTCGGCGTCCAGCCCCTCCAGCACTGCATCGACATCATGCTCGGCCTTTGCCGCCGCTGACATGGTGGTATAGCGCAACAGCCAATCCGGCAGATCATGCGCCGCCATCACCTCGCGCATTTGCACAGGCAGGAGATCGAGATGCGCACGTAGCGCGTAATAGGTCAGCCCTTCATAGTCTTCGATGAAGGCGGCGGGATCGTGCTGCGCCTTCTCCTCGTCATCCAGCTCTTTCCAGTTCAGCACCCAATCGGGCAAATCGGGAATGATGAAAATCTCCCGCCCCTCGGGCGTCGATACCGTCGCCCGCGCCACTTGCTCGTAAACCATGGGCAACAGGGAAAGATCCTGCTTTTCAAGCTGCGACCGCGATTTGAGCGAATTGAGAGAGAGCCACGCCACGGGCACGACGATCATCAGAAAGCCGAAGGCGAGATAGGCATAGGTCAGGTAGTCGAGCCAGTTGGCACGGCGACCACCCGACTTGCGGGTCAGAAACGTCACAATACCTGTCATGGCTTATTCGCTTTCGATGAGAGGTAGACCTGTAGCAGGGACAGGCAGATGAGAACGACCGCCACGAGAAGGGAGGCCATCGCCGCGATGCCAAGCCCGTGTGACGTTGGCTGGCCGCGCAGGCCGGAGGTATCGAAGATGTAGGCGACGAGCGAAATCCACCGCACGTTCATCGCGTAGAGTTCCTCAAACGCCTGCACCGCCTTGATCAGCGACAGCACCGTGACCACAAGTAGCGTCGGCGCGAGCAGCGGAATGGTGATGCGGGTGAGTTGCCGCCACGCGGGCGTGCCGTCCATTTCGGCGGCCTCATAGACGTCGCGCGGAATGGCTTGCAGCCCCGCCAAAAGGATCAGCATGTAAAACCCGAGATGCGCCCATGTGTAGACAAGCACCGACCAGAACATGGTCCAACTCGGGTCGGTGAGCCATTGAATCGGCTCCGAAATCCATCCCCAACTGATAAGCGTCTGGCTCAGCGCCCCCTGTCGCTTGAGGATCAATGTCCAAAGAAAACCCACCACGACGGGCGAGAGCATGACGGGGTAGAAGAAGACGGCCCGCCAGAAGGCACGGCCAATGATCTCGCGGTTGAGCGCCAGCGCCGTCATCAGCGCCACGACGATCATCACGGGCACTTGCAGGATCACAAAGATCGCCGTGTCATAGACCGCCGCTTTGAACTTGTCGTCCTCGCGGTTCTCTGCACCTGTGTCGATCTGTGTCTCCGACAGAAGCCGTGACAGGTTATCGGTCCCCGCGAAGGTCCGTTCCTCGAATTGAATGGATTGCCCTTCGGTGACAGAAAACCCGACATTTATAAACAGGGGCGCGAAGGTAAAAAGCCCGAAAACCACCATATTGGGCAACAGGAACAAATAGGGCAAACCCGTCGCGCCCGCGAGCCGCTGAACCATCTCCAGCGGCCATCCGATCACGGTGCAAAACCGCGTCCAGAATGAGCCGGACGGGCGAAGAATCGCCCATCCGATAAGCATGTAAATCAACAGCGCAAGCGGCCAGGAAGACCCGGAAAATGCCGCCACGAATGCGTCACGCATAGCTGCCCCCCGACCGAAAGCTGCTGTTTATTCCGCGATCTTCGCGGCGACATCCGCGTCGATGGCAGCATAGGCTTCTTCAAGTGTCATCTCACCCGTGATCGCCCGCGTCAGGTAATCGGGGACAACGCCGTAGATGACGAAGTTCTTGTTGTAGCCTTGGAACGTGTAGGCCTGCGGTGTGGTTTCCGCCGCCTTGCTGGCGTTGGACGCAAAGACAGACAGTGCATTGGCAACCGCAGGGGAGGCGTTCACATAGTCAACACCCGTGGCCTGAAGCGTTGCGTTCGCGGAGATGTTGTTGGTCTTCGCCGCGAAGGTCGCCGCGTTGCCCAATTGTCCGAGGTAATCGATGAAAGCCGCCGCCGCTTCCGGCGCTTTGGTCGATTTGAACGCAACAATCCCCGCACCACCTGGCATGGCGCCGCAGCCACCTTCGCCACAGGGCGCAGGGACCGCCTTCCAGTCAAAGTCAGTGATGTTTTCCGCGTAGCTGTTAATCATCCACGAACCGGACATATGCATCGCGACCGCGCCCGACTGGAACAACGGAGCGGCGTTGCTGTAGCTTGTGCCAGAACCAGCGGGCCAGCCCTCTTCGGGCATCAGGCCGATCTTGTGCCACTCGACAAATTTCTCTGCGAATTTCTTGAAGCCTTCGTCCACGAGGATCGGCTGACCATCGTCGTCAAAGAATTTCGCGCCGTAAGAAAACGCTGGCCCCGCAATGCGGTGCGCGGTGCGATCCATAGCGAGACCCGCCGTGATCCCCGTGGCCTCCTTGACTTCCATGAGCGCCTCGGCCCAATCGTCCCAAGTCGCGCCTTCGCTAGGCATCTCGACACCAGCGTCGTCGAACAGGGACACGTTCACATACGGCCCCGTCACGGTAAGCTGCGACATCCAACCATAGATGCCCTTGTCCTCGCCACCCGGTGCACGGAACCAAGGCAGGGTCGCGCCGTAATCGGCTTCCCACGCGTCGACATCCACATGGGGGCTGAGATCAAGGTAGTATTGGTTCAGCCCGCCAAGGTTGGTGATCCGCGCCACGTCGGGAGCCGCGTCCGTCTGAAGTTGGTTTTCGAGTTGGTCGCGGATGACATCATAGCCCACGGTGTCCATCTTTACCGTGTGCCCCGTGGCCTCGGTGAAGGCAGGGATCATCTCGCCAATGACGTCACATTCCGTGCCGTCCTGATAGCACAGAAAGGTGATTTCGTCGGCAAAGGCACCCGTCGTTCCGGCAAGAACCGTGGTCGCAAGCGCGGCTGCTTTGGTAAATTTCATAGTGCCCATCTTTTTTCCTCCTCTAAAGAAACAGGCTGGTCGTGAAATATCGGCACGTCCCCCTCCTCAAGGCGCCGCGCCGACATGTGCGTTTATTGTTGGGGCACGAATGTCCCCATTTGGCCACCGAAGAACCCGAGGGCATGGCGGCTGTCGTCAAAACTTGCGTGCTTCACTTCACCGACGACAATCGCATGATCACCGCCGTCAAACACAGAACGTTGCTCGCAGTGGAAACAGGCCAGACAATCCGTCAAGACAGGAATACCAAGGTCACTCGTTAAAAAATCGTTATCATCAAGGCCATATGCATCCTTCGCAATGCGCCAACACAGTTCCTGCTGCGTGTCCGCGAGGACGTGGATCGCGTAACGTTGCGCGGCTTCGAAATGGACAAAGCGGCGCGACTTGCGATCTGGCGCCCAAAGCACCAGTGGCGGATTGAGCGACAGCGACGAAAAACTGTTCGCCGTGATCGCAATCGGCCCGTTCTCGGTCATCGTCGTCACGATGGTCACACCCGTGGCGAACCGCCCGAAGGCATCACGCAAAAGGCGCGTGTTGTCCGCACTGGGGACGAAATCTCTCATCGTCATTTCCGCCGCCATTGTCATCTAAGCAACCTCATGTCCCAAAGCCGCCTCGTAAAGCTCGAACCAGCTTTCACGGTCCAGATTGACCGACATCGCCGCGCCAAGGGTCTTGATACGGTCCAAATTGTTGGTTCCCAGAACAGGCAGGATCTTCGACGGGTGACGCAGCAAGAAAGCCACGGCAATTGCCGCGCGATCAACGCCATGCGCCGACGCCAACGCATCCATGCGCTCAGCCAGAAGCCCTTCGGTCTCGGTCATCAACCGACCACCCCCCAATGGCGACCATGCCATCATCGCGTGACCGTGCTGTTGATGGAACGCGATGTTGCCGTTGGTGAAGGGGGATATCTCGCCCAGAGAAATCTCGATCTGGTTCGTGGCCAGCGGAGTCTTGGTCGCTGATTGCAGCAGCTCCCAATCCCACGGCTTGAAATTCGACACACCCACGGCACGCACTTTGCCTGACGCCACGAGATCATCCAAAGTCGCCCCCGTCTCATGATGATCCATCAACGGATCGGGGCGGTGGATGAGCAACAGGTCAATCTCGTCAATGCCCATGGCCTTGAGCGAGTGATCCACGGAAGCCTCAATGTGAGCGCGCGAGGTGTCGTAGTATTTCACCCGCTTGTCCGCATAGCGCCCCATCGGCGCGACAATGTCGCATTTGGTGACGATCTGCATCTCAGGTCGCAGCGCAGGGTTGGCACGCAGCGCATTGCCCAACACTTCCTCTGCCGCATAGCCGCCGTAAATATCGGCCTGATCGAAGGTCGTAATGCCCTGATCGAGACAGGCCTGAATTTTCGCTTCGACATGGGCGGGGGAGGTATCCGCGTCATCACCGATCCGCCACATGCCATAGACGATGCGTGAGAAATCGAGATCCTGTGTAAGACGAATACGTTCCATTACCGACGCACTCCGTTTCCAAGCGGGGTTGCGGGGGTGGATGCAGGCACGCGCCCGTATTCATGAGGAAGAGAACAGGTCTTCATCTGCGGCAGCACACGCTGGCCGAAATGCACCGCCTCTTCGGTGTGTGGATAGCCCGATAGGATAAATGCCCGCATGCCCATCTTCTGATAGGTCTCCAGTTTTGACAGAACCTGATCCGTTGACCCGACCAGCGCCGCGCCACAGCCCGACCGCGCACGCCCGACGCCTGTCCATAGGTTTGGCTCGATAAAGCCGTCATCATCGGCAACATCGCGGTTTTTGGCCTGATGGCTCACGCCCAACGACTTGGAATCCAAGGCACGTTCGCGAATGGCTTTGCCCTGCTCGTCGTCGAGTTTGGAGACGATGTAGTCGGCATATTCGCGGGCCTCAGCCTCAGTATCGCGCACGATCACATGGACGCGCAGACCGTAGTCCAGCGTGCGATTGTATTTCTCTGCCACGGCGTTCACGGCCTTCATGCGCCCCTCAAGCTCTTCCATCTTTTCAGGCCACATCAGGTAGACATCGCAATGCTCGCCACACAGTTCCAGCGCATCTGGCGAATAGCCACCGAAATAGAGCAACGGCCCACCCGTCTGATACGGGACCACAGGATTGGTGGTCAGTCCTTCGAAATTGTAAATCTCGCCCTTGTAGTTGATCTCGTCCCGTGTCCAAGCCTGCTTAAGAATTTCGACCACTTCACGCGAGCGCTGGTAGCGATAGGGACTCGGGTCGGTTTGACCGGGAAAGTCTGAAGAGATGATGTTGATGGTCAGGCGCCCTTCGAGCATGTGATCGAGCGTCGCGATGGTACGCGCCAGCATGATCGGCTGCACCTCGCCGCAACGCACGGCGGCGAGCATATTGATCTTCTCGGTGATCGGCGCACAGCCCGCCACGAAGCTCAGCGTGTCTTGCCCGACTTGATAGGAGGAGGGACACAGAATGTTGCGGAAGCCCTGCGCCTCGGCCGTCTTCACGATGTTCGAGCAGTGCGCCCAAGAGGACCGCAGAGCCCCGTCAGGGACACCAAGAAACTGATAGTCATCTGAACACAATGCCGCGAACCAAGACACCTCCGCTGCATCCAGATCCGCTGACGTAATGGGCACGACCGTCATCACTTTCCTCCCTGAAAACTCCGTGACATTTCCTCTTGCGTAGCAGCCGCTTTGATGTAGATCAATGGTGCATCAATTTTTTCTGCGACAGATGGTCTCGTCCGAAATGCACAGCAAAGACATGCACACAGCCCTTCCGATCTACATGCAGATCACCGAGTCCCTCATGCGCGACATCGCCAGCGGACGCTATGTCGAGGGCGAGCGCCTCCCGCCCGAGCGCACCCTTGCTGCAGCCTATAAAACAACCGTTCGAACATTGCGTAAATCTCTCGCAGAGCTTGAAAAAAACGGCATGTTGGAGCGCATCCAAGGCTCGGGAAACTACGTGCGCTATAACGCGGATGCACGGTCGATCTACTCGATGTTCCGTCTCGAATTGCCCACGGGCGGCGGCCTGCCATCGGCCGATATCCTCGCCGTCGAATATCGTGAAAAACCCGCCGACCTTCCCGAATTCGGGGCATCAAATCACGCGTCGATGATTCGCCGCCTGCGCTATCTCGATGATGTAGTTATCGCCGTCGAAGAGATCTGGCTTGATGCTGGAAGCGGGCGTGTTGATCCCGCACAGCTCTCCGATTCTCTCTACCTCTACTATCAAAAGAAACTCGGTTTCTGGGTGTCCCGCGCGGTCGATTCCGTCTCGTTAGACCCTACGCCCGATTGGGCCCCCGCAGAATTCGGCGTCCCGCATGGTGGCATCGCGGGCTACATCGAGCGGCTGAGCTGGGCGCAAAATCCCGCCCCCGTCGAGTTTTCACGCACATGGTTTGACACAAAAAATGCGCGCTACGTGCAGCGCCTACAATAGGAGACAACATGTCAGAAGCAACGCATTACGGCATCATCGGCTGCGGCATGATGGGGCAAGAGCACCTACAGAATATCGCCCTTTTGCCGAACACTAAGGTTGCCGCCATTTTTGAGCCCGATGCGGAGATGCGCACTCGATCCGCGCGCCTCGCGCCCGATGCCGTTTTCGCAGACAGCATCGCGGACCTACTTGCCATAGACACACTCGACTGCCTGCTGATCGCAAGCCCCAACTTCCGCCACATGGAGCAACTCGAAGAGATCGCCGCCACACGCGCCCTGCCCGTCTTGGTCGAGAAACCGCTCTTTACCGATCCCGCACATGTGGCACGTATCCAGTCCTTTACCGAGACCTATCCCGCCCCCGTTTGGGTCGCGATGGAATATCGCTACATGCCGCCGATTGCCGCATTTTTGCACAACGCCACGGATGCAACGGGCGGCATCAAGATGCTCACCATCCGCGAGCACCGCTTTCCCTTCCTCGAAAAAGTCGGCGACTGGAATCGCTTCAACCACCAAACTGGCGGCACCTTTGTCGAGAAATGCTGCCACTTCTTCGACCTTATGCGCCTGACACTGCAAAGCGAGCCGATCCGCGTTAGTGCATCGGGAGGCCAAGACGTAAACCATCTCGACGAGAGCTATGACGGCGCAACACCCGACATTCTCGACAACGGCTATGTGATCGTGGATTTCGAAAACGGCGCCCGTGCCATGCTTGAACTTTGCATGTTCGCCGAAGGCGCGGAATATCAAGAAGAGGTCAGCGCCGTCGGACCAAAGGGCAAGATCGAAGCCCTCGTCCCCGGCCCCGGTCGCTTCTGGCCCGAACACCTTGGTGCCGCTCCCGTGCCGAAGCTCATCGTCAGCCCGCGGTCTCCCAAAGGCCCCGAAAGCCGCGACATCCCCGTGGACCCCGCCCTATTGGCGGCAGGCGATCACAACGGCTCCACCTTCTACCAGCACCAGAAATTCCTCGAACTGGTGCGCGGCGAACGCGACGCCCCCGAGGTCTCGCTCACCGACGGGAAAATGGCCGTCCTCATGGGCATGGCCGCTCAAATCTCGATGGCGGAACACCGTGTCGTGCACATGAGTGAGTTCTTTAATTAGGCTCGCAATCCCTGTCGCCAGCCTTGATCCTGAAACGAGGCTGGCGGCACCTAAGTGCCTTTGACCACTGCGCGCAAACTCTGTGGGACAATCGGAAACACCGACGATCAGGCATTTGCGCTTCCGCGCATACCTGTCGTTTCACGCAAAGAGAAACGGGCTTTGGCCCATCGTCTTGTGCGAATTTAAGGAAGTGGCGGACCGAGGAGGATTCGAACCCCCGACCCCCTGATTCGTAGTCAGGTACTCTATCCAGCTGAGCTATCGGTCCACTGCGGCGGGAGATACAAAGTTGCACCGCAGGGTGCAAGGGGCATTTTCGATCTTTGCGAAAAAACTTTTACATTCGACGGGCGGGCTACCTGTCTTACCAGCGCGGCAGGGCGCTATTCGGCCGCGCGGTCGTGATCAGCGGAGACATCAGACAAAGCGGGCGGCTGCGCCTCCTCGCCGTGATCCTCGGACACAAACCCCTTAGGCAGATGAATTGCGAACTGGGTGCCTGTCTCGTCAGTGCGCTCAAGCAGAAGCTTGCCCCCGTGACCGCGCACCAATTCGGCAGCGATCGCCAGACCCAACCCGAATCCGCCCTTACGCGTGCCACCCTGAAACGGCTGAAAAAGGTGTTCGCGCGCTTTAGGCGGAAGGCCAGGCCCTGTGTCAGTGACAGACAGCACCCATTCGTCCTCGGTCTCATATGCCCTCACGCCGATCTCGCCGCCCCCTTTTGCGGCTTCGAGCGCCTGACGTGCGTTGCGCACGAGGTTTGCGAGGACGCGGTGCATTTGCTCTGGGTCGGCGCGGATGATCATGGTTGCGGGCACGTCCTCCGCGAAAGACACATCGCAATCCTGCGAGGACACCCGCTCCCCCTCAATCACATCTCCCACCAGCTCCGCAACACGCACACCCGACAGCGACGGGGCTGGCTCCTCGGCCTTACCGAAGGCGAGCGTGCTTTCGCACAGGTTCACCGCACGCTGGATCGAGTTCATCAGCTTGGGCGCGGAACGCATCACCGCGGGGTCTTCGGACACCTCAAGACGGTCTGTGAAGAGTTGCGCAGTGGTCAGAATGTTGCGCAGGTCATGAGAGATTTTGGCGACGGCGCTGCCCAACTGGGCAAGGCGGTCCTTCTGGCGCAGGGAGGCGGTGAGTTCCGACTGCATCGCCTGCAACGCATTCTCCGCCTCGCGCAATTCCAACACTTCGGCCTCGGGCACGATAATGCGGCGGGCGTCCTCAGGAGCTTGCGCATAGGAGGACATCGCATCGACCACATGACGGATCGGACGGACGATCAGAGCGCGCACGGCCATAAAGAGCAGGAGCGCTGTAATCACAGAGATCGCGGCCGACAGCGCAAGGATGCGCACGCCGTAGTCCAGCATCGCCGCACGTAACGGATCGCTCGGAAGCGTCACCTCGATTAACAGGCCCGCTTCCTGCACGGGATCGCCGATGACGCGGATGACGCGGTTTGTCGGATCAAGGAGACATGCCACAGCGTCGCTGATCAGATCCCAAGCGGACGCATCGCGCAGATCAAAGGTCGCGTGTACCTGCTCAGGGATCGGCGAGGACAGCACCAACTGGCGGATTTCATTGCGGCGCAACACGACGTTATAGACACCCGCATTGGCAAGAAGCTCGTCTTCGAGGTCCATGTCGATACTGTCGTTAGCCAGAAGCGCGAGCGAGGCGATCTGCGCACGCTCAAGGCGCGACAACAGGTAATCCTCCCGATACCGCGCAATCGAGGGGACAAAGATCATCACTTCCGCGGCCATCACGAAGATGACCGTCAGCATCAGGAATCGTCCTGTGAGCGTCTTGAGAAAGCGCGGAAGTGCCATGCGCGTATGCGGCCCTTTCTCAGGGCAGAAGCCTCTGAATCAATTTCACTGCTGTTTTCAATTTCGGATTCTCAAACAGCCTCGGTGTAAAATAGGCACCCGCCACGCGTTTGTTAAGCTCTGCAAGTGTCGGATAGGGCGCAATCATGCCTGCAATCTGGCTCATCTTGAGTTTTGCGGAAATGGCGAGCGACCAAAGGGTGATCAATTCACCCGCATCAGGGCCAACGATGGTCACACCGACAGGGCGGCCCTTCACGACCATCACCTTGATGAAACCTTCACCAGCACGCGCCGTCGCGATAGCGCGGTCGTTGCCCGACACCTCGGCGCGAGCGATTTCAAGTTTGTCGCCATATGCTTTGCGGGCTTGTGCCTCACTCATGCCGACCTGCGCCAATTCAGGATCGGTGTAGGTTGCATGGGGGATATGATCTCGCGTCGCTTTCGCGGGCAGGCCGAAAAGCAGCGAACGAATCGCCACGCCACCCTGATAGCCCGCAACATGGGTGAATTGCATATTACCAGACACCACATCCCCTAAAGCATAGATGCGGCGGTTGGACGTGCGTAGACTTGCATCGGCCTTGACCCCGCCACGGTCGCGGTTGACCTCTGCTTTCTCCAGCGCCAGTGAATCCGCATTGGCCACGCGCCCAGTCGCGACCAGAAGGTGCGAGCCCACAATCCGCGCGCCGCTCTCCAAGGTCACGGCAATACCGCCCGCCTCAGGGGCAACCGATGCCACAGCCTCTCCCTCGCGCAGATCGACACCTTCGGCACGAAGAGCCGCTTTCACCACCTCCGCGGCTTCGGGGTCATCTTTCGCCAAAACAGTCGAGCGATCGATCACAGTGACATTGCACCCCAAACGACGATGCGCCTGCGCCATTTCCATGCCGATCGGGCCGCCGCCCAGAATGACCAGATGCTCGGGCGCCTCCCGCAGATCCCAGATGGTTTCGTTGGTCAGGTAAGGCGTGTTTTCCAACCCCACGATGGGTGGAACAAAGGGACGTGAACCTGTCGAAATAACGAATCGTCTGGCCTTGATCTGGAAGTCGCCTGCCTCGACAGTGTTGGGCGAGGTAAATCGAGCAAATTCCCGAATGACCGTGCAACCCAATTCCTCGAACCGTTCCTGACTGTCGTGAGGAGCAATGGTGCCGATGACGCTCTGCACGTGTTCCATCGCTTGAACGTAGCCCATCCCCGCCTTGGCGGCATGGATCAGTGACTTAGAGGGGACACATCCGTAGTTGAGGCAATCCCCGCCCATCTCGCCTTTTTCGATCAGCACGACACGCGCGCCCATCTGGACCGCACCCGCCGCCACCGAAAGGCCACCCGACCCCGCGCCGATCACACATACATCTGTCTTGATCTTCTTCATTTTGCGCGTCCTTCTCTGACGACTTTAAGCAAGACCGGCACGAGCGACAGCGCCGCGAGACCGATCAACGGGAGCAGGATATGCGGTTCGAAAATAACCCCGAGGTCAGGCACTTCGCCCCGTGCGAACACAACGCCAAGCCCTGCCCCTACCGACGTATACACCAAAGCGCCCGGGATAATGCCGATCGCTGTGGAGATCACGAAACGCGAGAACGGCACACCAAGCAGGGCAGGCAGGAGATTGGCAACAAAGAACGGAACCACCGGCACGAGGCGAATGAAAAAGAGCATGGACCATTGGTTGTCGTCGATCCCCGCCTTCACCTTGCGGATACGCTCGGAGCCTGTGTCCATCTTGGACGAGAGCCAGTCACCCAACCCCCAGCGTGCGGCAACAAAGAGCAGGGTCGCTCCGACAGTCGCGCCAGCGACGTTGAACACCACACCAGGAAAGGTTGAAAAGAGAAAGCCGCCCGTAAGCGTGGCCACCGTCGCGCCGGGAAGCGAAAAGGCGACAATACCTGCGTATATCGCCATGAAGATCAGGGCGGTGAGTGCGAAGTTCTGATCGCGGAAGGCCACGAAGGCATCGCGATTGGCGGCCAGCGCGTCAAATGTCAGATGATCGCGAAACAAGAAAGCCAGCCCGAAGGCCACACCCGCAAGTGCAATCAGTGGCAGCGCATGGCTGCGCGATTTGGTGGGAGTGTGGGGCATCATCGGTCCTTTTCCGGCTCTGAGCGGCCTACTTGACCACAAGGGCGTAGAATTGCCACCCGCTTGACATACCCCTCACGCGTGGGTGATTGAATGCGAGCGAATGTTGCCATATCGGCGGATATGATGCGAAATGTTTCAGAAATCGCGTCACACGAATTGACAACACGCCAGAGGCCTCCTAAACGCAGGACTTCAATGAATTCGGCCTTCGAATCCCCTCGCTATGGATTTGGGCCTAAAGCAACCCGATGGAGATGGCGCGATGAAACGCACCTTTCAACCGAGCAACCTCGTCCGCAAGCGCCGCCACGGCTTCCGTGCACGCATGGCCACTAAAGCGGGCCGCAAGATCCTGAATGCACGTCGCGCACGCGGCCGCAAGTCGCTGTCCGCATAAGGGCAGCCCGTCAGGGCTTTACGTGATATGACACCGCCGGATGCACCGAAGGTCGAGGCTCACGCCGATACCTGCGGGTCGCAATCGGCGGTTTTGTCATGTTCGGATAGCGGTCTCACCGTTCTGACCAAACGCGCCGATTTCCTGCGCGCCGCCCGCGCGCGGCGTCAAGGGGTCGGCTCATTTCTGTTGCAAGCGCGCAAGCGAGGCGACGATGAACCCGCGTGTGGTATCCGCGTGGGCTTTACCTGTTCCAAAAAAGTCGGCAATGCCGTCAAGCGCAACCATGCCAAACGCCGCCTGCGCGAGATTGCGCGGGCAGTGCTGCCCCAACAGGGCCACGATGGATGGGATTACGTGTTGATCGGCAAAGCTGGTGACACCTCCTCGCGCCCATTCCCTCTCCTGATCAAAGATCTCGAATACGCACTGCGCAAAGTACACGGGACCAACCGTCACGAAGGAGAGCGCAAATGACCCCGCTCGCCTTTGTTGTCTCGCTCCCCGTTCGCGCCTATCGCCTGATCTTTTCCCCTTGGGTCGGCTACAACTGCCGCTATCAGCCCACTTGCAGCGCCTACGCCATGGAAGCGCTCGAAAAGCACGGCGCGATCAAAGGCAGCTATCTGGCCGCCAAACGCATCGGGCGATGTCACCCCTTGGGCGGCACGGGCTATGATCCCGTTCCAGACGCAAAAGACGCGCAGGACGGGAACGAGAGCAATGACAAGGCCAGCCCCAGCGACAACGGATGATCTTTCTGTTTCCGCTTGAGCCGTCGCGGCACGTCGGCACCCCACATTGCCAAGAACACACCGCCAAGCTATATCCGCGCGGACACTGACGAGGGCCCCATGAGCGACGATCTCGACGACATCCACCCGCTGTTTCACGGCGCACCCTCGACCACCGAATTCAAGAAGCTGCGCAAACGGATCATCCGCAATGTGCGCGAGGCGGTCGAGCAATACGGCATGATCGAACGCGGGGCGAAATGGCTTGTCTGCCTGTCTGGCGGCAAGGACAGCTACACCATGCTCGCCGCGCTCTACGAGTTGAAATGGCGCGGGATGCTTCCCGTCGAACTTCTGGCCTGCAACCTCGATCAGGGACAGCCAAACTTCCCCGCGACCGTGCTGCCCGAATTCCTTGAAAAGATGGGGGTTCCGCACCGCATCGAGTATCAGGACACCTATTCCATCGTGAAGGAAAAGGTGCCCGCGAACCGCACCTACTGCGCACTCTGTTCCCGCCTTCGGCGCGGCAACCTTTACCGTATCGCGCGGGAAGAAGGCTGCTCTGCTGTCGTGCTCGGTCACCACCGCGATGACATTCTCGAAACCTTTTTCATGAACCTGTTCCACGGCGGGCGATTGGCGACGATGCCGCCGAAACTCGTCAACGAGGACGGGGATCTTTTTGTCTATCGTCCCATGGCACATGTCGCCGAGGCAGATTGCGAGAAATTTGCTCAGGCGATGAACTACCCAATCATCCCCTGCGATCTCTGCGGTTCGCAAGACGGGCTGCAACGCCAGCAGGTCAAACAGATTCTCGACACTTGGGAGAAGAACAGCCCCGGCCGTCGTCAGGTGATGTTCAAGGCACTGACCAATATCCGCCCCTCCCATATGCTCGACGACAAACTGTTCGATTTCGCGGGGCTTATGCGAACGGTTGCGGACAATTCGAGCGAAAAAGCCGACGAGCTTTCCGAAATTCCCGTCCTGCGTTAACCGCGCAGTCAGAATCAGCGTGTTTCCTGTTCGGTGAAGCGGCGCCAAAGGGGTGTCGCGGAGCCATCGGGAAACAAGCGATATGAGGAAACGGCTCTCGTCGAAGCTCACCGAGCTGAAACCGATTTTGTCGGGCCCGCATGTGCTCGCATTCCTGCCTGCGCTTTTCCTTGGGGCGTTTTGGTTCGGGGGCGAGGTCGCGCTCATCGTGGCGGCTGTGCTGGTCCCAACCGTGCTCTACGCCCTTTCCGCCGACCTGACCGGAGCATCCCCTCGCGACATCGACGGGGTTACAGGACTGCCTTTGCGTCGATCCGTGATCGAGGCGCTGGATCAGACACTAAATGCGCGCTCGTTGACGGGACGCACCACTGCCTGCCTCATGGTCGAAATCGACAACCTCAACGCGATTGCAGCGGGGGTCGGCCCCGAGGTGGCCGATGGCCTCGTGCGTATCGTCGGGAGGCGCCTCTCGGATGTGCTGCGCGAACATGACACGGTCGCGCGTCTCGACGGTAGCCGATTTGCGGTGGCGCTGGCCCCCGTCCGCTGCGCCGATCTCGAAACAATGATCCAGCTGTCCGCCCGCATTCAGAGTGCCTTGATGGAACCGTTTTCGGTGGACGGCGCAAAGGTATATGCCTCGGCCTGCATCGGATTCTGCACACCAAATCGTGCCCCTGCACAATCAGGGGCGGCGTATCTCGATGCTGCCGAAGCCGCGCTTCTCGACGCCTTGCACAACGGACCTGGGTCGATTCGTGCCTTCTCGAAAGACACCGCCCTGCGCCCCTGCTCTCTCACCGTCGATCCCGACGGTGTGGCAAGTGCGCTCGAAAACGGCCAGATCGTTCCTTGGTTCCAGCCACAGGTATCAACCGACACAGGTGAGGTCACAGGTCTGGAGGCGCTCGCCCGTTGGGAATGTCCCGACCGCGGCGTGATCCCTCCAGAAAAGTTCCTTCCAGCTGTGGAAGAACTCGGCTTGATGGACCGTTTGGGCGAGGTCATCCGTTTCCGCGCGTTCAGTGCCCTACGAAAATGGGAAGACGAAGGACTGATCCTGCCCAGTGTTTCGATCAACTTCACCTCATCCGAACTGGCAAACCCCAAGCTCGTCGACAAGCTTCGCTGGGAACTCGACAGGTTTAACCTGACCCCTGACAGGCTCGGCGGCGAAATTCTCGAAAACGTCATTGTAGCCTCCGAAAACGACATCATCCCCCGCAATATCCGCGCCTTGCAGACGATGGGCTGTCGAATTGACCTCGACGACTACGGTACAGGCCACGCGTCGATAGCGAATATCCGTCGGTTCGCCGTAAACCGTATCAAAATTGACAGAACCTACGTGACCCGCTGCGACATCGACCGAAGCCAACAAGACATGCTTGCCGCCATTCTCACAATGGCCGAGCGGCTTGATCTGGAAACGCTTGCGGAAGGTGTCGAGACCCTCGGAGAACACGCGATGCTCGCCCAATTAGGCTGCGGATTTGTACAAGGCTTCTCGATTTCACGCCCCCTCCCCGAATCCAAACTGAAAGGTTGGGTCGACGCGCATAACCGTAAGCTCGGACAGACGCCGCGCATTGGACGGCGCGCTGGTTGATATTGGCTTCAAGATTGCGGCAAAACACCCCTAAACTGACCGAAACTCCTTGACCTTTGGGCTTGGGACAGGTTGAACCTGCCCAGACTGGAATTTCGAGAAAATTAGGCGGCGTGATGGACGATCAAAATAAGAATCTCATCCTTGCAGTGGTGCTCAGCGGCGTTGTGTTGCTGGCATGGACCTATTTTTTCCCCGCGCCGGAACCTGTGGTTGACCCGAACGCGCCGGCTGTGGCCCAAGCTACGGGCGACACGACAGCAAACGGCGAGGGCATTGCATTGGCGCCGCCCTCGGCCGACACCCTAAACGAGACCACGGGCGTCGACACGGCCACAGCCGAACAAACCTCCTCGGCCCCACGCATTGCAATCCAAACCGACCGCGTTGAAGGATCGATCTCCCTCATCGGCGGGCGTATCGATGATCTGTCGCTCAAGGACTACAACGTCGAAATCGATAGCGACGAGATCGTAACGCTTCTCACCCCCGTTGGCTCCGAGGCTCCCTATTATGCCGTTTACGGCTGGGCCCCTGGTGGCGCGCTCGCGCCCTCCGATGTGCCAGGCGCGAACACCGAATGGCAGATCGAAAGCGGCGACACGCTCACGGTCGAGACCCCCGTCACGCTGGTTTGGCAGAATGCCACAGGCCTGACCTTCCGCCGCACGATCTCCATCGATGAGGACTATCTCTTCACCATCACTCAATCGGTCGAGAACACGGGCAGCGAGGCCGCACGTATGGCTGCCTACGGGATCGTCGCCCGCCACGGCGCACCCGATGTCTCACGTTACTTCGTGCTTCACGAGGGCCTCGTGCGCCAGACCGATAAGGAACTCGAAGAGGCCGACTACAAGGACATGGCCGACTACGACTTCGTCGAACGCGAAGCTGCTCTGGCTTCGGTCGAACAGGTCGAAGAGAACGGCTGGATCGGCTTCACGGACAAGAACTGGATGACCACATTGGTCCCCGCGCCGGGCCAGCCCTTCACCTCCGTCGCGAAATACGTCGGCAACGCCGACATCTATCAGGTCGAAAGCCGCATGCCCGCGCAAACCGTCGAGGCAGGCCAGTCCATCTCCACGACGACCTACCTCTTCGCGGGTGCGAAGGAATGGGAAACCATCAAGAAGTATCAGGACGAGAACGGCTTCTTCCGCTTTATCGACTCGATTGACTGGGGTTGGTTCTTCTTCTTCACCAAGCCGATCTTCTGGCTCCTGCACACGCTCCACGGCCTGATCGGCAACATGGGGTGGTCGATTGTCGCGCTGACCGTGATCCTCAAAGGCATCATGCTCCCGCTCGCCTATAAATCCTACGTCTCCATGGCGCGGATGAAAGAGCTTCAGCCAGAAATGGAAAAGCTCAAGGAAGCCGCAGGGGACGACCGCGAGAAGTTGCAGCGCGGCATGATGGAACTCTACAAGACCAACAAGGTGAACCCCGCTTCGGGCTGTTTGCCGCTCTTGTTGCAGATCCCCGTGTTCTTCTCGCTCTACAAGGTGATTTTCGTCACGATCGAACTGCGTCACGCGCCGTGGATCGGCTGGATTCGCGATCTCTCCGCGCCCGATCCCTCGTCGATCCTGAACCTTTTCGGCCTGCTCCCCTATGCAGCACCTGAGGCAGGTTCGATCCTTGCGATCATCTCGCTCGGTATTCTTCCGATCCTGCTCGGTGTTTCGATGTGGCTGCAGCAGAAGCTGAACCCCGCCCCCACCGATCCCACGCAGCAGATGATCTTTGCGTGGATGCCATGGGTGTTCATGTTCATGCTCGGCAGCTTCGCCTCGGGTCTCGTGCTCTACTGGATCACGAACAACACGATTACCTTCATCCAGCAGTATGCGATCATGCGCAGCCACGGCCATAAACCTGATGTGCTTGGCAATATCATGCGCTCGCTACGGCTTCGCAAAAAGGAGGAGGACGCGGCCTAACGGCTACGTCTCCGCATCACCATGACCCTTAGCTTCCCCGTATCCGAACCTGATCAGGACGCCCTCGAAAAAGGGCGCCTGCTGTTTGCGGGCGAGACGGATTTCGTCAAAGGCGTCGTGGCCATGGACGGAATGCCCCCCGACAATCGGATCGAGGTCTGCTTTGCGGGGCGCTCCAACGTGGGCAAGTCTTCGCTGATCAACGCACTGACGGGCCGCAAGGCTTTGGCACGTGCGTCCAACACACCTGGCCGCACGCAGGAGATCAACTTCTTCACCTGCGGCGAAAGCCATTACATCGTCGACCTGCCTGGCTACGGCTTTGCCAAGGCACCCGTGAAAACGGTCGAGAAATGGCAGCGACTGTTGAAGGCCTACCTCTCTGGCCGCGCCACCCTGCGCCGCGCTTTCGTCCTGATCGACAGTCGCCATGGCGTCAAAGCGGTGGACGAAGAGATCATGGCTCTTCTTGACCGTTCGGCGGTCACGTTTCAGGTCGTCATGACAAAGGCCGACAAGGTCAAAGAGAAAGAACGCGACGCCATCATGGCACAGGTCCGTTCTAAGATTTCCGCCCATCCCGCTGCCTATCCCGAGATGATCGTCACATCGTCGGAAAAGGGTTGGGGCGTCGATGTGTTGCGCGCCGTGATCGCGACGCTGGAATAGACCCGCACCGCGCTTGCGGGAGGCCATAGCTTCGCGGTATTGAGGGCCGAGCCCCTGCAACGGATACCCCGAACATGAAGAAGCAAAACATGAATAGAGACTGGATCGCGACCGCCCGCACCCTTTCCCAAGCGCTGCCCTATCTCCAGCGTTACGAAGGTGCGACCGTAGTGATCAAGCTCGGCGGCCATGCAATGGGCTCCGACGAGGCAATGGACGATTTCGCCCGCGATGTCGTTTTGATGCAGCAAGTCGGCGTGAAGCCCGTGATCGTCCACGGCGGTGGCCCGATGATCAATAAAATGCTGGAAAAGCTCGGCATCGAGAGCACCTTTGTACATGGCAAGCGCGTGACCGATCAGGCGACCGTTGAAGTGGTCGAGATGGTTCTTTCAGGGCTGGTAAACAAGCGTATTGTGCAGGCGATCAACCGTCAGGGAGGCCGCGCGGTCGGCATCTCGGGCAAGGACGCCAACCTGATGATCTGTGAGCAGACCGATCCCGAACTGGGGTTCGTCGGCACGCCCGTCGCCCTTGATCCGCGTATCATTCGCGAGTTGGGCGACGAGAGCCTGATTCCCGTGATCGCGCCGCTCGGCGCAGGACGCTCTGGTGAAACGTTCAACGTCAATGGCGACACTGCGGCGGGGGCCATTGCGGGCGCCTTGCATGCGGATCGCCTAATGTTGCTCACGGATGTGTCGGGGGTGAAGGACGAGAATGGCGAAGTGCTCACCTCGCTCAACTCCGAGCAGATCAAATCCCTGACCAAAAGCGGCGTTATCGCTGGCGGCATGATCCCGAAAACCCAGACCGCGCTGGATGCGCTACGTGACGGCGTGCGGGCAGTGGTCATCCTCGACGGGCGCGCGCCCAATGCCTGCCTTCTGGAGCTCTACACAGAACATGGCGCGGGTTCGCTTATCCGAGACACGGCCCCGCGCGTGACGGCCAACCGCTGATGTCGCTGCGCCTTATTCTCATGCGCCACGCCAAGTCGTCGTGGGATGATCCTCTCAATAGCGACTACGACCGCCCGCTCAATTCGCGCGGACGGGATGCTGCGAATCTTATGGGAGGCTGGCTGAAGTCAAAGGGATATTTGCCCGACGAGGTGATCCTGTCTTCGGCTGCACGCACGATGGAAACGGGCGAGAGAGTGCTGGCCGCGGCGGGTGTTTCGCCCGTGACCAAACCAATGCGGGCACTCTACCACGCGCCCGATTTTCAAATCCTGCGGACACTGGCGCAGGCCACAGGCGAGACGGTTTTGTTGATCGCGCACAATCCAGGCATCGGAGATTTCGCGTCGCATTTCGCTGCCGCCCCGCATAGCCATCCCGACTTTGTGCGCTATCCAACGGCGGCCACAACGGTTTTCGAAGTGGACGCGCCAATGTGGAAACAGGTGCAGTTCGGCAAGAACAAGGTGGCCGACTTCGCCATCCCACGCGATCTGGCCTGACCCTATACATGCAAAAGGGCGCTCCGAAGAGCGCCCATTGTCGTTTCTCAAGACCTCGCTCAGTGGCCGAGAATCTGGCTCAGGAAGAGCTTGGTACGATCCGACTTGGGGTTATTGAAGAACTCTTCGGGCTCGTTCTGCTCAACAATTTGCCCTTGGTCCATGAAAATCACGCGGTTTGCCACCTGACGGGCAAAGCCCATCTCGTGGGTCACGCAGAGCATGGTCATGCCCTCCTCGGCCAGCTCGATCATGGTGTCGAGCACCTCTTTGATCATCTCGGGATCAAGCGCAGAGGTCGGTTCGTCAAAGAGCATTATGCGCGGCTGCATACACAGCGAACGCGCGATGGCCACACGCTGTTGCTGACCGCCCGATAGCTGACCGGGATACTTGTCGGCCTGCTCGGGGATTTTCACCTTTTCAAGGTAGTGCATCGCGATCTCTTCGGCCTCTTTCTTCGGCATCTTGCGCACCCACATCGGAGCGAGCGTGCAATTTTCGAGGATCGAAAGGTGCGGGAAGAGGTTGAAGTGCTGAAAGCACATGCCGACTTCAGAGCGGATCTTATCGATGTTCTTGATGTCCGAGGACAGCTCGGTTCCATCGACAATAATTCTACCCTGCTGATGCTCCTCAAGGCGGTTGATGCAACGGATCATTGTCGACTTGCCAGAGCCTGACGGCCCCGCGATAACGATCCGCTCGCCTCGATGAACGGTGAGGTTGATGTCGCGCAAGACGTGGAAATCGCCATACCACTTATTCATATTGGTGATCTGGATGGCGATCTCGTCAGAGACCTTCATCTGGCTGCGATCAATGGTGCGTTCGGTCACGAGAGACATGTTACTGCCCTCCTTACTTAATGATGATCGGTGCGGAGCTTGCGCTCCAGCCACTGCGAATAACGGGACATGGCGAAGCAGAAGAGCCAGAAGACCAGTCCGATGAAGATGAAGAGTTCCCAATAGATGCCGTTCCATTCCGAGTTGGCACGGATCGCATTGGAAAGCGCGAGCATGTCATAGATGCCGATGAACATCACCAGCGTCGTGTCTTTGAACAGCCCGATGAATGTGTTCACGATACCTGGAATGGAAATCTTCAGGGCCTGCGGCATGATGATGAGACGTTGGGCTTTCCAGTAATCCAGCCCGAGCGCGTCAGCCGCCTCGTATTGCCCCTTGGGAAGCGCCGCCAGACCGCCACGGATCACCTCGGCCATATAAGCGGAGGCAAACAGCGTCACCATGATGATCACCCGCAAGGTGAGGTCAAAGGTGGTATTGGGTGGCAGGAAGTAGTTGAGCAGCAGCGAGGCGGTGAACAGCAGCGTGATAAGTGGCACGCCACGGATGAACTCGATGAACCCGACGCAGATGGTCTTCACCAAAATGAGGTCCGACTGACGGCCGAGCGCCAGAACGATCCCGATGGGCAGCGACAGAGCGATCCCTGCAATGCCGATAATCAGACAGATCATGAACCCGCCAAGCTCGCGACTTTCGACTTCTTGGAGATGCCCAAACGGCATGTTGGTTTCCAAACCGCCCGTGATGAGCGGCCCGATGAAGGACCACCAAATAACCGCGCCGACCACCGCGCCGAAGGCAGCGAGCATTGTTGAGGAGTGCCTATCCACGATTGTGAATACGATGCCCGCGATGGCGAAGCCGACGGCTGCTGACAGCGTGCCCCAGATCGTGCCCCCCCAGACCAGCCAGACAAGCAGGAAGGGGAATGCAGCGGAAATCCACAGCATCTTGCGCGGCAGGGCGTCGAAAAGGACGGGAGCCACGGCAAGACACATCAGGACAAAGGCAAGGTTCGGACGCCAGTATTGGCCCTCAGGGAAGAACCCGTAGAGCAGTTGGTTCCAGCGCTCGGTAAGCACAGCCCAACAGGCATAATGGGTCGAACCGCGTGTCTCGTTGAGGATGTCACGGCATTCGCTCAGGCTGCCCGCGTCCCAGACACCACCGAAGACCCATGGCATGGAGCCACGGAGGACAACGAAGACGACGTAGATCGACAACAGCGTGAGCAGAGTGTTGAGCCACCCCGAGAAAAGGTTCTCGCGCAACCACCGCGAAGCCCCCACCTGACCGCGTGGAGCGGGCTGTTGGTCGAGCATTGTGTCGCGAACATAGGCGACGGTTTGTGCATGTAGATCACTCATATCACCGCTCCTTCAGCTTCACAGCGTTGTTGTAGACGTTCATGCCCGAGGAAATCAGAAGCGAGACGCAGAGGTAGATCAGCATCATCAGGAGCATGGATTCCAATTCGCGCCCCGTGGTGTTGAGCGTCGTGCCCCCGAGCGTCGAGCGCAGGTCCATGTAGCCCACGGCCAGAGCCAGCGAGGAGTTTTTCGTCAGGTTGAGGTATTGCGAGATCAGCGGCGGCACGATCACCCGCAACGCCTGCGGCAGAATCACGAGGTTCATCGTGCGCGACGAGCTCAGACCCAGAGCAAAGGCGGCTTCGGTCTGCCCTTTGGAAACAGCGAGGATGCCCGAACGGACGATCTCGGCGATAAAGGAGCCAGTGTAGAACGACAAAGCCAGCCACAGCGCAAGCATCGAGTTGCGCAGATGCAGCCCGTCTTGGAAGTTGAAGCCACGCAGTTCGGGAACCGACCATGCGATCGGGCGGCCCATCAGGAAATACACGATGGCTGTCGGCACGACGAAGATCGCGAGTTTAATCCAGAAAGTTGGCAGCGGACGCCCTGTGGCCTCGAAACGACGCATTGCCCAGCGTCCGAAGGCCCAGATGCCCAGCAGTGACAGCAGGAAAGTTATGACGACGAAGACTGATCCTTCGTTCCAGATCGGCGCGGGGATATATGTGCCGCGATTGGTCATCGCCACCGTATCCCACAGCCACATCGACGCCTCGGGGTTCTCCCCTCGGAAGGCGCGCGGTTGCGGCAGGGATTCGGAGAACACCGCCATAAAGGCGAGAATCCAAAGCAGCACGGGAATATTGCGGAAGGTCTCGACATAGACCGTCATGATGCGCGCGGTCAGCCAGTTCTTCGACAGACGCAGCACACCTGCGATCACCCCGATCACAGTTGCCAGCGTACAGCCAAGAACGGCAATCAGCAGAGTGTTAAGCAGCCCCACCATCGTCGCGCGAAAATGCGTGTCGGACGACTGGTAAGGAATAATTCGTTGGTTGATATCGTAGTTTGCTGAATTCGACAGGAATGAGAAATCAATGTCTTTGCCGAGGTTTTCGAGATTGGTGATCGTATTACGGATCAAGAAAACCAACAGCGCGAGAAATGCGATCAGCACCACCGTTTGAATGGTGAACGAGCGATACCGCGTGTCGTAGATGAGCTGACTTAGGCGAAAGCCCTCATTTTGCGGCGGATCAGTCAATGTCGTCATGTCAGACGGCCCCCTGTTTTCCCCATGATCCCTTCGGATGCTCGCGCAATGGCGGCACACCGAGGGCTTTTTATTTTTCGGGTATTTGGCAAAAAGGAAAGGGCGCGGATTTCTCCGCGCCCTCCCTTGTCACTGTGTCTTAGCGGAAGGGCGGCGAGTAGATCAGGCCGCCTTCGGTCCACTGTGCGTTCAGGCCTCGGGCCAGACCCACAGGGGTGCTTTCGCCGATGTTACGCTCGAAGCTCTCACCGTAGTTGCCGATAGTGGTGATAACGTTCAGCGCCCAATCGGACTCGAGGCCGAGCATTGCGCCGAGGTCGCCTTCGACACCGAGGAGACGGTTGATCTCGGGGTTTTCGGTGCCTTCTGCCAGTTCAGCGGCATTCGCGGAGGTCACGCCGTACTCTTCAGCAGCGATCATCGCGTTGAGCGTCCAACGAACGACATCACCCCATGCGCTGTCGCCATGACGAACGAGCGGGCCGAGCGGCTCTTTGGAGATGATTTCGGGCAGAACCACGTAGTCACCAGGGTTCTCGAAAGACGCACGCGATGCGGCCAGAGCGGATGCATCTGTTGTGTAGACGTCACAGGCACCAGCAAGGAACTGCGTCTGAGCTTCGGTGAAGCTCTCAACGGGCACGGGTTCGTAATCCATGTTGTTCACACGGAAGTAGTCCGAAAGGTTAAGCTCGGTCGTGGTGCCGGTTTCGATACACACGGTCGCGCCAGACAGCTCTTTCGCGGAGGAAACGCCGAGGTCTTTGGGGACCATGAAGCCCTGACCATCGTAGTAGTTCACGCCGACGAAGGTGTTTTTAAGGTCAACGTCGCGCGTGAAGGTCCACGTGGTGTTCCGTGCAAGCATGTCCACTTCGCCAGCGGCCAGTGCGGAGAAGCGCACGGCGGAGGTCAGCGGCGTATATTCCACTTTGTCGGGGTCGCCGAAGATCGCAGTTGCAACCGCCCGACAGACATCAACGTCGAACCCTTTCCAGACGCCATTAGCGTCGGGAGCAGCAAAACCGGGGGTGCCGGGGTTCACGCCACATTTCAGCGCTCCGTGCTCCTTGATCGCTGAGAGCGTCGGCGAGCCACCGTCTTGAGCCACCGCGGCTCCTGCGGCAAGGCCGGCCACGGTCAACGCGCCGAGAAATACTGATTTTTTCATTTTTACCTCTTCCTGTCATTCGCACCTATGCTGGTGCTCTTCATCGGCCGCTTTGGGGCCGGGGCGATATCGAATTGGGCAAATGCCCGATCAATGAGCCAAGTTGAGTGGATTCATTACAGATCGTCAAGGGCTGGATCACGAAAACGCATGTTAACGAAGCGTCCGCCCAAAATGGAGGCGCAAAAAAACCTGCGAATGTCTTAGCTCTGAACAGATGTGTAAAAGACATGAGCGCGCAGGAAACTGCCGCGCTTTATAGCGGCTTCTTCAGCGGCTTCTTCGTCGACGCCCCACTGCTCGATCTGGAATGTCTCGTCGATCCGCGACATGTCCCAAAGCGTCTCGATCGGGTGTTGATCGTGAATGGCGGCAAGCGCAATGACGAGGCTCCCCGACAGCGTGACAAGATCGTGGAAAGCAGACAGTTCGAACGCATTCAATCGCGCCACTTCCGCACGGAGATTGGCGCGAGCCTGATCCGGTTGCGCATAATGCATAACGCCCGTGCGCGGCTCAAGGCGCGCATCAAACCGCTCCGCCACCCAATCGAGCATAGGATCCCACGCTGCGGCCTGACGCTCGGCCAGTTCCATGGGGTGCGGCGCGCGGTAACACGTCAGATCGCTATCGCCATAGTCGGCCAGCATCGTAACAACTTCATCATGGTGGATCGTCACGCGGTCAATCGCGGCATTGGCTCCGCGTGTGGCATGCATGGAGTGCGGGTCGATCTGCTCGTCCTGTGCGTCCCATTCGGCGGCAATGGCCTCGGCCAAGGCACGGGTTGGCACGATGAGTGGCGCTTTGGCTGGCGTGCGCACGGGGCGACCGTCGAGATGCACGGCGAATCCGCCTTCATCTTCTATGACCGCAGTCTCTTTCCAGAATCGTTTTGCCGCCCATTCCGCCACGTTGCTCACCCTTTGAAAATTGTGTCCAGCGCGGCGTCGATCTGGCTGAAATCGTGGAGAACGTCAACCGCCCCTACCTCTCGCAACGCCGATGCGCCGTGGTAGCCCCAATCCACACCCAATCCCGTGCAGCGTGCGGCGCGGGCCATTTCCATATCGTAAGTGGTGTCACCCACGACAACTGTCTCGGCAGCCGAAACGCCCGCATCGGCCATGCAGGTCTGCACCATCGAGGGGTGTGGCTTCGACGGATGATCGTCGGCGCATTGGTCGGAGATGAAGAGATCGGAAAAATCCCAATCCGCCATCAGCGCATTAAGGCCGCGGCGACTTTTGCCCGTCGCAATCGCAAGTAGGGTATCGTCCCGCGCACCCAAACGTCGGACCGCCTCTTCCGCACCATCAAAGAGCGGCGAGGCTGCCGCGCCCTGCGCCATACGCAACTCGTGGAATACGCGTTTGTAGTTCTCGACAATTTCGGCTTGCGTCGCGGTATCAGCCTCAGGCGCAAGCTCGGCAATCGCATAGGGCAGCGACAGGCCGACAATCGCCAACTGCCGATCACGGCTCGGCGGAGTCAGGTCAACGGCCTCGAATGCCGCGGTCATCGCCGCGACGATATGCGCTTGGCTGTCGACCAGAGTGCCATCCACGTCGAAGATCACAAGTCGCGTCACATCAATTCCTCGAATGGATCATCAGCGGCGAGATCTTCGGTCCAACCGAAGGTCTCCCAACTATGCGCCATGTGGTCGGGCAGCGGAGCGGTGACGGTCAGCGGCTTCTTCGTTTCGGGGTGCTCGAAGGTCAGGCTGCGCGCGTGCAGGTGCAACTTCTTGGAAATGATCCCGCCAAGCTGCGCCCCCCAGCCGTCGCCCATGTTTTCCTGACTGGAACCACCGTATTTGCCGTCACCGATAATGGGATGACCAATCTCCGCCATATGCGCGCGAAGCTGGTGCGTGCGGCCCGTGAGCGGCTCCATCGCCACCCATGCGGCACGCGAGGCGACACGGTAGAGGGTGGCGTAAAGCGTATGTGCCCGTTTCGCGCCCTCGGTGCTGTCGACATCGCGCGGATGAACGGCGTGCATTTTCTCGCCCTCCCCGCCCTTGCCGCGTCCCTTGGCTTTGACAAGACCGTATTTGATCTCGCCGAGGTAGGGCGTGGGAACACCCGCGACCAACGCCCAGTAAATCTTGCGCGTATTGCGGTGGCGGAAGGCTGCGGTCAGTTTCGTGGCCGCTGCGGGGGTGCGTGCGAGAACCAGAACGCCCGAAGTGTCCTTGTCGAGGCGGTGCACAAGGCGCGGCTTTTCTGGGAAATCGCCCTGAAGCGCCTGTGACAGACCATCCACGTGGCGGGTCTGCTTCGATCCGCCCTGCGTCGGCAGGCCCGCAGGCTTGTTGATCACGATAAGGTGGTCGTCCTGATAAAGAACGATGTCGCGCATCATCGCGGCATCACTCGCGGAAATGCGGGTCGTGCGCGGACGGTTTTCGGTGTCGGGTTTGGGCAAGGGGGGAATGCGCACATCCATCCCAGGCCCCACGCGCGTGCTCGACTTGCAGCGCGATCCGTTGACGCGGATTTCACCCTTGCGACAGGCCTTTTCGATCTGCCCCTGTTTGAACTGCGGGAAGGTTTTGCGCAGCCAGCGGTCGAGGCGTTGTTCGGGTTGGTCGTCCGAAATGGTGATGATCTGAACCATGCTCATGCCACCACCCCGCGCGCCACAGCCAGTCCTAGAGCTATACCGCCCAGAGCCAGCGCCAATGTGCCGACCACATACGCCCCCGCAAGCGCTGTATGGCCGCGTTCGTAGAGCGTAATGGTGTCGAGCGAAAATGCCGAATAGGTGGTGAACCCGCCGAGCAGCCCCGTCATGAGGAGCGGCGCGAAACGGTTGTCGGTTTTATGGGCGAGAACCACCACGAGGACGCCCATCAGGAACGACCCCACAAAGTTCACGGTCAGCGTCCCCCAAGGGAATCCGCGGCCCAAAAGGCGCGTCATGCCGATTCCAGTGAGATAGCGCGCCGAGGCGCCCAGAGCGCCGCCGATGGCGACTTGTAAAAGCGGTGTCATTGAGGTGGTCCTTTCCCGCTCTCGTTTGGGTGCGCAGGCGTCCATTGTCAACTCTCCGTACCGTTTTCCCGCTTTTCTCGCAGCTTGGCGAAATAGGCGAGACGTTTTCCCAGATCGCGCTCGAAGCCACGTTCGACGGGTTGGTAGAATGCAGTGCGCGGGAGGGTGTCCGGGAAATAGTTCTGTCCCGAAAATCCATCCTCGGCATCGTGGTCATAGGCATAGCCCGCGCCGTATCCCTGCTCCGACATGAGTTTGGTCGGTGCGTTCAGGATGTGTTTTGGCGGAGGTTCAGACCCTGTCTTGCGAGCGGCTTCGCGAGCGGCCTTGTAGGCAACGTATCCCGCGTTGGTTTTGGGTGCGAGGGCAAGGTAGATCACAGCCTGAGCCAAGGCCAGTTCCCCCTCAGGCGAACCGAGACGCTCATAGGTTTGCCAGGCCGTGAGGCAGATCGACTGCGCCTGCGGATCGGCCAGAGCGATGTCCTCGACCGACATTCGCAACAGACGGCGGGCGAGGTAGCGGGGATCTTCGCCGCCCTCCAACATACGCGAATACCAGTAGAGCGCCGCGTCGGGATCTGAACCGCGAACGGATTTGTGCAGCGCGGAAATCAGGTTGTAATGCTCGTCCCCCGACTTGTCGTATTTCGCCGCACGGCGCATCAGGCGTTTGGCGAGTTCGTCGGGGGTGAGGTCACCCTTCACTTTCCACGCAACGATCTGCTCAATGAGATTGAGGAGCGTGCGCCCGTCGCCATCCGCCATTTCCCAAAGCGCGTGTTTAGCATCCTCGTCCAGAGGAAGATTGCGCCCCAGTTCGGCTTCCGCGCGTGCGCCAAGTTTTGCCAGATCTTCCACGGAGAGGCGCGTCAGCACCATGACCTGCGCCCGCGACAACACAGCGGCGTTCAACTCGAAGGACGGGTTCTCGGTTGTTGCCCCGACGAGGAGAATGGTGCCGTCCTCCATATGGGGCAGGAAGGCATCCTGTTGCGCCTTGTTGAAGCGGTGGATCTCGTCAACAAAAAGCAATGTCCCCTGCCCGTTTGCGGCGCGATGCCGTGCCGCCTCAAACACTTTACGCAACTCAGGAACACCCGAGAAAATCGCGGAAATTTGGACGAAGGCGAGATCGGTCTCATGCGCCAAGAGCCGTGCTATAGTAGTCTTCCCGACGCCAGGTGGCCCCCAGAAGATGATGGACGACAGCGAGCCAGATGCAAGCATGGTCCCCAGCGGTGCGTCTGCCCCAAGCACCTGTTCCTGCCCGATCACCTCCGAGAGGGATCGCGGGCGCAAACGATCAGCCAAGGGCCGCGTTGCGGATGGTGCGGGGGTTGTTTCTGGTGTGTCTGTCGAAAATAGATCGCTCATGGCGCAATGCTACGCTGATGCATCGGGATACGAAAGGGCACAGAAACCCGTCAAAGAAGACGAAGTTCTTTGGCCTTCTGAATGGCTTCAGAGGTTGTGCGTGCAACGAGGCGACTACGCGCAGACTGAAGCCGTGCCTTGAGTGCGCTTTCAGATATTCCGAGCTTCGCCGCTGCTGCAGCATGGCGATCACCCGACGCGATGCTGCGAAGCGCATGAAGTTGGGCAGTCGTCAGCGTATGGGGCGGTACGGATGCTTTGTGAAGGTCCACCGAAACGGCCTGAATTTCTGCAATTTCGCTATCGGTGTACTCACGATCACCTCGCGAGCATGAGACCAATGTGCGCGAACTGATCTCCCCAATGGAAACTCCCAGCCCATAGCGAAGACCGAATTGCGCCGCTTTTCCAAAGACGTCAAAGGGATCAGGAAAATCCACAGCGCTCCAACGGATTGCACCCTCTGTGGACAAAGACCACGCGATAAGAGGGTCGCAAAGAGCGAGCGAATTCTCGTTATAAACCTTCACCCAATCCGCGCTCATGGTGAGATGCGTGTGGAGTGGACTTGCTTGGCGGATATG
Organism: Celeribacter sp.; assembly: GCF_048261515.1. GTDB lineage: Bacteria > Pseudomonadota > Alphaproteobacteria > Rhodobacterales > Rhodobacteraceae > Celeribacter. Next base: position 970,582 of record NZ_JBLXFZ010000001.1, read on the forward strand.
AAGTGCAACGAGATAGCCAGTAGGACTGAGCGCGGCCAATTTCGCGTATCCAGCAGAAAGTTGTTGAGCCGTGCTCATGCTTTTTTGCGCCCTTAGTGGATGGATGCGTGAAACTCGTTCGCGCTAAACGTAGCAACTCTACCAACGGCTCCGCCACTCAGTGGCCTTCAACCGTCATTGAGGCAACCAACCTGCCAGAAACACTTACTGTCTTGCGCACAACGGGAAGGTGAGCACGTCCCGTATCCTCAAAAGAAGCAGCGGACAGCAAACAGTCGGCTTCCTCAAACTGCGTAGCTTGTATCCGTCTATTGCCGGGGTTTGAAGACAATTATGACTTTGATCACACAACCGTGCCAAATCAGCCCCACACAATAAAAAAGCCCCGCCAGTTGGCAGGGCTTTTCGAAAGACTGAAATCGCAGGGATTATTCAGCGTCGAGTGCGGCGTCTTCTGCCTCAAGGCGTGCACGGTCTGCGGCACCTTTGGCGTCTACGTCGCGGTCAACGAGCTCGATGATTGCCATCGGAGCCATGTCGCCATAACGGAATCCTGCTTTAAGAACACGGGTGTAGCCACCGTTGCGCTCTTTGTAGCGGGGGCCGAGAACGTCGAAGAGTTTCGCAACGTCCTTGTCCTGCTTGAGCTGAGCGGCTGCCTGACGGCGCGCGTGCAGATCGCCGCGTTTGCCGAGCGTGATCAGCTTGTCCATGATGCGCTTAAGCTCTTTGGCTTTGGGCACCGTGGTTTTGATCTGCTCGTGCTCGATGAGCGAGCCGGCCATGTTGGAAAAGAGCGCCTTGCGGTGCTCGTGGGTACGGTTGAGGCGGCGGTAGCCTTTAGCGTGACGCATTTTATATCTCCTATAGCGTGTTTTGCTTTGTCTGACCGGCGATGCGTGTCACCGATTCTCCTTGGGGCAAGATGCCCGGGTCGTGTCGGGCACAAGGCCCGGTTTTGGGGGTCGGAAACCTGTCGGACATTTGTCGGACATGCGTCGGGCAAACGTCGGACTTTCTCCCGACCCCCAGATATTCAGATCAGAACTGGTCTTCGAATTTCTTGGCCAGCTCTTCGATGTTCTCAGGCGGCCACTCTTCGACATCCATGCCGAGGTGCAGACCCATGCCCGAAAGGACTTCTTTGATCTCGTTGAGCGACTTGCGGCCGAAGTTCGGGGTGCGGAGCATCTCGGCTTCGGTCTTCTGGATGAGATCGCCGATGTAGACGATGTTGTCGTTCTTGAGGCAGTTTGCCGAACGCACGGAAAGTTCCAGCTCGTCCACTTTCTTGAGAAGAAGCGGGTTGAACTCGAGACCATCGTCCTCTTCCTGACGGCCAGCGGCTTCGGGCTCGTCGAAGTTGACGAAGATCGAAAGCTGGTCTTGCAGGATGCGGGCAGCGAATGCCACGGCGTCCTCGGGGGTCACGGAACCGTCGGTTTCGATTTTCAGCGTCAGCTTGTCATAGTCGAGAACCTGACCTTCACGGGTCGGTTGCACGTCATAGGACACTTTCTTGACCGGCGAGTAGATCGCATCCACGGGGATCAGGCCGATAGGCGCATCCTCGGGTTTGTTCTTGTCAGCGGCCACGTAGCCTTTGCCCGTCGAAACGGTCAGTTCCATGAACAGATCGGCGCCGTCGTCGAGGTGACAGATCACGTGATCTTTGTTCAGAACTTCGATGCCAGCGGATTCGGAGATGTCACCAGCGGTGACAACCATCGGACCTTTGGCAGAAATCGACAGACGCTTGGGCGCCTCGACGTCCATACGCAGAGCCACACCCTTGAGGTTGAGGATAACGTCGGTAACGTCCTCACGCACACCCGCGATCGAGGAGAACTCGTGCAGGACGTTGTCAATCTGGACGGAGGTAATGGCCGCACCTTGCAGCGAGGACATCAGCACGCGGCGCAACGCGTTGCCGAGCGTCAGACCGAAGCCGCGCTCAAGCGGTTCAGCGATGATGGTGGCCTGGCGTGCGGGCTCGTTACCCGGTTTCACGTCAAGTTGGGTGGGTTTGATGAGCTCGGCCCAATTCTTGTGGATCATGCAGTAGCCTCCATTCTTGTTTTCCGCCCATGTCCGTAAGCGGAAAACGTCCCGAGGGATCTAAAACGCAAAAACGGACCGCATGCGTCAACCGCACGCGATCCATAAAATTTTATCTTGATTACACGCGGCGACGCTTCGGCGGGCGGCAGCCGTTGTGTGCAATCGGGGTCACGTCGCGAATCGACGTGATGTTGAAGCCGACAGCGGCGAGTGCGCGCAGAGCGGACTCACGACCAGAGCCGGGGCCCTGAACTTCGACTTCGAGGGTTTTCACACCATGGTCCTGCGCTTTTTTACCAGCGTCTTCCGCAGCCATCTGAGCGGCGTAAGGGGTAGATTTGCGCGAACCTTTGAAGCCCATCGTGCCCGCGGAGGACCACGAAATCGCGTTGCCCTGAACGTCGGAGATGAGGATCTTGGTGTTGTTGAAGGTGGAGTTCACATGAGCAACGCCAGCGGCGATGTTCTTGGAAACCTTCTTCTTGGTGCGACGAGTATCACGTGCCATTGGTCGAACCCTCCCTTATTTCTTCTTGCCGGCAATGGCCTTAGCAGGGCCTTTGCGCGTGCGAGCGTTGGTGTGGGTACGCTGACCGCGAACGGGCAGGTTACGGCGGTGACGCAGGCCACGGTAGCAACCGAGGTCCATCAGGCGCTTGATGTTCATCTGAACTTCACGGCGCAGGTCGCCTTCGACGGTGTAGTTGGCGTCGATGTGCTCGCGGATGGAGAGAACTTCGCTGTCGGACAGCTCGTTCACACGACGGGTGCGGTCAATGCCAACGGCTTCGCAGATGGCTTCGGCGGAGGCGTTACCGATACCGGTGATATATGTGAGGGCGATTGGAACCCGCTTTGCAGTCGGGATATTCACGCCAGCGATACGTGCCACGTTTACTTTCCTTTCGTTGCGGTTCCGTAACTCCGGAACCTTTTTTCACAACGGAAGCCCGCGGGTTTTCTCCACCTGCGGGCGTCAGCTGAATCTATGGTCTTCGAACGGGAGCGACCCGTTTGCGAATCTTGAATCCCGTAAGGGATGGTGTGCCATACGGGGGAATGAGCGAAGCGTCAAGGCCTCGCGCCATTTCCCCGCTAAATCAGGCCAAAGCCGCCGAAATACCCTGCGCCACTTCGTCGGGCGCGGCCATTCCGTCGACCACTTTGAGGTCGCCACGGGCGTAGTAGTAGCCAATGAGCGGCGCGGTCTTCTTGTAGTATTCCATCAGACGGACCTTGAGGCTTTCCTCGTTGTCGTCCTTACGGGCTTCGCCACCTGCGGCCACGGCCTCTTTGGCGCGGCCGACGATGCGGTCCACGAGGGCAGCGTCATCGACATCAAGCTGGATCACCGCGTCGAGCTGCGCGCCGTTGCGCGAAAGCAGCTCGTTAAGCGCATCGGCTTGCGCCAGCGTGCGGGGGAAGCCGTCGAAGATGAATCCGGCGGTATTGCCGCTGCGGATTTTCTCGTCGATCAGGCCGATCACGATCTCGTCGGTGACAAGTTCGCCCGCATCCATGATCGCAGCAACCTTGTTGCCCATTTCGGTGCCCGAGGTGCGCGCCTCACGGAGCATGTCTCCGGTCGACAGTTGCACCATGCCGCGCTCCTCCACGAGGCGTTGTGCCTGAGTGCCTTTGCCTGCGCCGGGCGGGCCAAGGAGAATGATATTCATCGTCTAGCTGTCCCTTTTTTGCTGCGCTTCCTCCCGCGCAGCTGCGATTTTTCGATCAGCCCCTCATACTGGTGGGCCAGCAGGTGAGACTGGATTTGCTGAATCGTGTCCATCGTGACGGAAACAACGATCAGAACCGAGGTGCCCCCGAAGTAGAACGGGATCGAGAACTGGGCACGCAGGATCTCGGGGAACAGGCAGACTGCTGCGAGATATGCGGAACCGAGCACAAGAATACGCGCTACGATGTAGTCGAGGTGTTCTTCGGTTTTCTTACCCGGACGGATGCCGGGAATGAAGCCGTTCTGGTTCTTCAGGTTCTCCGCAATGTCATCCGTCTTGAAGGCGACGTTTGCGGTGTAGAAGTAGGTGAAGAAGACGATCATCGCCGTAAAGAACAGCAGGTAGAGCGGTTGGCCAGGTCCGAAGTAGGCAAGCAACGTGGACATGACGGGCCCCAGATCGCTTTGACCCGAGAAGGTCGCGATAGTGGTGGGCAGCAACAGCAGCGAGGAGGCGAAGATCGCGGGAATGACGCCCGCGGGGTTCACCTTGATCGGCAGGTGGCTGGATTGCGCGTCGTAGACCTTCATGCCTTGCTGGCGGCGCGGGTACTGGATGTGCACCTTGCGTAGCGCGCGCTCCATGAACACGACGAAGGCAATGGTGGCGACCACCACGACGATCACCGCGAGGATGACGAAGGGCGAGATGGCGCCCGAACGGCCAGAAGCGAAGAACTGTGCCAGTGCGCCCGGAACCTCGGCGACAATGCCGACGAAGATGATCAACGAGATACCGTTGCCGATGCCGCGTTGCGTGATTTGCTCACCGATCCACATCAGGAACATGGTGCCGCCAACCAGCGTGATGACAACGCCCGCGCGGAAGAACCAGCCGGGATCGTGGGCCAGATCACCCGCCTCCAGAGAGGCCGCGAGGCCATAGGCCTGAAACAGCGCCAGGAAGACTGTGCCGTAGCGGGTGTATTGGTTGATTTTCTGACGCCCCTGCTCGCCTTCCTTCTTGAGTTGCTCAAGGGAGGGCACCATCGCGGTCAGAAGCTGCACGATGATCGAGGCAGAGATGTAGGGCATGATGCCCAATGCGAAGATCCCCATGCGGCCAAGCGCACCACCAGTGAACATCGACAGGATGCCACCGATACCTGCGGAAGCCTGTTCCATGAAGTCGCGGAGGGCGTTGCCGTCGATGCCCGGCACGGGAATGAAGGTGCCAAGGCGATAGACGATCAACAGACCGAGGGTGAAGACAATACGCTGACGAAGCTCTTTGGCTTTCCCGAGGGTGCCCCAGTTGAGGTTCGCCGCCATCTGTTCTGCTGCGGATGCCATTTAGGTCTCTTTCTTCGCGTCAGCGCCGCCCGACCGGTTCCCCGATAGGCGGCGCTTGGAAAACTTAAGGTTTGATGTAAGGGGCGAAGCCCCTTGCCACAACCCTTATTCGGCGGCCGCCTCGGCCTTCGCGGCAACGGTGAGCGTGCCGCCAGCTTTTTCGACCGCTTCAATCGCGGATTTGGACGCGCCTGTCACGTTCAGGTTCAGTTTGGATTTAACCTCGCCTTTCGCCAGAACGCGCACACCGTCGAGCTTGCGGCGAACAAGGCCGCTTTCGACGAGAACGTCTTCGGTGATCTCTTTCTTGGCGTCGAGTTTGCCTGCTTCGACAAATTTCTCGATGAGGCCAAGGTTCACAACGGCGAACTTCGCACGGTTGGGCTTGTTGAAGCCACGCTTAGGAAGACGTTGGTAGAGGGGCATTTGCCCGCCTTCGTACCCTTTAATCGCCACACCCGAACGGGATTTCTGACCTTTGATACCACGGCCACCCATTTTACCTTTGCCCGAACCCGGGCCACGGCCAACGCGTGTGCGTTTCTTGGTTGCGCCGTCGTTATCGCGCAGTTCATGCAATTTCATGTCGCTTCTCCTTTGCCGGAACTGCCCTCCAGCGACGGAGTGGGCAAACACGGCTTACAAATGTTGATTCCCGTCAGCCCGAGAGCCGACCACGGGCGTATAGACGCCTGCGCGGCGCAGCGCAAGGGTGGCGTGACCACAAGGACGCGCTCCCCTCATCGCAGAGTATTGATATGGGGTGATGCCTTTCGACCCCATGCGCAAATTGTCGCGGGGAGTGGCAAGTGGTGAGAAACTAGGCGGGCAAGGGCGGAAAAGGGGCGCCCCGCTGGGGGAGCGGGGCGCGACAGGTCCGTCGACAGGAGCTTGGGCACACGGATGCTGCGTGTCGTGTGCCCCGATTTGTCGCCACGGACGCCGACTCTATGTCGTGCGATCGCGGTTCATCAGGAACGCCAACGCTCTTTTGGCGTCTAGGAGACAGCGCCCGACACGGCGGACAGGGGAGGTTCTGGCCCGCCATGCTCGGCCGTGCGGGAGAGTGAGCGCAGTTGTTACGTCAAATTACTGGGGACGCCGCGTCCAAACACCCGATCACGACCTGATGGTGATTCCATAGTCGCAAACACAACCCAGGGGCGAAACTCCCCTTTTCGGGGGAGGCTGAAACAGGGCCGCCGCCCGCATTGCCCCCCCCTGCCCGCTCCGTCTGAGGGGAACTTGAGTGGCTATATGCACGAGAAACGCCGAACGCCCCGCTGTTTCCAGCGGGGCGTTCTAATGTTTCAAGCCAAGCCCGTGTGCCTCGATCCAACCTGAAGACCAAACAGGTCAAAAATCAGGAGCGAAACACTTCGGGTTTTAGCCGCGCTCTTCGACGATTTCGACGAGGTGCGGGATCTTGGCAACCATGCCGCGCACGGAAGGGGTATCTTCCAGCTCGCGGGTTTTGTGCATCTTGTTGAGACCCAGACCGATGAGCGTAGCACGCTGTTCGGCGGGACGACGGATCGGGGAGCCGATCTGTTTTACAACGATGGTTTTAGCCATGTTTTTCTAGCTCCTTACGCTTCAGCGTTCTCGGAAGCAGGCTCATCCTTTTTGAGGATGTCGCCAACTTTCTTGCCACGACGCTGTGCCACGGAACGCGGGGAGGCTTCCTTCTGGAGGCCGTTCAGCGTAGCGCGGATCATGTTGTAGGGGTTTTGCGACCCGATCGACTTGGCGACCACGTCCTGAACGCCGAGCATTTCGAACACAGCACGCATCGGACCACCGGCAATGATACCAGTACCTTGCGGTGCGGTGCGCATGACGACTTTACCAGCACCGTGACGACCGTTCATGTCGTGGTGCAGGGTGCGGCCCTCTTTGAGGGGAACGCGGATCATCTGGCGCTTGGCTTGTTCGGTGGCTTTACGAATGGCCTCAGGGACCTCTTTCGCTTTACCTTTGCCGAAGCCGACGCGGCCTTTTTGGTCGCCTACAACCACGAGTGCGGCGAAACCGAAGTTCTTACCACCTTTGGTCGTTTTGGAGACGCGGTTGATCGCAACCAGGCGATCTGCGAATTCCGGCGTTTCATCACGGTCGCGACGGTTGCCGCGACGGTTATCACGTTCTGCCATAGAACTATCCTTTTCAAGGTGGCGCGCGATTGCGCCGTAATCAACTCAACACCCGTGGCGCAGTCGGAAACCGCATGTGCGCCCTGTGTCATCGGGGGGACGGAGCACCCGTCCCCCACAGTGTTTTGGAACCGCTACGCGGGCGAACCCGCGAGACGATTTAGAACTTCAGGCCACCTTCACGCGCAGCGTCGGCCAGAGCCTTCACCTTGCCGTGGAAAAGGAAACCGCCGCGGTCGAAGTAGCACACTTCCACGCCAGCTTTCTTGGCACGTTCTGCGATCGCCGCGCCAACTTTGGCGGCGGCTTCGACGTTGTTCTTGCCAACCACGCCGAGATCTTTCTCGAGCGAGGAAGCCGAAGCCAGGGTTACACCCTGAACGTCGTCGATCAGCTGAACACTGATATTCTTGTTCGAGCGATGCACGGAAAGACGAGCTTTGCCGACATTGCTTTTGCGAAGTTTGTTGCGAACGCGCAGGCGGCGCTTCACGAACAGATCTCGTTTGCTGTTTGCCATTTTGAGCGTCCTTACTTCTTCTTACCTTCTTTGCGGAAGATATACTCGTCTTTGTATTTGATACCTTTGCCTTTGTAAGGCTCGGGCTTACGCCATTCGCGGATGTTTGCCGCGACTTGGCCGACGAGTTGCGGGTCGGAACCCTCCACAACGATTTCGGTCTGTTTCGGGGCCGTGACGGTGACGCCAGCGGGCACTTCGAAGTTCACCTCATGGGAGTAACCGAGCGACAGTTTCAGGGTGTTGCCCTGCATCTGTGCACGATAACCAACACCATTGATCTCCAGCTCCTTTTTGAAGCCGTCGGTCACGCCGGTAACCATGTTACCGATCATGGTGCGGGACATACCCCACTGTTGACGCGCGCGCTTGGATTTGCCGCGCGGGGTGACGGTTACGGCGTTGTCTTCGACAGCGAGCGTAACATCGTCGGTTGCGGTGAAGCTATGCGTGCCCTTGGGGCCCTTCACTTCGATGGTCTGGCCGGAGACAGCCGCGGTGACACCGCTGGGCAGCTCGACCGGACGTTTACCAATACGAGACATTGTCAGCTCTCCTTAGAAGACCGTGCAAAGCACTTCGCCGCCAACATTGTTGGCACGAGCGTTTGCATCCGACATCACACCCTTGGGGGTGGAGACAATCGACACACCGAGGCCCTGACGGACCGTGGGGATGTCTTTGACACCGAGGTATACGCGACGGCCGGGCGTGGACACACGCTTCAGCTCACGGATAACGGGGGTGCCTTCGTAGTATTTCAGGCTGATTTCGAGGATCGGGTGACCCTTCTCATCAGTGCCCTTCTCATAGCCGCGGATGTAGCCCTCGTCGGTCAGCACATCCAGCACCCAAGCGCGCAGCTTAGAAGCGGGTGTCATCACCGTGGACTTGCCACGCATCTGAGAGTTACGGATACGGGTGAGCATATCGCCGATAGGATCGTTCATATCTCTGCCCTCCTTACCAGCTGGATTTCACGAGGCCAGGGATCTGGCCGTTCGAGCCAAGTTCCCGAAGCATGATACGGGAGACCTTCAGCTTACGATAGTAAGCGTGGGGACGACCCGTCAGCTGGCAACGGTTGTGAAGACGCGTCGCGGAAGAGTTCCGCGGCAGTTCAGCAAGCTTCATGGATGCGCGAAAACGCTCTTCCATCGGCTTTTCTTGATCATAGATGATCTCTTTGAGCGCGGCGCGCTTAGCGGCGTATTTGGCCACCAGCTTCTCGCGCTTACGCTCACGTGCGATCATGGATTTCTTAGCCATGTTCTCTAACTCCTCGCGCGATTAGCTGTTGAAGGGCATGTTGAACGCAGTCAACAGGCTCTTGGCTTCATCGTCAGTTTTCGCCGTCGTGGCGATAACAACGTCCATACCCCAGACTTCATCGACTTTGTCGAAGTTGATCTCGGGGAATACGATGTGCTCCTTGATGCCCATGGCGTAGTTGCCACGGCCGTCGAAGGACGTGCCCGAAACACCGCGGAAGTCGCGGATGCGGGGCATTGCAATCGTGATCAGACGATCGAGGAATTCATACATGCGGTCGCCACGCAGGGTGACTTTCGCGCCAAGGGGCATGTCCTCACGAACGCGGAAACCAGCGATGGATTTCTTGGCGCGTGTGGTCAGTGCCTTCTGGCCGGCAATCGCGGTGAGATCTTCGACAGCCGATTTGGCTTTCTTGGAGTCACGCACGGCTTCTGCGCCGCAGCCGATGTTGAGAACGATTTTGTCCAGACGCGGGATCTGCATGTCGTTTTTGTAGCCGAACTCTTCTTTGAGAGCGGCACGAATGCTGTCCTTGTAGAGCGCCTTGAGACGCGGGGTGTAGTTGTCAGCGTCGAGCATCAGATCACGTCCCCCGTGGTTTTTGCGAAGCGGACTTTCTTGTCGCCTTCAACTTTGAAGCCGACGCGGGTCGCTTTGCCGTTTTTGTCGAGAAGCGCGAGGTTGGACAGGTCGATAGGCATTGCCTTCGGCTGACGTCCGCCCTGATCACCTTGGGTGGGCTTCGCGTGACGGATGGCGATGTTCACGCCTTCCACGATGGCTTTGCCTTTGGTGGGGAACACGGTGGTGATTTCACCCTGTTTACCCTTGTCCTTACCGGCAAGCACGACGACCTTGTCGCCTTTACGGAGTTTAGCAGCCATTAGAGCACCTCCGGAGCGAGCGAGATGATCTTCATGAAGTTTTTCGCACGCAACTCGCGAACCACCGGCCCGAAGATACGGGTGCCGATCGGCTCGTTGTTGTTGTTGAGGATCACGGCAGCGTTGCGATCGAAACGGATCGCGGTGCCGTCCTCGCGACGGACTTCCTTGGCGGTGCGAACGACGACGGCTTTACGCACGTCACCTTTCTTCACACGACCACGCGGAATTGCTTCCTTGACCGACACCACGATGACGTCGCCCACGGAGGCATATCGACGGTGGGAACCGCCGAGGACCTTGATGCACTGAACTCGGCGAGCGCCTGAGTTATCAGCAACATCCAGATTGGTCTGCATCTGGATCATTTGGTTTCTCCCGACCTTTGGGGCAGTCTGCAGTGACTGTCATCCCCAGGGTTTCGATTAAGCTGGGAGGAGGCTTGTCTAATCAGAGATTAAACGAGCACTTCCCAACGCTTGGTTTTCGACTTCGGTGCACATTCCACGATGCGGACGGTATCACCGACGTTGAACTGGTTGTTCTCATCATGAGCCCGGTATTTTTTGGACTTACGAATGGTTTTCTTCAGAACGGGGTGTTTGAAGCGACGCTCCACGGACACGGTCACGGTCTGTTCGTTCTGGTTCGAGGTCACGACCCCGGTAAGAATACGTTTGGGCATAGGTCTAGCTCCCCTTACTCAGCCGAAGCGGCTTTTTCGTTCAGAATGGTCTTCACAAGTGCGGCCTGACGGCGTGCCTTGCGGATCTGAGCGGTGTTTTCGAGCTGACCGGTCGCCTGCTGAAAGCGCAGGTTGAACGATTCTTTCTTCAGGTTGGCAAGCTCCGTGCGGAGCTCGTCCGGCGTTTTCGCACGCAATTCTTGGGCGTTCATATTCGCCTCTCCTTGGTTCCTGTTAGCACCGGAATGCGCCCGTTTCGGGGTGACATTCGGCCCGGTGGGTTATGTCAACGCACAAGACTCCCCGTGCGGGGAATCTGTGAGATGTCGCTCTATAGGAGGGTGAGCGCGTGATGGCAAGCAATGTTTGGGGTTTGCCGCCCGAATTGCGCTATTTCGGCAATTCGACGACAACCGCCTTACCGCTCCAGCCGTCAGCCGTATCGCGCGCTTCGATCTGGACCTGCGTTGTGCCCTCGGGAATTTCGACGCCCGAAAGAGAGCGGGTGAAAGGCTGCTCGTTCACATGGGGATGCGCCAGAACGCGGTGGCCCAATTCGGCCCCCTCCATATCCAGCACCCGCCATCCGTCGGCGTAGTGGTCCCAACCCGTATCAGGATGGGACAGCGTAACGTCAAAGCGCCATTCCTCTCCCGAACGGGTGGCGTTGACCTTTTCGATCACGGGAGGGTCGGCGGCAAGCGGTGTGGCTGCGAGGAGAAAAGCGACGATATATTTCATGGCCTCACACTAACACGAACGCGCTCAAAGCCACTTCACAACTTTATCAGAAAACCCCGCGCCGAAGGCACGGGGTTTCCAATCTTCTTGCAGTGCGACCAAACGCGAAGGTTTGACCTTATTCCTCTTCCGCCTCGCCCGCGGAAACATATTTCGAGGCGTAGTTCTGTTCCCCGATCCGTTCGATCAGGCTCAGTTGCAGATCAAGCCAGTTCTGGTGGCCCACCTCGTCAATTGCGATGGTCTCGAACAGTTTCTTCGTCTTGAGGTCGCCCGCTTCATAGGCCGCCTTCGCCGCCTTGGTGTAGAAGGCGGTGGCTTCCTTCTCGTCGGCGAGATCCATTTTGAACATGTCTTGCAGCGACTTGGCGACTTTCGGCGTAGAGGCAAAGGCCATTTCCGGCTCGCCGCCCAGTTCGAACATCCGCTCAAGGAAGAGATTGGAGTGCTCTGTCTCTTCGGCAAATTCCTCGCGCATCTGGTCGGCCAGCTTGTCCAGTCCCCAGTCATCCAGCACATGGGCGTGCAGCTGATACTGGTGGGCGGCGGTCAACTCCATCTGGAGCGCAGTGTTGAGGTTCTTCAGGGTGGTTTCATTGGTCATATCGTGGCCTCCTGTCTTGTTACTCTATACATGGTGCTTCATCGGATAATTTCATCCCGAGATTGCGCTTCTTCTGCGCACATGCGATGTGGCAAATGGGCACTGCGGTGCCTTCCCTTCATTTCGAGGAGAGCAACATGGCCGATATCGAGTCCCTTTTTGTCACCCGACTTTACAAAGAACGCCTCAACGCGGTTGGCGCGCAGATCGGCGAGGAAGAGCTTTTCGACAGTTGCTATGCGATTGCCGAGGATGACGAGGCAGGGCAGCAATGGTGCGAGGAGAACAACTATCCTGGCTACACCTCCTACGCCTCACTGACCGACCTGCCGTGGCGGTTCCCGATCTTTCAGGATTTGGTGGAGGCGCTCGACAAACATGTTGCGGCCTTTGCCAAGGATCTGGAGTTCAACCTCGACGACCGCCCTCTGGTGCTTGAAGACCTCTGGATCAACGTCCTTCCCGAAGGCGGCTACCACTCCGCCCATATCCATCCACATTCGGTGATCTCGGGCACGACCTATGTTGCCATGCCCGAAGGTGCCTCGGCGCTCCGCCTCGAAGACCCGCGCCACGCCATGATGATGGCCGCCCCGCCCCGCAAGAAAGACGCGCGCCGCGAGATGCAGAACTTCATCTACCTCAAGCCAGAGGTGGGTGATGTGATGCTGTGGGAAAGCTGGCTGCGCCACGAGGTGGTGATGAACCAAAGCGAGTTCGATCGGGTGAGCGTGTCGTTTAACTATAAATGGGGTGAGTGATGAAAGAGAGCATTGGGCGCTCGCTGCTTGCGTTGATCGTTGCTGGCACGACCGTCGTTGCAGCATTTGCGGAAGACGGTGCGGACGGAACTAAACGACTTGTAGATGCAGTGAACGCCAATCCAAGCCTTCATGACGCTACTTGGTTTGAAAAGAAAAACGTTATGGGCGAATGGGAAAAAATGATGCTCATCTTTGGATATGCAGGAACAGGGGATTATGCAGTTTGCGAAAGACTTATTGAGTTGGCCGCACAGGATGGCTCAACAGAAGTTTTCCGATGTAATCCAGTAGAGTGAGTACTACTGAAATCTAAACCCCCGCCGAAAGATCGGCGGGGGTTTTCCTTTTTGGCTTAACCGCTATGGCTCATCACTTCCTTGCCGTTATGCAGGAGGCGTGAGCGCCACGGGATCGGGTTGCGCAGGGCGAAGTGGGCCATGCAGGAATTCTCTGCCTCTTCCATCAGATCGCGGATGCGCTCTTCGGGCTCGTCGCTGTCGATCAGGACGTGCGTTTCGATGTGCTCGGTCTCACCTTCGGTTGTGTGGCCCATCTCGCGCATGGTCGAGAGGTTAGTCTTGAAACCGACCTTTTGCTCGATCTTCATCGACTTAATCTTGATCCCGCGCGCGGTGTAGATGTCAGTGAGATGGGTCATCAGGCAGAACCCGATCCCCGCACACATATAGGCCAGCGGCGGCGGGGCGGTGTCATCGCCCACGGGCGTCTGCTCATCACAGAAGAGGCGCACGGGCGAGAAGCCAGGAATATTGACCTGCACAACGCCCGTCTTTTTTTGACGCTCGGTCGCCTCGGCGGTCATGACCACCTCGAATTGCAGTGGCTCGGGCGGGCGGCCCTTCTTGAACGGCTTCGGTTCGAATTGAGTCGGTTGCGGCAAAGCGTCATTACGCTCGCCGACGTGGTAGGTGCTGTCGGTCACAGTGATCTCCCTTTGGTGTCTCGCTCCGCGGCCAAGCGCGGATCGCCGTCACAGTGTCAGGAAATCTTAGGCCCGAAAAGGGGGCCGCCCCCCTGCCGTTGGCAATGCGGGCGTGAGGGGTGGACAACAAAAAGCCCCGCCATTTCTGACGGGGCTTTGAGATTGATCAGGACGGTGCGGTCATCAGGACGCTTGCGCGCTGGCAACCTGCCGACACTTCGCTTGCGCGAAGCGTGACCTTACCAGTCCTCGCGTACGACGACGCGGGATTTGATCGGCAGTTTCATCGCAGCAAGACGCAGGGCCTCACGGGCGATGTCTTCGTTCACGCCGTCGATTTCGAACATGATACGGCCGGGTTTGACTTTACATGCCCAGAAATCCACGGAACCTTTACCCTTACCCATACGAACTTCGGTGGGCTTGGAGGTCACGGGAGTGTCCGGGAAGATGCGGATCCATACGCGGCCTTGACGTTTCATGTGACGCGTCATGGCACGACGAGCGGCCTCGATCTGACGGGCTGTTACGCGCTCAGGCTGGAGTGCCTTGAGACCGAAAGACCCGAAGTTGAGGTCGGAACCACCTTTTGCCAGGCCTTTGATACGGCCCTTCTGCATCTTGCGGAATTTTGTACGCTTTGGCTGAAGCATTTTTCAGGTCTCCTTAGCGACGGCCGCGGTCGCCGCGGGGCGCCGGACCTTGCTGGAGTTCTTCGGCGCGACGGTCACGAGCCTGCGGATCGTGTTCCATGATCTCGCCTTTGAAGATCCAGGTTTTAATGCCGATGATGCCGTAAGCGGTCGAAGCTTCAGCGTGCGCGTAGTCGATGTCTGCGCGCAGGGTGTGAAGCGGAACGCGGCCTTCACGATACCATTCGGTACGAGCGATTTCGGCACCGCCAAGACGACCGGCAACGTTCACGCGGATGCCGAGGGCACCCATACGCATGGCGTTTTGCACGGCGCGCTTCATGGCGCGGCGGAAGGACACACGACGCTCAAGCTGTTGTGCGATGCTCTCGGCGACGAGAGCAGCGTCCAGCTCGGGCTTGCGCACTTCAACGATGTTGAGGTGCAGCTCGCTGTCGGTCATCGCGGCGATCTTGCGACGCAGGGTCTCGATGTCTGCGCCTTTCTTGCCGATGATGACACCAGGACGGGCGGTGTGGATCGTGACGCGGCACTTTTTGTGCGGACGTTCGATGATCACGCGGCTGACGCCAGCCTGTTTGCATTCTTCCTTGATGAACTCGCGGATTTTGATGTCTTCGAGAAGAAGATCACCGTAATCCTTCGTGTCGGCGTACCAGCGGCTGTCCCAGGTGCGATTGACCTGGAGGCGCATACCGATCGGGTTAACCTTATGACCCATTAGTTTTGCTCCTCAACTTGACGCACCTTGATGGTGATTTCCGCGAACGGCTTCATGATCTTGCCGAAACGACCACGGGCACGGGGACGACCGCGCTTCATGGTGAGGTTTTTACCAACCCAAGCCTCGGCGACGACGAGTTCGTCAACGTCAAGGTTGTGGTTGTTTTCGGCGTTGGCAATCGCGGACTGAAGGCATTTCTTCACGTCTGCTGCGATCCGCTTGTTGGAGAAAGTCAGGTCCGTGAGGGCCTTGTCGACTTTCTTGCCGCGGATCATCTGAGCCACGAGGTTCAGTTTTTGCGGGGAAACGCGAAGCATACGGGTTTTGGCCATTGCTTCGTTGTCTGCCACGCGGCGGGGATTCTTATCCTTGCTCATGGCTTACTTCCGTTTCGCTTTCTTGTCGGCGGCATGACCGTAGTAGGTCCGAGTCGGTGCATACTCACCGAACTTCTGACCGATCATGTCTTCCGAGACGTTGACGGTGACGTGCTTCTGACCGTTGTACACACCAAAGGTGAGGCCAACGAACTGAGGCAGGATGGTGGAGCGGCGGGACCAGATCTTGATGACCTCGTTACGACCAGACTCGCGTGTTTTTTCGGCCTTCTTGAGGACGTATGCGTCCACAAATGGGCCTTTCCAGACAGAACGTGCCATATCTTAGCGACCCTTCTTCTTAGCGTGACGCGAGCGGATGATAAGCCGCGAGGACGCTTTGTTCTTGTTGCGGGTTTTTGCACCCTTGGTCGGCTTGCCCCAAGGCGTAACCGGGTGACGACCACCGGAGGTGCGACCCTCACCACCACCATGGGGGTGATCGATCGGGTTCATAACCACACCACGCACGGAGGGGCGGATGCCCTTGTGACGGTTGCGGCCCGCTTTACCGAAGTTCTGGTTGCTGTTGTCGGGGTTCGACACGGCGCCAACGGTGCACATGCATTCCTGACGCACCAGACGCAGCTCGCCGGAGGAGAGGCGGATCTGTGCGTAGCCACCGTCACGACCAACGAATTGGGCGTAGGTGCCTGCAGCACGTGCGATCTGACCACCTTTGCCGGGCTTGAGCTCGACATTGTGGACAATCGTACCGATCGGCAGACCGGAGAAGGGCATGGCGTTGCCCGGCTTCACGTCGGCTTTCGCGGAGGCGATCACAGTGTCGCCAACGGCCAGACGCTGGGGAGCAAGGATGTAGGCCTGCTCGCCGTCTTCATATTTGATAAGCGCGATGAACGCGGTGCGGTTCGGGTCATATTCGATCCGTTCCACCGTCGCAGTGACGTCAAACTTGTTCCGTTTGAAGTCGACGATGCGATAGAGACGCTTTGCCCCGCCGCCTTTGCGGCGCATCGTGATCCGTCCGGTGTTGTTCCGGCCACCATTCTTCGTCAGACCCTCGGTGAGAGACTTGACGGGGCGACCTTTCCAAAGCTCCGAACGGTCGATCAGAACCAACCCACGTTGGCCAGGCGTCGTCGGTTTATACGACTTGAGTGCCATAGTTTCTGTCTTCCGTTTGCTTTGGGTCATGTTGTGCAGCGCGCATGCTGCGACCCGTTCCGTTTAGGCCCTGATCCGTCCCGAAGGTGGACCAGTTCCACACAAATCACAGGCCCCAGAACGAATCCGAGGCCGTGAGATGGGCGGTGTATAGGGGGAGATGGTGGGGGAGTCTAGTGGGAATACGCGAAACGCTCTCCCCCACCCGCCTATACCGTCACGGACGCGGGGGCGCGGGACGCGCTGAGGCGTCGCATTGGGCCTCAGGGTCTTCGAGAACGCAACCTGCTTGGGCCGTCATGCAGCCGAGGATGGCGTTCGATCCCGCTTCACCTGCATGATAGTGATAGCCGAGGTCGTCGCTGACGTGGCCGTTGCAGGCATCAAGATCATCGGGCACTTCGCCTTGAGCATCGGTCCGATTGAAGATCGGGTAGCCGTCCATAGCGATACCGATTTGCGAGGCATGCCCTTCGACAACAGGGCCGCCTTCGAGGCAGTCGGTCACGGCGTGATAGTGGTAGCCCACGTGCGTGTTGATGTGCCCACCACAGTCATCAAAGGGTGCGATGGTGTGGGCGGCAAGGATGTCATCGACGGGCGCGGAGCCATCCAGACGGATACCGTTATAGGCAACACCAGACCCAGACTGGTTGGTCGGCGCGGGCCGCGTGGCGGCTTGTGGCGTCAGCGGAATGACATAAGTCACGGTCGCGCTCTCATCCACGTATTCGGGCAGACATTGCACACAGTAGTTTTGATACTCCTCGGCAACGTCAGGGCGCGCTGCGGCTTCACAGGCCTCTTTGGTGTCGGTGACGCGGATCGACCCGTCGGGGTTCACCAACTGCCATTCCTCGTCGTTATAGAACCGCGACAGGTTGGACACGAATTCACCGTCAACATCGTGAACCTCACCGTCCTTGAGCCAGATCCCGCCCGCATCTGCATCATCGAGAACGGAAGTCGGGCACCATGGTCCAGGCGTGTAGCCCGTGGGTTCCGTTTTTACGGTGATGGAAAAACACGTGGTTTCCGCCCCTTCCGACAATGTGCAGTCTACAAGCTCTGGGCCTGATACAATCTGCGCATCCTCAAAGAAATGCTCGAGATTATGGAGCGGGTCGGAAGAGCTGCTTGCAAAGGCCGGAGCTGAAAAAGCTAAGGTCACTAGAATGGTTGCTGGGTATTTCATCTGATTTTCCATCTGATTGTCTGCGCCACACAAGGGGCCGCGGTAGAACGCAACGGCAGCACGTTTCCGTCGCCTCATTCTGCAATTTTCGTAGCCGAGAGCAAAAAAGCCCCCCACTTTCGTGGAGGGCTTCTTGATTTCTACCAGTTCCGAGAAACTCAGAGACCAGTGGTCACGTCGATCGAGTTACCGTCTTCGAGCGTGACGTAGGCTTTTTTGACGTCTTTACGCTTGCCAGGCTGACCGCGGAAACGCTTGGTCTTACCTTTGGTGACAACCGTGTTGACCGCTTTAACCTTCACACCGAAGAGTTCCTCGACGGCTTCCTTGATGGTGGGCTTGTTCGCGTCGATGGCGACTTCGAACACAACCGCGCCGTTTTCGGAAGCGAGAGTTGCTTTTTCGGTGATGACCGGCTTGCGGATCACGTCGTAGAGTTCAGCTTTGTTGGTCATTTCAGGCGAGCCTCCAGAGCTTCGACACCTGCTTTGGTGATCACGAGCGTGTCACGTTTCAGGATGTCATAGACGTTGGCGCCAATGGTCGGCAGCACGTCGACGCCAGCGATGTTCGCAGCCGCAGCTTTGAAGTTCGCATCAACGTCAGCACCGTCAATCACCAGAACGCGTTTCCAGCCCTGCTCCTTAACAGCCTTGGCGAGCACAGCGGTTTTGGCTTCTGCGAGTTTCGCATCTTCCACAACCACGAGATTGCCAGAGGCCGCTTTCGCGGAGAGCGCGTGCTTCAGGCCGAGCTTACGGAACTTCTTCGTAAGATCGTGGCCGTGCGAACGCGGGGTCGGGCCTTTGTAGATACCACCTTTGCGGAAGATAGGCGCCTTGCGGGAACCGTGGCGTGCGCCGCCGGTGCCTTTTTGGCGATAGATCTTCTTGGTGGAGTAGGACACTTCCGAGCGTGTCTTGACCTTGTGCGTGCCTTGCTGCGCGTTGTTACGCTGCCAGCGAACCACACGGTGCAGGATGTCTGCACGCGGCTCAAGACCGAACAGGGCCTCGTCCAGATCGAGTTTGATCACCTTGAAAGTCATGCTTCACCTCCTTCTGCCGGAGCTTCTTCGGCGGGTGCCTCAGCAACTGCAGCGGATTTCAGAGCGGCGGGAACGACGGCGTTCTCGGGGAACGGCTTCTTCACGGCATCTTTGACCGTGACCCAACCACCTTTGGAGCCAGGAACGGCGCCTTTGACCATGATCAGGCCACGGTCGGCGTCGGTCTTGACGACCTGAAGGTTCTGGGTGGTAACACGGGCAGCACCCATGTGACCGGCCATCTTCTTGCCTTTGAACACGCGACCCGGATCCTGACACTGACCCGTGGAGCCGTGCGAACGGTGGGAGATCGACACACCGTGGGTAGCGCGAAGGCCCCCGAAGTTGTGACGCTTCATCGCACCAGCAAAGCCTTTACCGATCGACGTGCCAGCCACGTCAACGAATTGACCTTCGAAGTAGTGATCAGCGGTGATTTCTTCACCAACACCGATCAGGGCTTCCTCGTCCACGCGGAATTCGGCAACCTTGCGCTTGGGCGCAACGTTGGCGGCGGCGAAGTGGCCGCGCATGGCTTTGGAGGTCCGTTTCGCTTTCGCGGAACCTGCGCCGAGCTGAACGGCGGTGTAGCCGTCTTTCTCGTTGGTCCGCTGAGCGACAACCTGAAGGCCGTCGAGTTGAAGAACGGTAACAGGGATCTGTTTGCCGTCTTCCATGAAGAGGCGGGTCATACCAACCTTCTTCGCAATTACACCAGAGCGCAACATATCTGATTGCCCTCCTTAGACTTTGATTTCGACATCAACACCAGCCGCAAGGTCGAGCTTCATCAGCGCGTCCACGGTCTGGGGAGTCGGATCAACGATGTCGAGAAGACGCTTGTGCGTACGGATCTCGAACTGATCGCGGGATTTCTTATCAACGTGAGGGCCACGGAGAACCGTGAACTTCTCGATTTTGTTCGGCAGGGGGATCGGGCCACGGACCTGAGCGCCAGTGCGCTTTGCCGTGTTTACGATTTCTTGCGTCGACGCATCGAGGACGCGGAAATCGAATGCCTTGAGCCGAATACGGATGTTCTGGCTTTGCATATGCATTTGCCTTTCGTCAGGCTTTTGAGGTTGAGAGGAAGATGCGCGCTCATCGCACACCCTCGTCGAACCTTATGAAGTGGGCACTTCCTTACAGAAGCGAATCCCCCTCCATGCGCTCCCCGCAAGGAGAACTCGCGCGCTATACGAAGGCACGCGCAAGATAGCAATACAAAAAGTGCAGAAGCCCTAAGTTTCCTTGACTCAAGTCGCGTCTGTGCGCGTCGGCTTTTCGGGCATGGAACGCATTATTGGGGTCGGCACCTTCGAGTGCGGATTTAGGGTCACGTTACCTTTTCCGCAGAAATCGCAGCCGCCTTAGGTTTGCTCCGTGACTTTGCTTAAATTGCGCAATCACACCTTCGCAAATGAAAAGGCCCCGCAAATGCGGAGCCTTTCCTTTTTCAACCATTCGCTAACGCGAATTAGGCTTACTCGACGATTTTGGAGACAACGCCGGAACCAACGGTGCGGCCGCCTTCGCGGATAGCGAAGCGGAGGCCTTCTTCCATTGCGATCGGAGCAATCAGCTCACCTTGCAGTTTCAGGTTGTCGCCAGGCATAACCATTTCCGTG